>CAWBCX010000032.1:0-88867 GCA_963787265.1 uncultured Alphaproteobacteria bacterium | reverse complement strand
CGCATGATGTCTATAGCGCTGCCAAATCATCCTGCAGCAGCGGCAAGAAAAAATTGCAGACCCAGCCGCAGACAGGCACATGCAGCGTGACGACCGCAGGCGGGGTGACGGGTGCGGAGACCTGTTCATGGGTCAATAACGGTTCGCCCACGGTATCGGGCAGCTGCAGCAGTTCAGTGACGCTGCCCAGCCCCAACCCCAGCGCGCGCGTGCAATCGGGCAGTCCTGTTACAACGCCGGGAAGTGTGGGCGGCACCAGCGACAATCTGGCTGACGTGGCGATGTATTATTACCAGACCGATCTGCGCCCCGGTACGTGTACCTTGTGTACGGATAACGTGTTCATCAGCGGCACGGATAACAACGTCAAACAACACATGACGACGTTTACACTGGGGCTGGGCGCGAGCGGCTGGATGAATTATTCTTCCAGCTATGTGGCCGATACGACGGGCGACTATGTATCCGTCAAACAGGGTTATACGGCCAACTCGGCAGCCAATCCCCCCATCTGCTCATGGCAGGCCGACGGAACAACCTGTAACTGGCCGATTCCCGGCATGACCGATACGGCAGGGACCTGCACGAATTCCTCAACCGGCAGCAATGGTTGTCTGGCCAATATCGATGACTTGTGGCATGCCGCGGTCAACGGGCATGGCGCTTATTTCAGCGCGACCAATCCTGCCACCCTGGCATCAGGTCTGGCAGGCGCACTGGCCGGCATCAACTCGCGCAAGGGTTCAGCCGCGGCTGCGGCAACCAGTACGCTCAATCCCGTGGCAGGCAACAATTATGCCTATGTCGCCAGCTACACCACGGTGGCCTGGAAAGGCAACCTTGAAGCGCGCGGTATCAATGTGGATACCGGCGTGGTGAGTGAAAATGCCAGCTGGTGTGCCGAAGATGTGGTGGCGACGACCTGCGCTGCACCGAGTGCCATTTTTAGCGACAATACCGGCGGCACCACGATTTATGATTGCGTCACGCCCGGCGTCAGCTCTTGCACGGGAGGCTATCTGGTACCGGCGAATACTTATGATGCGAGCGGTGCGCTGATCCCATCAGGTTGCCATGTTCCGCTGGCGACAGCCTGTACCGGCACGCTGGCTTCCATGGTCGGCGCTGCCAGCGATACACGCACTATTTATACGGCTAACGGCTCCGCACTCACGCCTTTCGATGCCGCTTATGCCACGGCGAATCCGGCAAACTTCTCGATAGCGCATATCAATACCTTGACGCAGTGGCCATTGCTGACGTCCGCGCAGCAGAGCGCGGCGGCAGGAACCAATCTGATCAATTATCTGCGCGGTCAGAAAGGCTATGAAGCCAATGTGGCGACGGTTGCCAACCAGCTGTATCGTGCCCGGGATGCGGTGTTGGGCGATGCACTGGAATCACAGCCGGCCTATCTTGGCGCGCCGGTATTCAGTTATCCCTATCCCGGTTACAGCGACTTTGTCGCCGCACAAGCTGCCCGTGCCGCGAACGTGTATATGGGGGCAAACGACGGCATGATGCATGCCTTTGCCGCCGATACGGGTATAGAGCGCTGGGCTTATGTGCCCAGCATGGTGATCCCGAACATGTGGAAGCTGGCCGACAAGAATTACGGCACATTGCATGCAAACTTTGTCAACGGCAGCCCGGTTACCACCGATATCTGTACGGCTAATTGCAACAACACGAATTATGCTGCAACCGTCAGTACGGCCGATGACCCCGTCTGGAAAACCATCCTGGTGGGGGGGCTGAATGGCGGCGGGCGCGGCTACTATGCGCTTGATATTACCAATCCCTCGGCGCCCTCGCTGTTGTGCAACGAAGACGCCGTGCTCCGCATGCCCAAGAACCCCTGTCTTTGCCGTCGCGGACGGGATGGGCGGTCCGGGCGCGGGGGACGTGGCCGCGGGGCTGGTGCTCGACATCGTCAAGCGCAGCGCCGATTCACTGCAAGCCGCGAACCTGAAGGTTTCGGACGATCGTTCCACCAGTGCGCGGCTCGGTCTCGGGCGCCTGTTCGACGATTTGTTCAACACCTGCAGCCGCGAGGTCCAGCGGGAGTCGTCGCGCTTGCAGCGACCCGGCATGGGGTCGACCCTGTGCATCGGCACGATCGTGCGCAACTACGCCTACGTGGCGCACGTCGGCGACTCGCGCGCGTACCTGTGGCGCGAGGGCAGCCTCACCAAGCTGACCGAAGACCACACGATCGCCGAATTGCATCTCCGGCGCGGGAAGATCAGCCGCGCCCAGTACCTCGACAGCCCGGATCGGCGCATCCTGTACCAGGTCCTCGGCGCCGGGATCGAGGTCGACTCGGATCTCGCCGAGGTCCGGCTGGCCGGCGGCGATCTGCTCCTGCTCACGTCGGACGGCCTCCCGCGCGCGATCAGCGACGAGGCGATCGCGGCGGCGATCAAGCCCGACGACCTGAAGGGCACGATCCAGCGGATGTTCGACCTCGCGATCGCCGCAGGTGCGCCGGACAACCTGTCGGCCGTGCTCCTCGCCCTCGAAGCCGAGCCCGGCGACGAGCCGATCGAGGCCGTCGCGGATGTCATGCGCGACGTGTTCCTGTTCAAGGAGATGACGCAGCCCGAGCTGCTCACGATCGCGCCGTACCTCGAGGAGATCGTCTACGACAACGGTGCGGTCATCGTGACCGAGGGCGAGGTCGCCCAGGGGTTCTTCCTCGTCGTGTCCGGCCAGGTGCGCATGACCCGCGGCAAGACGACGCTCCTCGACATCCGCCCGGGGGGCTACTTCGGGGAGCTGGCCCTCGCTCGCCAGCCGCAGAAGCTCGCGACCGTGCGCGCCGTCACCGCGACCCGGGTGTTCGTGCTCACCCGCGAGCGGTTCCAGGAATTGCTGCGTCAGAAGCCGGAGCTCGGGGCGCGCGTGGCCCTGGCGGCGCTCGACGCGGTCGGCGAGCGGCTGCGCGAGATTACCGATCGGATCACCGCCGTCGAGCGCGCGGTCCGCGGGGAGCTGAAGTAGAAGCCACCCCGCCGGAGCTGCCGTGCGCGACATAGGTTGAGGCCAACTCGCCGCGTACACCGTGGTGGTCGTGCTCGTCATCGGCGCGATCGCGTGGTGGCAGGCCGGCGTCGTCGTCGCCACCGAGCGCGATGGCGCGCGGGCGCGGGTTCAGGCCCAGGCGGTCGCGATCGCCGACGGTATCGCGCTCGATCGCGACGACACCGGGGTCCTCCTGGATCGGCTCGCGCGAATCGGCGCGGCGGACCCGAGCGGCGGCGAGATCGTCGTGCTGCGCGCGTCGGGGCCCGCGTACGAGTCGAGATCGACCGGATCCGTTCCCCCGACGTCGCCATGATCGGCTACGCGGAGAAGACGCTTCGCGCCCTGATCGAGTGCTTGCCGAAGCACATGGACAAACGACCGTCGCGGACCGACGAGCTCGAAGCCCTTAAAGATACCTTCGCCGAAAAGATGGCCAAGTTGCAGCCGCAGCTCGGCTATCTCGAAGTGATCCGTGCTGAACTGCCGGAGGACGGCATCCTGGTGGATGAGCTGGTGCAGGCGAGCTACGTCGCCCGTATCTCATTTCCGGTGTACCGACCTCGAACCTTCATCTGCAGCGGTTATCAGGGCACGCTCGGTTGGGGTGTGGCAACGTCGATCGGCGTTCAGATGGCGAGGCCCGATGTCCGCGTGGTGTCGCTCAATGGCGACGGCGGTTTCATGTTCAACGTCCAGGAGCTGGCGGTTGCCGTGCAGCACAATTTGCCGTTGGTGATGATCGTCTTCAACGACGGTGCTTTCGGTAATGTCCGCCGCATCCAAAAGCAGATGTTCGGCAATCGCCTGATCGCGACCGACCTTGCCAACCCGGACTTCGTCAAACTGGCGAAATCCTTTGGTGCCACCGGCATGCACGCCACATCACCGGAAGCGCTGCGCAGCGCGCTGCAAACAGCTTTCAAGCAGGATGGGCCTGTAGTGATCGAAGTAAGCTGCGGCGACATGCCGAGCCCTTGGGAATTCATGCTGCTGCCGGCGGTGCGCGGCGACGGCTCCGGTGCTACTGTATTTTAGCGGAAAGTCTACGACCTTTAGCTTCCTGATGGCGAAAGGGGGGAAGCCTTGCCATTTTTTGGCTGTCGTCGGTTATCGTGACCAAAACGAAACGCATCGTGGCCGTTCAAGCCTGTCTTCCCTGCCTGCTCTTGATGCCTTTCAAGCCAGGAGTGGTCAGAAACACGAAGATGAGCATAACCATCCATCCAAAGTGCTTGTATACAAATAGATGGGTCTCCGCAAAGTCGCTGACAATCATGCCAACGAAAAACGGTAGTACAAAGACGACAACGTTATGGGGAAGATTGCCGAAAATTACGCGCGTTACACTGATGAGAAGAAAGACAATCATCAAACCGAGCCCGATCAGCCCAAGCTCGAGCCAGACCTCGAGATAGCCGTTGTGGGCATGCGTGATATGCCAGTTCAGCGTTTGGGTGACATAGCTGAGTATTGGTTCCGATTCCCAAAAGGCGGAATAACCATAGCCCCACCACCGTCGCTGGCTGATCATATCGAGGGCATAGTTCCATACCTCGTTCCGTCCGGTTAGTGTCGTATCTCGCCCGAGTAACGAAAAGACCTCTTCAATGTTTGCAATCAGCAGCATTGAAGAAAACAATGCTGCTGAAACAACAAAGGCCAACAGCATGGCAAAATATCTGAAGGGGATTTTCGCCTTGACTTCGATCATCAAATAGACGGCAAACATGACCGCTACTATAAGAAGGGCCGTTGTTGAGTTCGCCAGAACCAGGAGAACCAGCGACAAGGTCAACATGCTGTATCCGAGGAGACGCGGCACCAGGCGCGAGTGAAGCACCGCTGCCGACACGGCAATGCCCACAACAAGGAAATTCGCCAGCGTGTTCTTGTGCATAAAGGCGCCACGAGCGCCTCTGCCATCAGGATTAAAGCCTAAAGATGGATCAACGACAATAAAATAGACGCTAAAAACAAAAACAAAAATTGTAATTGCGAACAATATTTTCATAATTTCTTCGAAAGAGTATCTTAAAACTACAAAACAAGCTATGATAATAGTTGAGCTTAGCAATAAAGAACGACGAACGGTGACTTCATAGTCCAAAGACCAAAAAGAAGATAGCCACATCCAAAAAATAATTGCCAATAGAATTTTTTGTTTCATGAGGACAAGTGTGATTTTTTTAAATTGAAACATCAAAAACAGACATGAAAAAATGACAAATGGCTTGAGCAGGTTTTGAAGAATGAGTTTCTGACTATCCGACAGGTCTTCCTGCCCTTGTATCATCAACAAAGGCAATATGGTTTCACTTGCAAGAAACAACCAAAGGAAGATGACCAGGTCGACGCCACGATCGACAAACCAGGAACGCCGCCAGCTGACCGCGGCCCCGCGTGCAGGCAGCGTTGGCTCCAGGGCACGATCATGATGGCTCAAATCGGGTCACACTCCGAGAGTTCGTCCGGGACGCTGTCCGGATATTTCATTGCCTTCGAGTTGATATCAGGTCAGGAGACGGGTGTTGCTGCTTTGACCGACGACCTTCGGAGCATCATAAAGCCCTCGGCCAGCCTGAAAAGATGGCTTAACAGTGAGGTTAGGATGAGCGTTGCTCCCGTAAAGAGACAACTCATCTCGACAATGACAGCCTCGAGATAGATAGAATGGTCGAACCAGGTTTTCGAAAGCGACCATTTCTCAAAGCTTTCGATGATCAGTTTCAGGGCAAGGCCCGTCATGCCAGCCAAAAAAAGAAAAGCTGTCCTTGGTCGCTGAAATCGATGGATGACAAACCCGGCCATCGTCAAACCCAACACGCCCAGGACCGGGACGTAGATCAGCAGATACCTGTAAAAAGGCAAGGCTTCAGCAGGTTCATCAGCAGCTGAAGTCAGTTCATGGCCGCCTTCGGCAAGCCCTGACATTACCCAATCCAGACGCTCATGCAACTGCGACGTTTCGTCGAATGATAGAAACAAGAACAACACGGCAAACAGCAGCCAAGCAGGTCTGGATTTCCTGGCGACGGCAGGTTTGAGCGTAGCACTTCCTTCGGCCCAATATACTGCACCGCAAGCCAGTCCTATCAGCGTGAACAGGAAGCTGGAAAACCAGGTCGGCGCGTTGCCTTCCGTGCTCAACTCAAAGAACTCACGGAAGATGGCAGTACGCTCAGACGGCGCCACCGTGTCCAAGATAATGGCGCCAATGTGACAAGAGATCAGCAGCAACTGAGCAAGGATAAGCGCGAGGAAAACGATCCGCACGCCTCGCTCAGGAAAAAACTTCGTCAATATCGTCACCAAAAACCCCATGAAGCCGACACTAACGGGCTGGTCCCGAAGCGCTCGAGTTTTCCCTTTAGGGCGAAAGTTTGATCGCACTTCGATGTAAATGACAGAATGATGACAGTCTACTCAAGACAGGCCTTTGTGCAAAAAATATATGGCACCTATGAGCATGAAGGCTTCAAGGAAGAGCGTGTGGATGCGAATGGGGGTGCGTTGCAGAATGATCCGGCCGATATGATGTCCTGGCATGGTGCAAAGACCAAGGCCGATACCGATCAGCGTGAGGTCTTTGGTCAGGAGGGGCGAAAAGCCAAAAGCTGCCGTTTTGATCAAGTTCAGGAGAAGGCCATTGACGGCAACCGTGGCGACCAGCGCCTCGCCGACCACGCCGGCACCCAGGAGGAAAGGCCCGAGCATCAAGCCGACGCCGAAGCTGGCGCCTGAAAGAAAACCGTAGGGAACAGCGATGGCGGCAAGACCGGTGCGCGGGACCTGGATGCTCCGTTCCTGGAGGACACGCCTGAGCGGCACGGTGATCAGCAGCATGGCGCCGAGAAACAAGCCGACCGCTTTCTCCGAAAGCTCGACGTAGAAATAGACGCCGGCAAGGGTGAACGGCAGCGCGCAGAAGAAGATGGTTCCGAAGGCTCCCCAATCGACCGCCTTGCGCAGCATCCAGGCGCGCGAACCGTGGGAAACGATCATGGCGACGGCTACAATCGGCACGGTCAGCTTGACGCCGATCGCGGGTGCCAAGGCGATCGCCATCATCAAGGCGCCGGCAAACCCGCCGACACTGTGCAGGATCGCGGTGAGGAAGGCGGCAGCGCCCATATAAAGCAAGACCGGCCATTCAATCATGTCGGCGACTTGCCACCTTTGTCCTCAACGACCAGCGCTCAAGTGGTGCGACCACAACGGACAGTTTCCTTTAGACGAAGCTTAACCTTCAGAATTCCAATGATTAATCTTCAGCGCTGGGGGAAGTAAACTTTCGCGTCACATCCCTGGTGCACTGGCGCCTTCGGACGGTTCAGCTACCAGCACTCTAGGTCATTGGTTTTGCATCAACTTTTTTTAACCTTAGCCGAATTGTTTGGTTGGATCGATGCACTAGCTCACAACGGATGGTGCGTCCCTCCCCGTTCGTGTCTTGATCTCCGCCAAGACTTCCGCCGCCTCGATCACCGGTGCTAGAGCTGCCTGCAATTCCTGATCATGTCCGGCCGGATCGGGCTCGTACAGCTCCAGATAAACGCGAAGCGTCGCACCCTCGGTTCCGGTGCCGGAGAGGCGGAAGATGGTACGAGCACCGTTAGTGTAGAAGATGCGGATGCCCTGGTGGTCGGTGACCGAGTTGTCGACAGGGTCGGTGTAGCTGAAGTCATCGGCTTTTTCGACCGTGAGGGTAGCGAGCCGTTGACCAGGCAGGGTTGGAAGTCGGACACGCAGATGCTGCATGACGTCCTCGGCAGCGGCGGTGTCGACCGCTTCGTAATCGTGACGCGAATAGTAATGGCGGCCATAGGTCTGCCAGTGATCCCTAACGATGTCCGCGACGGACTGCCGGCGAACAGCCAGGATGTTGAGCCATAGCAACACCGCCCAAAGACCATCTTTTTCTCGAACATGATCGGAGCCGGTGCCAGCACTTTCCTCGCCGCAGATGGTGATCTTGCCGGCATCCAGCAGATTGCCGAAGAATTTCCAGCCCGTAGGCGTTTCGTAGCACGAAACGCCTAGTTTTTCGGCGACCCTGTCGGCAGCCTTCGAGGTCGGCATCGAGCGGGCGATCCCGCTCAAGCCTTCCTCATATCCGGGTGCCAGGTTAGCATTGGCAGCAAGAATGGCGAGGCTGTCGGACGGGCTGACCACCATATTCTGGCCAACGATCATATTGCGGTCGCCATCACCGTCGGACGCAGCCCCCATATCAATGTCGGTGTTTCCAGAAAGGGCATCGACCAGATCCTTGGCATGAACCGGGTTGGGATCGGGGTGATGGCCGCCGAAGTCGGGTTTGGGTTCGCCATTCACCACGGTGCCCGCCAGGGCTCCAAGTGAGCGTTCGAGGATGCTCCTCGCATAAGGGCCAGTGATGGCGTTCATGGCATCGAAGCGGAGGCGGAAGCCTTGAGTGAACATGTCTCGGATTTTATCGAAGTCGAAGAGCGTGGCCATCAATTCCTGATAGTCTTCAACCGGATCAATAATGTGGACGTTGCACCCTTCGACCTCGACGGTGCCGATCCGGTTCAGATTGACGTCAGGGACGTCGGCGATCCGGTAAGCCTCGACGCGCCGCGTGGCCTCGAAGATCTTGGAGGTGACGCTTTCCGGCGCCGGGCCGCCGTTGCCGGTATTGTATTTGATCCCGAAGTCACCGTCGGGCCCGCCCGGATTATGGCTGGCGGACAGAATGATCCCACCAAATGCTTGCCTCTTGCGGATCACCGCCGACGCAGCGGGTGTCGACAAGAGCCCTGCTCGCCCGATCAACAAACCCCCGAAGCGGCTCGCAGCCGCCATTTTGATGATGGTTTGGATGGCGACATCGTTGTGAAAACGGCCGTCGCCACCGATCACCAGAGTCTTACCTTCAACACCTTCAAGGCTATCAAAGATGCATTGAACGAAGTTTTCGAGGTAGCCAGGTGTCCGGAAGACGCTGACTTTCTTGCGGAGGCCTGAGGTGCCGGGCTTTTGTCCCTCGAATGGGGCGGTGGCGATCGTCTTGATGGTCATGGGTGCATGGGATCCCTGTTGCGCTTGGTCATGCATGGCGATGATCGATGCCGCAGGCAAGTGGCTTCGTCGCGGATACTGAATTTCCTCGAGGGATTTCACCTCAGGCTGATCCCGATCATCAACAATCGGGCACGCCGTCCGTTCTAGAACTGGAAATAAATGAACGGTGAGTAACCGACCGGCAAGATCCCGAGAGCGACGGCTGTTGCGACCCCCATGCCGCTAGCGAACACCACCCTAGGTAGCGTATGGATCATCTCGAAAATCGGAAAACGGTAGAAGAGATAGTGGAGGCCAACCAGCGCGACGAGGACAGGCTCGATCGACAGAGGCAAGACAGCGCCACCCTCGGCAGCAAGGCCGAACATCATGCTGTACATGTCGAAGGCACTCATTAAATCAGGGGTCCGGAAGGGAACGCGGACCAGGACGATGAAGGTGAAAACCATGGCCACAGCGACAAGCTTCGGTATCGACACCTGGTGCGCCAACCTACTTTTCGACCAGGCACGATAGACGCAAACACCGAGACCGTTGCCGAGCCCCCAGGCAACGAAGCCCCAGGCTGCCCCATGCCAGAGGCCGTTCAGACCGAAAGTGATCAAGAGATTGCGATAAGTCTTGGTTTCGGATTGCAGGCTGCCTCCCAGAGGAAAGTAGACATAGTCTCTTAGCCACGTGGAGAGCGTGATGTGCCAGCGCCGCCAGAACTCGCCGAGATTGGCGGAGAAATAGGGAAAGTGGAAATTCCTGGGAAGCTGATAACCGAGCATCCCCGCGAGAGCGATGGCCATGTCGGAGTAGCCGGAGAAGTCGCAATAGAGCTGAATGGTATAGATGAGCGCACCAAGCCAGAGCGTGTAGGTTGTGTGGGCGCTTACATCAGCAAAGATCGGGTCGCCGAACATGGCGAGATTGTCGGCAACGCAGGCTTTCTTGAAGAAACCGACGGCGAACAGAAACAGGCAATACCGCATCCGCACGTCGCTGAGGGAAGTAAGCATCTTCAACTGCGGCAGAAACTCGCTCGCACGAACGATAGGGCCGGCGATCAGCTGGGGGAAGAACGCGACATAGACGGCAAAATCCAAGAGCCTTTCACAAGGTCTGATCTGCTGTTTGTAGATATCCAGGACATAACTGGTGGTCTGAAACAGATAAAAGCTGATGCCTACGGGCAGAACGATGTGCAAGGCGGTGTAGGAGGCTTCAACTCCAAGGGTGCTGCCCAGCGCATAGAGCGACTCTGCGAAGAAATTGAAATATTTGAAGACACCTAAGACACCCATGTTGGCGACGACCGCGGTGATCAAGATCCATCGACGCGCTTTCGGTCGGCTGGTGCCGGCCAGCAATGAGCCGAGATAATAATTCACAAGGGTGCAACCCGCGATCAGGGCAAGAAAGCGATAGTCCCAAGCCGCGTAGAACGCGTAGCTGGCAAGAAGAAGAAATAACTTTCTTAGAAAAAGGGTGGGTAATATCCAATAAAGCAAAAAGACGATAAGAAAGAAAACAAGAAATTTCGCCTCGATAAACAGCACGGTTCAAGCTCCCTTATCATTCATAAAAGAGCAAATATCCTGGCCAAGCTGTTGAGTAACAGCGGTCGCCCCGGCTTTATTGGTGTGGTAGTAATCAAACCAGTAGTGGAGATCGAAGAGTTCGGGGTAGCGGTCGATCCGGTTGTAGTTCAGGAGCGGCATTTTCATCGATGTCGCGTAGTCGGCAAGCGCCTTGTCCTGGGTCCGCCGGGCGACCATGGGCGGCAGGAACATCAGGATTGGAACGTCGAGATCGGTAAAATAATCCATCGAGCGCTGATAGCGCCGCCAAGCCCGCTCGGCTGCTGGTCCTTCGAACTGCGTGATCTCGGGGCCGGAGGTCTTGAGCTTTTCGAAACGGCTGCTGTTGTTCAAGATGGCGTTGCGGCGACTCTTGAATTGCTCATCGGGCTCGTCATCCAGGGCGATGAAGCCGTGCCGGCTGAAATCGACAAGGGCACCGCCATCGAACACGTCGTCGGTCGTGTTGGCGGCAGCGGTTCCTGGCCAGCCTTCCAGGCTATTGGTAAGATCGCCGATACCCAGTTGATTGTAGAGGAACGCGCCGGTAAGGAGGGAGGCATTGTAGAACACCCTCGGCAATCTCTTGGTTGCCGGGTACTCCCAAAGATCGATCAGACTGCTCTTGTAGCCCGCCCAATCCGAAAAATACTGAACCCGGCTGCTCGGCCAGTTCGCGACTTCGATGCCTGAAGCGGCCATCGGCGAGAGCACGATCAGGTCGTAGTCGCCGATCATCCGAGCAGGCAGTTGCTCTTTGATATAGCGAAGCTCAGTCAAGCGCAGCTTGGACACGCCGAGATTGAACGCCCGAACATCGCAGCCTTTGCTTGCCGCCACCTCCTGAAGAAGAATGGGATCGACCGCCCGATAGATCGTGCTTGTCCCGATGAAGAGCACATTAAATCGGTCGTGGTTCCGACGCAGAAAGTCGACTTTCTTACCAAAGAGGCCGAGATTTGGCTGATCGTTGCCAGAATTCAAGCGATCGATCCCGACGACGGAGAGCAGGGCGAAGACGACGAAAGCCATCACGGCAGTCGCTCTTGTTCTCAAAGCCTTGAAAAGGTCGTTGTCGAGACCAAACCGAGGCTTGCCGCTCTTGATGAGTTGGCTCATGGCCGATTGTCGCTAATGCCGAACTATAGGTGGTGTTTTGAAAAGATGAGTGGGCTTGTTGTTTGAACAACGAACCTACGGCAAATGCGAAATTTCCGTGATCTTGTCAACTTAATATTTGTAGTTTACCAAATTTTTTCATATAGTTAGAATATATATTATTCTACTTTCGGTGTAGCATATATGCCTTCGATCCTCATCAAGATGCATCTCTTCTTGAGGGATCAGAGGTCTAATCAGCGGGATCAGGCAATTGAGCGTTTCGAGCCTCTGCCAATCTCGAGGACCGGATACAACCAGCATGCAACGTTTGGGATGACCAAAGAAACGAAGACACGTTCGCTAAATCTAGTATAAGCTTGTCGCTCAGCAAAAACGGGGGAGGCGGATATGAAGATGCATGATCTGGTATCGCTGAGTTTGGCTGCCATGGTGTCCGTCGTCATGGTCCTGCCCAAGGCCAATGCCGCCGACAACATTCGGATTGCCTTCATCGATCCCTTGACCGGTCCCTTTGCAACGACCGGCGAATTGGGCCTCCGCTCGTTTGAGTTCGCCGTCGAAAGACTGGTCAATGACGAAGGAGGTGTTCTTGGCGGCCGCAATTTCGAAATGGTGCCGCTCGATAATCAGATCAGCCCCAAGGAAAGCCTGATCCAGCTCAAACGCGCGATCAGTGACGGCATTCAATTCATCGTCCAAGGTAACAGTTCGGGCGTCGCTAATGCGCTGACCGATGCGGTCGCTAAACACAATAAGCGCAACCCCGATGCGCGCGTTCTCTTCTTGAACTATTCCGCCGTTGACCCGGCACTGACCAACGACAAGTGCAATTTCTGGCATTTTCGCTTCGATGCGAACGCTGATATCAAAATGGACGCGCTGACCGACGTGATCGCGGCCAACCAGGACGTCAAGAAGGTCTATATCATCGGTCAGGACTACTCGTTCGGCAAAGCCGTTGCGGCAGCGGCTGAAAAGTTCCTCGGCGAAAAGCGCCCCGACATCGAGATCGCCGGCAACGAGCTGCACCCGATCGGCAAGGTCAAGGACTTCACACCCTACGCCACCAAGATCAAAGCCTCCGGCGCCGATGCCGTGATCACCGGCAATTGGGGGGCTGATATGGTCGGCCTCGGCAAGGCGATCATCGATGCGGGCGTCGATGCGCCGATCTACACTTACTATGCGGCCTGGGACGGCATCACCGCGACCTTCGGTGAGAAGGGCGAGGGCATCATCCGCCTCGTGCATGAGGGCCGGCAGAACCCGCCCGATCCCCGCTTCCTCGAACTCTTCAGGGATTTCAAGGAAAAGTACCCCGACAACGAGATCAACCAGCCCCGGATCTTCTCGACGGTTGAGATCCTGGCCGATGCGATCGAAAAGGCCGGCGAGACCGACCCGGTCAAGGTTGCTTTTGCCCTTGAAGGCATGGAGCATGACAGCCCTCTCGGTGGCAAGCTCTATATGCGCCCGGAAGATCATCAGATGATCCAGGACATCCATATTTCGGTGCACACCAAGGACGGCATCGAAGTGGATGCCGACAATTCCGGCTATGGCCTCCTGGCCGAGCAAACCATCGAAATGGCCGGAAAGGACAGCCCGACCACCTGCAAGATGGATCGCCCCGAGAGCTGATCCCCGGCCAAGCAAGGCATGATCGCTTCAAGAAAGGCAAGCAGCGGCCCCCTGCATGGTTGAGCTCGTGATCTTCTCGCTGTTGAACGGCCTCGTCACCGGCCTGCTGCTGTTCATGCTGTCTAGCGGGCTGACGCTGATCTTCAGCATGATGGGCGTCTTGAACTTCGCCCATGCCAGCTTCTACATGCTGGGCGCCTACTTCGCCTACACCATCTCCGGCTATTTGGGATTCTGGACCGGCCTTCTCGTCGCGCCAGTCCTGGTAGGTCTGGTAGGAGCGCTGGTGGAGCGTTACGGACTTCGTCATGTCCATCGCTACGGGCATGTGGCCGAGTTGATATTTACTTTCGGGCTTGCCTTTTTGATCGAGGAGATCGTGCAGTTCGTCTGGGGGCGAGCGACCAAGGATTATCACGAACCGGAGATCCTGCAATTTCCGCTGTTCACGCTATTCGGCCAAAATTTTCCGGCCTACAAAGCCTTCATGATCCTGGTCGCCGTCGGGATTTTCATCGGCCTGTTTACGGTGCTGACTCGAACCCGGATCGGGCTGATCATCCAGGCCGCGATCACCCATCCCCACACCGTGGCCAATCTCGGTCATAACGTGCCGCTGATCTTCATGGGCGTGTTCGGCGTCGGCTCGAGCCTGGCAGGCCTTGCTGGGGTTATAGCGGGACCTGCTCTCGGGACGTTCCCTGGGATGGCGTTCGTTTTGGGCTCGATCGTTTTCGTGGTGATCGTGGTCGGGGGGCTCGGCTCGCTCAGTGGTGCCTTGGTCGCTTCCCTCCTGATCGGCTGGCTGCAAACCTTCGCCATCGCCATCGACGTTTCGATCAGCGATTTTTTGGGACTCTTCGGCATCGCCTTCGACGCTGATCACATGCTGCGCGATTTCTGGACCCTCCGCCTCCCGCAGATCGCCCCTATCCTCCCCTACCTCCTCCTCGTACTGATCCTGATCTTCAGGCCAACCGGCCTGATGGGCAAGCGCGAGACATGATGACCGACGAGGTCAATCAGTCACTGAACCTAAACCGCCTGGGCGCGGTTCGTCATCTGGTCATCTGGGCGTGCTTCGGCTTGCTTCTTCTCGTCCTTCCGCTGCTGTTCTCCTCGCCAGTTGCGGTCACCATCATGAACCAGATGGGGATCTCGATCCTTTTTGCGCTCAGCTACAACATGCTGCTCGGCCAGGGCGGCATGCTGTCGTTCGGCCATGCCGTTTATTTCGGTCTCGGCGGGTTCTTCGCGGTTCACATCATGAACGCCGTCGATTATGACGGCTGGCCGATCCCCTTGCCATTTTTGCCGTTGCTGGCCGGTCTCTTCGGCCTTGTCTTCGCGGTCATCATCGGCAGCTTCTCGACCAGGCGCGCCGGCACCGTCTTCGCCATGATCTCCCTTGGCATCGGCGAGCTGATCGCCGCCTGCTCGATCATCTTCGTGGTGTTTTTCGGCGGCGAGGAAGGGATTTCGGGCGATAGAACCATGGGACCCAAGGTCTTTGGTTACGAGTTCATCACCGAGATCGAGGTTTATTTTCTGACGGCGGTCATCGTGTTCATCGCCATCATCCTCATGTATCTTTTCTCGCGCACGCCCGCCGGACGCATGGCCAATGCCGTGCGCGACAATGAGGAACGTGCCGAATTTCTCGGCTACAGTCAGCGCTATGTGCGCTTCATCTCCTTTTGCGCATCTGGGTTTTTCGCCGGCATCGCCGGCGGCCTTTTTGCCATCAATTACGAAATCCTGACCGAGGAGAACCTGAACCTGGCAACTTCCGGCTGGGTGCTGCTGATGGCCTATGTCGGCGGCATAGGCTATTTCATCGGGCCGATCGTCGGAGCCATCCTGCTGACCCTGCTGCAGACCGTACTCAGCAACCACACCGAGATCTGGCGGCTCTATCTCGGCATATTGTTCTTGCTGACGGTGATGTACCTGCCGGCGGGACTTACCGGTCTGGTGATGATGCATGGCCCAGCCTATCGGGCCGGGCATCTTCGACGTTTGATGGTTCCCTACGCCAAGGCCCTGACGCCGCTCCTCGCCTTGCTCATAGGCATCATCGCCCTCCTCGAAATGGCCCACCACCTCAACGCCAGCGGCACGGCCACAGCGATTTGGGAGGTTTTTGGGTATGAGATTGCGCTTGCTTCTGTATGGCCTTGGTTGATCGCTTTGGCATCGCTGATGGTTGGCATCATGGGCCTCAGACGCCGCCTGCCGGAGCTGCGTGAGGCTTGGGAGAAGGCGAACACGGCTGAGGTAAGATCATGACGCCGGTGCTTCAGCTCTCCAAGGTCACGAAAGATTTCGGGCTGACCGAGATTATCCGCGGCGTCGATCTGGAGATTGCCGCTGGTGAACGGCACGCGATCATTGGCCCTAACGGCGCTGGCAAATCGACGCTGTTTCACCTGATCAGCGGTAAGTACAGCGTCACCGAAGGCCGCATCAGCCTGCATGGTGCGGACATTACCGGCCTTGCTCCCTATGAGATCAACCGGCTGGGGCTCAGCCGTTCCTTTCAGGTGACGAATATCTTCCCGCGGCTGTCGGTATTTGAGAATGTGCGCTGTGCGCTCCTTTGGACAAAGGGATATCGCTACTCATTTTGGCATCTGGTCGATCGCGAGACCGATCTGAACGAACGCACCAACGCTGTGCTCGCGGACATCGGTCTCGGCGCCCGCCAGAACATCCCAGCCGGTATCCTCACTTACGCCGAGCAGCGCGCACTGGAGATTGCGATTACCGTGGCGAGCGGTGCCGATGTGATCATGCTCGACGAGCCGACCGCCGGCATGTCCCACGCCGAAACGGCTGAGATGGTGGCGCTCATTCGCCGGGTGACTGAAGGGAAAACACTTGTCATGGTCGAGCATGATATGAGCGTGGTGTTCGATCTTGCGGATCGGATTTCCGTCCTGGTCTACGGCGAAATCATCGCCTCCGACATCCCGGAAAAGATTCGCACCAACCCTGCGGTGCAAAGCGCCTATCTCGGCCAGGCGGTGGAGGAGTGATGTCGGCAGCCATGCTCGACGTCACCAACCTTCACGCCTATTATGGCAAAAGCCATATCCTCCAGGGCGTTAGCTTTCATGTCGGCAAAGGCGAGATCGTGAGCCTTCTTGGCCGAAACGGCGTTGGCCGTTCCACCACCTGCAAAGCGGTGATGGGCGAGGTACCGCCGACCGGCTCGATCCGGTTTAAAGACAAGGAAATCACCGGCCTAAAATCCCACCAGATTGCCCATCTGGGCATCGGCTACGTCCCTGAAAACCGTGATATCTTTCCGACATTGACGGTACGCCAAAATCTCATCCTCGGCATGAAAAAGGCCAAGCCCGACGGCCGGTGGGATATCGAGGACATGTTCCAGCTCTTTCCCAATCTGAAAGAACGGGCGGACGTGCTGGGTGGTTCGCTTTCCGGCGGCGAGCAGCAGATGCTGACCATGTGCCGGTCATTGATGGGCGATCCCGATCTGATCATGGTGGATGAACCAACAGAAGGCCTCGCCCCGCAAATAATAACACGGGTTGCCAATCTCTTGGGCGAGGTCGCAAAGCGTGGCGTCTCCATCCTCCTGGTCGAACAAAAGCTCACCATCGCGCTCGCGATCGCCAACCGGGTTTACGTCATGGGACACGGCCAGATGATGTTCGAAGGCACGCCGGCAGCACTCCGCAGCAACGATCGCATCCGTCAGGACTGGTTGGAGGTCTAGGTCCTGCCAACGTCCTACCAGGACTTGGTTAACGGAACGTTAAGCTCTCTCTACCAACCCGTAAATCAATCGCCGAACAGCGTCTTTGGTGCATCGCTGGCCATACCGCCATCAAGGGGAATGATGGTCCCGGTGGTATAAGCGCCGCCGCGGCCGCAGAGGAAGAGGGTAGCGCCGGCGATATCCTCCGGCGATCCGAGGCGACCCATCGGAATGGACTTGGCGATGTCGCCGGCGCGCTCTTCATCGGCGAGCGCAAAGGCGGTCATGTTGCTGAGGAAGGGACCTGGAGCAAAGGCGTTTGCCGTGATGTGTCGGGGTGAGAACTCGGACGCCATGATCCGGGTCAGGTGGTGGACCGCAGCCTTGGAAGCTGCGTAGGAATAGGCACCGGCGCCGATCGGGCTCGTGCCCATCACCGAGCCGAGATTGATGATCCTGGCCGGATCATCCGGGCTTGCCGCGGCATCAAGCAGTGGAAGAAGGTCGCGCGTCAGCGTGAAGAGGCCGGCGACGTTGACGTTCATCACCAGCTGCCAAGCCTTGTGGGGAAATTTTTCCAGCTCCTTGCCCCAGGTCAAACCGGCATTGTTGACCAGGATATGGACCTTTTCGGTTCTGGAACGCACCTGGTCCACCAGGGCGGCGATCGTCTCTTCGGAACCGACATCGCCCGCAAAACCTTCGGCATCGCCCGGCGCGTCCATGGCGTTGAGTTCTTCCGCCGTCGCCCGGCAGGCATCCCCTTTTCGGGATACGATCATCACATGCGCGCCGCCCTGAACCAAGGCGGTCGCAATCATTCGTCCGATCCCGGTGGCGCCACCGGTCACCAGGGCCGTTTTGCCGGCAACGCCGAAGATTTCGTCGAGATAGGACATCAATCACCTTCCCTTCTGCTCTGCACTTTGAACGATCTTGCGCATGTTGTTGACGATCGCCATCCAACTATGCCCAGCTAGCATAATGACCACAACGATTGAAATCAGCGCCAAGGGAGGCCGAATGTCACCGACCGATCGAACAAGACCGCCGATCAGCCTGGGGGCATTTCGACAAAAAGTCGGCGCGGAGATCGGCCTTTCTGCCTGGATCACGGTTGATCAATCGATGATCAACGGTTTCGCCGACCTCACGCACGATCATCAATTCATTCACACCGATCCCGTCCGCGCCGATGCCGAAACATCTTTTGGCGGCACCATCGCCCATGGTTTTTTGACGCTCTCGCTCCTCTCAGCCATGGCCTATGACGCACTGCCCACGATCGATGGCACCGCGATCGGCGTCAATTACGGCTTCGACAGGATCCGGTTTCTTTCGCCGGTTCCGGCCGGCACCAGGATACGCGGACGCTTTCGTCTGGCTGGACTTGACGAGCAGAAGCCGGGCGAGGTCACCTCCATCTATGACGTCGACATCGAC
The DNA here is from genome assembly GCA_963787265.1 of uncultured Alphaproteobacteria bacterium. Taxonomy (GTDB): domain Bacteria; phylum Pseudomonadota; class Alphaproteobacteria; order Geminicoccales; family Geminicoccaceae; genus JANQPX01. Next base: position 70,297 of record CAWBCX010000032.1, on the reverse strand, counting down.
ATCGAAGGTTGGGAAAAGCCCGCCGTCGCTGCGACATGGCTCACCAGACATTATTTCGTGGGCGCAAAGGAGTAGAAAAATGGATCTCGGTTTAAGCGGTCGCGTCAAACCAACCCATGCCGCGGTGCGGCAGATGATCCGGGATGAGATCATGCCGCTTGAAGCCGAGTATCACGATGAGATCGGCAAGGCAGGTGATCGCTTCAAGCTCACGTCACGCCAGATCGAGATCATGGAAGGCTTGAAAACCAAGGCGAAGGCGCGAAGACATTGGAACCTCTGGCTGACCGGCAGCGGCAAGGGCAAGGGCCTCACCACCGTCGACTATGCGTATCTTGCCGAGGAAATGGGCTGGTGCCGGATCGCTGCCGAGGCTTTTAACTGCTCCGCGCCCGATACGACGGCCCGGACGCCGTCCATCGCCGGGTGGTAGCGCAAACCGAACTCAAACGTTACACCAACGAAGTGACCTTGTGAGGCGGCGCCCCCGGGCGTGACTTGTAAAGATCTCGTGCATCGACCCAAACATAACGATCAGTTATGTTTGGAAAAGTTGATGCAAGACCAAAGAGATAGTGCGCATTCAACTGAATTTTTTAATTGAGTCCGAGCACTAGGGGATCATGATGGGGCATGCGGCGGCGGCTTTGAATGTTGAGGTGGTCGAGACCTATCTCTCCAAGCATCTCAAAAACTTTGAGGGGCCAATCTCTTATGAGAAGACCCCTATCGGCCAGTCCAACCCCACCTTTGTTCTGACCACGCCGAGCGGCGACTATGTGCTGCGCCGAAAACCGCCAGGGGAACTCTTGAAATCCGCCCACGCCGTCGATCGCGAATATCGGGTGATGACCGCCCTTCAGGACAGCGGCGTGCCTGTGCCAAAGACCTTCCACCTCTGCGAGGACGAAGCGATCATCGGTTCCGCCTTTTTCGTGATGGAGCGCGTTGTTGGTCGCAACTTTCTGGATCCGCGCCTGTCGGAAATGAACAACAACGCGCGAAAGCTTATCTACGACGACATGAACCGGGTGCTCGCAGCACTCCACTCGGTCGATGTCGAGGTCGTCGGCCTCGCCGACTTTGGCCGGCCCGGCAATTATTTCGAACGCCAGATCAGCCGCTGGACCAAGCAATACCGAGCGAGCGAGATCGAGCCGATCAAGGCGATGGACACCCTGATCGCCTGGCTGGAGGCCAACATCCCGAAGGATGACGGCAAAAGCGGCCTCGTGCATGGCGACTACCGGATCGATAATCTTCTGATCCATCCGAGCTTACCAAGGGTAGTCGCGGTGCTGGATTGGGAACTCTCCACGCTCGGCCATCCGCTCGCCGATCTCGGCTATCAGTGCATGCAATGGCGGATGCCGGTCGGCGAAGATGGCCGCGGCCTGGAAGGCGTCGATCGCGCCGCCTTCGGCATTCCAAGCGAAGAGGCATACGTCGAACGCTATGCCGAGCGCATGGGCTGGAGCGAGCTTCCCGACATGACCTTCTGCATGGCCTTCAGCTTTTTCCGCATGGCTGCGATCGTCCAGGGGGTGATGAAGCGCGGCATCGATGGCAATGCCTCCGATCCAGAAGGTGCCATGCGCATGGGCCGCTTCGTCCCGGTCTACGCCAAACGCGCCATCGCCCTTCTGGATGAGGCCGGTTGATGCGCTTTCAAGGAAAAAGCGTGCTGATCACTGGCGCCGCCAGTGGGTTTGGGCGGCTGGCGGCCGCACGCTTTGCTTCGGAGGGGGCGAACCTCGCGTTGGGTGATATCAATGAGGAAGGGCTCGACGAGGCCGCGATGATCCCGTTGGCATCAGGGGCAGATGTGGTCACCAAACGTACCGACGTCGCCGTCGAGGCCGATGCCAAAGCGCTGGTCGACGCGGCGATCGAGCACTTCGGCGGTCTCGACATCGCCATCAACAATGCCGGCATCGGTCACCGCCTCGCCCGCCTACCTGAGCTAACCTTCGAAGAATTCGAGCACGTCACACGTGTGAATGCCGGCGGCGTGTTTCTCGGCATGAAGCACCAACTCCCCATCTTGGCGGCCGCCGGCCGCGGGGTTGTTTTGAATGTGGCATCGGCTGCGGGGCTCGTTGGAGCCGGCATGCTCTCGGCCTACGCCGCCTCCAAACACGCCGTGATCGGGCTTACCCGCTCAGCCGCCGACGAATATGCCCGCTTCGGCGTCCGGGTGAACGCGCTTTGTCCATCCTTCGCCGATACGCCGCTGTTCAACGACATGGCCGACGCTATCGCCCCCGATCGTGTCGAATCCTACAAGCGCATCACCACCCGTGTCCCCATGCGCCGGGTCGCTTCACCGGCCGAGATCGTTCCGGCGATGCTCTGGCTTTGCACCGATGAAAACAGCTTCATGACCGGTCAGGCCATCGCGGTCGATGGTGGGCTGACGGCGGTTTAATGGTGTGACCACAGCATAGGCTCGCCTAGTGCTTCATGAGTCCATGGTCGACGGCATCTTCCCGGACTTGTAGCCTCGGGCACGACGTGCGCCAGGCACCCATGACCTCAACACAGAGTTTAGGCGTCTTGGCAACCCACTCGACCAGATCGAGTATCAGCGGTTTGTCGTTGATCGTCATGGAACCTCCGTCAAGATGATCAGATTTTCCATGATGAGCTTGCCAATACCCTATCGGCTATCGTTTCATAGATAGGGGCATTCTCAAGGCCTGGTTGCATGGCATCAAGGGAAACATCATGACGGATCGGGTCTGCGAGACCATCGGCTTCATCGGTCTCGGGGTAATGGGCGAACCCATGTGCCGTAACCTTACGACCAAAGGTTCCTGGTCGGTACAGGCCTTCGATCTCAACGCCGAGCCTTTGGCCCGCATCGAGCATCACGGCGCAAAAACGGCAAGAACGGTGGCCGATCTTGCCGCAGCTTCAGATGTCGTCATCACCTGCCTGCCAGGCGGCGCCGTGGTCAGGGATCTAGTGCTTGGCCAAGGCGCGCTGCTGGAACATCTATCCGCGGGGAAAATCCTGATCGACATGTCGACCTCCGAACCATCCTTGATGCGCGAGATCTCAACCAAAGCTTCGACACGATGTATCGAGGTTGCCGATGCTCCGATTGCCCGCACACGACAGGCGGCGGCCGACGGCACGCTCGCGATCATGGTCGGTGCCAAACCAGCCCTATTCGACAAGATAAAGCCCATTCTGGCAACGATGGGCAGCGACATCGTTCATTGCGGCGCGATCGGTGCCGGTCAGGTGGTCAAGATCATGAACAATATGGTGCTGTTTCAGACGGTTCTGGCGCTCGCGGAAGCCCTATCGATCGGGGAAAGCGCCGGCGTCGACGGGACCATCCTTCTGGAGACCATGTCCAAAAGCTCGGGCGACAGCTTTGCCCTGCGAAATCACGGCATGAACAGCCTGTTGCCGGCGGCTTATCCCGAGAGAGCGTTTTCCGTGCGCTATGCGCTGAAGGATTTGTCTTACGCACTCTCGATGGCTGAGGAGAACGGCGTGCTTGCCAGCGGTGCCGCCAACCTCAAAGAGATCTTCGAACGAGCGATTGAGGCCGGCGACGGCGACCACTATTTCCCGGTCATTCGGCGATTACTGTCCGAAAATGGCGGACCAGGGTCATGACGGCGACGGATGGCCCGACTTAGCCGATGCAGGTGGTGGGTCGGCAATTGACGGGCCTTCTTCCTGCCAGCATTGCTCCGATCATTCATTCCGTGCACAGTCAAACCTTCGGCACCAAAAGCGAGGATACCCGCTTGTCGATAGGCTACCTGCGATCGCACTGGGCCGGGCGTCAGCCGCTAGCCTGGTCTTTTTGGGTCAATTTCGCCCTGCTTTGCACGGCGATCAACCTGATCGAACCCTTCATCCGGCCATCAGCTCCGGACCGTTCCTGGTTATCATTCGCTGCAGCGGTCGCCTATCTGATCATCGGCCATATGCTGATTTATCCCTGGCAGGTGATCGGTCTGTTACGTGCCTGCAATCAGCATCTGAAAGGGAGCAGCGACTCCGTCATCATCACCGCCGCCCAAGGAGCCATCGTGGTGAGCCTGATTGCCGGATTGATGACCATGACGAGCACGCTGCAAAGCCTCCTTGCCACCCCGCAAAAAACGGTACTGGAAAGGGCGAACTTCGATGTTGAAGCCCGCATTCCGGGCTACAAAACCGAATTGATCGAGGGTCAGGGCCTGATCCGGATCGATGGCGAGTTCGACATCGGTCTCACCCGCGACCTTGAAACACTCCTGGCACGCGAGCCCGAGGTTCGCGGCATCGTTCTCAACAGCGATGGCGGGCGGATCTATGAAGCGCGCGGTGTCGCCAGGCTCATCGGCGAGCACCGATTGGCGACTTATGTCTACCACACATGCCAATCAGCCTGCACGACGGCGTTCATCGCAGGATCAATGCGCTATCTCGGCGAGCAAGGGCGCCTCGGCTTTCATCAATATCGTCTGAAAGCGATCCATCCTCTCATCAATATTGTTGACGAACAGGAAAAAGACCGGGCGTTCTATCAATCTCAGGGCATCGCCCCTGACCTGTTGGCCCGGATCTTCGCAACACCCCATGACAGGATGTGGTATCCGGACCCAGGCGAACTGATCAGCGCCAATGTCGTCCACCAGCTCATCCAGCATAGAGCCATGTGATCATCATTCAACCGAAAAACGGGACGGAGCCGCCTCGGCTCAGTCCCATTCGATGATGCCGTTATGCAGCCGGGCGATGCCGTCGGTTCGCCGGGCAAGAACGAGATTGTGGGTCGCCACCAGGAGTGAACTGCCCTCTTCCCGGATGGTTTTCATCAGCGTGTTGAAGACGACATCGGCCGTCTCCTCATCGAGGTTGCCGGTGGGCTCATCCGCCAGCATCACGGCTGGGCCGTTCGCCATAGCGCGCGCAATCGCAACGCGCTGCTGCTCGCCGCCGCTGAGCCTCGCCGGGCGATGGCTGGTGCGCTCGCCTACGCCAAGTGCCGTCAGCAGGCCATGGGCCCGATCGACCGACTCAGCCCGGCTCTTGCCGGCCAGCATCTGCGGCAGCACCACATTTTCGAGCGCGTTGAACTCAGGCAGGAGATGATGAAACTGATAGACGAAGCCGAGCTTCTCCCGGCGGATACGCGTACGCGCCCCATCGGAGAGCCTGGCACAGCTTTCGCCGACCAGCACCACGTCGCCGCTGTCCGGATGCTCCAGCAGGCCCGCGATCTGCAGCAAGGTCGATTTGCCCGCCCCCGATGGCCCGACCAAGGCCCGAACTTCACCGGCCGGCAGATCGAGATCGACCCCGCGCAGGACATCCAGGGTGATTTCGCCCTGATGAAAGCGGCGATGGACGCCGACCAGGCGAAGGGCGGCGATCGCGGGCGCCACGTCAGGACGAGCCCGGTGCTCGGCTGTTGCCGGGCTTGTAGACATGTTCTCGTTTCCAAAAGCGTTGATATCGAGATCGTCATTCATAGCGCAGGGCTTCGACAGGATCGAGATTGGCGGCACGCCAGGCAGGGTAAAGGGTGGCCAGCAAGGAAAGCACCAGCCCCATGGCAACCACGCTCAGCACATCTCCCGTCTCGATACGCGTCGGCAGATTGCTCAGAAAATAAACCTCGGCCGCAAACAGTTCATTGCCGGTGATGGTCTCGATCCAGCCTTGAATCGTTTCAATGTTCTCGGCGAACAGAATGCCGAGAATGAAGCCGAGAAGCGTGCCCGTAACCCCGATCGCAGCACCGCTCATGAAGAAAATGCGCATGATCGTGCCGCGGGTCGCCCCCACAGTGCGCAGAATCGCAATGTCCCTGCCCTTCTCCTTCACCAGCATGATCATGCCGGAAATGATGTTGAAGGCGGCCACCATGATGATCAGACTTAGGATCAGGAACAGCACATTGCGCTCAACCTTCAGCGCATTGAAGAACTGATTGTTCATCTGCTGCCAGTCGACCAGGCTGCCGACACTGTCGACCAAGGGCCCGATCTCGTCCCGATAGCCGGGCACGCTATCGGGGTGATCGACCATGATCTCCACCAGGCTTGCCTTGTCCTCGAGCTGAAAATAGACCTGCGCGTCCGCCATCGGCATCAAGATGAAGCTGTTGTCGTATTCGTACATGCCGACTTCGAACAGGGCGCCGATTTCATAGGCCTTCATGCGCGGCACCGTACCGAAAGCGGTGGCATTGCCCTGAGGTGAGATCAGCGTGACCTTATCGCCGATGCCCACGCCCATGCGTAGCGCCATGCGCGTGCCAAGGGCGATGCGCTTGTCGCTGATCGCCTCGATGCTGCCGGCAACGATACTCTTCGGCAGCAGCTTCTGAGCTTGCAGATCCTGTTGACGAATACCACGCACCACGGCCCCCGAGGCGACGCCATTCGCCGTGGCCATCACCTGGCCTTCGACCATCGGCGTAACACTCTCGATGCCATCGAGCGAACGCAGCCTTGCGGTCAGCCCGTCAAAGTCCGTGATGCCTTGCGGCCCGGCGCGCACCACGAAGTGACCGCCGACGCCTTGGAGCACGCCCATGATCTCGGCGCGATAGCCGCTCATCACGGCGAGCACGACGATCAAGGTCCCCACCCCCAGCATGATCCCAAGCAGGGAAAAAAGGGCGATGACCGAGATAAAGCCTTCCTCGCGCCTCGGGCGGAGATAGCGTCCTGCCACCCAGCGTTCGACCGCTCCGAACATCAGCCGGCAAACCGTTGCAGCAAGGCGTCCGGCGAAAGCTCGGCCTTCTCGCCGGTCGCACGGTTCTTGAGCTCTACGACGCCATTCTTCAAACCGCGCGGCCCGACCACCGCCTGCCATGGCAGACCAATCAGATCCATCGCCGCGAACTTGGCGCCGGGGCGATCGTCGCGGTCGTCGACGAGAACGTCTCGACCGGCACGCCCCAGCTTCGTCTCAAGGTCCGCCACCACCCTGTCGCAAGCGTCATCGCCCGGGCGAAGATTGATCAGTGCCAGATCGTAAGGGGCGACCGCTTCCGGCCAGATGATGCCGGCATCATCGTGAAAGGCTTCGATCAAGGCGCCGACCAGACGCGAGACGCCGATACCGTAGCTGCCCATCTGGACCGCGACCTCCTCGCCGTCCGGCCCCATCACCTTCGCACTCATCTTGTCCGAGTATGTGGTGCCGAAGAAGAAGATGTGCCCCACCTCGATCCCACGCCCAGAGCGAAGACGGTCCGCCGGCACCGGACAAGCGGCAGGATCGTGCTGATCGTCGGTCGCGGCATAGAGCGACATCAGATGATCGATATCGAGATCGTCCGATAGAAAATCGATATCCTCGAACGCCGCATCGTAATAAGCGGCACTCTCTCCGGTTTCGGCCAGGATCTGAAATTCGTGGCTGAGATCGCCGCCGATCGGACCGGTCTCCGCACGCATCGGGATTGCGGTCAGCCCCATGCGCTTGAAGGTCTTGAGATAGGCAAGAAACATATTGTTGTAGGATCGGATCGCACCGTCCCGGTCGAGATCGAAGGAGTAGTTGTCCTTCATCAGGAATTCGCGCCCGCGCATCACGCCGAAGCGCGGGCGGACCTCGTCCCGGAACTTCCATTGGATCTGATAGAGGTTTTGCGGCAGGTCCTTGTAGCTCTTGATGCTGCGCCGGAAGATGTCGGTAATCACCTCCTCATGGGTGGGACCGTAGAGCATCTGGCGGTCGTGGCGATCTCGAATTCTCAGCATCTCCCGACCATAGGCATTGAAACGGCCACTCTCCTGCCAAAGCTCCGCCGGCTGGATCGACGGCATCAGGACTTCCTGGCAACCGGCGGCATCCATCTCCTCGCGCACGATCTGCTCGACCTTGCGCAAGACCTTGAGGCCAAGCGGCAGCCAGCTGTAGATCCCTGCCGAGCTCTGCCGGATCATGGCAGCGCGCAGCATGAGCTGGTGGGAGACGATCTGAGCTTCCGAAGGCGTTTCCTTCAGAAGAGGCAGGAAGCAACGTGATAAGCGCATGATGTCGGGGCCCAGGGTGTAAACATGGCCAAAAAGGACTTGGGAAAGAGGCGCCAATCTAGGAGCATCGACCAGATCTGACAATCGGGCCTTTGCCGTTATCGACATCGCCGTCTGGATCGCCGCATCAAGATCGGGCGATCACCTCCGGGCGTTTAACCCGATCGCAGCGAAGACTATGCCTTTATGGTTGATAAAACTGGATGGGATCGTCAAAAGCCCTGTTCCGTAGCCTCAGGGTCGACGCCCATGCACGCCATGCCGTCCTCTGGCGAGAAACCCACCTAACCATATGATTTTCTGTCTCTTTTTCGTATCAAAACATAAAAAAAGTAGCCGCGTCAGCGAACTGACGCGGCTAAGGTAGGGAGGAAACGCCTCAAGTCGGGTGTCACAGGGGAAACATCCCATGAACACTCCCCCAATATGCCGCGGTAGTTTCACATTGGCAAGAGAAAAATAACCATAAAACAAGTAATCGATGCATTATTTTTACAACTTCATTGAATATAATTTTTCATCAAATTTTATTCGTATTTCTTTTTCTTGTATTTGTTTAATAACTTCAAGAAAATATTGGCTGATTTGCTGATATTTATCATCATATGTCGGTTTTTTTTACATGCCATGTCGCACGGAGTGTTCAAATATTTTACGCAGCAGCTCATGAGAAACCGCCGTCTCAGCCGCGCCACGGATGCAACGCCGTCACTGACTTGAACAAACTGCGGGAATAAATGGTATTTTATTTATTTTTCAATAACTTAAGATAATTTGGTTACACCATGCGACTCTGCTGTGCCATGGAGATCGTTTTCAACTCATAAGGGATTTCTCTAAATCGATGCCGAGATGCCGACTGCTGCTATGCCGGCCTCACCTCGATGAGACCACTTTGCAGGAACCAAATGACAGCCGCGGTCAAAAAGGCGGCCATGACCGTTGTGATCAAGAGCTTGATCAGCATCCGTGGCTTGGCGGGCGCACTTTTGGCGTTTCCGGGCTGAATATCGTCGGGAGGAGCAGCACCGAACGGAAGCACCATGAACAGCACGAGCCACCAGACAATCACAAAGGTCAGGGCAGAAGTAAAAATGTCCATGACGTCGTCTAGGCCTGCTCCAGTTCCACCAGCGTGCCGCTGAAGTCCTTGGGATGGAGGAACAAGACAGGCTTGCCGTGGGCACCGATCTTCGGCTCGCCATCGCCCAAAACCCGCGCTCCTCCCTTGATCAACCGATCGCGGGCCTGAATGATATCGTCGACTTCATAGCAAAGATGATGCATGCCGCCTTCCCGATGTTTTTCCAGAAAGGCCGCAATCGGCGAGGCGTCACCCAAGGGATAAAGCAGTTCGATCTTGGTATTGGGCAACTCGATGAAGACCGTGGTCACACCGTGATCCGGCTGATCCTCGGGCGCTGAAACCTCTGCCCCCAAAACGTCCCGGTATTGGGCAACCGCCTTATCCAGATCCGGGACAGCGATCGCGACATGGTTCAGACGTCCGATCATGGCCTCAACCTCGCCCTCATGATGCGGCTTCCTGGCCAAGCAGTCCGTCCAAAGCGCGGGGGTCCAGACGGGTGATCTGCACCTCGATAATAGGGCGGCGGTGGCGGATGAGGCTGAACGATCGGCGAACGGCAGCACGCGCCGTATCACGCACCCGCTCATCATCGGCCGCATCGGCATCGTCCAGATCCTCGATCGCGTCTTCGATATCGGCGCGCACACGATCGGCCAGCCCGACGTCGCGCTCGAGATCCACGGCCCCGAACGCGGAGAGCTGTGGCGTCGCTAAAAGGCTGCCCGCCTGATCAAGCACCACACCGACCATGATCGTGCCATGGGAACTCAACCGACGCCTGGTGCGATAAAGATCGTCGCCTGCCTCGATCAGCTCATCATTTTCCAGAACCAGCCTGCCAGTCGGCGCCTCGCCGATGATCGCAGCCGGCCCCGGCGCCAGCCGCACCATGTCTCCATTACGGATATCCATGGCTTCAGCGATCCCAAGCTGCCGGGCAAAGGCTGCATGCTCGTGCAGATGGCGCGCTTCGCCATGGACCGGCACCGCGATTTTGGGCTTGATCCAGCGATACATCTGCTCGATCTCATCCCGGCAGGGATGGCCGGTGACGTGGACGAAATGGTCTTCCTCGGTGATCACCTCGATACCGTCGCCGACCAGCGAGTTATGCAGATTATAAAGCGTGCGCTCATTGCCCGGGATGATCTTCGAGGAAAAAATCACCGTGTCGCCGGCTTCCAGTTTCACGCTCGGATGCTGGCCGTAGGCAATTCTAGCCATCGCTGCCCTCGCCTCGCCCTGGCAACCGGTCGCCGCCCAAAGCACTTCGTGCCTCGGCAGCTTGGCCGCGGTCTTTTCGTCGACCAGCGGGGGCAGATCCTTCATGTAACCGAGTTCACCCGCCACTTGCAGCATGCGCCTCATCGAACGACCGACGGCACACACTTGGCGCCCGGCGGCAGCACCGACCTTAATCGCCGTTTCCAGCCTCGCTACATTGGAGGCGAAGGTGGTGATGACCACCCGGTTCGGCAGCTTGGCTACCAACTCGGTCAGGCTGTCGCGAACCGCGGCTTCCGAGCCGGAAGTGCCGGGTGTGAGCACATTGGTGCTGTCCGCCACCATAGCAAGGACACCCTCATTGCCGAACGCCACCAGGTCGTCGATGCCAGTGGTCTCGCCGAGCAAGGGCGCCGGATCCAGCTTCCAGTCCCCGGTATGCAGCACATTGCCCAGCGGGGTGCGGATGGCCAGCGCGTTGGCTTCGGGGATCGAGTGGGTCATGTGGATCAGGCTGCAGTCGAACGGCCCGATCTTGAACCGCTCGCCCGGGTCCTTCACATGGATCGGCACCTCGCTCGGGCGAAGATCAGATTCCTCGAGCTTCCGCCGCAGGACGTTCGCGGTGAACGCCGTGCAATAGATCGGGCAGCGCAGCCGGCTCCAGAGATGCGGCACCGCACCGAAATGATCCTCGTGTGCATGGGTCAGGACCAGCCCTTTCAGATCGTCGCTGCGGGCTTCGATAAAACCGGGCTCCGGCAGGACGATTTCGGCACCGGGTAGCGCCTCATCAGCAAAACTGATGCCGAGATCGACCATCATCCATTGATCGTTCAACCCATACAAGTTGAGATTGAGGCCGATTTCCCCAGCGCCGCCAAGCGGCACAAACAACAACTCCTGATCCATTAACTCCCCGTTCTCAGTCATTCGACTGTAAAGTCCGCCCGGCATAAAACAGCTCGACCAGCCCGGCCATGGTCAAATCCCTGTCATAGTGCTCGATCTGATCGGTCGCATCCGTGAACAAGCCCCCCAACCCGCCGGTCGCCACCACCGTCATCTCGGCGCCGAACTCCGCCCGTATTCTCTGGACCATGCCCTCGATCATGCTGACATACCCCCAATAGACGCCGGACTGCATCGCCGTCACGGTCGAGCCGCCGATCACCCGCTCAGGCCGCTCAACCGCCACCCGCGGCAGCTTGGCGGCGGCGCTGATGCAAGGCCTCGAGCGACAGATTGATCCCGGTCGCGATCACGCCGCCGCAATATCTACCATCACCATCGACCACATCGAAAGTGGTTGCGGTGCCGAAATCGACGACAATCAGCGGTCCGCCATAGCGGCTATGGGCGGCGACCGCATTCACCAGGCGATCAGCGCCGACCTCGCGCGGGTTGTCGATCGCGATCTCGACCGTGACCACAAGGTTCTCGCCAACGATCTTCGGCATGCAATCGAACACATGGCTGCACATGCCTTTAAGTGCCGGCAGCGCCTGGGGCACGACCGACGAGATGACGACGTCCCCGACGTCCCGGTACTCAATGCCATCCAGGGTCATGAGTTGGGTCAGCGCCGCCGCATATTCATCACCGGTGCGATCCCGGATGGTTGAAATGCGCCATTGGCCGAGCGGGTTCTTGTCGTGATAGACCGCAAACACCGTGTTGGTATTGCCGACATCGACGGCGAGCAAGAGATTGTCGGCCACGATAGGTCAGCGGTCCGGATAAACGACGTCGCCGGCGACAACCTCGCGCAACGGCCATTGGCCTCTTCGATCAGAAGGCCTCCTCCTTCGGTCAGATCGACAAACACGCCATCGATCTCCTCTTGTTCCAGGCGAAGGCGAACAGCACTGCCAAGCCCGAACGCCTTATCGCGCCATGCACTCCTCACCTTAGCAAACCCGTCCCGCTGCCAACGGTCAAGCCAGATTTCAAGCCTGACAGTATAGGCGATGAGCAGATCGAGCGGCGTTAGCTCCCTGAAGCCGGCGGCATCGAGACAAGTCACGGGATAAGCAGCGTTTTCGGGCGCTGACCGAAGATTAACGCCGGTTCCGATGACTACGAAAGCCACACGGCCCCGATGATCCCCCACGTTCTCCAACAGGATGCCTGCCACCTTCGCACGATTGATCAAAATATCATTCGGCCATTTAAGGGCCAGATCCAGATTATCGGGACCAAGGTCGGCGAGCGCCTCGCCAAGGGCAACACTGGTCAGGAGCGACAGGCCGGCGCTGGCGTTAAGCGTGCAATCCGGTCTTAGAATGATCGAGGCGTAGAAATTGCCAACCGGCGAAACCCAGTGCCTTCCAAGGCGCCCGCGACCATGAAGCTGTTGGTCGGCCATGACAACCGTGCCGGACGGAGCACCGGCCTTTGCCATTCTGGAGGCCTCGTCATTGGTGCTGCCGAGGCATTCGACATGGTGAAGCGTGATACCGTTCGGTAGCCGGTTCAGCGGGACATCCGGCGTCAAGGTCAGACAGGACGATGTCACGAGAACAAAGCGAGGGCAGCGCGCTCGGCATGGCCCAGCAGAAGACTGGGGTTCAGGCAAAAGGCAAGATTGAAGATCGCCGCAATACCGACGATAATCGAGAACTCCCGCCCCATTGAGCGGTCCAGCGGCTCCATTGCCTCGTCGAAATACATTACCTTTATGATACGAAGATAGTAGTAGGCGCCGACCACACTCGACAGCACGCCGATGATCGCCAGCGGCACCAAATCCGCATCAACCGCCGCCATGAACACGTAAAGCTTGCCGAAAAAGCCTGCGAGCGGCGGGATGCCGGCCAGCGAGAACATGAAGATCGCGATCGCGGCGGCAAACAGCGGCTGCTGGCGGGCAAGGCCGGAAAGATCACTGATCTGCTCGACCGGCGCCCCGTTTCGGCGCATCACCAGGACACAAGCAAAGACACCAAGCGTCATGACCAGATAGATCGCAAGATAAACCAGAACGCTGTAAACGCCTTTTTCGGTGCCAGCTGCAAGGCCGACGAGGGCAAAGCCGATATGGCCGATGCCGCTATAGGCCAAAAGGCGCTTGATGTTGCTCTGCCCGATCGCAGCAAAAGCACCGAGCAGCATGGAGGCGATCGAAATAAAGACGATGATCTGCTGCCACTGACTGACCCAGTCCCCGAAGGGCTGATAAAAAACGCGGATCGTCAAGCCCATCGCCGCGATCTTAGGCGCTGCTGCGAGAAACGCTGTGACCGGCGTCGGCGCCCCTTCGTAAACATCCGGCGTCCACATATGGAAGGGCACGGCAGCCAGCTTGAAGGCGAGACCGGCGGCAATGAACACCAGACCGATGATCACGCCGGCGCTGATCGTGCCTTCACCCGCAATCTCAGGCGTCAGAGCCGAGGCGAGGCCGGGAAAAGACAATGTGCCGGCAAACCCGTACACCATGGAACAGCCATACAGCAGCAGGCCTGAGGCAAGCGCGCCCAGAACGAAATATTTGAGACCTGCCTCACTCGCCCGAAGCTTATCCCGGTGAAAGGCGGTCATCACATAAAGCGGCAGGCTCTGCAACTCCAGCGCAAGGTAGAGCGAGATCAGGCTGTTGGCCGAGATCATCATCAGCATGCCGACTGTCGCGAACAAAGCGAGAACGGTGTATTCGAACCGATTCACCCCTTCGCGCTCGAGAAAGCTTGGTGTCATGACCAGGCAAACCGCCACCCCGATCAGGACAAGCCCTTTCAAGAACGCGGAAAAGCCGTCGGTGATAAAGAGACCGCCGAAAGTGATTGCCGTTTCCTTGTCACCCATCCAGACCATGAAAAAGGCAACCACAAGCGCCATGATCGCGAGCGAAGAAACGAAGCGTTGAGTATCCTGCTCCTCGTCGCGAAAAGCACCGACCATCAGCAACGCCATCGCGACGCAGATCAAAAAAATCTCCGTGATGGCGGGGGCGAGATCAAACATCGCGATATCCAGCATATCAACGCACCGCCAATTCTGTTGGCGGCAAGGCCGCCTGGTTCAGGAGGTGATCGACAGACGCCGCCATCGGATCGAGGAATAGCGCGGGATAGATCCCCATCAGCAGTACCAGGAGCACCAGAGGCGCAAAACAGGCGACCTCGTGCGGGCCGAAGGTCCTTGATCATCAGACAGATGTTCCTTGGTGAGGTCGCCGAAGATCACGCGGCGATAGAGCCAGAGCATGTAAGCCGCCCCCAGCACCATGCCGCTTGCGGCAAACAGCGCCACCCACTGGTTCACCTGGAAGACACCGATCAGCACTAGAATTTCGCCGACAAACCCAGACGTCCCAGGCAGCCCGACCGACGCCAGCATGAACAACATGAACACCACGGCATATGCCGGCATGCGCTGGACCAGACCGCCATAATAATCGATGTCCCGGCTGTGCAGCCGGTCATAGACCACACCGACGCACATGAACAGCGCGGCCGACACCAGCCCATGGCTCAGCATCTGAATGATGCTGCCCTGGATACCCAGTGGATTAAGCGTGAAGATGCCGATGGTGACGATCCCCATATGGGCGACCGAGCTATAGGCGATCAGCTTCTTCATGTCGGTCTGCATCAAGGCAACCAGCGAGGTGTAGACCACGGCAACGATCGACAGCGTGTAGATCAGCGGCGTGAAATAGGCGGTTGCCTCGGGCAACATCGGCAGCGAGAAACGGAGAAATCCATAACCGCCGAGCTTCAGCAGTACCCCCGCCAGGACCACCGATCCTGCCGTCGGTGCCTCGACATGGGCATCCGGCAGCCAGGTGTGGAACGGCCACATCGGCACTTTTACCGCAAAAGACGCGAACATCGCGAGCCAGAGCCATTTCTGCAGCGCCGGATCGAACGTCGCGGTCATCAGCGCCGGGATGTCGGTGGTGCCTTCCTGGAGATACATCACCAGGATAGCCACCAGGAACAAGACCGATCCCAGCAATGTGTAGAGGAAAAACTTGAAGGCCGAATAGACCCGGCGCGGCCCGCCCCAGATCCCGATGATCAGAAACATCGGGATGAGGATGCCTTCGAAGAACAGATAAAACAGCACGAAATCGAGCGCGCAGAACACGCCGACCATGAAGGTCTCCATCACCAGGAAGGCGACCATGTATTCCTTGACCCGATGCTGCACCGACTCCCACGAAACCCCGATACAGACCAGCGTGGTCACCGTGCTCAAGAGGATGAGAAACAGAGAAATCCCATCAACGCCGACATGATAGTTGATGTTGAGACCAACCAGCCACTCCACTCGCTCCACCAGCTGAAAATCAGAGCGGGAGCTATCGAAATTGCCCCAGATCATCAAGGAGAGAAGGAAGGTGATCGCTGCCGTCCAAAGCGCCACGGCTTTGGCGTTCTGGTTCACCACCTCCGGCTCGCCTCGGATCATCAAGATAAAACCGGCCCCGGCAAGGGGAAGAAAAATCACCAAAGAGAGCAGCGGCCAATCACTCATTATCCGCTCCCCTAGAGCCTGAACAAATACCAGGTGACCAGGGCAGCGACCCCGATCAGCATGGCGAACGCGTAGTGGTAGACAAAGCCGGTTTGCAGCATCATGGCACGACGGGCGACACTAAGCGCCGCCGCCGCGACACCATTCGGCCCGAACTGATCGATGATGCCAACATCACCGGATTGCCAAAGGTTGTGGCCCAGACGCTTGGCCGGCCGCACGAACAGGAAGTCGTAAAGCTCGTCGATGTACCATTTGTTCAAGAGAAACCGATAGGTGGCGGCAAACTTGGATGCCAGCATGCCCGGCAAATCGGGGCGCTGCATGTACATGACATAGGCCATGGCGATGCCGAGCAGGCCGACGAACACCGGCAGGACCTTGATCAGCAGAGGCACGTGATGCGCCTCTTCCAGAATATTCTGCTCATGCAGCGAGACAATCGAGCCCCCCCAGAACGCGAGTGAGGGATCGACCATCGGCAGGCCGACGATGCCGGCGAACACGGCGCCGACCGCCAGCAGGATGAGCGGCACGGTCATCACCGGCGGGCTCTCATGCACGTGGGACATGACCTCCGCAGAAGCGCGCGGCTCGCCATGGAAGGTCATGTAGATCAGTCGCCAGGAATAGAAGGCCGTGAGTTCGGCGGCGATGATGCTCATCCAGAAGGCATAGCCTGCCAAAGCGCTGTTAGAGGCATAAGCCGCCTCAATGATCAGATCCTTGGAGAAAAAGCCGGCGAAGATCGGGATGCCGGCAAGGGCCAATGAACCGATCCACATCATGGCGTAGGTGATCGGAATCTTCCGCCATATTCCTCCCATGTTGCGCATGTCCTGCTCGTTCGACATGGCATGGATCACCGAGCCGGCGCCGAGGAAGAGTAAGGCTTTGAAGAAGGCGTGCGCATAGAGATGAAAGATGCCGGCGGAATAGGCGCCGAGGCCGCAGGCGAAGAACATGTAGCCGAGCTGGGAACAGGTGGAATAGGCGATGACCCGCTTGATGTCGTTCTGCACCATGCCGATGGTCGCCGCGAAAAACGCGGTGCTTGCGCCGATAAAGGTGACGAAAGCCGAGCGCCGTCGTCGACAGCTCGAACAGCGGCGAACAGCGCGCCACCAGAAAGACACCCGCCGTCACCATGGTCGCCGCATGGATCAGGGCTGAGACCGGAGTAGGTCCCTCCATCGCATCGGGCAGCCAGGTGTGCAGGCCGAGCTGGGCGGATTTGCCCATGGCACCGATAAAGAGAAGGAGGCAGATCACGGTCAGTGCGTGGAACTCGCCGCCGAAGATCAAAAGATGGTGCTCGGCGAATTCCGAGGCACGGCTGAACACCACATCGAATTCGATCGAATCGAACAGCAGATAGACGCCGCCTATACCAAGGGCAAAGCCGACATCGCCGACGCGATTGACCAAAAATGCCTTGATGGCAGCGGCGCAGGCGGAAGGCTTGGTGTACCAGAACCCAATCAGCAGATAGGACACCAGGCCCACCCCTTCCCAGCCGAAGAACAGCTGCAGGAAATTGTCGGCGGTGACCAATGCCAGCATGAAGAAGGTAAAGAGCGACAAGATACGCCATGAACCGCGGCACATGCGGGTCGTGGGACATGTAGCCGATCGAATAGATGTGGATCAGGGTCGAGACCGTCGACACCACGAACATCATGATGCCGGACAGCGGATCGATCCGAAGGGTCCAGTCCACCTCGAAGGTGCCGACATGGATCCAGGTCAGGATATCGACCTTGTAGCCCTCGGTGCCGACGACGCCGAACAGGACGATCCAGGCGCAGATCGCGGACAGCACCATGCCGGCGCAGGTCACCAACTGCGCGGCCCGATCGCCGATGAAGCGGCCGAAGAAGCCTGCGATGATCGCGCCGAGAAGCGGAAAGAAAACGATGCCGGCTGCGGTCATGGATCAGCCCTTCATGAGGTTGATGTCGTCAACCTCGATACTGCCGCGATTGCGGAAATAAACGACGAGGATGGCAAGGCCGATGGCCGCTTCCGCCGCCGCCACGGTGAGGACGAACATGGCGAAGACCTGGCCCGAAAGATCCCCTAGATAGGCGGAGAAGGCGACGAAGTTCAGGTTGATCGCCAGCAGCATCAGCTCGATTGACATCAAGATGATGATCACGTTCTTCCGGTTCAGGAAAATCCCGAAGATACCGAGCGTGAACAGGATGGCTGCTACCGTCAGGTAATGAGCAAGCGGGACCGCCATCTCCATCAGGCACCACTCCCCGGCTGGATTTTTTTAAGCTCGATTGCGTCCTTCGCGGAACGGTGGACCTGCTCGCCGATGTCCTGCCGCCTGACACCCGGGCGGTGGCGAAGGGTCAGCGTAATCGCCCCGATGATCGCCACCAGCAGGATCAGTCCTGCAGCCTGAAACAGGTAAAAATATTCGGTGTAGAGAAGATCGCCCAGAGCCTCGGTGTTGCTCACCTGCAAGCGGCGCCGGCTGTTCGAGATTGGCGGTGATCGGGGCAAGCACCCAGCCGCCGACGACGAACACCAACTCGACGCAGAGGATACCGCCGATCAACAGACCAACCGGCAGATACTGCAGAAACCCCTCGCGCATGCGGACGAAATTGATGTCCAGCATCATCACCACGAAGATGAACAGCACAGCGACCGCGCCGACATAGACGACCACCAGAACCATCGCCAGGAACTCGGCGCCGATCAGCACGAAGAGACCTGCTGCATTGAAGAAGGCGAGGATCAGGAACAGCACGGAATGCACCGGGTTTCTGGCCGAGATGACCATCACCGCGGATGCAATCGCGACGAACGAGAACAGATAGAACACGAGCTGTTGAACGATCATCTCTTCCTCAAAGGCGCGGTCTTGCCACGCACAACAGTCGGCTCGATGTAGTTTGTGCTTCAGGGTTTAGCGGTAAGGAGCATCGGCCGCAAGATTGGCGGCGATCTCCTTTTCCCACCGATCGCCGTTCGCGAGCAATTTTTCCTTGTTGTAGAAAAGCTCGGCGCGGGTTTCGGTGGCGAACTCGAAGTTCGGCCCCTCGACGATGGCATCCACCGGGCAGCTTTCCTCGCACATGCCGCAATAGATGCATTTCACCATGTCGATGTCGTAGCGTGTGGTGCGCCGGGTGCCGTCGCCTCTCGGCTCGCTCTCGATGGTGATCGCCTGCGCCGGACAAATCGCCTCGCAAAGCTTGCAGGCAATGCAGCGCTCTTCGCCCGGAAGGATAACGGCGAAGCGCATGTTCGCCGCGAAAGCGCGGGCTGAGTGGGCCTTTCTCATAGGGATAGTTCAGCGTCACGCTTTTCTTGAACATGTACTTGAAGGTCAGCGCGAAACCGGATACCAGTTCCTGCCAGAGAAGGATGCGGGCGGCGCGGTCGAAGAATGTCATCGATTGTCTCCCTCATTCATTTCGGCAGCATGTCGAAGGCGACCAGGAAGCCCGAGGTCAAAACGACCCAGAGCAGAGACAACGGCAGGAAAACCTTCCAGCCGAGCCGCATCAGCTGGTCATAACGATAGCGCGGCAGGGTCGCGCGCGCCCAGATGAAGATGAACAGGATGAAGCAGATCTTGAGGATCAGCCAGACCGGCCCCGGGATCCAGGTCAAGGGCGCGATATCGATCGGCGGCAGCCAGCCGCCCAGGAACAGAATCGAGGCGATCGCGCTCATCAGGATCATGTTGGCATATTCGCCAAGGAAAAAGAGCGCAAAGCCCATGGACGAATATTCGACATTGTAGCCGGCGACCAGCTCCGCCTCGGCCTCCGGAAGGTCAAAGGGGTGGCGGTTGGTCTCGGCCAGGATCGAGGCGATGAAGATCATGAACATCGGAAAATGAGGGATGAAGAACCACCAGGTCTCCTGGGCGCGCACGATATCGGAAAGGTTCAGCGACCCCACCGTAATCAGCACGTTGATGATGATCAGGCCGATCGCGATCTCGTAGGACACCATCTGCGCCGCCGAGCGCAATGCGCCTAAAAAGGCGTAGCGCGAATTGCTTGCCCAGCCGGCCATCAGGATACCGTAGACGCCGAGGGACGAAATGGCGAACAGGTACAGAATACCGACGTTGATGTCGGCAATCACCAGGCCCTCACCGAATGGGATCACCGCCCAGCCGATCATGGCGAGCGTGAAGGTGATGATCGGGGCCAGGATGAACACCACCTTGTTGGCGCCGGTCGGCACCACGGTTTCCTTCATCAACAGCTTGACCGCATCGGCGATCGGCTGAAGGAGTCCCATAGGCCCCACCACCATAGGCCCCTGGCGAAGCTGCATCGCCGCGATGACCTTACGCTCGGCGAGCGTCAGATAGGCGACCGACAGCATCAGCGGCACCATGATCAAAAGGATCTGCATGACGATCCAGATCGTCGGCCAGAGATAACCGCTCCAAAACTCAGCCATGGGTGCCCGTCGCCTCCTCGCTTGATGCGTGCAAGGCGCTGCATTCCGCCATGACCGCCGATGCTCGGCTGATCGGATCGGTCCGATAGAAATCCAGGGTCGGCGAGGTAAAAGGCGACGTCAGCAACTTGCCCGCCCGCCCAACGCCCTGCCAGGGCGCGGGCTGAATGACATCAGGCTCGGCCAAAACCGGCGCGATCTCAACCATTCTCGCACGTACCTGGTCGAGGGTGTCGAGCGGCAGCTTGTGACCGACGGCCTCGGAGAGCGCCCGGACGATCTTCCAATCCTCCTTGGCCTCGCCCGGCGGGAACACGGCGAGCTTCGCCCGCTGCGGCCGACCCTCGGTATTCACATAAGTGGCGTTCTTCTCGGTAAAGGCGGCCCCCGGAAGAATGACATCGGCGCGGGGTGCAGCCCGATCGCCGTGGTGGCCCTGATAGATCACGAAGGCATCGCCCAACCCGTCGACATCGATCTCATCGGCACCGAGCAGATAGAGAACCTCGAGCTCCCCCTTGCCGGCCGCCTTGATCATCGCTGCCACGTCCTTGCCGCCCTTGCCCGGCACCAGACCGAGATCAAGCGCACCGACACGGCTCGCAGCGGTGTGCAAAACGTTGAACCCGTTCCACGACGGCGTGGCCGCGTCGTCGACGTCGCCTTCTTTCACAAATCCGTAACGATTGACGATGTCCCGCACCGCGGCGAGGACGGCGTTGCCGTCGGAACGGCTCAAGGCGCCTTGCCCCAGAATCAGCATCGGCCGTTCGGCTTTTTCGAGCGCTGTCGGCAATCTTATGGCTGCCATCGGCGATCTCGGACAGCGTCTGCGCCCCCGCCCCAAGATCGATCACCGGATAGGTCAAGTCCGCCGGCGTCCCCACCCGCGCCACGGTAAACCCACCCATGCGCTGCCGTTTCCGCAACCTGGCGTTAACAAGTGACGCCTCGAACCGCGGGTTCGAGCCGATGAGGAGGCAGAAATCGGCATCTTCAATGCCGGCGATGGTGGTGTTGAAGAGGTAGCTGCAGCGCGGCTTGTCGGTGAGCTTGGAACCGTCCTGGCGAGCAGTCGAGGTTGGGCGAGCCGAGGGCCGCCATCAGGTCCTTCAGGGCAACCATGGCCTCGCAATCAGCGAGATCACCGACAATCGCCCCGATTTTTTGCCCGTCCAGCCCTTCCACCTTGTCTGCGATCGCCTCGAACGCGGCACGCCAGTTCGTGGGCTGCAACTCTGCCATCGCGCTTCACCATCGGCACGTCGAGGCGGCGTTTCTTCAGGCCGTCATAGGCAAAGCGGGTCTTGTCGGAGATCCATTCCTCGTTGATGTCCTCATTGAGACGCGGCACCACGCGCAGGACCTCGCGTCCGCGGGCATCGACCCGGATGTTGCAGCCGACCGCATCGAGCACATCGATCGATTCGGTCTTACGCAGCTCCCAGGAGCGCGCGCGGTATTCGTAAGGCTTGGAATTCAGCGCGCCCACCGGACAGATATCGATCATGTTGCCGGAGAGTTCGGACATGACCGCTTTTTCGACCCAGGTGCCGACCTCCATATGTTCGCCGCGCCCGGTCGCACCCATCTCCTCGACACCGGCGATCTCATTGGCAAAGCGGATGCAGCGGGTGCAGTGGATGCAGCGGGTCATATGGGTCGAGATCAATGGCCCCAGATGTTTATCCTCGACCGCGCGCTTGTTCTCCTTGAAGCGCGAATGATCCGGCCCGTAAAACAGCGTGAGATCCTGGAGATCGCACTCGCCGCCCTGATCGCAGATCGGACAATCGAGCGGATGGTTGATCAACAGCATCTCGAGCACGCCCTTGCGCGCCTTGTGCACCATTTCGGTGCCGGTCCTGATCACCATGCCGTCGCCAGCCGGCATCGCGCATGACGCGATGGGCTTTGGCGATTTTTCCATTTCCACCAGGCACATACGGCAGTTTCCCGCGATATCGAGCCGGGGATGAAAGCAAAAAACCGGGATCTCTTGCCCTGCCGCTTCGCAGGCTTGCAAGACGGTGGATCCCTTAAGGACCTCGACCTCTATGCCGTCGACGGTGAGTTTGATCATATCGCTCATGCTCAAGCGGCCCTCTGGGCATTTTGATATTCGGTGATACGTCGCTCCAGCTCCGGACGAAAATGCCGGAGCAGTCCCTGGACCGGCCAGGCCGCCGCATCACCAAGCGCGCAGATGGTATGCCCCTCGATTTCCTTGGTGACATCCTGCAAGAGATCGAGCTCCTTCAGCTCGCCCTTTCCTTCGCCAAGCCGTGTCAGCATGCGGTAGAGCCAGCCCGTGCCCTCGCGGCATGGCGTGCACTGGCCGCAGCTTTCATGCATGTAGAATTTGGAAAGCCTGGCGATCGCTCTGACGATATCGGTGGATTTATCCATGACAATGACACCGGCCGTGCCGAGCCCGCTCTGCACCTCGCGCAACGCATCGAAATCCATCAGCACATCGTCGCAAACATCCCGCGGGATGACCGGCACCGAGGAACCTCCGGGGATGATGCCAAGGAGGTTATCCCAGCCACCACGCACGCCGCCCGCATGCTTCTCGATCAGCTCCTTCAGCGGGATGCCCATGGCATCTTCTACCGTGCAGGGCTGGTTCACATGGCCGCTGATGCAATAGATCTTGGTGCCCTCGTTCTTCGGGCGGCCGAAACTTGCGAACCAGGCACCACCGCGGCGAAGAATGGTCGGCGTCACCGCGATCGTCTCGACATTGTTGACCGTGCTCGGCCGGCCGTAGAGCCCCACGGCTGCCGGAAACGGCGGCTTCATCCTGGGCTGGCCCTTCTTGCCCTCCAGGCTTTCAAGGAGTGCTGTCTCTTCGCCGCAGATATAGGCGCCCGCGCCACGATGCAGATAAAGCTCGTAATCATAGCCGGAGCCACAGGCGTTCTTGCCGAGGAAACCCGCCTCGTAAGCTTCATCGATTGCGGTCTGCAGGCACGCCGCCTCGTAGATGAACTCGCCGCGGATATAGATGTAGCCGGCGGTGCAGCCCATGGCGACGCCGGCGATCAGGCAGCCTTCGACCAGCTTGTGCGGATCGTGACGCATGATCTCCCGGTCCTTGCAGGTGCCGGGCTCGCTCTCATCGGCATTGACCACGAGATAAACCGGACGGCCGTCGCTCTGCTTGGGCATGAAGGACCATTTCAGCCCGGTCGGAAAACCAGCGCCGCCGCGCCCACGCAGGCCTGAGGCCTTGATCTCGTCGACCAGCGTCTCCCGGCCCTTCAGGATCAGATCCTTGGTGCCGTCCCAGTCACCGCGCTTTTGCGCCGCTTTCAGGCCGAAGGGCTGATCGCCATAGAGGTTGGTGAAGATCCGATCCTTGTCACTTAGCATCAGTCGTCTCCCCCCTCTTTCGCCACTGAGGTGAGCGTGGTGCGCCCTTCGATCGGCATGGAGCCCTGGCGGGCTCGGGCCGAGCCGGGCTTCGGTTTCTTGCCGGCCTTCAGGTCCTCAAGGATCGCCTTGGTGGCGTCGTAGTCCAGATCTTCGTAGAAGTCGTCGTCGACCCAGAGGATCGGCGCGTTGGCGCAGGCACCCAGGCATTCGAACTCGCGAAGGAAGAACTTGCCGTCCTCGGTGGATTGACCGATATCAACGCCAAGCTCGTCCTTGCACGCCTTGACCACATCGTCCGAACCGCAGAGCCAGCAAGGCGTGGTGGTACACACCCGGACCTGAACCCGCCCCACCGGGACGGTGTTGTACATGTCGTAGAACGACGCGACCTCGTAGACCCGGATATAGGGCATGCCAAGATAATCGGCGACGTAGTTCATCACGTCGGTGGGCAGCCAGCCGCCGGCCTGCTTTTGCGCCATCGCCAGAAGCGGCAGCACCGCGCTGGCCTGCCGTCCTTCCGGGTAGCGTGCGACGATCTTCTCCGCCTCCGCCAGATTCTCCTTAGTAAACGTGAAGGCGTCGCCTTTCATCGGTCGATCTCCCCGAAGACGATATCCATCGCCCCGATGATCGCCGGAACGTCGGGGAGCATGTGACCTTTGACGACCGGATCGAGGGCCGCCAGGTGGGCAAAACCCGGTGCTCTGATCTTGCACCTATACGGTCGGTTGGTGCCGTCCGAGACGAGATACACGCCGAACTCGCCCTTGGGCGCTTCGACGGCAGCGTAGGTTTCGCCCGCCGGCACATGGAATCCTTCGGTGTAAAGCTTGAAGTGATGGATCAGCGCTTCCATCGAGCGCTTGAGCTCACCGCGCTTGGGCGGTGTGATCTTTTGATCCTGCAGCTTGATCGGCCCCTCGGGCATTTCTTTCAGGCACTGCTTGATGATCTTCAGGCTTTCGCGCATCTCCGCCATGCGGATCAGATAACGATCGAAACAGTCACCGTTCTTGCCGACCGGTATGTCGAAGTCCATCCGCTCATAGACTTCGTACGGCTGGCTCTTTCTGAGGTCCCAGGCGATCCCGCTGGCACGCAGCATCGGCCCGGTAAAACCGAGATCGAGCGCTTCCTCGGCGCTGACCACACCAATCTCGACGGTGCGCTGACGAAAGATGCGGTTGTCGTTCAAGAGCCGCTCGATATCGTCCATCACCTTGGGAAAGGTCTCGCACCAGGCGCCAATGTCGTCGGTGAGACCTGCCGGCATTTCTCGCGACACGCCTCCAGGCCTGAAATAGTTGGCATGCATGCGCGCACCCGAGACGCGTTCATAGAACTCCATCAGCTTTTCCCGCTCCTCGAAGCCCCAGAGCAGCGGTGTCATAGCGCCGATATCGAGCGCCATGGTGGTGATGTTCAGGATATGATTCATGATGCGGGTGAGCTCGGAAAACATCACCCTGATATATTTCGCCCGTTCCGGCACCTCGATACCGAGAAGCTGCTCGATCGCCAGTACGTAAGCGTGCTCCTGGCACATCATCGAGACGTAATCCAGCCGATCGAAATAGCCGATACTATGCACATAGGGGCGATATTCGATCAGCTTCTCGGTGCCGCGATGCAGCAGCCCGATATGGGGATCGGCGCGCTCGACAATTTCGCCATCGAGCTCGAGAACCAGGCGCAAAACGCCGTGGGCCGCTGGATGCTGCGGGCCGAAATTGATCGTGTAGGTCTGAAGATCGACTTCTGGCATGGGGTTTTGCTTAGGTCCGGTTTGGCAAAGTTTTGGGCATCAAGGCTCAGTTCGGGTTCTTTTGGGCTTTCTCATCGCCAGGCAACAGATCAGCACCTTCCCAAGGGCTCAGGAAATCGAAGCTTCGCCAATCTTGACGGAGCGCTACCGGTTCATACACAACCCGCTTTTGCTCATCATCATAACGGACTTCGACATAGCCCGTCTGCGGAAAGTCCTTCCTAAGCGGGTGACCATCAAAGCCGTAGTCGGTGAGGATGCGTCTCAGGTCCGGGTGGTCAGAGAAGTAGATGCCATAGAGATCCCATGCCTCGCGCTCAAACCAAAGCGCCGAGCGAAACAGGCCAACCACCGACGGCACCGGCGTCGCCTCGTCGGTTTTGACCTTCACCCTGATACGCTGGTTGTGCTTCACCGAGAGCAGGTGATAAACGACCTCGAAACGCTGCTCGCGCTCGGGATAATCGACACCGCAAACATCCACCAGCATCTTGAACAGGCAGTTGGTGTGATCGCGCAGCAGGGTCAGCACCTTGATGATCGACGACGCCTGGGTGGTGAGCGTCAGCTCGCCGCGAACGACAACCGCCTCCATAGAGACATCGCCGACTTCTGCCAGAATCTCATCCTTGAGCTCGTTCAGGCTCTCTTCGCGCTCGGCAAGGGTGGGTACGGCCATGATGGATCACCTGGCGCTTTGATAACTGGATTCAAAAGTCACCGCTCAAGCGTCCCGGTGCGCTGGATCTTCCGCTGCAGCAGCATGATGCCGTAGACCAAGGCTTCGGCGGTCGGTGGACAGCCGGGCACGTAGATATCGACCGGCACGATGCGATCGCAGCCGCGGACGACCGAGTAGGAATAGTGATAATAGCCGCCGCCATTGGCGCAGGAGCCCATGGAGATCACATAGCGGGGCTCCGCCATCTGGTCGTAGACCTTGCGCAAGGCCGGCGCCATCTTGTTGCAGAGTGTTCCGGCAACAATCATCACATCGGATTGTCTTGGGCTCGGGCGGAACACCAGGCCCAAACGGTCCAGATCGTAGCGGCTGGCAGCCGCATGCATCATCTCGACCGCGCAGCAGGCAAGACCAAAGGTCATCGGCCACATCGAGCCTGAGCGCGCCCAGCCAACCAGGCGCTCGGCCGACGTCACGAAAAAGCCCTTGTCCTCCAGCCCCTGATTGACCCGCTCGAACAGACGAGCGTCGTCGCCGTGGCGAGCGTCGCCGGACGCCGGCTTGGTCGATTGGCTCCTTGCCAAGGAGCCGGCCCCGCCGGTTATTCCCATTCGAGCGCTCCTTTTTTCCATTCGTAGATGAAGCCGATGGTCAGCACGCCGAGGAAGATCATCATCGACCAGAAGCCGAACACGCCGATATTGCCGAGCGACACCGCCCAGGGAAACAGGAAGGCGACTTCAAGATCGAAAATGATGAAGAGAATAGCGACAAGATAAAAGCGCACGTCGAAACGCCCGCGGCTGTCCTCAAAAGGCTCGAACCCGCACTCATAAGCCGACAGCTTCTCGGTATCGGGCCGTTGCCGGGCGATGATGTAGGATGCCAACAATATCAACCCTGCTAAGCCAAGGGCAATAGCAAGAAAGATCAGGATTGGCAGATAGTTGAGAAGCAAAGCGCTCATGCGTTCTCGGTCTCTGCAATTTGGTCAACATTTACGGATAAGCAGGTACGTGCCTATGACATAGATCGTTGCACTGCCTAACCAAGCTCATTGTGCGCCTTGGTAGCACTCACTTGACTACACACGCAAGCCTAGTTTGGTGCAGTGCGAAATACGCGCGTGACGCGATGGTCAACAGAACGAATTTTAGAAGAATGCTGGCGCGAGCGACAGGGCTTGAACCCCAAGCCTCTGGCGTGATCGGACGGCAATTAAGTCGTTATATCAATGCTCTCGGACATTTCTCGCTTCCCCGGCACTTTGAGTCATCAATGTGTTGCGCGTCGAGCGTTCAATTTTCAATCAGTTGATATTGCACAGGCGCGCGGTGGCAAAGCCTGTCCCATGTGGTGTGTTGCCGCAGGTTCGTCCACGATCGTCGGAGAATCGCATCGCCGACAGGGGTTAAAGCGCCGAACGTGCAGGCTTCGAACATCTCAACACGTCGTCAGCGCAGACCCTGGATCTTCCGGAAGTACGCACGAACGCTGCTTCCTGGTATCCTCTTCGAACTACAGTGAGACGATCGATCAACTCCCGACAGTCTTCGGTACAACAGTCCAGACTGCGCCAGCTTCTTGCCACGCCGTCGGATTAAGCTCTTCCAGAAAGGAGTGCATCGTTCGTCTCAGCCCCTGATCGAGGGAAACTTTGGGATCCCAATCCAGGAGGTGGCGAGCTGCGCTGATGTCCGGCCGTCGAAGCAACGGATCGTCCTGCGGAAAGGGGTGATGATCATGCTTGAGTTTGTTGCCGGTCAAGGCCTGTATTTTCATTGCGAGTTCCAGCACGGTCATCTCTTGCGGATTTCCTAAGTTGATCGGAGCGGCAATCCGCTGCTCGCTCATCATGAGCCGAAACAACCCGTCGACCAGATCGTCGACATAACAAAAAGACCGCGTCTGCAAACCGTCGCCGTAAATTGTTATCGGCTGACCGCTCAACGCTTGGACAAGAAAGTTGGATACCACGCGGCCGTCATCGGGGCGCATGCGGGGACCGTAAGTGTTGAAAATACGCGCCACTCTAATATCGACACCGTGATGGCGGTGGTAGTCAAAGAATAGCGACTCTGCGCAGCGCTTGCCTTCATCATAGCAGGCTCGCGGCCCCGTTGGGTTGACCCGGCCCCAATAGAGCTCGTTTTGCGGGCTGACCTCCGGATCGCCATAGATCTCGGAGGTTGAAGCCTGCAGGGCGCGAGCACCGGTCCGCCGGGCAAGTTCGAGCACCGAGAAGGCGCCGATTACGCTGGTCAGCGTCGTCTTGACCGGATCCGCCTGATAGTGGATCGGACTTGCCGGACAAGCGAGATTATAGAGGTAGTCCAATCGATCAAAAGAGCCTTTCAGAGGCTCACGAATGTCCGCCTCGACAAAGGTAAACCCAGGAAGACGCTCCAGATGGGCAATGTTGCTATGCCTCCCCGTGGAGAGATCATCGAGGCAAACAACTGTTTGCCCCTCCAACAATAATCGTTCGCAGAGATGAGACCCGAGAAACCCGGCGCCGCCGGCGATAAGAGCGCATTTGACCATGAAGCATCTCCTGGTTGAACGGCCTAGTCCAAGGCCTGGGATACGACGGCGATCTGCGATCGCCGTCTTTTCTTTGCTGCGTTGGAAGTATCTGTGGTCTAGAGGCGAGCGCTACCGGAGACCATCAACAGCATGATCGAGACCCTGTGGCGGTCGCTCTTTATCATCAGCCGTCCTTCAGCGGGTCATGGCCCCAGTTCATGAGAGAATAGCGCCAGCGCGTGTCGACGACGTCACCATCCGGCCGTTGCTCGATGTGTCGTTTCACATAGCCCACCACCTTTTGCATGTGGGCATAGTCGTCGCCCGAAAGCTCGTCGATCGTCTTTCGCTTCAGCTCGACAATGCGGCGACCTGACTTGTGCCCTATGGCTTCGTCTTCGCCTTCGCGGGTCCAGCCAACCGATTGGCTCTCGTCTGTTTGCAGCCACTCTTCCAATTCTCTCGGCGCCATGTTCACGACATGGCGAAAGGCCCGGCGAATTTCTTTTTGCGTATTATCTGTCATGATGGTGCAACCTTCATCGTTAGGCTCAGAGGCCACCGCCACAGCGTCTGTGTCTATCAATGATTGGGTCGCTATAGAGTTCCCGGTTGCGCTGGTAAAATCGTTAGACAGCGCCCCGGACCGTTCTGGTTGCCATCGCCCCCCCAAATTTCCAATGAAGCTCTTCAAGGGTTCGCATCAACGAGACGAGCGGCGCGATGATGAAAAACGGTTCCGAGCTGCTGTGCAGCGCTTCGGCAAAGTTTCTCTGGAATGCCAAGAGACATGCGGAGCATGTAAGGGAGAACAAACTTGATAATCAATTGGCTCCAGATTTTGTCTCATTGCGAAAAGAAGACTGGAGTCGATTGGACGATAACGATGTATATATTCGATTTTCCAGCAATCTTATTCGAAATCTTTGCTTAGATTAGCCAACTTGGCTACACTCTCTGAGCGTCGTCTATTCGGAGATTTATCGTGAACGCTTTTAGTTTAGTGGTATCTAGCATTTTTCTCTTTTTGATTGTGGCTTTTGGCAATGCCGACGCTGGCGCAGAAGACCTCAGCGGTCAAAGGGCAACAGTCAACATGGGCACGGTCGGGATCATGTCGGGCGCCCTTGGTGGGACGGATCTTCGGATCGCAGCCGATCTCGCCAATGCTTTCGACGAGGCCTATGACGTGCGCGTTCTCGCGATCGTCGGTAAAGGTTCGGTGCGCGACATCGAAGACCTGATGCTGTTGCGCGGCATCGATATCGCCATCGTGCAGTCCGACGTCCTCGATTTCTATCGCAAGAACGATCTCATTCCGGGCATTGACGACAAGATCCGCTATATCGCGAAGCTCTACAATGAAGAGGTGCATCTTCTCGCCAGCACGACGGTTGCCAGTGTCGGCGATCTTCAGGGGCGCCGCGTCAATTTCGGCCCGAGTGACGGTGGCACTTATTTGACGGCCAACATCATCTTTGATGAACTTGGGCTTGATGTCGACGTCGTCACGCTGCCTCACCAGACAGCGCTCCAGCGCCTTCGTGACGGGGCGATCGACGCAATGGTCATGGTTGAGGGCAAGCCGGTCGACCTCTTCGAGAAGATTGGCGCCAACGAGTCGCTTCACCTTCTGGAGATCCCTTCACAGGACGTGCGTGGCGCCTATGTACCGATAGTTCTCGGCGCCGACACCTACCCCAATCTCGTCGATGCCGGCGAGACCATCGAGGGGATCGGTGTGGCCGAAGTTCTGGCTGCCTACAACTGGGCGCCCGGGCATGAGCGCGAGGTCAAATTGAGACGCTTTGTCGAGCGTTTTTTCGCGGGTTTCGAGACACTGCTCGACCCCGCGTATCACCCGAAGTGGCAGGATGTGGATCTGAGCGCAGATTTGCCGGGCTGGCAGCGTTTGCAGAGTGCAGACCGGCTCCTAACCCCGTAGCGGATGACGCACTTCGGTTTGCGTTTCCTTGAAGGAAACCGTGATGAGAAACCCAAGGATTTTTATCAACGCCTTTTCAGCTTTGCCAACGACATCGATACGTCAAGCAATAGCGATCATCGCTCTCGGTTTCGTTGTCTTGGCGTCAACCAGACATGCTTATGCCGAGACGATCATGCTCGACAATGGCCACTTGTTGCAGGGTTCCATTATCCAGGCAACGCGGAACGGTATCGTCATCAAGCGCGCGGTCAGCGGTATGGTGCAATACCGCCACGACGAGATACGAGACATCATTTTCGAAAGCCCGAAAGGAACGATCACCGGCAAGTATGTAGGCTGGGCTGATGGCGTCTATGCGCTTGAGGTCAAGGATCGGGTGGTTCGGGTCCAGGACGGAGAAATCGTCGGAACGGGGTCGAGGCTGATGCCTACCGCAAAACGCGCAGTTTCCGATACGCCTCTCACCATCCACGAAACGGAAGCGGATCAGGCCGATCCGATATCGGAAAAAGGTACTGGCGGCCCGATCGAGCCGATCAAACCCATCATGATCACCGGCAGCGTCGAGCCGGCTCGCGAAGGTGAGCCGAAACTTGTGTGCAATCTTCGTCTATCACGCGATAGCGACGAGAAGATCATTCTCATCTACGCAGCGATTGCGGATACCGCCCTGCCAGAGTTGGATTTCGTGGCCAAAAGCGGCGTCATCAGCATCGAACCCGGCAAGACCGAAGCCCGAGTTGAAATTCCTCTCGTCAACGACAAAACGGCCGAGGACGATGAGAGATTCCAGATTTATCTGACCGTTGATCCGGCGTTGGCGGATTTGGCGACAAGGAGCATCATCGCAACCATCCTGGACGACGACTGAGTTTAATGCCTGTGTTTGAGGTGTTCTCATCAGCCAGACCTCACCGCCAGTTCTTTAGCAAAAGCGGAGAGCGACTTGCCACACAAGGAGTCACGCTGCCGCTTCCAGGCGATCGATCAGAGCTGGGTCGAGAGGGTCGCATGATCTTCCCAGCAGCCTTTCAGCCTCCCCCCACATTGCCATGATGTCGGGCACGATCGCTTGCTTTCCGGTTGCCGAGGTCAGGAGGTAGGAACGGCCGGCGACGTCGTTGAGCTTCAGGCCGTAATGGCGAAGAATATGGTTGACAAGGGAGATGCGGGCGTAGCGCTCCTGGCGAAATGTTTTTTTGTCGCCGCCGGCAAATGCATCTGGGGCAGCAGCAAGATCGGTCCAATGCACCGCAACACCTAGAACGCCGCAAAGCCCGCACATGATTCGCTCCCAGCTTGATCCTTGTCAACGAGACGCGTCGTCAGCCGCTACGAGGCAGGCCGCGCTCGCTTTGTGCGTGGATAGCGCTTCGAAAAATCGTCGGCGATCTCCTCGAACGTCACCCATTTGATGCCTGGATGCCGATTGATGTGGTTGATGATCCGCTCGTGCATCATCAGGACCTGCGGTTTGCCGGAAACATCGGGGTGAATGGTCATGGTGAAGACCGCATAGTCATATTCCCGGTAGACCCAGTCGAACTGATCCAACCAGAGGCGCTCGATGTCCTGCGGGCTGACGAAGCCGTGGCTGTTGGGCGCCGCCTTGATGAACATCATCGGGGGAAGATCGTCGAGATACCAGCTCGCCGGGATCTCGATCAAATCGGTTTCCTTGCCGCGCTTCAAGGGCTTCATCCAGTGGCTCGGATGCTTGCCGTAGTCGATCTTGGTCCAGCTATCGCCGACGGTACCGTAATAGGGATGGAAGTCGTTATGCATCAGAGAGTGATCGTATTTGATGCCCTTTGACAGCAGCAGCTCATTGGTCTTCGGCCCGAATTCCCACCAGGGCGCCACGTAACCGCGAGGCTTTTTCCCGCAGAGATCGACGATGCAGTCGATGCATTTATCGAAGATCGCCTCTTCCTGCTCGGGCGTCATCGCGATCGGGTTTTCGTGGCTGTAGCCATGCATGCCGATCTCATGGCCGGCCTTGGCAACCTCCTTCATCTGCTTCGGGAAACTCTCGATCGAATGACCGGGAATGAACCAGGTGGTCTTCATATCGAACCGTTCGAACATGCGCAGCAGACGCATCGAGCCGACCTCGCCCGAAAACACGCCGCGCGAAATATCGCAAGGGCTGTCCTCGCCGCCATAAGACCCAAGCCAGCCGCCGACCGCATCGACGTCGACCCCGTAAGCGCAAAGGATCTCTTTAGGCATAACTGTTTTCTCCCTTTTATTTTTAATACGCTGTCGCGAGCGCTGTGATCAGCCTAGAGCGCATCCTCGAAAGATGGAACCTGGCCCGTCCCCTTCATCCGCAGGGCCGAGCCATACCCAGGCATCGGCGCAAACCACCGAGCAACCCGCGATCAACAAGGTCCAATACCGCCTCAAGGCGCTGCCTTGTTGAAGGCGGCGAGGGAGCGTTTGATCAGGGCGGGGTCGAGGCCGCGCATGATGAAAACGATGCGCGAGCGGTGGTCGTCGTCGGGCCAGGCTTCCAGATGGGCGGGCGGATGCACCACATGCTGGACGCCATGGATCATGACGGGCGTCGACTGGCCGGCAATATTCAGAATGCCTTTCACGCGCAGCACCTGCTCGCCATGGCGGTGAAGCAGCATGGTCAGCCAGATGCCGAAGGCGGTCCAGTCGACCGGCTCATCGACGATCAGCGAGAAGGTTTGGATATCCTCGTGGTGATGACCGGGCCGGTCATGGTATTGTTTTTCAAGCCAGCGCTGCACCTCCTTCGCGTTAGCCCCGGCCTGATAGACATCGCTTGCCAGGAGATCATCGGGATCGAAGTCCCCGTCATGGACGTCGATGATCGGGGCGGCGGGATTGAGAAGGGTTAGAGCATCGATCGCCGCATCGATGGTGGCGGCATCCGCAAGGTCGGTCTTGGTCAGAACCAACCGATCGGCGATGGCGGCTTGCTTCACCGATTCCTCGTTGTTGCGGAGATGAAGCGCCGCGTTCACGGCATCGATGGTGGTGACGATATTGCCCAGTCGGTAATGGTGGCGAAGGACGGGCTCGGCCATCAGCGTCGAGACGATCGGGGCTGGATCAGCCAGGCCCGTGGTTTCGATCGCGAGGCGGTCGAAGGCGGCGATAAGGCCGCGGTCTCGTTTGGCATGGAGCTCGCGCATGGCGTCCGCCAGATCGCCACGAATCGTGCAGCAGACGCAACCGCTTTCCAAAATCACCGTCTCCCGATCGACGACATCGAGCAGCAGATGGTCGAGGCTGACCTCGCCGAACTCGTTGATCAGGACGGCGGTGTTGGCGAGTTTGGGCGAGGCCAGAAGCCGCTGCAGCAAGGTGGTCTTGCCGCTGCCGAGAAAACCTGTGATCACATTGACCGGAATCAGACTTTGATAATCCGCCATCGGCTCTCCTTCTCTCTTTAAATGCAGGATAAAGAAGGCGGATGACGATGACGAGCAAAAGCGGATTTTCCATCATGACGATAAACACCATGGCCTGAACATCGCCCGGCCGTTGACGTCATACGGCCCCATAACAGATTAATTGCTCGGAATGCATGTTGTTTCACGCGTCGACAACGAACTAAGATGCCGGAGCAACCAACAAACAAGCCGAAACAAGATGACGAACATGGGAGGTCATGCAGGGGAGCTGAGCCCCAAGGTTTTGGCGGCGGCAGCCAATGGCGTGGTCGAGATGATCGACCGCTATCACGGTGATGTCGATCGCATTTTCGGCAGGGCGACCATCGATACCAACCAGCTCGACAGCCCCTTCAATGAAATCAGCCTTCGCCAATATTGCACGCTGTTCGAGGAGGCGGCAGCACAGACCGGCTATGACAATTTCGGGCTCAAATTCGGCCACCAGTTCGAGCCAAAGCGCTTGGGCGCGATCGGCTATATTGCGATCAATTCGCCCACCATGTCATCAGGACTTCGAAACTTCATTCGCTATTTTCCGGCGCATCAGGATCGCTCGATCCTCTCGCTCGAGCACGACAAGGACGTGCTCTGGCTGACCTATCAGATCATCGATCCAAGGATTGCTCACCGCAGGCAGGATGCCGAGCTGTCCTTGGGTATGTTTTGCAACATTTTCCGCCATGCCCTCGGGCCGAGCTGGCGACCGTTGGAAATCCATCTCGAACATGGCCAGCCCGACAAGCGAAGCGAGCACGAAGCAACATTCGATGCCCCGGTTCTCTTTGGTCAAAAAGTGAACGCGATTGCGTTCAGGCGGGAGGATCTCGATGCCGACATGCCCGGCCATGATCCCTATCTCTATGCGGTGATCGAGCCGTTCCTGGCGGAAAGGCGAACCATGCGGCAAAATCCGGAGGATTTCGTCATGGCTCTTCGCCATGAGATCAAGCTTCGGCTCGGCGACAGCCCGCCATCCCTGAATAGTCTTGCCGACGGACTCGGCCTGACGGCCACAACGCTCAAGCGCCGGCTTAAAGATTTCGGCGTCGGCTTCAACGATCTGGTTAAAGCGGCGCGCCAGGAACTCGCTCTTCGCTATGTGACGGATCAGGACATGCCGCTCACCGACGTCGCTCTGGCCTTGGGCTATTCCGAACTTTCCGCCTTTTCGCGTGCCTTTCGGGCGTGGACCGGCATGTCCCCGCAGCGCTATCGTCGGACCAAGATCACCGCCGCCGGTGGACGGTGAACTGGACGGCTGTCAAGTTTCTGGATCCTGGTGTCAAGCAGGAGATTCTTGGCACGCTCAACATAAAGGCCCGTGTAGACTCGGCAGGCATCAGGGACACGTGTCCGCGCAACCGCAAGCGGACATCCGACATCTAACAAAAAAGGAAACGTCATGATCGATCGACGCAAATTTCTTGGGACGTCAGCAGTTGTTGCCGGAGCCGCCACGATGGGGCTGCCGCGCCTGTCGTATGCCGCCCGCGACAACGAACTGAACATCCTTTGCTGGGAAGGCTACAACACCGACGACGTGCTGCAGCCGTTTCGCGATGCCAACCCTGGTGCCACGGTGCGCGCCGAGAGCGGCACGTCCGATCCGGACATGATCAACAAGCTGCGCGCTGGCGAGGTCAATGTCTGGGATCTGATCAATGTCAATCAGGCCTGGGCACGCAACCAGCTCATGCCGGAAGGCCTGATCAAGCCCCTCGATCGCGCCCGCTTCGAGCCCTATTTCGATACCATGATGGACGAGTTCAAAGGGCCCTACCCGATGGCCCTCGATGAGAGCGGCGAGAACCTGATCGGCATGGTCCAGCGGTTCGGCCCGTTCAGCTTCGTCGTCAACACCGACAAGATTTCGCGCGAGATGGCCGAGGATCAGGGCTTCAAGCTGTTCCTCGATCCGGCGATGCAGGGGAAATACGGTGTTCTGACCTATGATAATTGGAACATCATGCATATGTGCGTCACCGCAGATCTCAACCCTTTCGAGCCGATCGACGAGGCCGGCAAAGCTGCCTTCAGCGAGACGGCAGCCGCGATTTTCGGCGGGGCGAAATTGCTGACCGACGATTTGGTGGGGATGAATACCGCCCTGATCAACGGCGAGATCGATGCTTACTTCACCGGCGGCACCTATACCTCGTCCCCTGCACGCTTCGATGGCCAGACCCAGATCCGCGGTATCACGCCGAAGTCAGGGCCGATCGACGGCAAGAGCGGGATCGTCTGGGTCGAGGTCACCTCGGCGGTCAACAACCCCGATCCCTCAAAGCTTGCTGAAGACTTTCTGGAATATGTGCAGCAACCCGAGGTCTGCAAATCGGTGGCTTTCGCTGAAGGGACTTACAACCCGGTCTCGCAGATGGGCAGCGAGGACGTCATGGCGCTGTTCGACGAAGATGAGCTGGACGCGATCCAATGGGATACGCTCCAGGACGAGATGAGCCGTTCGGTCGAATACAGCATCGTTGCCGACTACGACGAACTGAACGAGCTCTACAACGCCGCCAAGCGCGGCTGACCGCACCGCGGTCAGGGTTGACTTGGAATCAAGTGGGTCGGGTGCGCATGACATCACCGGTCGTCCTCAAGCTCGACGGCGTGGCCAAGCGGTTTGGTAACTTCACTGCGCTTCATGGAATCGACCTCGATATCCATGATGGTGAATTCCTGACCATCGTCGGTCCATCGGGCAGCGGCAAGACCACGATGATCCGTTTGCTGGTCGGCATGGATGAGCCGAGCGAGGGCACGATTTCGCTCAAGGGTGAGGTGATCAATCAGGTTCCAGCCCACCAGCGACCGACCTGCATGGTGTTCCAGTCGCTGGCGCTCTTTCCCCACAAGACCGTCGGCCAGAACATCGAATTTCCCCTCGAAGATCCGAGGCGAAGCGCCGGAGCGCCGGCAGGCGCGCGCTTTGGAACTCCTGGAGCTGCTCGAGCTGCCCAAGGACTATTACGGCAAGGGCGTCAACGCAATGCTCCGGCGGCGAGCGCCAGCGCGTCGCCCTGGCGCGGGCGCTCGCCTTCGATCCGGAGATTCTGTTTTTCGATGAACCGCTTTCAGCGCTCGACTATCGCCTGCGCAAGTCGTTGCAAAAAGAGCTGAAGGAACTACATCGCCGTACGGGAAAAACCTTTGTCTACATCACCCACTCGCTGGAAGAAGCGATGGTGATGTCGGATCGGATCGCGATCATGCGCGCGGGCAACATCATCCAGCTTGGCACGGCGGATGAAATCTACGCCCGGCCCGGCAGCCGCTTCGTCGCCGAGTTCATGGGCGAGGTCAATCTCTTCGATGTCGTAAGCATCGGCGACGGCCGGTTTCGGTCGCTCGACGATGAGATGAGCACCAACGGCACGACCCTTGATCTGAAGGAAGGCGAAAAGGCGACGCTGATGGTACGCCCGGAGTTCGTGCGCTTTCTGGCACCGGGGGAAACCGCGGACTGCGTGATGAACGGTGAGCTGCACAACGAGTTCTCCTTAGGCTCGCGCCTGCAGTACGAAGTCGGTATCGGCGACGATCGGATCGCGACGGTCGAGAAGCTCCGGGAGGATCGTTTCCAGGGCGCTTACGGCGATCAGGTGGTGATCGGCTGGGATATCGAACATACCCATCTGATCCCGGCGATTGATCTGACCATGCAGCGGATCGAGGAACGCCAGGGCTGGCTCTCGGCACTGCCGCTGCTGTTGACGCTGGCCCTGATCTTCGTCGCCCCATTGCTGGTCATCGTCGCGTTTTCCATCATGCCGCCCAAGGTGTTCGCGCTCACCCATCTGCCGAGCTTTGCCAACTTCTGGACCTTCGCGACCCAGGGCTATTATCGATCACTCTTCTGGTCCCTCGGCATGGCGCTGGCGGCGACCATCATCCTTCTGGTCATCTGCTACCCGCTTGCCTACGCGATGGCCAAGGTGTTCAAACGATTCACCCTGATCATCACCATAGCCGTGGTCATCACGCTCTTCGTCTCGGAGAACATCCGCCTCTTTGGCTGGGTGCTGACCCTGATGAAAGGCGGCATGATCACAGGCCATCTGAAGGCCTGGACCGGGATCGAGCTGGAGGGCTGGCTCTACAACGTGCCAGCCATCGTCTTCGGCCTGGTCTACGCCTATTTCCCCTTCATGCTGTTCCCACTCGCCCAAGGCATTGCCATGGTGCCGGAAGATGTGCGCCAGGCGGCAAGCGACCTCGGCGCCGGCTGGAAACGCATCTTGTGGGAAATCGACCTCCCGCTCGCCATGCCCGGCATCGTCGTCGGCTCGCTCCTGACCTTCGTGCTCGCGGCCGGTGCCATGGCCGAGAGCAAGCTGCTTGGCGGCCAGGCAGTCATCGTCATGGCGGATGAGATCGAAACCGCCTTCACCTACGGCCAGAACTGGCCGCTAGGCTCGGCGCTCGCCATGATCCTCATTTTGCTGATCGGCGGCATCGCCACCTTCGCCCTTTCCAAGGTCGACCTCGACAGCATGATCGGCAGGCGGGGCTAACGATGAGGCATTCGTCCGTTACCAAGACGGCCTTCACGCTCTACGGCATCCTCACGCTGGTGATCTTGTATCTGCCGATCGCCGCCGTGACCTTCGCCTCCTTCTCCAAGGCCCGCTATCTCAGCTTCCCGGTCAAGCGCTACACCACCAAGTGGTATGTCGACGCCCTCGAAAGCTCGACCGTCGCCAACCTGGTCAGCACATCCCTCAAGGTGGCGGTCATCGTGACCATTGTCTCGATGGTCCTCGGCTTCTTCGGGGCGCTGGCCTTCGCCCGCTATCAATGGCGTTTCCGCGGCCTGTTCCAAAAATTCATTCTCCTGCCGATCTTCTTCCCCCAGACCGTGCTCGGCCTCGCCATCCTGATGTGGCTGAACGCCGTCGGCATCATTCCAAGCTGGAAAACCGCGATCATCGCCCACCTCGTCTGGATCGCCCCGATCGCCACGCTGATCATCTCGATCCGCGCCTTCAGCTTCGACCCGTCCTTGGAAGAAGCCGCACGCGACATGGGCGCTTCGACGTGGCAGATCATGCGGGAGATCACGCTGCCGCTGCTCTGGCCCGGCATCGTCTCGGCGGGGCTGTTCGCGTTTCTCCTGTCCTGGGGCAACTTTCCGTTGTCCCTGTTCACAACAGGCGCCGATCTGACCCTGCCCGAATGGCTTTATGCGAAAATGGTTGCCGGCTACTCGCCATTGGTGCCCTCGGTCGGCACCCTCACCGTGCTTGCCTCTTTGATCATCATATCAACCGGCCTCATCCTCCTATGGTGGAGCAACCGGCGCCGCGGGGCCATCATGGCCCTGCCTGACGAAAGCTAACGCGACAAGGGAGAACGACATGCTCACATCGATCGAAGGCCGAAGCGTCATCGTCACCGGCGGCAGCAAGGGGATCGGCAAGGGCATCGCCCGGGTGTTCGCCGCGCAAGGTGCTAAGGTGATGATCGCCGCGCGCGGCGAGGCCGATGCCGAGAAGGCCACGGACCAAATCAACGCCGCCGGCGGCACCGCCGCCTATCACCTGACCGACGTCTGTGACTGGAACGAGGTGCAGGCCCTGATCGCCGCCACCGAAAAGGCTTACGGCGGCATCGACATTCTCTGCTCCAACGCCGGCATCTTCCCCCAGGCCAAGATCAGCGACATGTCACCGGACGACTGGGACCATGTGCTCGACACCAATCTCAAAAGCACGTTCCTCACCGTGAAGGCGGTCATGCCCGCCATGGCCAAGCAGAAAAAAGGCCGGATCGTCATCACCTCCTCGATCACCGGTCCGGTCACCGGCTTCACCGGCTGGACCCACTACGGTGCCTCCAAGGCAGGCCAGCTCGGCTTTCTGAAGACCGCCGCGATCGAGCTTTCGAAACAGGGCATCACCATCAACGCCGTCATGCCCGGCAACATCATCACCGAAGGCCTCGAAGGCCTGGGCCAGGACTACCTCGACACCATGGCCGCCAGCATCCCGCTGAAACGTCTGGGCAAGGTCGAGGACATCGCCAACGCCGCCCTGTTCTTCGCCTCCGATGAAGCCGCCTACATCACCGGCCAGACCATCGTGGTCGACGGCGGTCAAATCCTCCCTGAAAGCCTTGAAGCATTAGAGGATATTTGAAGGCAGCGCCTTCAGGCGTGACTTGACGGTGAATGGGTGATGCGGAGGAGTTTCTGATGGGTGCTGGAGGGATGAGCCATGAGGAGCTGGTCAAGCGTCTGGAGCATCTGGCGCAGGACTCGCTGCAGCTTTGGGACCTGCCGGCGGGGTCGACCACCACGCTCATCAACCTCTCGGAAAACGCGACCTATCGGGTGGACAAGCCAGGCTTCGACAAGCCGGATATTCTGCGGGTGCATCGGGAGGGCTACCACTCCGAAAATGCGATAGGATCCGAGCTGGCCTGGATGAAGGCGCTGCGCGAGGAAGGCGGCGTCATCACCCCTGCGGCCATCGCCGGCCGCAATGGCCAACTCATCCAGAACCACAAGACCCGGGCGCTTGCGGACCCCCGGCATCTGGTGCTGTTCGAGTTCATCGAAGGGATCGAGCCCGACGAAAACCAGGACCTGATCCAGCCGTTCGAAAATCTCGGCGAGGTCTCCGCCAAGCTCCACCTCCACGTTCTCGGCTGGCCCATTCCAAAAGGGTTTGAGCGCTTGACCTGGGATTTCGAGCATATGCTCGGCAACACCCCCAATTGGGGCGATTGGCGCAAAGCCCCCGCCATGGATGCGGACACCAAAAATATACTAGAGCGCCAGGCGGCGGCCATCGAGCGGCGCCTCGAAGCCTTCGGCAAAGGGCGAGAACGCTATGGCCTGGTCCACGCCGACATCCGTCTCGCCAATCTCCTGATCACCGGCAATTCGACCCGCGTGATCGACTTCGATGATTGCGGCTTCGGCTGGTTCCTCTACGACGTCGCCACCACCATTTCGTTCATCGAGGACCACCCGAAGGTCCCGGACCTGGTCGACGCCTGGGTCCGCGGCTACCGCCGCATCCGCGACCTGCCGGCCGAAGACGAAGCCGAAATCCCCACCTTCATCATGCTCCGCCGCATGGTCCTCCTCGCCTGGATCGGGTCCCATGGCGACACCGATCTCGCAAAGGAGCAGGGGCCGGAATTTACGCGGGTCTCGGCAGAACTGGCGGAGCGGTATCTCAGGAATTTCGGCTGAACCATCGTCAGATCAGCTTGCTCGTCCCTGAAATTATCCGGCATTAACCTTTCTTTAAGAATTTCCGCCGATGATAAAGGCCTGGTCCATGTGATCCTGGGAGTCCGCGCCTCATCCCTTTCTCTCGGCGACGGACTCCCAGGATCACATGGACCAGCAAACAACGTCCTACCAGGGCAGGATTAATGTCAGTTCAAAGTGGTTGGCGTTGATGCTGCCGGTGCTCGAAAACTGCAGAGCCCACTTAAGCTGAGTGTCCAAAAATCTGGAGCCAGTCTGTCAAATAGCAGCCCGGCACTGTCAAGCGCCTCTCATGCTGCTCTGCCACATTGAAAGGGCAGGAAGGGAGTGCCGCCGTTGAGCACCGCCAAGCTCGAATTCCTCGAAAAGTCGAAAAAATACTGGAACCCGGACAAGACCCAGTTCTGGACCGATGTCGGTGTCGATCTGGTGATCGATCGGCGCGAAGAGTATTTTTTGTATGATATGGACGGTCGGCGGCTGATCGATGTTCATCTGAACGGCGGCACCTATAATCTCGGTCATCGCAATCCTGAATTGGTTGAGGTGCTGAACGCCGGCGCCAAGCATTTCGATATGGGCAACCATCATTTTCCGGCCCTCGCCCGCACGGCCCTTGCCGAGGAGCTAGCGGCCTGCACCCCCGGCGATCTGCGATACACCATGTATGGGGCCGGTGGCGCCGAGGCGATCGAGCTTGCGCTGAAATCGGCCAGGAATGCGACTGGCAAACGAAAAATCATCTCGATCATCAAGGCCTATCACGGCCATGGCGGGCTCTCGGTCAAAACCGGCGATGAGCGTTTTTCCAAGCTGTTTCTCGCCGAGGATACGGTCGGCGAGTTCGTGCAGGTCCCGTTCAACGATCTCGATGCCATGGAGGATGCGCTGCGCGGCCGGGATGTCGCCGCCGTCATCATGGAGACCATTCCGGCGACCTACGGCTTTCCCATGCCTCACGAAGGCTACCTCCCGAGCGTGAAAAAACTCTGCGAGCGTTACGATGCGCTCTATATCGCGGACGAGGTGCAGACCGGGCTGATGCGCACCGGGGTGATGTGGGGCATCACCAAATACGGGGTGGAGCCGGATCTCCTTGTCACGGGAAAAGCGATCACCGGCGGCATGTATCCGATCTCCTGCTGCATCGGCAATGAGCGCGCGAGCCAGTGGCTGAAGCAGGACGGCTTCGGCCATATCTCCACCGCGGGCGGGGCGGAGCTTGGCTGCATCGTCGCCCTCAAGACGCTTGAAATTACCCAACGCCCTGAGGTCGCAAGGACGGTCGCCTTCGCCTCCAATTTCATCCGGGCCGGCCTCGAAGAGATCCGTTCCCTCTACCCCGATTTCTTCACCGGCATCCGCCAGAATGGCGTCGTCATGGGCCTGGAGTTCAATCATCCCGAAGGCGCGAAGCCGGTGATGCGCCACCTCTATGAAAACGGCGTCTGGGCGATTTTTTCGACCCTCGATCCGCGGGTCCTGCAGTTCAAGCCCGGCATCCTCATTACCCAAGCGCTCGCCGAAGACCTGCTCGCCCGGGTCGAGGTGGCAATCGGTCTTGCCGCGGATGAGGTGATGGGAACGAAGAAGCGAAAGGTGGGCTGATGGATAGCCCGGTCCAACGCGTTCTGGACATCAGCCAATCGGCGGCAGCGCTGCGCGCGAGGGCCGACCTGATCCTGGAAAACGGCCGCTGGGCTGCCGCCGAGTTCGGGCGATATGATCGCGTCAGGACGCAAGCCATCGTCGAGGCGGTTGCCACGGCCGCTTATGCCAAGGCCGGTGACTATGCCGACTGGGTGGTCAGGGAAACCGGCTTCGGCGTCGCCGCCCATAAGAAGCAAAAAAACGAGCTGTCGAGCCAGGGGCTCGTCGAGCACTATCGGGATTGGGACTTCGTCAATCCGAAGCTCGACGAGCCCCGGAAAAGATCGTCGAGATCCCGCGCCCGGCCGGCGTAATTTTTGCCCTCGTTCCCTCGACCAACCCGATCGCCACCATCTATTTCAAAATCCTGGCAGCGCTGATGACCCGAAACGCCATCGTGATCAGTCCGCATCCCGCCGCCCGCGAAGCGTCGGTCGACGCGGTCAAAAGTCTCGGCGGCGGCGGCACGCGCCGCCGGCGCACCGGATGGCGTCGATCCAAGTCATCGAGCAGCCGACGCTGCCGCTGATCGAGGAACTCATGGGCTCGGCGAAGACCGACGTCATCCTGGCGACCGGCGGCCATGCCATGGTGCGCGCCGCCTACAGCTCGTCCAATCCGGCGATCGGCGTCGGCCCCGGCAACGCGCCCGTCTATGTCGACCCCTCGGCCGAGCCGCGGCGCACGGCTGCAATGATTGTCGACAGCAAGAGTTTCGACAATTCGGTGCTCTGCACCAACGAGTTGGTCCTGTTCTGCCTGAATGACAACCAGCGGGCGTTGGAGGCCGAATTGAAACGCGCCGGCTGCTACATTTGCGATGAAGACGAAACGTCGAGGCTGAGATCCTATCTCTTCCATGAGCGCGGCTTCAATGTCGAAGCCCTTGGTCGGGACGCCGCCTGGATTGCCCAGCAGGCCGGCATTAAGGCGCCGACGAAAGCCCGCGTACTGGTCGCACCAGTCCATCTGATCGGCGTCGACGAGCCGCTGTCGCGCGAAAAACTCTGTCCGGTGCTCGGCCTCTATGTTGCCAGCAGCCGGGACCAGGCACTGACCCAGGCGCGGGCGCTCCTTCGCCTGAGCGGGGCAGGTCATTCCGCCGCAATCCACGCGACCGATGCCGACATCATTCGCCGCTACGCCATGGCGGTCGAGGCCTACCGCGTGGTGGTCAACGCGCCCTGCAGCCAGGGAGCAGCCGGCTTCGCCACCCATCTGCCGCCGACCTTCACCATCGGCACCGGTTTTTTCGGGCGCT
Source organism: uncultured Alphaproteobacteria bacterium (assembly GCA_963787265.1). Classification (GTDB taxonomy): domain Bacteria; phylum Pseudomonadota; class Alphaproteobacteria; order Geminicoccales; family Geminicoccaceae; genus JANQPX01. The sequence continues at coordinate 26,175 of CAWBCX010000032.1, read as the reverse complement.
CCTCGATCGGCGAAAATATCGGCCCGCAGCATCTGATCAACTGGACCCGGATCGCCTGGAGCACCGAGGCGGCGCTGCCCACGGATCTGAACGCGTTGCTCGACCTCGATCACAAAGGCCCCCTGCGCACGGCGCCCGCCGACGGTGTCCCAGGGGGGCAGCGGTCCCCGCGTGAACTTGACGGAGTTTCTGCTGGAGACAGCAGGCTCAGGGTCGAGATCAGAAAAATCATTGCGGAAGAACTGCGTGATGCGCTCCGCAATGGAGGGCTTTAACAGGCAATGGCCGAACTCCGTTCCTTCATCTTCCTCGATCAGCTGCAGCCGCAGACCCTTTGCTATCTGGCCACCTGGATGCGCGGCTCGCTGCCTAGATCGAATGTTGCAGCGCAAATCATCGAGGTGGCACCGGGCCTCGACATCGAAGGGCTGACCGACATCGCGCTCAAGCACAGCGAGGTGCAGGCAGGCATGCTGGTGGTCGAGCGCCAGTTCGGCTATTTGGAGTTTCACTCCCGCTCGACCGATGCGGTCAAGGCGTCAGCCGCCGAAGTGCTGGCAGCACTGGGCGCATCGCCCGACGACGCCATGCGCCCCTCGATCCTCGCGTCTAAAATCATCACCCGGGTCGATCATCAGCACGCGTTTCTGATCAACCGGAACAAGCTGGGCTCGATGATCCTCGGCGGCGAGTCGCTGTTCGTCCTCGAAATGCAGCCTGCCTCCTACGCGATCATCGCGGCCAATGAGGCGGAGAAGGCCGCCAACATCAAAGTGATTGACTACCGGCTGATCGGCGCCACCGGCCGGGTCTATCTCGCAGGCGACGAAGCCGAAATCCGCAATGCCCGCGACAGCGCGGTCGACGCGCTCCACCATCTCGGGGCAGCCTGACCATGCAAACCGAAACACTACGGCAAATGGTGCGCGAGGTGCTCGCCGAAGAGCTGCAGCGCGTCAAAGCCGACCGCAAAACGACCAGCGCGCCCGATACGCGAAGAACTGGTTTCGATTTCGTCCGACGCGGACCTCGTTGACTTTGTTCGGCATTTGCTGCGCATGACGGCGGATCCTGAGACCCACAGTGCGCTTGAGGCTGGGCGTATCAAATTTAAGCTTGATGATCGAGCCCAGCGCCAAGGCCCCGAAATCACGCCGTCCGCGCTGCCGATGCCAGCATATGGGTTTGTGTCGGAAAAGCAGATCGACCAGTTGCCGGCTGGAACGACTGTCCTGACGGTCGGCAGGTCGGTGCGTTTCACGCCGCTTGCGAAAGACCGGCTTCGTGCCAAAAAAATCACCATCGAGAGGACGGGCTGATGATCCGGGGAAAAGTGATCGGCAGGCTCTGGGCCACCAAGCGGGTCGAGGGCCTGCCCCAAGGGGCCTTGCTCGATATCGAGCTTGAAAACGGCAACCGCCTGATCGCCTTCGATCCGCTCGGCTGCGGCGAGGACGAAGACGTGCTGATCACCCAGGGCTCGGTGGCGGCAGCCCACTTCGAAGGCATCAAAGCCCCCATCGACGCCCTCATCATCGGCTCGATCGACCAGGCGCGGGCTGGATCGGAACTGGGCGGGCACCGCCTGCCTCGTAGACTTGGACCTCGCGCAGTGCGGGTAACTTAGGAGTAAGTGAGAATGGCTAATCAGGCGATCGGGATGATCGAGACCAAGGGGTTCGTGGCGGCGCTGGCGGCGGCGGATGCCATGGTGAAGGCGGCCAATGTCAGCAATCGTCTGGGCGCGAACAGGTAGGCGACGGGCTGGTGGCTGTGGTCATCATGGGTGATGTCGGTGCGGTGAAGGCAGCGACCGAAGCAGGGGCTGAAACTGTCAGTCAGATCGGCGAGCTGATCTCCGTGCATGTCATCCCGCGGCCCCACACCGATCTCGGCAAGCATTTCTCGCTCGGTGCCGACAAGTAAGAGAAGAGAGTATGGGCCTGGCTCATGCGGAGCTTCGTGTGTATCTGCAGATCCACGATCTGCAGCCGCAATTTGCCGCCTATATGGCAACGCCGCTGCGCGCGCGCGGCTACCCGCCCTTTGCCGGTGAGGATAGCCTAATTGTCGAGGTGGCGCCGGCGCTTGCCATCCACCGCGTTGCCGATCTAGCACTGAAGGCTGCACCTGATCTGGAGCCCGGCATCCTCTTCACCGAGCGCCAGTTCGGCCTGCTCGAACTTCATGCCGATGATCCCGACATGATCCAGCGCGCAGGCAAGGCGATTCTTGAAGGGCCTTGGCGCAAAACCGGAAGATCAGCTGATCCCAAAAATTCTGTTCGCCGACATTGTCGAGAACCTCGCGGACCAGCATGCCATCATTTTGAACCGCACGCGCGAAGCCTCGATGGTCCTCCCCGGCCAATCGCTGCTGCTTTATGAAATGACCCCCGCTCTTTTTGCAGGCGCTGCTGCCAATGAAGCCGAAAAAGAGGTTCCGACGGCAACCTTGGTGGATGTTCAGATGGTGGGGGCTTCCGGTCGCATTTTTATGGCAGGTTCAAGGTCTACTCTGGAGCGCGCGCGCCGAAGGATCGATCAGACCTTGAAGGACGTCAGGACAGCGTGAGTTTTTTTGCGCGCGTTCGATCCGCATGAATGATGCGTTCGCGTGCGTATCTCGGGTAACGTCAGATCAAGTTGGCTCAGAGGCTGTCCGTCCATTTCACGATTTCTTAACGCCTTACCGCTACGAACCGCCTTGTTTGCTGGTCCATGCGACCCTGGGAATCCGCCCACCCGTCAGGAAAGAAAAACTGGGTTCAGTACGTGACGATAGTGGACCTTGACGTCTTCTATGGGCCTGAATCAAGGTGAAGCGGCGATAAGTCTGCCGACCTCAAGCGGCAGGGCGTCGCGCTTTATGAGGCCGATTATCTTGCCGAGAACGACTTCAAACCCTTCGTCGCCTACCCAATCGTCGGCAGCTTTTTTGTCTTGGGCACCATCCTGATCATTCTGCTTTTCGACCGGACCAACCGGCGCCTGAACCGTCATCTGGCGCTCACCGATCGCTCAATACTCAAACTGCACCCGCAATTCATCAGATAAAAACGCCGATCCCTCTCCCTTTCCAACCAACCGCAGTGGTCGCACCACTAGCGAAGAGAGGTGCAAAAGGTTTTAGGGGTCGCTTCACCGCTGACAAAGGATTGGAAAGCGTCGAAAAACTCTTCGCGGAACGGCTCGCTTTCGATGAGAAGCTCGTGGCCGGCGCCTTCGATCTCGAGACGGCAGCAAGACGGGTTGCCGACATCGCAGAAATCAGCCTGGCCGGCATTGCTGACAATCTCGTCCTGGCTGCCGCCGACGATAAGGAGCGGGGTCTTTAGGTCTGCTTTGGCCTGGTCGATCCGGTCGGTGGCCTGATACGCCTGCCTTAGCCAACCGCTGGTCGTACCGCCGAGACCGAGGCTTGGGACCGATGGGCGGTTGTTGGTGATCAGGCATTCGATCTCGGCGATTTTCCTGATGTCGTGGGAATAGCCTTCGGTCTTTTCTCGATCGATCAGGCCCGTCTCCGACGCCTGATCGGCGAGAGCGCACACGTCGACGCCATTCCTGAACTCGCTGGTCCAGGTGCAATCGTCGAAAATGTCGCCAAAGGGACCGGCGCAAATGGCAGGGCTCATGGATTTCTTGGCCCAGTTACCGAAGCGAATGACCCAATTGTCGACATCCCCCGGCAATCTGATCATCGGCGACGAAAAGACGGCTCTGTCGAATTGATCGGGATGGCGCATCATGTAAAGGGTGCCGATCGCGCCGCCCATGGAGTGGGCCAGAAGAATTTTCTCGGCGCCTTCGATGCTATCGAGCTTGACGATATCTTTAATGAAAATTTCCGCATCGGCTAGGTAGGTGTCAAAGCTGTCGATATGTCCTCTCTCCGGCTTATCCGGAAGGACACGATCCGAGAGGCCTTGGCCTCGCCAATCGAGCGTCCAGACGTCGTAGTTTCTGTCGAGAAGATCCCGGTAGGCGTAAATATTCTTCTCGATAAATTCAGTCCGCCCCTGAAAAAAGACGACCACGCCGCTACGCGTGTCCGGATCCGGTGCCGGCCAATAGGCATAACGCAATTTCGCCCCGCCAGCACTTTCGAACATCTGAAGCGCGATGGGCAGAGGCCAGTCTTTATCGTAGGTCTCGACAAATGTCTTGAAGCCTTGAAGCGAGCCATCGTAACGGCCTTGCTTGGCCTCGCCGCTTTGCTCGGGTTTCTGATCGTTTGCGCATCCCTGATTGGCAAGGCAAATCGCCAGGCTGCCAATTACACCATAAAAGAATTGCTCGTTTCGCCATTATCCCTCCTGCGGACGTCCCAGGCGCGTCATGTTCAGTCTCGGGTCGCACCTCGCCAATGCTCTCCATGTGAGCCGGTGGTTTTCGCAAGATCAAGCTAATTGTTGGCTGATGGAAAATGGCGGGGGCCGGCGCAGCCATCGGCGACATCCTTGCCGTCATCAACATCAGCGCGTTAGTGAAACACTTCACAGACACGGCATGCCGAACGGGCTATCGATAATTGTTCTCCTGATGCTGGAAGAGATAAAGAGCTCGACGTCCAAATGAGCGTCATCCTGTTGGACGCCGTCTTCGTCAATCCAAACTTCGTGCCAAAGCGTCCTGGCCGGATAACCGGAGCTTGACCATGGTTGCTTGGTTGAAGAAAAATCATAATGGCGGTCATTGGCGTTACTTGCTACGCCACTGGTTTCTTCTCGTTCTCTTCGCCATTATTTTATCCTTCATCGTCGGCTGGTTCGGCGAAAGCTTTGGTGTCCCCTCCTGTTCCGCGATGACCCTGCTTATGATTATCAGGACTTCGCCTGGTCGCTGAACAGACCGAGCATTTCAGCCTATACGGCAGCCACCGTCCTGCTCGCCTCGATTCTTGCCGTGGTTTATATCACTGAAATCGTCGGCACCAGGCCAACGCGGTCGCGCGGCCGGACTGTGCATGAGACCGTCGTTTTCTTTGCCATCGCCGGAGCACTTCCGCTATTGGCCCTGCTGGCGGCGGCGGCCTTTCCCTCGATCTCCATCGGCGCGAGCGCCCCTGTTTGTACGGCCGACCATACGAACTGTACGCCGAGCGAACTTCAGGCCCTGGAAGAAGCAGGACGCTCATGGCTGTTTCATCTGAAGGAGGGTGGCAAGGCGCTCATCGGCATCCTCATCGGCGGGTTGATTGCCTTCATTTGCGGCATCATGATCTTTGCCATCAGCAGCATTATTGCTGCAAAAAAAGCGGAAAGCAGCTCGGGAACAAGCTGGATCAGCAGGCATTCTCGCTGGCTAAGCGCTCTTTTTTGCACGAAAGCGCGCGAGGAGTATCCGATTGTCTTCGGCACGCTGATCACACTTCTGATCCTTGGCTCGCTGCCCTTCATCTTGCCTCTTCTCGGGATCAGCCTCGCCGCCATGGCAAGACCGGGTGCCGCCATCTGCATCCTGTTCGGCGTTCTTGTCGTTTTCTATTTCCTCATTCTTTTGCTTGCGCCAGCGCTCCGTTTCATCGGCGTGATCGCCTTTCTCGCATGGCACGCCTTCGTCGGGGCGGATCGCTACATCAATGAGCTTCCCGGGTTCAAGACGAACGACGTCATGGCCAGCGACGGCATGACGGAGAAGACCAACTATTATGGTTGCCTCTTGCCTCTCGATGACAAGGGCGAGCCAATTCCTCTCGAGGAGCGGGCAGCTTGTCCTGATGACGCCAAGATCAAGATGGCATCAACGCCGGCCGAGGAAGAAACAACACCGCCCTTGCTCGACGCCAGGGCTTGGGTCGATCAATGGCGGCCTTCCGAGAGTGACAAGACCCCGAAAAAGCTGGTTGTCATTGCCACTCAAGGCGGCGCCTACCGGGCAACCTTCTGGACGTCGCTCATCCTTGACGAGCTGACGAAGAAGAGCTCGAACGGCGCCTTGCCGGGGCTGGCTGATCATGTCGCTCTGTTGACCGGCGCATCCGGCGGCATGGTGGCGTCCGCCTATTTTGCCGCGATGAGCAGCAGAAACGGCCCCTTTGATGAGAAGGCCAGCGACAAGAAGTGGTACGAAGATTACGAGCCGCATCACTGCGGCATGAATGCTGCCGGGACAGAAACGTGGATGTTCGGGCCGGTGACCAGCCAGATCTGTCGCGACGTCTTCAATGCCGGTGACAGCAACAACACTTCATCCAAGTTCACCACGCCTCAGGCCATTGCCCGCGACAGCCTGACGCCTGTGGCTGCACAAACCATTCTCTACGACATGGGCCGCGTCCTCATGTGGCCCACGACCGGCCTCTTGGATCATCATTATTTCGATTGGGATGAGCGGACATACCTCGATCGAGGTCTGGTTCTGGAACGCCAGTGGGGCACCCTGCACAAGTCCTACGGCGAACTCGCCAAACAGCAAGAGGCCTTGAGAGCGCGTGGCGAGCGCCATCCATCGATGATCATTTCGCCGATGATTGCCGATACCGGCCAACCCATCCTGATCTCCAACCTCGATCTCGAATGCCTGGTCAACAACGGGTCCAGCGAAGCCGTCTCGATGTTCAAGTGGTTTCCAGATATCCGGGACCATTTCAGGCTGCAGACCGCGGTTCGAATGAATGCCTCTTTTCCTTATATCAGCCCTGCAGTGTCGTTGCCGACGACGGTGCGCAGGCGCGTGGTCGATGCTGGGTACTACGACAATTACGGCGTCAATCCCGCCCTTTCCTGGCTCTTTCAGGACGCCGTCATCGAGTTTCTGGCCGACGCCGATATTGAAGGCTTGGTCATCATCCAGATCAGGGCGTTCCCGGGGAAGGATTTCGGCCAGCAAGCGCTCGATGCGGCGGAGGTTCTGGCTTTGGCCGAGGCGAATGACGCCAGAATAACCAGAAGCATGACCGGCGACGGCAAGGACCTGAGCGCTGCCGACGACCAACAAGGTAAATCTCGTCGACAAAAGGAAAAGCATAAAGCCGATCTGCCGCTCATTCCAGAGTGGCTCACCAGCCCGTTGACCGGGGTTCTTGCCGCGCGATCCGGCAGCATGGCTTACCGCAACAACTCGCAGATCGATCGATTGAAGAAAGTGCTGGAGGCAAGAGGCAGGTCAGAGAATTTTGTCCAGTCTTTCGTCTTCGAGAACCATGCCGATACCGATCAGGTCGGCGTTTCCTGGCACATCACGCCACAAGAACTGGCAGCGCTGGAGACGGCGTTGAAGAGCGAACAGAACCGGACCCAGTTCAGGGCGTTGGAAGCTTTCTGGAATCGATTTAGCGAGGAAAACCAGAGGCCGGCCCTCGTTTCCGCCGACGGCTCATTGCAAAACGATCAACCTTTCGCCCAGAAGAAAAGACACGCCTGCGGCAAAACGAACGCCAACACGGATTCAATCGCCTTGCGATGAGCGGGCGAGGCAGTCTGCCCGCTCAATAGGACCGGGGCATGCCCAGGACGTGCTCGGCAATGTAGCTCAGGATCAGGTTTGTGGAGATGGGGGCGACCTGGTAAAGGCGGCATTCGCGAAATTTTCGCTCAATGTCGTATTCCTCGGCGAAACCGAAGCCGCCATGGGTCTGCAGGCATGCTTCAGCCGCGGCCCAGGCGGCATCGGCACCGAGCATTTTCGCGAGGTTCGCTTCTTCGCCCGGTGTCTCGCCAGACTCGAACAATCGGATCGCCTCGCGCAGCATCAATTCAGCCGCGCGCATATCGGCATAGGCCTTGGCGATCGGAAACTGAATTCCCTGATTCTGGCCGATCGGACGCTCGAAAACCACCCGTTCCCGCGCATAGCGGCTGGCCTTGTCGATGAACCATTTGGCATCGCCGATGCATTCGGCCGCAATGAGAATGCGCTCGGCGTTCATGCCCGAGAGAATGTAGCGAAAGCCGTTGCCCTCCTCCCCGATCAGGTTAGCGGCAGGCACGCGCATATTGTCGAAGAAAACCTCGGTGGTGGCATGGTTCATCATGGTGCGGATCGGCCGGATCGACAGCGACGTCCCAAGAGCGTCCCGCATGTCCACCAGCAGCACGGACAGTCCCTCGGTTTTCTTGCTGACCTGATCTCTCGGCGTCGTCCTGCAAAGCAACAACATGAGGTCCGAATGCTCGGCGCGCGACGTCCAGATCTTCTGCCCATTAACCACATAGTGATCACCATCGAGGGTTGCCGTGGTACGCAGCGACGTCGTGTCCGTGCCGCTCGTCGGCTCGGTCACGCCAAAGGCCTGCAAGCGCAGCCTGCCTGTCGCAATCTCCGGCAGATAGCGCTGTTTCTGGCCGTCCGATCCATGCCGCAGCATGGTACCCATGGTGTACATCTGAGCATGGCAAGCGCCGGCATTGCCGCCGGCCCGGTGAATTTCCTCGAGAATGGCAGCCCCTGCCGAGATCGGCAGGCCCGAGCCGCCATACGCCTCCGGGATCAGCGCGCCGAGATAGCCGGCTTCAGTCAAGGCGTCAACAAAGGCCGTGGGGTAGGCCTGCGCGCGATCGCAACGCTGCCAGTAGGTGCCGGGAAAGCCCTCGCAAAGCCTGGCGACGGCGTCGCGAATGTCTGAATGGTCCCGCTCAAACGTCATTGCCCGCCCCGCTCATATCAAGATCTGGAGGTCATCATCCGGCTTATGCTAGTGGTGTGAACACGCCCTTACCATGGTCCATCATCGCCATATTGACAGCGATGCAGAAACCTCATGTCTGGAAGATGGACCCCGATAGGTGAACGAAGGCATCATCCGGCCGATTATGGACAAACTATCTTGGTGGCGACAAAAAATGACCGATGGCAATTTTCCAACCCTGCTGCTGACCAGGCCCGATCCCCTCGTTCTGCTGGTGACGCTGAACCGCCCGGAGGTTGCCAATGCGCTCAACACGCAAATGGGCAAGGACTTGCTTCGCCTGTTCGAAGGCCTGGCCCTCGATCCCGGCGAGACCCGCGCCGTCGTGATCACCGGGTCCGGCGATCGCGCCTTTTGCGCCGGCGGCGATCTGAAAGAGCGAAACGGCATGACCGATGAAGCCTGGGGGCGCCAGCATCTGGTGTTCGAGCGCATGGTCCGAGCGCTCATCGACTGCCCGCTTCCCCTCATCGCCGCCGTCAACGGTGCCGCCTTTGCCGGTGGATGCGAGATCGCGGCTACGGCGGATTTCATTTATGCCGCCGAGACGGTCCGCTTTGCGCAGACCGAAACCACGCTCGGCATCATCCCGGGAGCAGGCGGCACCCAGACGCTCGCCCGCGCCATCGGCGAGCGCCGCGCGAAGGAACTCATTCTGGCAGCAAAACCATTCAGTGCCGAAGACGCCCTGGCGTGGGGTTTCGTGAACGCCATTCACCCTAAAGACCGGCTGCTCGATGAAGCCTTGGCGACGGCAAAGCGAATTGCCGCCAATGCGCCGATCGCGGTTCGCCAAGCCAAGCAGGCGATCCATCGCGGTCTTCAGATGTCGCTCGCCGACGGGCTGACCTTCGAGATCGAAGCCTACAACCGCACCGTGCCGACCAAAGACCGCCAAGAAGGCGTGCGCGCTTTCAATGAGAAACGAAAGCCTTCCTTCCAAGGTCGTTAGAGCCCTTGATCATTCGGCTGCTGCTGAACTTCTCCGGCGAAATTGTTCGAGAAACGCTGCAAGCTCCGCAGCTGGCATCGGCCTTGCCAGATGAAAGCCCTGGATCTCATGACAGCCTTCGTTGCGCAATAATTCCAGCGTCTGGGAATTCTCGACACCTTCGGCCGTGACCCGCTTGTTCATGGTCCGGCCAAGATTGGTGACGGCGCGGACGATGGCGGTATCGTCAGCATTGGAACCAAAGCCGGCAACAAACGACCGGTCGATCTTGATGCGATCGATCGGCAGGTCTTTCAAAAGTCCCAGGCTCGAAAAACCCGTCCCGAAATCGTCGAGCGCGATCCGCACGCCAAGTTTGTGAATCTCGACCAGTTTGCGCTCAATACCCGATGAGCCCGCGGTAATCATCATCCGTTCGGTCAATTCGAGCTCGAGCAGGCTCGGATCCAGATCGTATTCCGCAAGACATGATGTCACCAGTTCGACCAGATCCGGACGCTGCAGCAACGGCATCGAGAGATTGACGGCCACACGAAGGCGGGGAAGGTCGTCCTTTTCCCAGCCCTTGGCAAGCTCGCAAGCTTTGCGCAGCACCCAGGCGCCGATGCGCTGGGCTTCCCTGCTCACCTCGATCGCGTGTATGAAGGCATCTGCCGTGAGAAGCCCGCGCTCCGGATGGTGCCAGCGTAACAGGGCCTCGACCGCATCGATCCTGCCGGAGCACAAGCTCGCGATCGGCTGAAAATATACGTCGAATTCCCCCCGCGCTTCAGCCCTCACCAGCTGGGCGATCAGCGAGTCCCGCTCGCGCACCTGAAGGTCGAGATCATCGCTGAAAAAACTGACGGCATTACGTCCTTTGTTTTTTGCCCGATAAAGCGCCAAATCGGCGCGCCTCAACAGCTCTTCGGGATCGTCGCCGTGTTCAGGGAAAAGGGCGATGCCGATGGTAACCGACGTGTGCAGGAGTTCATCACCAATCATGTAAGGCTGTTCGATGACTTCCTGGAGTTTCTCTGCAAGCTTCGCCGAAGCATCCCCTTGGCCTGCGTCCCGCTGTAGAATGGCGAACTCATCCCCGCCAAGGCGCGCCACGACATCGCCGACGCGCACGGCGCTCTTAAGCCTCTTGGCAACGGTCTGGAGCAGCTTGTCGCCGACATGGTGCCCGAGGGTGTCATTGATCGTTTTGAAATAATCGAGGTCGAGATAGTGGATCGCAAACCGTTCGCTGGTTGTCGTCGCCTCCATCATCAATGATTTGAGGCAAAGCTGGAATTCCAGACGATTGGGAAGCCCGGTGAGCGGATCGTGGCTTGCAAGGTAACGGTGATGTTCTTCCGATTTCAGCCGTTCGGTCACATCCCGGAAGATCAGATAGGCAGCCGGTTTACCACCGAAGGTGAAAGGAATTGATGTCCATTCGACATCGACCTCCTCCCCGTCCTGGAGACAAAGACAACCATGGGATTGCTTGGGCGAGGCTTCACCTTGCTCCAGGGCTTCGATTTCCAGACGTGTCTGATCACATTTGTTCTGATAGCAAAAATCGAAAACCTCCCGGCCAAGCAATGCGTTAGGATCACTTATCCTGAAAAGCTTGGCCGCCGAGCGGTTGGCAATGACAATACGCCGATCGCAAATCGCGATGGTTGCCTCCGGCGAGTGCTCGGCGAAGGTGCGAAACCGGGCCTCGCTAGCGCGAAGTGCGGTTTCGGTCTGCTTGCGCAAGGTGACATCACGGCAAACATTCAAGGTGGCCGCACCGCCTTCCGACATGATCCTCGCAGCCACGGTTTCGATATTGCGTCGCTGACCGTGCGCATCGATGCGCACGTATTGAATGATGTCGCTGGCCCCGCCATTCGCCATCACGGATTGGATGGCTTTGCCAAAATGGTCGTGATCTTCAGGGGCAATAAAATTAAACACGCGCCGTCCGATCAGACTTTCCGGGTCCCGGCCGGTCATCGAGATCGCCGCCGCCCGATTCGCGTAGATAACTCGCCCATGACGGTGAATGACAACGGCATCAGGTATCATTTCAACAACATGGCGAAAACAGGTGTCGTCGGCCTTCGACGCTGCTTCCGCAAACGTCCTGGCCATCCTGTTCAGCGCACCGATAGCGACGTCTGATGTCTGAGAGTCCAAGTGGTCTTGAACTCCATCAACGTCACATTTTCTCAATCGAATACTCCTTCATGGGAATGCAACCGATGATTTTAAAAAGTAACCTGACCACTCTCGGAGGAGTTCGATGACACCGAACTCTCTAAATTTGATCGCGAAGAGATAACTTCAAGTAGCAAGTTAATTACCAAAAAAACAACGTTAAAGATAGCAACAAAGTCCGGTTCAACTTGAAAAATATAGAAGAGATATCTTTACGTTATTTCTCAGAAAAAAATTCATCTTTTGGTTGCTTGAACCAAAAGCGCCGGATCTCGATGAACTGTCGGATCCGGTGCCTCAACAAACCCTTGAGGATCAGGCCTTCGGCAAGAAAGAACTTCCCGGCAACGCAGCTTCAATAAGCCTTGCTTGCCTCATGCCAGCCGGCGTGATGGATCATGTCGGCCAAGGTAAATTCGACGTTCCCGTCAGCGGTGAAACAAAGTCGTGGCTCAGGATCGAGTTGGTGGATGTCACCGCAAGATCATGTCTTGGGGTTTTCTGTCCACATGAGTAGTTGCTTTAATTAACTGATTTACCCGAAATAGTCTCCGAAATGTCAATAAAATAACATCAACATCGTCCAAATAAACCTCGGAATTCTCAATGTATTTTATTGTCGATGTTTATTTATTGTTTGCCAAAAATTTGACAACCGATGCGCCTGCTGCAATTTTACTTCGGAATTTCCCGGAAAGAGTGACCTTCCACCAATCGCTTGAGCGTGTTTTTGATCAAACGACGTCGGGAACCGTGGATCCAGAGATCTCGTGGCTTGACGAAGGTGCCATCTTGGCGCTTCTGTCTCTCGCTAGAGACGGCATGAAGAGAATGACGGAGCGTAGAATGTCTGTGCATATCATCGGCGGCGGTTTGGCCGGCAGCGAAGCGGCATGGCAGCTGGCAAAGGCCGGTGCCGCCGTGACGCTCCATGAGATGCGCCCGGAACGAGGCACGGATGCACATAAAACCGGAACACTGGCCGAACTGGTCTGCTCCAACTCGTTCCGCTCAGACGACAAGATGAACAACGCCGTCGGCCTCTTGCATGAAGAAATGCGAAGGTTGGGCTCCCTGATCATGACCGCGGGCGACGCCCACAAGCTGCCGGCAGGCGGCGCGCTTGCGGTGGATCGGGATGGATTTGCCGCCGCCGTCGAAGCGGCCTTGGAAGCCGAGCCTCTGGTGACCATCCGGCGTGCCGAGGTGTCGGCTCTGCCCACCGCCGATGACGGTCTCGCCATCGTCTCGACCGGGCCGCTGACCTCCTCCTCCCTTGCCCAATCGATCGCCGAGGCGACCGGTGAAGAAGCGCTGGCCTTTTTCGATGCCATCGCGCCGATCGCCTATAGGGAAAGCATCGATTTCGATATCGCCTGGTTCCAGTCACGCTATGACAAACCGGGCCCCGGCGGGACGGGTGCCGACTACATTAACTGCCCTTTGGACCAGACTCAGTACGAGGCCTTCATCGATGTGCTACTCGAGGGCGCGAGCCACGACTTCAAAAAATGGGAAAGCTCGACCCCCTATTTCGAGGGCTGCCTGCCGATCGAGGTGATGGCGAGTCGCGGCCGGGAAACGCTGCGTTACGGGCCGATGAAGCCAGTGGGTCTCACCAACCCGAGAAACGAGCAGCAGCCGCACGCCGTGGTGCAGCTCCGCCAGGACAACGCGCTCGGTACGTTGTTCAACATGGTCGGCTTTCAGACCAAGCTCACTTACGGCGAGCAGAAACGGATTTTCCGGACAATCCCGGGCCTGGAGCAGGCCGAGTTCGCACGCCTCGGCGGCCTGCATCGCAACACCTTCATCAACAGCCCGAAGCTCCTGGACGGCGAACTTCGTCTGAAGGTCCGCCCGCATATCCGCTTCGCCGGCCAGATCACCGGCTGCGAGGGCTATGTCGAGAGTGCTGCGGTCGGTTTGATGGCCGGGCCGCTTTGCCGCGGCCGAAGTGCTGGGAATGAGGAGCCTCGCCCCGCCGCCGACCACGGCGATCGGGGCCTTGCTGAACCACATCACCATCTGGCGCCGATGCCTCGACCTTCCAGCCGATGAACATCAATTTCGGCCTGTTCCCGCCGCTCGCCCAAAGGACCAAGAAGAAAGAGCGAAAGCCGGCCATGGCCAAACGAGCCCTCACCGACCTCGACGCCTGGCAAGGAGCGACGCGCTCCACCGCTGCTTGACCTTGCAGGTCTTGCGTTACCCTGGAATAGCTGCGTGCTAGAGCATGTTCCGATCATACGGCTCCGGCCCGCACCCCCTCCCGACCACCCAATGCGAGGATACCCTGTGGGTGGTCGGGAGGGGGTGCGGGCCGGAGCCGATTTCGTTGGATCAGAAAAACGCTCTAACCCACCGTGACGCCGTATTCCAAGTCCGGCATTTTCCAGCCACGCCCAGAGATAATCGGCGAACGACCGCCCGACATAGAGGTCGATGGTGGCCTCATCCTGCAGATGGATCACGGCCGTGATCTTGGCGAGCACAGAGCCTGCGACATAGCCGGACTGCACCTGCCGCGGATGGAGGTCCAGCGGACAGCCCTTGGCCAGCACGTCCCGGGCACTGGGTCCGCATAAGCGAAACACGGCACGACCGGCGCTTATATCAGTCGTCGCCGCATGGATCGAACCAAGCGCCTCATCGAGCTTTTGCCATCAAGTCAACGATCTCGCCGCACGAGCAGGTGATGAACCATTGATCCGGGCCCAGCCACAGAGCGCCGACGTCACCCTGACGAAGGGAAGTGCAGGGCTCCGTCGGCAGGACGAAGATCCAGTGAACGACCGATCGCACTCATGAACGCCCGATCCGACGGATCACCGCGAAGATCGATCTTGCCAAGGTCCCGGATCTGGCGAGATGGACCCCACGTGCTACTGGCTCGCCGATCACAGGGCTTGCCGGGGCGAGCGTCTCAGGCATGAAGTCTGGTTCCTTCCTTGTCGATGAACACCGGTTCGGTCACCGTGACGGCGATCGTTCGATCGAACATCGGAACATACAATGTCTTGTCCATCAGCGATCTGCCCTCCTTGACCATCGCAAGCGCAAAACTTCGGCCGAGTTCCGGACTTCGATAGCTCGATGTCACATGGCCGATCATGGTCATCGGGATCGTCTGATTGGGATCGGCGACGATCTGAGCACCCTCTTCCAGGAGAGCATCCGGATCCTTGGGCAGCAGGCCAACCAGTTGCTTTCGATCGTCCCGCTCCATGTCGGCACGAGCGAGCGACCGCTTGCCGATAAAATCGCCCTTTTTCTTGGAAACGATCCAGTCCATGCCGAGATCGGCGGGCGTCACGGTGCCGTCGGTGTCCTGACCGGTGATGATGTAGCCCTTTTCCGCGCGCAGCACATGCATCGCTTCGGTGCCGAACGGGGTCAGGTCGTAACGCTCACCAAGCTCGACGCAGCGCTCCCAGAGCGAGAGGCCGAAGTCGGCCGGAATCTGGATCTCATACCCCATCTCGCCGGTGAAGCTGATCCGGAACAACCTGACGGGAACATCATCGATGCGCGCGTCGCGTACGCTCATATGCGGAAAGGCTTCCGGGCTCAGGTCCAGCTCCTCGACCAGCTCCTCGACCAGTTCGCGCGAGCGCGGCCCCGAAAGCGATACCGTCGCCCATTGCTCGGTGACGGACGTTGCAAAAACCTGGAGCTCCGGCCATTCGGTCTGAAGATACTCTTCCAGCCAGGCGAGCACCCGCGCCGCGCCGCCGGAGGTCGTGCTCATCAGATAATGGGTCTCGCCAAGGCGCGCGGTGACACCGTCATCGAACACCATGCCGTCCTCGCCCAGCATCAGCCCGTAACGGCAACGGCCGATCGCCAGCTTCGACCAGGCATTGGTGTAGATACGGTTCAGAAACTCGGCGACGTCTCGTCCCTGCAGATCAATCTTTCCCAGGGTAGACGCATCCAACATACCGACCGAGGCGCGTGTCGCACTCACTTCTCGGTCGACCGCAGCCGCCATGTCCTCGCCCGCTTGCGGATAGAACCGGGGGCGCTTCCACTGGCCGACATCCTCGAACACGGCACCATTGGCCTCATGCCAGGCATGCATGGCCGTCTTACGGATCGGATCGAACAACGGCCCGCGATTGGGCCCGACAAACGCGCCGAAGGTGACGGGTGTGTAGGGTGGGCGAAACGTGGTAACGCCCAATTCGGCGATCGATTGTCCGGTCGTCTCGGAAACGATGCCAAGCGCGATGACATTGCTGGTCTTGCCCTGATCGGTGCCCATGCCGGTGGTGGTGTAGCGCTTGACATGCTCGACCGAGCTGTAGCCCTCACGCAACGCAAGCTTGATGTCGGCTGATGTGACGTCATTTTGAAAATCGACGAAGCATTTGGCTTTCGCGTCCGGCTTGGTGCTCGGCACCTGCCACATCGTCCGGGACGGCGCCTCGCTTTCCTCGGGCAGTTCCGGGACCCGAGGCGGGTCAGCCTTGAAGCCGGCTTCAGCAGCGGCCGCAGCGCCAGCGGCGCCACCGGAGCGCAGCACCTCCTCCAACGGGAAAATCCCGGCACAGCCGCCAGCGGAGCGTTCCGCCTGAACAGGATTACCTGGCAGAAACATGGCGCGATCCGCGTCATAGATCGGTCGCCCGCGCGACTGGGAATGAAGGTGGATGGTCGGGTTCCAACCACCGGCGACGGCGACGAGATCGCAGTCGAGGGTCTCAGTTCCGCCGCCAACGAAGCCGTCGGCAACCCCGTTCAACCGCCTGATTTCGACCGCACTGACCCCCCGCCCCCCCTTGGTTGCAGCGATGCCTGAACCTTCGATGCGGCGGATGCCGGCAGCCCTCGCGCGCATCACCAGATCGCCACCGGGTCCATCTCGAACATCGACCATCGTGACCTCAGCGCCTGCAGCCTGGAGATCGATGGCAGTCGCGTAGGCACTGTCATTATTGGTGAAGACGACGGCCCGCTTGCCCGGGCGAACCCCGAACCGATTGGCATAAGTCCGAACAGCACTTGCCAGCATGATGCCGGGACGGTCATTGCCGGCAAAAGGAAGGGGCCGTTCGATCGCGCCTGTCGCCAGAACGACCTGCTTGGCCCGGACTTTCCAAAGACGCTGCCGCGGGCGGTGCGAGGCCGCACCCGGCCCGAGATGGTCGGTGACCCGCTCCAGCAGGCCGAGATAGTTGTGGTCGTAATAGGCAAACGCGGTGGTGCGCGGCAGCATCGTGACGTCGTCGGTGGCGGCCAGCTCGCTCGAAGTTTCCTTCAACCAACCCTGCAGCGGACCCGCTGCTTCATCACATAGGCAGCCGCCGAATTCCGGCAGCTGATCCACCAGAATGACCCGCGCGCCGCTGCGGCCAGCCGCAAGCGCCGCCGCTAAGCCGGCAGGACCGGCCCCCACGACAAGAACGTCGCAATGGGCGTAGCGGTGCTCGTAACGGTCGGGGTCCGGCTCGGTCGGGGCCTTGCCCATGCCGGCGGCATTGCGAATGACCCGCTCATAAATCTTGTTCCAAAAGGCGGACGGCCACATGAAGGTCTTGTAGTAAAAGCCGGCTGGAAACAGCGGTGACACCAAGCCGTTGATCGCGCCGACGTCGAGGCCGACGCTCGGCCAGCAATTCTGGCTGTTGGCGACAAGCCCGTCGAACAGCTCAATCTGGGTGGTGCGGATATTGGGCTCGGTCCTCGCCCCCTCGCCCAACTGCACCAGCCCTGACGGCTCCTCGGCGCCAGCGGTGAAGATGCCGCGCGGGCGATGATACTTGAAGCTCCTGCCGATCAGGCGAATGTCGTTGGCCAGCAGCGCGGAGGCCAGCGTGTCGCCTCGGTAGCCCTGCAATTTCCGGCCATTGAACGAAAAATCGAGCGGCTGTTGC
The DNA here is from genome assembly GCA_963787265.1 of uncultured Alphaproteobacteria bacterium. Taxonomy (GTDB): domain Bacteria; phylum Pseudomonadota; class Alphaproteobacteria; order Geminicoccales; family Geminicoccaceae; genus JANQPX01. Next base: position 8,538 of record CAWBCX010000032.1, on the reverse strand, counting down.
CGATCAATACGGCCGCCTGCTGCCAGCCGGTTGGGTTGACCGCTCATCACTGTTCCCCCTTCGCGGGCAGCGGCGGGCAGGTCTCGCCCATCTTGTAGACGGCGAGAAACCGGTCGCTCACCGTATCGCGCGCCGCATTGAACCAGCGCCCGCAGCCGGCATCGTGGCGCCAACGCTCCAGATGCACGCCTCTGGGATTCTTGCGCATGAACAGATAATCCGCCCATTCATCATCGGAGAGAGCGGATGGCTGGGCCGGCCTCTCGATGTGGGCCTCGCCGCCGCAATGAAACTCGGTCTCCTCGCGCTTGCCGCACCAGGGGCACGTTATCAAGAGCATGACAAATCTCTCCCAAAGGCGAGGTCAGATCGGGTTTTGAGCTTTTGCCAGATGTCGCCCGCAAAAAGAGCCCAGACCAACGACCTGTGCGAACCTCGCTCCACAGCCTTAACCTTTCTTTCATCCATGCCGTTCATGATCAAAGCCCGGTCCATGCGATTCTGGGAATCCGTGCCCGCGCCGCGTGAGTGTTGCGATGGCCGGATTCCCAGGATCGCATGGACCAGGATATCGTTGTACCACGACTTGGTTAACCAAACGTCGAGCCTCCGTGCTCGAACCACGAATGCACGAACCCTTGGCCCAGGTGGTCCGATCCTGGCTTCGGGCAAATCCAGCACGGTCGAGAAAGCCCGCTCTTTCGCCCGTTCAGCTCGGCTTGCCGGTCGACTTGCCGCCAGCCCCCGAAGTCGACCTGCAAGTCGACCGGCGGAGCATGGCGCCTGTAACGCATTCATCCGATCGGGGCCCTGTCTAATGCGCCACCGCCGCCGCCCCATGCTCATCCACCAGCTCGCCGCTGGTGAAGCGATCGAGCGCGAACGGCGCGTTGATCTCGTGGGGCTCACCCGTCGCCACCGTGTGGGCGAAGACGTGGCCGGAGCCGGGCGTTGCCTTGAAACCGCCTGTGCCCCAGCCGCAATTGATGAACATGTTCTGAATAGGCGTCTTGCCGACGATCGGGCTTCGATCCGGTGTGACGTCGACGGCACCGCCCCATTGGCGCAGCATGCGCATTCTGGAGAAGGACGGAAACATTTCCAGGATCGCCTGCAGCGTGTGCTCGTTGACATGCAGCGAGCCACGCTGGCTGTAGGATGTGTACTGGTCCGTGCCGGCACCGATCACCAGTTCGCCCTTGTCCGACTGACTGATGTAAGCGTGAACCGCGTTCGACATGATCACCGTGTTGACACAAGGCTTGACCGGCTCGGAGACCAATGCTTGCAGGGGAAAGCTCTCGATCGGCAGCCGGAAACCGGCCATGCCGGCGATCACGCTCGAATGGCCCGATACCACCACTGCCAGCTTCTTGCAGTCGATCTTGCCGCGTGTTGTCTCGACGCCTGTCACCCTGCCCTGCTCCGTCAAGACACCGACCACCTCGCAGTTCTGAATGATGTCGACGCCGCGGGCGTCCGCACCACGGGCGTAGCCCCAGGCGACCGCATCGTGGCGGGCCGTGCCCGCACGGCGTTGGATCGAGGCGCCGAGGATCGGGTAGCGCGCTGTTTTCGAGATATTGATCCGTGGCTCGATCTTCTTGACCTGTTCGGGCGTCAAAAACTCGCTATCCACCCCGTTCAGCCGGTTGGCATGGCTGCGCCGGCTGACTTCCTGCAGGTCGTGGACGGTATGGGCAAGATGAATTACGCCGCGCTGGCTGAACATCACATTGTAGTTCAGCTCCCGGCTCAACCCCTCCCAAAGCTTGACCGCATGATCATAGATCCTGGCACTCTCGTCCCAGAGATAATTGGAGCGGATGATGGTGGTGTTGCGCCCGGTGTTGCCGCCGCCGAGCCAGCCTTTCTCCAGCACCGCGACATGGGTGATGCCGTGCTCCTTTGCCAGATAATAGGCCGTCGCCAGCCCGTGACCGCCGGCGCCGAGCACGATCACGTCATAGGCGGGCTTGGGATCCGGGCTTCGCCACACGGCCTTCCAGTCCTTGTGGCCGGAAAGCGCGTTTCGCGCGAGGCTGAAGATCGAATAGCGTGTCATGGCAAGAGCCCGATCGAAAAGTGGCGGAGAACATGCCGGCAGGCCGGCAGAACAGCCGCGCATCCTGACAAAATTGGCATCGGCTTGCAATTCATTCCCATGGACGGATACCGTCGCCAATGAGGCACGTCCTTGGGAAAAACGACCCTTCACCTCGTTCGAGCGACATCACGATCAAGAAAGTTTTCCCGCAGCTTATTGACAAAATGATAACGTATTTGCGACATCCTTCTCTTTAGTGCGTCGGCTGCAAGCCGACCAGCAATGGGATTATCTCATGGCGGATCAGGGTTCGTCGCCCGTCGATGGAAGATGGTCCGAAGCGCCTGAACGCTTTGCGTTTGTCCTCATTCCTAATTTCTCCCTGATCGCGTTCTCATCGGCGCTGGAACCGCTGCGCCTGGTCAACCGGCAAGTGGGGCGCGAACTCTATAGCTGGCAAATCGTTTCCCAGGATGGCGGCCCGGTGCGGGCCAGCAACGGCGTTCAGGTCGCCACGGATCAAAGCATCCTGGATGTCAGACTTTCGCCCGGCGGCACCAATCCCACGGTCATTCTCTGCAGTGGGGCCGGCGCCGAACATTTTCACGACAAGGAACTCTTTGGCTGGCTGCGCCGCGCGGATCGGGCCGGTGCCGCCGTTGGCGCCCTGTGCACCGGGGCCCATGTCCTCGCCCGCGCTGGCCTGCTCAACGACTATAGATGCACCATTCACTGGGAGAATCTCCCAGGCTTTATCGAGGATTTCCCCGAGATTGAAGTCGCCGCCGATCTGTTCGAGGTCGACCGGAACCGCCTCACCTGCTCCGGCGGCACGGCCGCCCTGGACCTGATGCTGCACCTGATCAAGGACAAACACGGCAATGAGGTGGCCACCAAGGTTTCCGAGCAATGCCTCCTCGATCGCATCCGCCAATCCCACGATCATCAGCGCATGCCCAACCGGGTCAGGCTCGGCGTTCATAACCCAAAATTGATCAATGCCATCGAAATGATGGAAAGCAACATAGAAGAACCGTTGAATCAGGAGATGCTTGCGCGCTATATTGGGTTGTCCAGACGACAATTAGAGCGTTTGTTCAGAAAGCATTTGGGACGAACGCCGGCGCAATATTATTTGGAGCTACGGTTGGAACGGGCGCGACATCTTCTTTATCAGACCAGCATGCCGATCATGAATGTCGCCTTTGCCTGCGGCTTCGTCTCGGCCTCACACTTCTCGACCTGCTACCGCCAGAAATACGGCCGCACGCCCCGCGCCGAACGCGTCGCCCTCGGCGCCTGACATCGTGCCGATACTAGCTGTCCCTGGACCTTGTTATCCGATCAGGCGGCTCGCCGTCATGGTCATACCTGTGCTGCTGCTGACGTCATGTGCGACCACACCGCCCTCGAACCCGGACAATCTCTGCGACATCTTCTATGAGAAGGACGGCTGGTACGAGCAGGCGAAACGCACCGAACAACGCTGGGGGGCTCCGATCCATGTGAAAATGGCGATCATGCGTCACGAAAGCTCCTTTCGCCACAACGCCAAGCCACCGCGATATTACTTCCTGGGCTTCATCCCCTGGGGCTATATCTCGACGGCGGAGGGCTACTCTCAAGCGTTGAACGGCACTTGGGCGCGGTACCAACGGGAAAACAAGCGCATCCGCGCCAATCGCCACAATTTCGACGACAGTCTCGATTTCATCGGCTGGTATCTTCACACATCAAAACGCCAGATCGGCCTGAGCCTCACTGATACCTACAGCCATTACCTCGCCTACCATGAGGGTCAGACAGGCTTCAAGAACGGCAGCTGGAAAGCCAAACCCAGCGTTCAACGGTATGCCCAAAAGGTCGCCGCTACCGCGAATCAGTATGAGGGGCAGCTCAGCGAATGCCGGGACGGGCTGGATAATCGAGGTCCCTGGTGGTGGCCGTTTGGCTAAGGTTTCGTTCAATCGCATCGGGCTAACACCACTGCATGATGGTTAGGCCAATGTGAGCCAGCCGCGGATTCGGTCATATCTGCCAAAAACTCACCTCTCCGCCACAAACCGGGCCGTCATCAAGTCCAGATGCCCGCCGCCGCCGTTCTTGAAGAGCGTGATCTCATCATCGCTCTGCCGCCCCGGATGCTCACCTCGCGCCAGCTGGAAATGATCGGCCAGGATATCGTCCTCGCTGATCACGCCGTTTTCGATCGGGATCGCGATCTCACCGATATCGTGGATCGTCGAGCTCCGGCTGTCGACGAAGATCGAGCTTTTCCGCATTGCCTCGTCATCGGCTTCGCGCATCTCCTTTTGATAAGCGCCGACCAAATCCAGATGGGTGCCAGGTCGCAGCCATGCGCCCTTGATGATCGGTTCTGCCGTCCGTGTCGCCGAGCAAATTAGCTCGGCGCGGCCGACGGCGGTCTTCAAGTCAGTGACGACCGCAAAGGCTAAGCCTGCCATCGCTGGCTGGGCTTCGAGGTCTCTGATCATGGTTTCAGCCTTCTCGGGCGTGCGGTTCCAGAGCGCAATCGTCCTGATGGAGGGGCGGATGGCCGTGTGGGCCATGATCAGGTGCGGAGCCATGGCGCCTGCCCCGACCATCAGCATGGTTTCGACATCTTTTCGCGTCAGATAGCTGGCCCCAAGCGCCGAATCCGCGGCCGTTTTCCGAAGCGTCAGGGCCGTCCCGTCCAATACCGCCAGCGGGCGCCCATCCTCGCCGCTGAAAAGACAGTAGATAGCATGAACCGCGGGCAGTCCGTGGCTGTTCGGATTGTTCCAAAAGCCGGTGATGACCTTGGTGCCGAGGGCTTGCCCCCTCTGCCAGGCGCTGCGCAGGAACAGAATATCGTCGCCGCCATCAGCCGATGGCTGGCTCAGCATCTGATCGCCGACCGCATCGATTTCCTTGAGATGATCATGCTGAAGGGCCTTCACGAGCGCTGGGTATTCGCAGGCTTTATGAACCTGTCCGGCATCGAAGAAGCGCATCGCGGTTCACCCCATCATCAGTGGCTGAAGGATCAAACCTTCGCCAATTTCTGCCGACGTGACAAGCCGGCGGTCCTCTCTCTTGCCGCGTCCGTACCGCCAACCCATGTCTATAGAAAGACGTGGAGCGCATTTTGCTGAGGGCTCATGGGAGAGTTCAATGAGAAACACCGCGACGATCATTGTCATGTTGGCTGGGTTAGGCCTTGCAGGCTGTGAAAGCAGCGGCGGTTCAGCCATTCTCGGCGGCGTTGCCGGCGCTGCTGCCGGCGGCGGCGGCTATGAGTATCACCTCAGACAACAACGTGCTCGCGTCGAAGCGGATTACAAGGACGGAAAAATCGACAAGGAAGAGTATGAGATCCGGATCGATCAGCTGAACCGGGACTCGTTGATAAACTAAGAAAACTCCTGCCGCTTGACCGTGTGTCGCGACGTTGACATGCTCAAGCACGTGCAGCCAAAAACCACCGTCGCGTCATCGAGCGGCGCCGCCGGGCCGTAACCAGTGGCACCCAGTGCCATGAAGGAAGCGCGGCGCGATGGCCACAGAGCCAGGGCTTTTCTCCCCTGAAGAACCCACCTGAACATTGACAGCTGTATGAAACTCTTTAACCCATGCGGTCGGGAAGATAGGTATCGCGTCATCGAGAGGAGCAAGTCGAACCTCCAATGTTTTTGACCCAAGCCAAAGTCACCAAAAAGAAAGCTGGCAAGGCCAGCCCACGAGAAATAGCGATCGTGAGAGCCAAGCTCCGCCTGGAAGCGCTCATGCTTCGTGTTTTCTGGATCGGCAGCCGGTTGCTCGGTCCGGAGCGCGCCTCCAATGCCGGGGCCAGAATGATCAACTGGGTCTCGGGCCCCGACAGTGAGGCCATGCAGCGCTTCAGGCGCAATCTCAGCGTTGCGCTCCCCCATGAGGACGAGGCCACCATCGAACGCCTGGCGCGCGAAAGCGTGTCCAATCTCGGCCGTTCCGTTGCCGAGTATCCCCATCTCAAGCGTATTGCCGGACCCGAACTGTCAGAATTCATCGAGTTCGTTGCCGACGTGCCCGAAGCTGCCATCACACCAACGCGAAAACCTGCGATCTATATCGGCGTGCATCAGGCCAATTGGGAAATCCTGTCCTCGATCGCAGCCCCTCTCGGCAAGCCGATGACCATCGTGGTCAGCCCGATGACCAACCCCTTCGTTCATCCTCTCGTCAGCAAGGCAAGACCCGATGCCTGGGTCGAACAATCCGAGAAGGACAACGCGACCCGAAGCCTGATACGATGCCTGCAGGCGGGCCGAAGCGTCGGTTTGCTCGCCGATCAGCGCTTTGACGGCGGCCAGCCCATTCCCTTCTTCGGCCATCAAGCCATGACCGCCATGGGCCCCGCCAAGATCGCGCTCAAGTTCGGATACGATCTTATCCCCAGCCGAATTCGAACGAATAGGACCGGTCAAGTTCAGAATTACCACCTTCAAGCCGATCCGCCCGGATGAAACGATTGCCGACGATCAGGAAAAGGCCATCGACATGATGCGCCGCGTCAACGAACATTTCGAAGTCTGGATCAGGGAAAAACCCGGCGAATGGATGTGCATGAAACGGCGCTGGCCCAAGCCCATCTACAAGTCGGATCGTATAAAGCGCCTCGCCGCCACAACCTCTCCCGATATGTCATCACCGGCGACCGCTCAATAGACCCGCTGCTCCACCGACCACCCGACTTCAACGAGAGAAGGAAACGCCATGAAAGATCGGACGGCTGCATGCCTCGCCAACGGACCGAGAAACAGCACCATGAAGGCCATGGCGATTGGTCTTGCCGCCATATCCTTGTCCCTGCCGGCGCCTGCCGCCCTCGCGGGCGATAAGAGCAAGCTCTTGACGGAAGTTCACTTCAATCCGGGCAGCAGCAATGTCACCCTTGGCGGCCGACAGAAAATCAAGGCGGCGATCGCTGCCATCAAGAAGGAAAACCCGAACGAGATCCATGTGATCGGCTTTTCCGACAGCACCGGTGACGAACAGGTGAACCGGACCATATCGTTGCACCGGGCCGACAATGTCGCCAGCCTTCTTGCCGAACATGGCATCACCGTGCCCGTGATGATCGAGGGCAAAGGCGAAAACGGTGCACCTTACAAAATTCCCGATAACGTCTCTGAACCGCTGAACCGATGCGTCGGCATCATCGCCGTCAGCGATCCGGAAAAGCGGGCACCGCTCTAGACTTGATCGATGGCACGCCTCGCCGGGCGCACCATGTCGACATTTTCGATGCCCGATGTCGTTATCCCTTCGCCAGTGGTGGCACCACTTGCTAAACCTGCTGCATGGATTTGAGTGGCTTGTGATCGTGTTCGGGGTTGTTGCCCGGACATAAGCTGACGAGCAGGGGACAAGGATATGAAAAACAGCGCACGCGTGGTGGTGATCGGCGGCGGGGTCTGCGGCGTCAGCGTCCTCTATCATCTCGCGAAGAAGGGCTGGTCGGATGTCGTTCTCCTGGAGCGCACCGAGCTTACCGCCGGCTCCACCTGGCATGCCGCCGGGCTCCTTCCCCTGTTCAACATGTCCTACAGCGTCGGCCAGCTCCATCAATACTCGGTGGAGCTCTACCAGGAACTCGAAGCCGAAACCGGCCAGGCCGTCAGCTTCCATCAGACCGGTAATCTGCGGCTTGCCACCAACCGCGACCGCATGGACGAGTACCGGAACTACCAGTGCACGGCCGAAACCATCGGCGTCGAATGCCATCTGATCGGCGTCGACGAGATCAGAAAGCCTCTGGCCGATCGCCTCGATGGACGGCCTGATCGGCGCCCTTTGGCACCCGACCGACGGCCACATCGCCCCCGTCGACGTCACCATGGCCCTTGCGAAGGGCGCGCGGATGAAGGGGGCGGAAATCTACCAGCAGACGGAAGTCAGCGCTATCGAGCGCAGCGATGACCTGGAATGGGTGATCACGACCAACAACGGAAAAATCCGTTGCGAGCATGTCGTCTGCGCCTCCGGCAATTACGCCCGCCAGACCGCGCTGATGGTCGGCCTGCAGATCCCGGCAATTCCGGTCGAGCACCAATATATCGTCACCGACGTCGACCCGACGCTCAAAGAGTACCGCGAGACCGGCGCCAACGAGCTGCCGATCCTCCGCGAAAGCGATCAGCCAATACTACTTCCGCGAGGAGCGCATGGGCTGGATCCTCGGCCCCTACGAAAAAACCGCGCCGGCCTGCTTCGTCGACGGTGTGCCCGACACGTTCGAAAAGGACCTGTTCCCGGGCGACCTCGAACGCATCGATGCCTCACGTCGAAGCCGCGATGGCGCGCGTGCCGAGCTTCGACAACCGCCGGCATCAAGGACATCGTCAACGGCCCGATCTCCTACACCCCCGACGGCAACCCCATGGTCGGCCCCGCCTTCGGCCTCCCCAATTTCTGGCTCTCGGAGGGCCACAGCTTCGGCGTCACCGCTGCCGGCGGCCAGTTGCTCG
>CAWBCX010000031.1:0-68733 GCA_963787265.1 uncultured Alphaproteobacteria bacterium | reverse complement strand
CCCTTGGCCCGGCTTGTGCAGGAATCGGCCGTGCCGCAGTTCGGGCGGGATTTCGGTTCTGCCGACGTAGCGGACTGTCGTGGGCTGACCAGTGGTGAAATTCAAACTTTCGACTGGGCCGCGCTCGATCTCGACCAATGGATCGCCATTCTCGGCACCGCCGAGCGGTTTCCAAACCCTGACAAGCTGACGCCGAATGGTCTGACCGGGACTGGCAATTTTCTCGATCTCTTCGATCCGGACGAGCCTCGACCAGACGTTGTCTCGCGGACCCAGGAACGTCTGGAAGGGGGTCGATCCTACGGAATGCACGTCGCCGCGGTCGCGATGAACTCAGGAGAGCCGGTCAATGAACAGGCAGAAGTCTATGCGCGACTTCGAAAACATCACCCTACCAGGCTGGAGTTGACGGCATGACTGACATCGATGTGGCGGAATTGCCCGTGGAGCATCGCGTGATCACCGAAGGTCAGGCCGCCCAATATTGCGGATTGTCGGTAGCACACTTCCGGCGATTGCGGAAGGCTGAGAAGGGGCCACGCTATGTGCAACTCGGTGTCCGGCGCATCGGGTATCGCATCGGCGACCTGCTGGCCTGGCTCGAGGATCGATCTTCATAGCGATACCAATGAACTCCATGCAGATCTGCTATAATCTTCTCTTTGAAAAGCAAGCATGTCCGTGAAACACGGATATTTCTTGACATGTCTACGTTAATCACGGATAGTCAGCATGGAGTTTGAATGGGATAGCGCGAAGGCGGATACGAATGAGCGAAAGCATGGCGTGCCCTTCAGCTTGGCTGGGAGGGTTTTCGATGATCCGACCTGTCTTATCCTTGAGGACCGGCGCGGAAACTATGGTGAAGAACGGTTCACCGCCTTCGGCATGGTCGATGGTCGGGTTTTTATGCTGGCGTTTACTTGGCGCGGCGATCGCTGCCGCGTCATCTCGATAAGGAAAGCCAATGGCCGCGAAACGCGGCGGTACCACCGTCAGTTACAAGGCTGATCCACGAAAGCCAGTGAGATTGACCAGGGAACAGGCGGCCCGGCTCGATGCCATGACCGACGATGATGTCACGACCGCTGCTTTGTCTGACCCCGATGCGCAGCCCTGGACGGAAGAACAGTTGGGCAGGGCGGAGCGTGTCTGGAGCGGAAGGATCAAGGTCACGAGGTTGAAGCTTCAAATGAGCCAGTCAGCGTTCGCCGAGGCCTTCGGATTTCCACTTCGTACGCTTCAAGAGTGGGAACAAGGGCGCGCCGAGCCGCCGGAGGCGATTCGGTCGTATTTGCGTGTGATTGAGCGAGAACCTGATGCAGTCATGCGCGCACTTGTCTGATAATCGCTTATCTTCAACGCGCGGTACTCCATGGGGACTGGCTAAGAATCCTGAGTGTCCCGTTTCTCCTTAGCGACTGCATGATGGAGGTGGTCGGCCCATTTCTCCATTGCATCGCACTTTTCCGAAGCATAAGTCGCACCAGCTGCAAACTCTCACATCGTGTCAACGCAAGAAATGCCCGCTATTCGGCGCAAGAGAGCATCGCCGGAGCGACACTCTTCTCTGCCCTCTGACATGTCGAGAGCTCCAGCCCACGAGGAGGCGAGGAGGTGACGTCACCAACCAAGACGAAGTTTTTTCTCTCTGACCTCTTCAGGTCAATTCGCGTACCGATCTAAAGAGGAGAAGCCTGAAACATTATGCCGCAGATAGATTTGTTGAACTTTGCTGGGGCTAAAGACACGTCCATGCCGGTGCCACGCTCCTATTCCTCAACCTGGAGGCCTTCAGCCAACGGGCTCGCAGCAAGGGCGACTACCCACGTCTGTCCGTCTCAAGACCTCGCGAAATCGGATGCCAGAGAGATTTCAGTGTGCTCTGCTGTTGCCCATGTGTTGCCCAAGAGAGAATTCTGGGCAACAGATCCGAAAATTTCTTGCCTAAGTCTTTGATTTAATTGGTCGGAGCGAGAGGATTCGAACCTCCGACCCCCAGTCCCCCAGACTGGTGCGCTAACCAGGCTGCGCTACGCTCCGACTTGAACGGGACTATATCGTCCCTTTCCGCAAGGACAACGGCCTCAGCAGCTCAACTTTCTGAGAAGATCACGAAGTTCCATCAATTCATTTCGCATCTGACGAGGGAGCGTCTTCAAAGCCGGCTCGATCGTATTTTTTCTTCGACCTCGTCTGCCGTCGACGCTTCGGCCTCGAGCTCGTCCTGATAGCTCTCCGAGGCGGAGTCGGCGGCGGGCTGATCGCCAGTGCTCGGTTCGCGTCCGCCTGCTGGCCGCCGCTGGCCCTTCAGGAGCTTTTGCGCGCCCTTGATCGTGTAGCCTTCCTCGTAAAGCAGGCTCCTGATCCGGCGGAGCAGATCGACGTCTTCAGGACGGTAGTAGCGTCGGCCTCCGCCGCGCTTCAGCGGCCGTACCTGCGGAAACTTGCTTTCCCAAAACCGCAAAACATGCTGGGCAACGTCCAGATCATCAGCGACTTCGCTGATCGTCCGAAAAGCGCCGGCCGACTTCGACCCCCGGCCATTGGTCCGCTGGGCGATTAGTCGTTCCGGTCGTCTGCTGCACCGGACTGTCCATCAATCCGACTCCTCGACTGTCGCCTGAAGTTTCGATCCCGTTGATCCGATCCTTGAGAACCTGCGAAGGGCGGAAAACCAGCACGCGACGCGGTAGAATGGGGACCTCCTCACCGGTCTTCGGATTCCGCCCGATCCGCTGCCCTTTGCTGCGCACTGAAAAGGTGCCGAACGACGAGATCTTGACGATACCGTCCCTGACCAGCGAGTCACCGATTTCGCTGAGGATCGAATCGACAAGCTCAGCCAACTCGCTCCGCGACAAACCCACCTCTTGGTAGACCGCTTCCGCCAAATGCGCTCGGGTCAGGGTCTTGCCATCCATCTACTTGCACCCCCGTTAAGCTTAACAGAAAAAACCTAACGGTATCAGCAAGTTCCGTCAACAGATGAAGATCGAAGCTCTTGTTAAAACCACGATTGGCATGCATCGACGTACGCTACCAGCGTACCAAAGCAGCACCCCAACTAAATCCGCCGCCCATGGCATTCATGACCATAAGTTGATCGCGCTTAAAGCGTCCGGCGGCCGACGCTTCCGCCAAAGCAAGCGGAATTGAGGCCGCCGACGTGTTCGCATGGTGGTCGACCGTCATCAAAATACGGTCTTCAGCGAGATCGAGGCGTTGCGCCACCGCCTGCAGAATACGGAAATTTGCCTGATGCGGCACCAGCCAGTCGATATCGGCGATCGTCACACCCGCGGTTTCCAGCACCTGATGGGTCGCGCCGACCAGTGCCGTGACCGCATGGCGAAAAACCTCACGGCCATTCATTCTGACATGCCCGGTCGTTCCGGTCGTCGAGGGGCCGCCATCGACATAAAGCGCATCGTAATGGCGTCCGTCCGAACCAAGATGGGTCGCCAGCACGCCCCGGTCCAAGACTGTGCCGGTTCCGTCCGCCGCGCGCAGAATGACCGCACCGGCGCCATCGCCAAACAGGACGCAGGTGGACCGATCGGACCAGTCGAGCAGGCGCGAAAACGTCTCAGCACCAATTACCAATGCGGTCGTCGCTTGTCCTGCCTTGATGAAATTATCGGCCACGGCCAGCGCGTAGATGAAACCGCTGCACACCGCCTGGACATCGAACGCCGCTGCCTTCACGCGCCGAGCTTGCGCTGCACGGCGGTCGCACAGGCTGGAAATGTGTGATCCGGGGTCGTGGTGGCGACCACGATCAGATCGAGCGCCTCAGCATCAAGGCCCGCATGCTGCAATGCCTGCTTCGACGCCTCGGTCGCAAGGTCGGACGTGAATTCGCCTTCGGCGGCGATATGACGCTGACGGATGCCGGTCCGTCCGACAATCCACGCATCGCTGGTGTCAACGGTCTTGGCGAGGTCGTCGTTGGTCACGATATTAGCCGGCAAATAGGACCCCGGTGGCGATGAGATGAGCACGGCGCATCAGGATGCCTTCGCGTTCGAGCCGCGCATCGCGTCGCTCTTCGAGCTTGTTGAGCTCCGCCATGATGCGCTCGTTGGTGCCCTGCTTGATCAGATCGAAGGCAACGTCGATGGCATTGGCAAAACCGAGCGCATCGGTGCCGCCATGGCTCTTGACCACGATCCCGTTCAAGCCCAGGAACATCGCACCGTTGTAGCGGCGCGGGTCCAGGCGTTGGCGCAATTTCTGCAAGGCCGACTTGGCCAGGACGGAGGCAAGCTTGGAGATCAAGCTGCTGTTGAACGCCTGGCGCAGAAAATGCGAATACATGCCCACAGTTCCTTCAGCCACCTTGAGCGCGACATTGCCGGTGAAGCCATCGGTCACCACCACGTCCACCGTGCCGCTGGTAAGATCGGTGCCTTCGACAAAGCCCCTGAATTCAATCGGCAATGAGGATTCACGGAGTGCCGCCGCCGCCTGGCGGATGGTATCGTTGCCCTTCACTTCCTCGGTGCCGATGTTCAAAAGACCGACGGTCGGCTTTTCGATTCCCAGAATCTCGCGTGCGTAGACCTCGCCCATGACGGCGAACTGCACCAGGTTTTCGGCATCGCATTCGGCATTGGCGCCGAGATCCAGAAAGACCGTAGCCCGGTCCGCGTCGGCATCACCGAGCTGATCGCCGGTCGCTCGATCCCGGGAAGTGTCTTCAGCATGAACTTCGACAGCGCCATGAGGCGCACCGGTATTGCCGGCGGAGACGACGGCAGCGGAACGCCCGTCCTTAACGGCCTCGATCGCCTGCCCCATGCTGCTCTTGCGGCCATGACGCAAGACCTGAGACGGCTTGGCATCCGGCCGCCACCCGGTCCGCGGCATGGCAAAACGTCACCCTTTCCATCAGCCCGGACCGCGCCTGAACCAAAGGCTTCAGCGCGGCTTCATCGCCGAACAGCAGGAAATGAAGATCAGGATGACGTGCCCGCGCGATGTCGGTCCCGGCGATCACCACCTGGGGTGCATGATCGCCCCCCATGGCGTCGATCGCAATGGTGACATTCACGGCGCTCGGCCGGATCAGGCAGCAGCTTCGTCGGATGAGGAAGTCTGCGCGATCACCTCCCGACCATTGTAATAGCCGCAGGTTTCACAGACATGGTGCGGCAATTTCAGCTCGCCGCAGTTTGAGCATTCCGCCAGATTAACGGCCAGAAGACGGTCATGGCCTCGGCGCATGTCCCGCTTGGACTTGGAAACTTTCTTTCTAGGTACAGCCATCCTTCATCACCTCGATAGATTGTAGCGATCATAACATCGCCGCCATGTTCAGCACCACATCGACCTAATGCCGACGCAGCTGCGCAAACGGATTGTCGGGAACGCCGCATCATCCTGGCCGAGAGGTCCTCGAACCTCGGCCATGACGACATCCGCATCTTCGGCCCTCGGATAGGGATCCAGCGCCAAGTAAAACTCTTCCGCAATCACCTCGCCGATATCGATATGATCCGTCTCCAGGACATCGATATCCGCGTCATCCCCCTCCAGCACGATCTCGCTCCGACCCTGGGTCGAACTCGCCTCGTCACCTCGGCGAAAGCGTCGCTCGAACGACGTTTTCACCACGGCCGGAACCGGCTTCAACGTCGCAACGCAGGCCTGCACCACCTCCGCTTCGAGCCTAGCGTCGAACACCAACTCGTCGCCAGCCGTTTCGATCCTGCCGAACGCCCGAGCGACGGCAGATCGACCAGATCGAAACGTTCTTTCAAGCGCTGACATTCCACATCACTCGCGGCCAGCTCTACGGCAATCCCCTCCGGCAGGCCACGGTTCGATCGTCACGATGTGCGAAAATTCAGTGCTCGGCGTCACGAGACTACCCCAGCTTATTGACGGGCCGGACCGACGGGCCGCGGCACCTTTCGTCCTGGACCTATTTGTTCGATACGCCGACCATTCTCGTTCGAATGCCGCGGCAATCTAGGGGGCCAGCCGCAAACGGTCAATGGTTTTGCGCCGTTAGCGGCTCTCAGCATGACGTTTCATCGGTTTCATGACGTTTCACCCCGGTTCCTAAGCCGGCAAGCTGGCGTCACGAACCGTCTGTTCGTCCGGCAGGTCAATTCGTCCCTGCGCAAGCTCGGCCACGGCTTGGCCCGCCAAGCGCCTTTCGATCGTTTCGCACGCACGTATCAAGCCGGAGACATGATCCGCAGCAGGTGCCGCCACGCCATGATAGACATTGGTCGCCAGCATCGGGCGCAAGAGGTCATGATCACCACTGTCGAAAGCCTGTTTCAACACTTCGATGCGCGCGTTGAACTGTCCCGGCCAGCCGTTGACCTGCTTGCCGACGGACAAATCCCCAATACCCAGCTCGCGAAGATTGACGTCCAGATCGGCCACCATCAGATCGACCAGTGACTGGGCGACGGGTCCTGCCCCGTCACACCGTCCTGAACCAATCGCCGGATCACGAGACCGACATGCAAGGCCAGAATTTCGAACCGCCCTTCCGGCGTATCCGGCACCTTCAGCGCGTCATAGTAGACGGGAAGCGCGCATGGTTGACGAGTTCGCTATAAAGCCGATGCGCCGCCGAGGGTTCGGCGTCGGGCCTGAACAACGAGAAAAAACGGCGCCAAGCCCGATGCTGCGGCCAAGGTTTCGCTTCGATCTCGGTTGTCTTCGGTCATCGGCTTTATGTATGGTGCCTTCGGTCACTTTTGGAGAGAAACGATGCAGATTAGTTCGTGCAGGGTTCGACAGCACAGCGTCGAGGAAGACAGAAGTCCGCCCTGGGGCGTGCGCTGCCGCTTGTCATCGTGGCCGCTTGGGCATCGCTTTCCTCGCCGCCTGCACGCCGACCATCGCGACCCATGGCCATACCCTCGACGAAGCGGCGATCGCCCAGATCGAGCCGGGTCGAAGCTCGCGGCAGGAAGTCCTGCAGCTCCTGGGCTCGCCTTCCTCGTTCGCCTCCTTCGATGACGATGCCTGGTACTATGTAAGCCAACGAACCGAGAAAGTCTCGTTCTATCAGGAAGAACTGGTCGAGCAGGACGTCATCACCATCACCTTCAACGACCAGGATCTCGTCGACAAAATCGAACGTCATGGCCTGGAGCAGACAGCCTCTGTCGATCCGGTCAATCGCGTGACCCCAACCGCGGGTGCCGCGCCTTCGATTCTCCAGCAGTTCATCGGGAATATCGGACGCTTCGGCAACAACACCGCCCCGGAACCGGGTCGCTGACCACCCGTCGCCACGGATCGGAGAATGCCTCTTTGGGCAAAATGCCCGATCGTGAAAGGCGTTTGACGATCTGACCAAGCGCCGTCGTCGATAGTTCGGCGTGACCAAGCCTGCGGCCATCATGGTGACCAGGACAAGATCCGCGTGACGGCGCTTGGCACTTGGCACTTGGCACTTGGCGCTTGGCGCTTGGCGCTTGGCGAACGATCGTGAAGGCGATCCTGATCATCTTATCTTAACCGATGACCGCTACAGTTCCTGGCCTGGTCCATGAGATCCTGGGAGTTTGAACCCAGCTTCTTCTTGACGGGCAGGCGGAGTCCCAGGGTCTCATGGACCAGCGAGATCGAGCTTGATCAACAATGGTTGAGAAAGCATGAACGAGGCTGGCGGTCGACAATGCATGGCCTGGACGACAGGTGGTGAGCGCAAACGGTCGAAGAAGGTCGCCGTCATCATCATTGGCCGCCCGCTTGGAAACCTTTTCTTGAACATTGTCCCCGATGATGATGCCCCGGCCCATGGAATCCTGGGAATCTGCCCGCCTGCCGGAGAAGGTGGGGCGAGGCTCAAACTCCCAGGATCCCATGGACCATGAAACTTCTTACCAGCACAGGGTTGACGTCAGGTTAATCACACCCGAGCGAGACGCTTCCCCTCAGAGCACCGAATCAACCGGGTCCTGCCAGGACCCGGACAAAAAAAGGGGACCGAAGCCCCCTTCTTCCGCGTTGCCGCTTGTCGTTCAGATCATCAGTGACCGCCCAGGGCGGCCAGGATGAGCAAGGCGACGATGTTGATGATCTTGATCATCGGGTTGATGGCGGGCCCAGCCGTGTCCTTGTAAGGATCGCCGACGGTGTCGCCGGTGATCGAGGCCATGTGCGCTTCACCACCTTTGCCACCGTGGTTGCCATCCTCGATATACTTCTTGGCATTGTCCCAGGCACCACCGCCCGAGGTCATGCTGATCGCGACGAAGATGCCGGTCACGATCGTCCCGAGCAACATCGCACCGAGCGTCGAGAAGGCTGCCGCCTGGCCTGCGATCAGGTAAATCACGAAATACACCACGATCGGCGCCAGAACCGGCAACAGGGACGGCACGATCATTTCCCTGATCGCAGCCTTGGTCAGGAGATCGACCGCCTTGGAATATTCAGGTTTGGCGGTGCCTTCCATGATTCCCGGGATTTCCTTGAACTGCCTGCGCACCTCAAGAACGATCGCGGTGGCCGAGCGGCCTACGGCCTGCATTGAGAGAGCGCCGAACAGATAAGGCAGCATGCCACCGATGAAGAGACCCACCAGGACAAAGGGATCCGAGAGGGTGAACGTTACGTTCAGGTCCGGGAAATAGTGCTTCAGATCCTCGGTATAGGCCGCGAACAGCACGAGCGCCGCCAGGGCAGCCGAACCGATCGCGTAGCCCTTGGTCACCGCCTTGGTGGTGTTGCCGACGGCATCGAGAGCATCGGTGGTGTTGCGCACCTCGGCCGGCAGTTCCGCCATCTCGGCGATGCCGCCGGCATTGTCGGTCACCGGACCATAAGCATCGAGCGAGACCACGAGACCGGTCAGCGCCAGCATGGTGGTGGCCGCGATCGCGATGCCATAGAGGCCGGCTGACAGATAAGCCACCAGGATGCCGCCGCAGATCACGATGATCGGCATGGCGCAGGCTTCCATCGACACCGCGAGGCCTGCGATGATGTTGGTGGCATGTCCTGTGGTCGAGGCCTCCGCGATTTTCTGCACCGGGCGATGGGTGGTGTTGGTGTAGAAGTCGGTGATCCAGATGAGAAGACCGGTCACCGCAAGCCCCACCAGGGTGCAGACGTAGATGTTCCAAGCCCCGAACGTCGCGCCGCCGCCGGTATATTCTCCGTTGCCGAGGAAGAAGAGCGTAACCGGCAGCAAAATGACAGCCGAGATGACAGCAGCACCAAGAAAGCCCTTGTACAGCGCGGCCATGATGTTGTTGGACGCGCCGAGCTTGACCATGAAGGTGCCGGCGACGGAGGCCAAAAGGCAGATACCGCCGATGATCAGCGGGAACAGCATCAGCGTGCTCTGCGAGGCGTCGGCAAAGAAGATGGCACCCAGCAGCATGGTCGCCACGACCGTCACCGCATAGGTCTCGAAGAGATCGGCTGCCATGCCGGCGCAGTCCCCGACATTATCACCGACATTATCGGCGATCACGGCAGGATTGCGCGGATCATCTTCAGGGATGCCTGCTTCGATCTTGCCGACAAGGTCAGCACCGACGTCAGCGCCCTTGGTGAAGATGCCGCCGCCGAGACGGGCGAAGATCGAGATCAGGGAAGCACCAAAGGAGAGGCCGACCAGCGCTTCGAGAATGGCGCGAAGTTCAAGACCGATGCCCAAAAGGATGCCGTAATAGACCGTTACGCCCAGAAGGCCGAGGGCGACCACCAAAAGACCGGTCACCGCACCTGCCTTGAACGCGACGCTCAAAGCCGCGCTCAATCCGTTGGTCGCCGCGTGAGCCGTCCTGACATTGGCCTGCACCGAGACGGTCATGCCGATATAGCCGGCAGCACCCGAAAGCACCGCACCAATCAGGAAACCGATACCGACATGGAAGCCGAGAAAGATACAGAGCAGCACGAAAATAACCGCACCAACCATGGCGATGGTCAGGTATTGGCGATTGAGATACGCCATGGCGCCTTCCTGGATGGCACCGGCGATTTCGCGCATGCGATCGTTGCCCGTCGCCTGGGCCAGAACCACGCTTCTTGTTGCCATGCCGTAGGCCAGGCCGACGCAGCCACACGCCAATATCAGCATAAAGAGGAACCAGTCGACTCCCGACATCAGTTTACTTCCTTTTGAGCAGGTCAATGCTCCGAAAAAAAGAGCACCGAAAACGGCGCCGGAGCGCGCGCAACCTAGAAGAAGAAATCGCCTCTGGCAAGGCGGCTGCCGGCCGCCGGGCGGGCCTGGCGCGACAAAAGGCAGAAAAATCTCGTACTTTTAGCTGTTCGGCCAAGAAAAATGGGAGCGCGGGCCTTGCCGCCTGCTGAAATATGACCGATGACCAGGGTCGGCCTTGCCCCCTTCGTCCTTTCGCCGCAAAACAGAAAGCCGCTCCTTGGGAAGCTATCGAGGGAACACCATGACCGTCCGAAGCCGGCCTCGCCCGTTCAAAGAATTGCTCGCCATGGCCGCAGCCAGGAAAGGCGGTGCTGAAGCCTTCGAGGCAACACTCGCTGCACCCAAATCGCCGGACGAGCTTGCCGCCATCCCCGACCATCGCTGGCTGTCCAACATGTCGATGCGGGTTTTCCAGGCAGGCTTCAACTGGACCGTGGTCGCCGATAAATGGCCGCGCTTCGAGGAGGTGTTCGAGGGCTTCGATCTCGGCCGGATGTCGATGATGTCCGATGACGATCTGGACGGTTACCTCAGGGCCGATGGCATCATCCGCCACGGCAAGAAGCTGCTGTCGATCCGGGATAATGCGGTGTTTCTGCGCAACCTCGCAGAAGAGCACGGCACCGCCGCCAACGCCTTTGCTCATTGGCCCCCCGAGGATTATGTCGGCCTCCTCTGGATGCTCAAAAAACGAGCGTCCCGGCTCGGCGGGGCCACCGCCATGTATTTTTTGCGCGGCATGGGCGTCGACAGCTTCATCACCTCGACCGATGTCGCAAGAGCCTTGATCCGCGAAGGCATTCTCGACAAGCCGCCCGCCTCCAAACGCGATCTGGATGCCACCCAGGCCGCCTTCAACCACTGGCGCGGCGAAAGCGGCCGCCCGCTCACCCATATCAGCCGGGTTCTCGCCTGCTCCATCGATTCCTGAGCATGATGAATTGTTCGAAAAATAATCCTAACATCAGGCAATGACATGACGAACCGTTACAATGGCAGGGTCTCGGCAGCATGACATCATTGGGCATCGGCCTCATCGGCACCGGCTTCATGGGCAAATGCCATGCCCTTGGCTTTCGGGCAGCGCCTGCGGTCTTCGGCCATCTGCCGAGGCTCGATCTCACGATGCTCGCCGACGTCGATGCCAAGATTGCAGGCGATGCCGCCGACGCTTTCGGCTTCGATCGCTGGACCACCGACTGGCATAGTCTGGTGCACGACCCGGACGTCGATATCGTCGCCATCACGTCACCCAATTTCCTCCACCAGCAGATGGCGATGGCGGCGATCAGCGCCGGCAAGCACGTCTATTGCGAAAAACCCCTGGCGCTTGATGCCAGGGGAGCTGGCGAGATGACCAAGGCAGCCGAGGCGGCCGGCATCAAGACCCTGGTCGGCTACAACTACCTGCACAACCCGGCGATCCGGCTTGCGCAAGAGATCATCCAGGCGGGCGAAATCGGCGAGATCATTCATTTCCGGGGCAATCATTTCGAGGATTATCTCGCCAGCCCCGACAGTCCTTACACCTGGCGGTCTTCCAAAGCCAAGGCAGGGGCCGGTGTGGTCGCTGATCTCGGCTCCCACATCATCAGCCTTGCCCGACGCCTGGTCGGCGAGATCGAAGCGGTCCAGGCGATGCTGCGGATCGTGGTCAAGGAGCGGCCGCTTGCCGACGACCCAAGTCGGAAAAAACCGGTGGAGGTGGATGATCAGGCGCAGATGCTGCTGCGTTTTAAGGACGGTCCCACCGGCACGATCGAAGCGAGCGCGGTCGCCGCCGGGCGCAAAATGAACCTCGCTTTCGAAATCACCGGGTCCAGGGGCACCCTGGCGTTCGATCAGGAAAGCATGAACGAACTCCGCCTCTTCCGCTTCGGGGACGGCGGACGACCCGTCCAGGGATGGGTTCAAGACGGTGCTGACCGGGCCTGCCCATCCGCCCTATGACCGGTTCTGTCCGGCCCCTGGGCATGGTCTCGGCTTCAATGACCTGAAAATCATCGAAATCGCCCATCTGATCGACGGCATCGTGAGCGGATCGCCGCTCAACCCGGATTTCCGCAACGCCTGGCAAATTGCCGAGGTGGTCGAGGCCGCCATCCGCTCCGATGCGCGGCAATGTTGGATCAAGGTCGAGCAGGTCGCGGCCTGAGCATGGCGCCCGCTTGCCCAAGATCCGCATGACCCCCATGGACCAGGCGCTCGTCGAAGCCAAAGCTGCTGCGGCGCGCGGCGAAGTGCCGGTAGGCGCCGTGATCACCGATGCCGACGGCACCATCATCGCCTCGGACGGCAACCGTATGCGCGAGCTTACCGATCCGACCGCCCATGCCGAGATGATGGTCATCCGCGCCGCCGCCAAGGCACTTGGCGAGCTTCGCCTCACCAGGACCGACCTCTACGTCACGCTCGAACCTTGCCCGATGTGCGCCCAGGCCATCAGCTTTGCCCGCCTTCGCCGTCTCTACTACGGGGCGGCCGATCCGAAGGGGGGTGCTGTCGATCATGGACCGAGACTGTTCGCCGCCTCATCCTGCCACCATGCACCTGAGGTTTACGGCGGCATTGGCGAACGGCAATCGGCCGAACTGCTTCAGGCTTTTTTTCAGACACGGCGCTGAACGATCGTTCGGGATCAGGGTCCGTATCCAGGCTGCACGCAACCGCGCCGCACCACCTTCGCGGTCACTGGCATCTACGATCAAGTCATCAGGAGCGGGCCTTTTGCGCCCCGCCTAACGTGCCTGGCTGATGATCGTCAATGGCGGTGGCTGTGGGGAAAAATCTTTCCCATGAAGCAGAGAAGCACCGACGCTCACGGTCAATGCTGCAATCAACAGCCATTTGCCTCGGGTAACGTGGTTACGAAATCCCATGGAAAGGACCTCACATTTCTACCCTGATTCCAGAAGATATTAGCACAGGTTGCTTCCAAGGCGAAAACCTATTTTGCCGACGTCAGCGAGATGGCATCGTCGTCGTGGTCTAACATAATTCTGGCAAGAATGGAGGAGCCGCGCTAATGCTCGCGCATTAGTTGATTTTCCCTAACCGAGAACAGGACGCCCATGCGCGGTAGAGACGACATGCCTGAAGAACAAGCCAGATTGTCGGGCCAGATCCGGATCGCCGATGTCGGTGTCAAGAAGGCCGGTCGAGGCGAGCCTTGGCAGGGTTCGGTCGACGGTTTCGCCGGCACCAGTCTGCCAAGGCCTCCTATCAAGAGCCTCGGCGAACAAAGGGCGCGCGGCGCTTTCGAAGGTAAAGGCGACGACGCCTAGGATCATTGCGCCTGACGGCACATCGACAGTCTTTGAGCGACAGTCTTTGAGCCCCGTCGCGAATGGTGTTAAGCCTTGAGCTCAAACCTCTCTCCTTGCTAGGAGAGGGGCGATTTTTCTTATCGCTTGAGAGGACCATGCTCTACGCATCGCTCGCCGTGCTTTTCTTGTTGATGGCATCGGCGTTCACATCCGGCACCGAAACCGCGATGACCGCGGCAACACCTGCCCGCATTCACCATCTCGCCAATTCCGGCAATCGGCGCGCCAAGCTCGCGAAAGGCCTGCTGGAGCATAAGGAAAGCCTGATCGGCTCGCTGCTGCTCGGCAACAACCTGTTCAACGTCCTGGCCACCGCTCTTGCCGCCGATCTCATGATCAAGCTCGCAGGCGACGCCGGCATCGCCTATGCCACCTTGATCATGACCGTGCTGGTCGTGATCTTCGCCGAAGTGCTGCCCAAGACCTATGCCATCCGCAACCCGGAACGCATGGCTTTGGCGATCTCGCCGCTGGCCAACATCCTGGTGCTGGTTCTGTCGCCGGTCACCAAGCTGGTGCAGTTTCTGATCAACGGCGCCTTTCGCCTGTTCGGCGTGAGTACCCGGCCGGATCTCTACTCCTCGCCCTTCGACGTGGTGCGCGGCACCATTGATATGCATGCCGAGCAGGGCACCATGACCAAGCAGGATCGAGACATGCTCGGCGGCATTCTCGACCTGTCCGACGTCGAGGTGCGCGAGATCATGACCCATCGACGCACCATGGAGACCATCGATGCCGATCAGCCGCTCCAGCAAATCCTGGAGCAGGTGGTCGCCAGTCCCTATTCGCGCTTCCCGATCTGGCGCGGCGAGCCGGAGAGCATCATCGGCGTTCTCCATGCGAAGGACCTCCTGACCGCGGTCCAGGAGCACGGCCGCCACGCTCGAAGGCCAAAAGCTCGCCGATCTTTATCAGCGTCCCTGGTTCATTCCCGACACCACCCCGCTCAAGCGCCAGCTCATCGCCTTTCGTCAGCGCCGCCAGCATCTGGCGCTGGTGGTGGACGAATACGGCGACCTCGAAGGCCTGGTGACGCTGGAAGACATCATCGAGGAGATCGTCGGCGAAATCGCCGACGAAAAGGACGTCGAGCCCGAAGGCATCCTGCTCCAGGCCGATGGTTCCTATCTGGTCAGCGGCTGGATCACGGTGCGCGACCTGAACCGCGCCTTCGACTGGAGACTGCCGGACGAAGAAGCCCGACCATTGCGGGCCTGGTGATCCACGAAGCGCAACGCATTCCCGAAGTCGGTCAGAACTTCGCCTTCCACGGCTTTCGTTTCGTCGTGCTGCGGCGCCAGCGCAATCAAATCGTGCTGCTGAAAGTCATTCCTCCAGGACCTGAACAGACCGCGGACAAGGCGGCAAAGGGCTAGGGTGATGTCGCAGCTTTCGATACCGCGCAAGATGACGCCTGATCGCCTGAATGCCGGGACTGCTTCGAAGGGTTTTTCCCGGTAGCCGTACCATCGGAAGTCAGCTGGTGGCGGTATGGGGCCATGATTCTTGTGAAAAAGAACCTATTTTCTGCGATGATCTCGACCGGATCGAAGGTCGGCCACCCTCGCCCCATGCTGCTTTCGAAGTGAAGGCCGGGAACGGCGTCCACTGAAAGCCGTTCTGGCAAGTGGCGCAGGACATCGGCCAGTTCGCCCCGGGAAACTTGTTTGGTGTAACGCCATGACGGGCCATGTCGCGGATTTCCAAGCGTATCGGCCGCTCGTCCTCTGCCCCACGCGCCAGATACATGACTTGCAGGAGACCTTCGTCCTCATCGACCAGACCCAGAAAATCCCCGGTATTCTCGAGCACGTCGACGGCAAGATCGACAATGCGGGCAAGGGACATCGGCTCGGGTGCATAAGACGAGATGATGTCCCCCGTGCGATGTCGGCAATAAAACACGTAAAAATCAGGCATCATGACGTTCTCCCAAACGACCGATCTCGAAAGAGCTGCGTGTCATTGGAAAGGAGGCCGGAACCTGCGCTGAATGTGCCGTTCATCGCGCAGTCAGGCTGGGGAAAAAAGCGCGAAAAACCAAACGAACCCGAAAGCCGCGGTTTGCCTGGGCTTTTCGACGCTGACAGGCGCAAAAACCGACCCTGTCGGCAATCATGATGTTCTGATGTCCGGGTTTCGGGTCTGCCGATCGTGACCATGAGCGTTTTTGGCCGATTGGACATTGTCTGTTGCATCTCAGCTTTGGAAAAAAACACCACAAAAGAGATTCAAATCAATTGAACTAACGCATTAAGATAACTTCAAAAGTTACCATCGAGGACTTGCGGCCAACACTAAGATTTTGCTAAATATTCTCCATGCTCAAATTACTTCACTTCCCCCTCTGCCCCTATTCGCGCAAGGTCCGTCTGGCCTTGGCGGAGAAAGAACTCGAGGTCACCGCGGAGGCCATCGAGCCCTGGCTGTGCCGCGAGGATCTGAAGACCGGCAACCCCGCCGCCGAAGTGCCCGTTCTCGAAGACCGGCACCGCATCATCGTCGACAGCTCGGTGATTACCGAATATCTGGAAGAGACCCAGCGCGCCCGATCGCTGCTTGGCAAGGAGCCGTCCGGAACGCGCCGAAGTCCGCCGCCTGGTTGCCTGGTTCGAGAAGAAGTTCGTGCGCGAGGTCACCGACCTCATCTGGCACGAAAAGCTGATCAAGCGTCTGCGCGACCGGGCAACCCCGGACAGCGCCGCCGTTCGTCGCGGCCTCGCCAATATTCACGAGCATCTCGACTATATCGGCTATCTGTTCGACCAGAACCACTGGCTCGGCGGCGACGAGCTGACCCTTGCCGACCTCGCCGCAGCCGCCCAGCTCTCCGTGCTCGACTATATGGGCGACGTGCCCTGGGACAAGCATCCAGGCGCCAAAGTCTGGTACGCCAAGATCAAATCCCGCCCGAGTTTCCGTCCCCTCCTGGCCGACCGCCTCCCCTCCATCCGCCCGGTCAGCCACTACGACGACCTCGACTTCTGATGGCGGTCGGCGCCCCGTGGCGTGACATGCCTCGATCAGCCCGAGCCGGGGCAGGCGTCGGAGGAAGCCTGCCCTTGGACTGGCGGCCGACGATTCGTGGCCGCGCCAAGGGGCTGGGCTTCGACGTCGTCGGATTTGCCAAGCCTGAATCTGCCGGCTCGGGTCGAGCTTGGCTATCGGCGCTATATCGATGAAGGCCGGCACGGCGACATGGACTGGCTGGCAGAGCACATTCGAGCGACGATCCAGGCCAAGAAATCTCTGGCCCGAGGTCGCGAGTATCATCGTCGTCGGCATGAACTACGGCCCCGACGACGACCCGACTGGCTTCCTTAAGTCAACCAGATGCCGGCGGCATCTCGGTTTATGCGCGGCATCGGGATTATCACGACCTGATCAAGGGACGCCTGAAGCAGCTTGGTCAATGGCTGGTCCGCAAGAGCGGTGGCGAGATCAAGGTGTTCGTCGATACCGCCCCCGTCCTGGAAAAACCGATTGCCCAGCAGGCCGGCCTCGGCTGGCAGGGCAAACACAGCAATCTCGTCTCCCGCGAACTCGGCTCCTGGCTGTTTCTCGGCGAAATCTTCACGACGCTCGACCTGCCCGCCGATGCCGCCGGCGTCGACCGCTGCGGCTCCTGCAGGGCCTGCCTCGACATCTGCCCGACCGCAGCCTTCCCAGCCCCCTATCAGCTCGATGCCAGCCGCTGCATCTCCTATCTCACCATCGAGCATAAGGGCCATATCCCGCTCGAATTTCGAAAACCCATGGGCAACCGCATCTACGGCTGCGACGATTGCCTCGCCGTCTGTCCCTGGAACAAATTCGCCGCCGTGGCCGGCGAGGCAAAACTCAAAGCAAGGGATGACCTTCGCGCACCCAAGCTGGCCGAACTCGCCACGCTCGACGACACGGCTTTCCGCCAACTTTTCAGCGGCTCGCCGATCAAACGGCTGGGACGCGACCGCTTGGTCCGCAACGTTCTGATCGCCATCGGCAACAGCACCGGGCCGGTTCAGGCCGACCTTGCTGGTGTCGCGGAGGGGCTGCTCGATGATCCTTCGCCGCTGGTGCGCGCCATGGCCGTCTGGGCACTCGGCCAACTCCTTGACCACCAGACGTTTGCCGACGCCACCTCAGCCTGCCGCGAGCAGGAAACCGATGCCAACGTTCGACAAGAATACCGGCAGGTGACGCCATGACCGGGCATCTCTTCTGCTTCGGTCTCGGCTATTCGGCGATGGCGCTCGCACGTCAACTCATGGCTGAAGGTTGGACCGTCAGCGGGACCACCCGCAGCACCGACAAGAAAGCAGCGCTCAAGACCGCGGGCATCGACGCGCATCTGTTCTCGCGCAAAGCGCCGCTCGCCGATCCCGGCCAGGCTCTGGCAGGGGTTACGCACCTCCTCACCTCGATTGCGCCGGATGAGGATGGCGATCCCGTGCTCACCTGCCATCTAGGCGACCTAACCGCCTGCCATCACATGGCATGGGCGGGCTATCTCGGGACAACCGGCGTTTATGGCGACCGCCAGGGCGGCTGGGTCGACGAAACCGCTCCCCCCGCCCCTTCCCTCCCTCGAACGAAGCGCCGGGTCGCCGCGGAGGGCCATTGGCTGGCGTCTGGCCTGCCGGTTCACATCTTTCGCCTTGCCGGCATCTATGGCCCCGGTCCCGGACGCAATGCTTTAGAAACGGTCAAGGCCGGCAAGGCCCGCCGGGTGATCAAGCCGGGCCAGATGTTCGGCCGCATCCATGTGGACGACATCGCCCAGGTCCTGCGCGCCTCGATCGAGCGCCCCAACCCCGGCGCCATCTACAACGTGGTCGACGACGAGCCGGCCCCGCCCCAGGACGTCATCGCCTATGCTGCCGGGCTATTAGGCGTCGAGCCACCGCCGGAAGTACCGTTCGAAGAGGCCAGCCTCTCTCTCTCAGCACGAAGTTTCTACGCCGATAACCGCCGGGTCGCCAATGGCCGGATCAGAAACGAGCTCCGCGTCGAGCTGCTTTACCCGAACTACCGCGACGGTCTACGAGCGATCTTGGAAGGCATGAGCGCATGACGGTTCAGCTGTCCTCCTCGGCCAACGTTCCTTCAACCATCGCCAGGACCCGCTGGGTTCCTGCCCAGATGCGATCGATCTGTGATGACGAGGACAGCCGATGATCGCCGTTCTTGATCAGCTCGACGGTAACGTCGTCGGAGCGAAGCCTTTTCGCCAGGCGAAGCGATGTCTCCCACGGTACATCAAGATCACGCTGACCATGGAGCAGATGCACCGGGCAGGTGATGTCGACCGGCGCCCGCAGCAACAGATGGTTCCGTCCTTCCTCGATCAGGCGGCGGGTGATCACATAGGGCTCTTCGCCATAGACCGAGGGCCGCACCCAGCGCCCCTTGACCATCAGATCGGCCTTTTGCGCTGCCGTGCTGCGCGCCCACATCAAATCTTCGGTGAAGTCGGGCCCGGCCGCGATCCCCACCAGCCCCTTGACGCGTTCCGGCCGAGCAAGGGCTGCAAGCACCATGATCCAGCCCCCCATGCTGGACCCGACAACGACCAGCGGCCCGGCCGTAAGGTGATCGATGATCGCCAGCGCATCGTCCGCCCAAGCGCCGATCGTGCCGTCCTCGAAGGCCCCGGACGAGGCACCATGTCCGGTATAATCGAATCGCGTAAAGGCATGCCCGCCCCGGGCACAGAAGCGCTCGAGCGCCAGGGCTTTGCTGCCGGTCATATCGGATTTGAAACCACCGCAGAACAACACGCCAGGCAATTTGCCGGGCGTGTGGACATAGGCGAGACGGCGACCGTCTCCAAGATCAAGCTTTTCCGACAAACTTCAAACCAACGGCAAATCGGGTTTGCGAACCAAGAGATCCATGGTAGCACCCGACAAGCCTGGAAAACAGGCCGAGGAACATGACCACCGACCTCTTGCTCGATGACGAAGGCGTGACAACATTGGACAATCCCGTCGTTGACGACATGGAAGATCTGATAAGTGTGAAAGAGGTAGAAGATGCCATCGCACGCTTAAAGGGGCCTCGCGTGCTGCAGGTCCTGCCCGCACTCGGCCATGGCGGCGTCGAGCGCGGTACGCTGGACATTTCACGCTACCTGATCGATCGAGGCTGGTCGCCGATTGTGGTCTCGAACGGCGGTGAGCAGGAAAAGCAGCTGTTCGACATGGGCGCCGTCAGCCTCAATCTGCCGCTACATTCAAAAAACCCCCTCGAGATCTACGCCAACATCAAGCGGCTCGAAACCCTTATTCACGATCATGATATCCAACTTGTCCACGCGCGCTCCCGTGCTCCGGCCTGGAGTGCTTATTACGCCGCCAAGCGGACAGGTGTTCCCTTCCTGACCACCTTCCACAGCCTTTACAGCGGCAGCCAGAATTTCCTGAAACGCGGCTACAACGCGATCATGTCCAGCGGCGATCGCGTCATCGGCATTTCGGACTATGTCGCCGATCATGTCTGCCAGCGCTACGGCGTCGGTCCGGATCGCCTGCGTGTCATTCCGCGCGGTGTGGATCTTCAAGAATTCGATCCCGAAAAGGTCAGCGAGGCGCGCGTCGATGCCCTGGTCGAAAAATGGCAGCTTGATCGTGACAAGCGCATCATCATGCTGCCGGCCCGGATTTCATGGCGAAAAGGCCACACCTGGCTCTTGAAAGCGCTCCATAGGCTGTGGGAGCAAGGCAAAGGCAAAGACGTCATCTGCATCATGGTCGGCGGACGCGGCGCCAAAGGCGGCTATGCCGGCAGGGTCGAAAAGATGATCATCGATCTTAAGCTCGAAAACCGCGTCTGGCTGGTGGGGGCCTGTGACGATATGCCTGCAGCCTATGCGCTCGCCGATGTGGTGGTCGTGCCCTCGGTCGGTCCGGAAGCCTTCGGGCGCACCTCGATCGAGGCCCAAGCCATGGGCAAGCCGGTGATCGCGACCGATCGCTGGGGGCTTTCGGAAACCATCATGCCGGCAGCTACCGGCTGGCTCGTCCAGCCGGAAGACGTCGACGATCTGACCAATGCACTCGACCTCGCGCTCGCCATGCCGGAAGACGCAAGATCGCGGCTCGTCGGACGCGCACGCCGTTTCGTCGATCGTCATTACAGCATCCAACGCATGGGAAAAAGCACCCTCGCCGTTTACAAAGAACTCATCGAAGGCAGGAAGCCCTTGCCAAGCCTGCTCCCCGACATCCCCTTCGAAGGCCGCTAGCTCCTGCCAGAACGTGGTTAACGTCTTACCAGGGCTTGGTTAAGACGGGTTAAGCGCCGTCAAACAAGCTCGATGCCGGTTGCATGGATCGAGGCGGCACGGCTTGAGGGCTCTTGTAAGACTAACGCCGCCATTCGCCGAATGGCAGCGGCTTGACAGTGTTTCCCGCCCGTACCATTGTCCGCGCGAAATTCCTCGCCATTTACAATGGGCCTGCGCCCATAAAGGGGCTCACCAATTCACATCGAGATCACGATGAGTTCCGCCATGTCCGAAGCTGCGGCAGCCCAGCCGTCCCCGTCCGTCAACATCACCCTTCCCGATGGCAGTGTGAAAACCTTCACGCACCCCGTCACCGGGGCAGAGCTTGCAACCTCGATCGGCCCCGGTCTTGCCAAGGTCGCGGTCGCCATGGATGGTTGACGGCGAAATCTGGGACATCTACCGCGAACTGCACGATGGCGCGTCGGTCAAGTTCATCCGCCGCCAGGACGATGAAGCGCTTGCCCTGATCCGCCACGATGCTGCCCACATCATGGCCGAGGCGGTGCAGGAGCTCTATCCAGGCACCCAGGTCACGATCGGCCCCGCGATCGAGGACGGCTTCTATTACGACTTCGCCCGGAACGAGCCGTTCACGCCCGACGATCTCGAGAAAATCGAAGCGCGCATGGCGGAGATCGTCGAGCGCGACGAACCGATCCGCCGCGAGGTCTGGGACCGGAGCGAGGCGATCCGCCTGTTCGACAACATGGGCGAGCAATACAAGGTCGAGATCATCCAAGACCTTCCGGACACCGAAACCATTACGCTGTACCGGCAGGGTGGGTTCGTCGATCTCTGCCGAGGGCCCCACATGCCCTCCACCAAGGACACCGGCAAAGGCTTCAAGCTGATGAAGGTCGCCGGCGCCTATTGGCGAGGCGATGCCAAGAACGCCCAGCTGCAGCGCATCTACGGTACGGCCTGGGCCGACAAGAAGCAGCTGGAGGCATATCTTCACCGGCTGGAAGAAGCGGAGCGGCGCGATCACCGAAAGCTCGGCAAGCAACTTGGCCTGTTTCATCTGCAGGAAGAGGCGGCCGGCGCCGTCTTTTGGCATCCCAAAGGCTGGGTGCTCTACCGAGAGGTCGAGAACTACGTCCGCCGCCGCCTGGATGCCGCCGGTTACCAGGAAGTCAAGACGCCCGAAATGTACGACCGGGTTTTTTGGGAACAGTCCGGCCACTGGGAAAAATTCCGGGAAAACATGTTCACCCTCGAGGTCGAGAACAAGACCCTCGCCGTCAAGCCGATGAACTGCCCGGCCCATGTGCAGATCTTCAACCAGACGCTCAAGAGCTACCGCGATCTGCCGCTTCGCCTGGCCGAGTTCGGCTCATGCCACCGCAACGAGCCCTCCGGTGCCCTCCACGGCATCATGCGCGTGCGCGCCTTCACCCAGGACGATGCCCATATTTTCTGCACCCCCGAACAGATCACCTCAGAAAGCATCGCGTTCTGCGATCTGCTGCAAGTCATCTATGCCGATTTCGGTTTTGTCGACGTTCATGTGAAATTCTCTGACCGTCCGCCCGTGCGCGCCGGCGAGGACGATGTCTGGGATCGGGCCGAAGCAGCGTTGAACGAGGCGACCGAGGCTGCCGGTCTGGAAACCACCCTCAACCCCGGCGAAGGTGCCTTTTACGGTCCCAAACTGGAATTCGTGCTGCGCGACGCCATCGGCCGCGAATGGCAATGCGGCACGCTCCAGGTGGATTTCGTGCTGCCGGAACGGCTGGGGGCCAACTACATAGGAGAAGATGGAGCGAAACATCGGCCGGTGATGCTGCATCGTGCCATCCTGGGCTCGATGGAGCGCTTTATCGGCATCCTGATCGAAGAGCATGCCGGCAAGATGCCGCTTTGGCTCGCCCCCGTTCAGGTGGTCGTCGCCACCATCACCAATGATGCCGACGATTACGCCAAAGAGGTTGGCAAAGCCCTTGCCAAAGCGCATATCCGCCACGAACTCGACCGCGCAGCGACAAGATCGGCTACAAGGTACGAGAGCACTCGATGGCGCAAGATTCCACTGATTTTGGCTGTTGGCGGCCGAGAATCGGAACAACGCACGGTTTCTTTGCGTCGATTGGGGCAACAGGGTCAAGAAATCCTTGCTCTTGACCAAGCTGTGGCGTTATTTGTCAAAGAGTCGCAGGCTCCGGACTTGGTGCCCGCCTGAACTTTGTGAGTCTAGCTCACAATTGTTTGGACGCGATTTAGGCTACTCAAGAGGAAATCTGCGAATGGATTTAACGAAATGTTAAGGTTTGGAGGGTAACTCAACCTAGATGGCAGCTCCTGCAAAAGAAGAATATCGAATCAACGAACATATCGAAGCGCAACAGGTTCGTCTCGTCGATGCCGATGGTGAAATGGCCGGCGTGGTCGAACTTCCCGAAGCGCTCGAAAAAGCCCTGGACGCAGGTCTGGACTTGGTCGAAGTTTCGCCCAATGCCAACCCGCCGGTCTGCAAAATTCTTGATTACGGCAAATTCAAATACGAGGCGCAGAAAAAGGCCAACGCCGCCCGCAAGAAACAACGGGTGATCGAGGTCAAAGAGATCAAGATGCGCCCCAATATCGACGACAACGACTACAACACCAAAATGCGCAAGGTCCACGCCTTCATCGATGAAGGCGACAAGGTCAAGGTCACCATGCGCTTTCGTGGTCGTGAACTGGCCCATCAAGACATCGCCATGAGGGTCCTGAACCGGGTCCGCGACGAAGTCGGCGAAACCGCCAAGATCGAGCAGTTCCCGCGCATGGAAGGCCGCCAGATGATCATGATCATGGCCCCCGCCAAATAGGCGGCGCCGCCGCCGGGGATTACTGTTCTTGGCGACCATCGGACTCTGCGCGAAACGGGGTAGGTCATGTCGACGGAAAATACCGCCGGGCTCGCGGGAGCCCTGGCTGCTCATGGAATCATGCGCTCGATCGATGAGGTCGACGATTTGCTGAAGGGCGTTCTCGCAGCCCCCGAAGGTCACGACCCGGACGCCTGGCTTGACCTGATCGCCCCCGTCGACGCGGTCCGCCTTCGCAGCCTGCTGAAAGAGCGTATCGAAAGCCTGAAAACCGCGCCCAGGGAACCGGCCCTGCCGCTCGCCGATCGGCTCCAGCAGCTCATGTCAACGCTGGCCGCGTGCGGCCTTGACGGGTTCGTCCAGCCGCTGACCGACGAGCATCGCAACGAATATATTCCAAGTGCCCGCCAGCGTCTGGCCTGGCTCACCGGCTTCACCGGCTCTGCCGGCACGTTGGTGGTGCTGGGCGATCGCGCCGTTGTTTTCGTCGATGGCCGCTATACCGTCCAAGCGGAGCAGCAGCTCGATCCTGACCTGTTCGAGCGGGCCCATCTGATCGACACACCCGCCCAGCCACCTGGCTCGGACGACATCCTGCCGAAGGCCAGCGGCTGGCCTATGACCCGAGCCTCCACATCGAAGCCGAGGTCGAACGGTTCAAAAAAGCCTGCGCCAAGGCCGGTGCCGAACTGGTCCCGGTCGCCGAGAATCCGATGGACACGATCTGGACCGATCAGCCGCCGTTGCCGATTGCCCCGCTTGATCACTGGACCTGCGCTACGCCGGTGAAGACAGCGAGAAGAAACGACTGCGCATGGGCGAGCGGTCGGCGATACCGGCGCTGACCTTACGCTGATCTCCGCCCCGGACAGCATCGCCTGGCTTCTCAACATTCGCGGCAACGACGTCCCTTTCAATCCCCTCACCCTCGCCTTCGCCCTCCTCCATGCGCGACGGTGCGGTCGAGCTTTTTCTGGACAAGAGAAAACTGCGTCCGGATCAAACCCTCGGCAACAGTGTCTCCATTCAATCCATCCAGGACCTGGAGAACAGGCTCGACGAGCTCGGTCGCCAGGCGCGGCCTGTCCTGATCGACCCGGCCTGGACCAACGTAGCACTCAGCGAGTGTCTATCCGCCGCCGGTGCCCGGCTGGTCGAGGCGGGCGAGCCCTGCATCCTTGCCAAAGCCTGCAAGAATCCTGTTGAGCTCGAAGGGGCCAGAAACGCCCAACGCCGCGACGGCGCCGCCGTCACCCGTTTTCTGCACTGGCTGGTGGAGACGCTCGACGGCGGTAACGAGGTGACGGAGCTTGAGGCAGCCGCAGCCCTCGAAGCCGAGCGCCAAAAAGACCCGCTCTACCGCGGCCCTAGCTTCGACACCATCTCGGCCGCCGGGCCGAACGCAGCGCTCGCGCACTACCGGGTAACAGCCGAAAGCAACAGAAAACTGGAGCCGGGCACCCTCTATCTCGTCGACAGCGGCGGGCAATATCCCGACGCCACCACCGACATCACGCGAACCGTCGCGGTCGGAACGCCGACTGCGGAAATGTGCGAGCGCTATACGCTGGTCTTGAAAGGCCATATCGCCCTGGACCGCGTCCAGTTCCCGGTGGGGACCAGCGGCGCCCAGATCGATATCCTCGCGCGCCATCCGCTTTGGCAGAGAGGCCTCGATTTCGACCATGGCACCGGCCACGGCATCGGCAGCTATCTGTGTGTCCACGAAGGTCCGGCACGTATCGCCAAATCAGGCATGGTCCCGCTCAAGCCCGGCATGATCCTCTCCAACGAGCCTGGCTATTACCAGCCCGGCGCCTACGGCATCCGTATCGAGAACCTGGTGACCGTCACCGACGTTGGCATACCGCCCGGCGGGGAGCGGTCACTTTTGAGATTTGAGAATTTGACGAGGGTGCCGCTTGATCGCCGGTTGATTGCAACGTCAATGCTGGATGCCGAGGAACTGGCCTGGATTGATGCTTACCACGCTCTGGTCAGGCGCGATCTCGAAGGTCTGCTGGAGGGGCGGGCTCGGATTGGATGATCGAGGCGACCCCAGCCACTGGGCTAGGATTTACCGCCAAAAAACGCGACCGCCTTCTTGCCCCAGTCCTCGACCTTGACTTCGGCCTTGTCGATCAGCTTGCCGACACTGAGGGTAGCGTTGTCGAAACCGCTCCAGCAGACGCTCGGCCCAAGGGGCTGTCTTGGCCAAGATGATCAGGCCGATGGCCAGGAACAAAAATCCTTGCAGGATCGGCAGGACCATGCCGAGCACGCCAAGAACCAGGAACAGATATCCCGTGGCTTGGAGCAGGATCGTCTTCATGAAGGTCGTGCCAGCTTCAGCCATTCTTCCTCGCTCAACATGGTAATACCCAATTCGGCCGCTTTCTTGGCCTTCGAACCGGCATCCGCACCAATCACGACGAAATCCGTTTTCGCCGATACCGATCCCGCCACCTTCGCACCCATCGCCTCGGCGGTCGCTTTCGCCTCGGCCCTGGTCATCTCTTCCATGGATCCGGTAAAGACCACGGTTTTCCCGGAAAAAGGCGAGGCGGACACGTCCGCCACCGCTAACGGTTCCGTTTCGACCAGCGACGCCAGGTCATCAAGAACATCGATGTTATGTTGCTCTTTGAAGAACTCGATCAAGGCCTCCGCCACCTTGGGGCCGACGCCATCGATGTTTTCGAGTTCTGCCCTCGCCTCCTCATGATCGCCGGCCGCCGCCAGCATGGCCGTTCGCCAGGCCTCGATCGTCCCATAATGGCGGGCCAGAAGGCGGGCATTGGTTTCGCCAATGAAACGGATGCCAAGCGCATTGATAAACCGATCAAGCCCGATTTTGCGGCGATCAGCGACCGCACGCTTCAGGTTTTCGACCTTCTTCTCGCCCCAGCCCGGCAGCGCTTCCAGCAAGGCCAGCTTGGTCTCGTCTTCGACCAGCCGAAAGATATCGCCTGGTCCCCTGATCAGTCCCGCTTCCAGGAGCTGCGGCACCTGCTTCTTGCCGATACCCTCGATATCGAAGGTATCGCGACCGACGAAGTGGCGAAGCCGCTCGGTCAGCTGGGCCGGACAGATCAGCCCGCCGGTGCAACGCCTGACCGCCTCGCCCTCCGGCCGGACCGCAAGGCTTCCGCATACTGGGCATTCTTCTGGAAAGGCGAAAGGCACGCTGCCGTCGGGCCGATTGTCCAGATCGACGTCGACCACCTGCGGAATGACGTCACCGGCGCGCTGGATGGTCACCATGTCGCCGACGCGGATGTCCTTGGTCTCGATATAGTCCTGGTTATGCAGGGTTGCCCTGGACACCACCACGCCGCCAACCATCACCGGCTCCAGATTTGCGACCGGCGTCAGCGCGCCGGTGCGGCCGACCTGGATGGTGATCTCGTTAATTCGGGTGGTCGCCTGTTCGGCCGCAAATTTATGGGCGATCGCCCAGCGCGGCGCCCTGCCGACAAAGCCCAGCCGGCGTTGCAGATCAATCCGATCCACCTTCAACACGATCCCATCAATATCATAAGGGAGCGTATGACGCTCGGCATTGATTTGCCTGTGGTAGCTCGCGAGTTCCGCTGCAGTCTGACAGCGTCTGGTAAGCTCGTTGACCTGGAAGCCATACCCCCGAAGCCGTTCCAGAAAACCGTGATAGCTGCCGTCGATCGCCGGCGCCGCCTCCCCCCAGCTATAGGCGAAGAAGCGGAGCGCCCGACTTGCAGTGATTTTCGGATCCAGTTGTCGAAGCGATCCCGCCGCCGAGTTCCTGGGATTGGCGAAAACCGCCTCACCCGCGGCGACGCGCCGCTCGTTCAGGCGCTGGAAGTCGTCGCGCTCCATGTACACCTCGCCGCGCACCTCTAAGACCGCGGGCGGCGCGGCGCCGTCGAGACGCTGGGGGATGTCGTGGATGGTGCGCAGGTTTTGGGTGATGTCTTCGCCGACATTGCCATCACCGCGGGTCGCCCCTTGGACGAAAAGTCCGTTCTCATAGCGGAGCGAGGCGGAAAGCCCGTCGATCTTGGGCTCGGCCACCAGATCGATCGGCTGATCTTCGCCAAGGTTCAGGAAGCGGCGCACCCGCTTGATGAACTCGACAACGTCCTCATCGGACATTGCATTGTCGAGGGAGAGCATGGGCTGTCGATGCCGGACTTTACCAAAGGCATCGATCGGCTCTGCTCCGACCCGGTGCGAAGGGCTGTCCGGGCGGATCAGATCGGGAAAAGCCGCCTCGATCGCCTGGTTTCGTTGGCGCAGCCGATCATAATCGGCATCGGAAATCTCGGGCGTATCATGCTGATGATACAGCCGGTCGTGACGGGCGATCTCCTTGGCCAGAAAGGCGAGCTCCTCAGCCGCATCCTCCACGGTCATCATATCAACGCCTCGACCCGCGCTCGACACTATGCGGACCTCTTGATCAGACTGTCGGCCGCGGCGCGGGCCGCGTCGGTGATCTCGGCGCCGGCCAGCATTCGGGCAATCTCCTCCCGTCTCTCGTCAGGCGACAGCGTTGACACCTTTACCGTGGCCCGGCCGCGGGCCGCGGCCTTTTGCACGCGGAGATGCTGGCCGGCACGGGCGGCGACCTGGGGGGCATGGGTGACCACCAGGACCTGGGCGCATTCGCCGAGCCGCTGCAGGCGATCGCCAATGGCATCGGCCGTCGCGCCGCCGACGCCGCTGTCCACCTCGTCGAAAATCAAGGATGGCAACGCTTCGGTCATGGCGAGCGCCACCTTGAGCGCCAGCATCAGCCGGGCAAGCTCGCCGCCGGACGCGATCTTGCCGAGCGGGCCCGGTTTCTGACCGGGGTTGGTCGCGACTTCGAACACCACGCGCTCGGCACCGTTTTCCGAGAGGTCCGCTTCGGCATGCTGTACCAGGCGAATGTTGAAGCGCGCCTTTTCCAACTTCAAAGGCGGCAGTTCCTTCATCACCGCCTTGGCAAGGGCCTCCGCCGCTTTTGCCCGCCCGGCACTGAGCTTTGCCGCTTGTTCGATAAAGGTTTTCCTTGCCGCCGCAGCCGCTTCTCTGGCTGCCATCACATGTTGATCGCCGGCGTCGATACGTTCCAGTCGCCCGGCAACCTGGTCACGAAAGGCAGGTAGATCGTCCACTTGAAGTTTGTGTTTGCGGGCGGACGCCCGCAGCGCGAACAGGCGCTCTTCGATATCCTCAAGGCTGTCATCGGCCGCGGTCAACGTCTGGCCGGCCTGTTCGAGCGTCGATGTCGCCTCGTCCATCTCGTTTTGCAGGCGATCGAGGGCAGCCGCCACCGGCTCCAGAATGTCGCCGGCCGTTTCCACCATGCGTTCGACAGCACGCCGGGCCTTGCTCAATCGTCCCGCGAGACCAACGTCGCCTGCCAAGGCCGAGAGGGCGTCATCGACGGCGCCGATCAATTTTTCCCGGTTCATCAGCCGTGCCCGCGTTTCGGCCAAACGCTCCTCTTCGCCAAGCTCGGGACGGAGTTCATCCAACTCGCTCAAAATATGCCGCCAGTAATCGACGTCGGTTGCCGCTTTGGCCACCTCGTCTTCGATGGCTTGACGTGCGCTTTCGGCATCACGCCAATCGGCGTAAGCAGCTTTCACCTTGGCCTTGAGCGGCGAAAGTCGACCATAGGCATCCACCAGACCCCGTTGCGTCGTGGGGTCCAGCAACCCTTGCTGGTCGTGCTGGCCGTGGACTTCGACCAGCATCTCGCCCAGACGCTTCAGCAGGGCATTGCCGACGGGTTGATCGTTGATAAAGGCTCGGGAACGGCCATCGCGGCCAAGGGTGCGCCTGACCAGCAGCAGCTCATCGGCATCGATGCCATGTTCGTCGAGAAGTGCTGCTACGGCCTTGGCGTCCGCCAGTTGAAAAGCGGCGCTAACCGAGCCTTGCTTGGCGCCATCGCGCACCAAACCGCGGTCCGCCCGGCCGCCCAATGCCAGGCCGAGACTGTCCAAAAGTATGGACTTGCCGGCACCGGTTTCGCCGGTCAGCACACAGAGACCCCGCTCAAGCTCCAGATCGAGGCGTTCGATCAGGACGATATCCCGGATGGACAGGCTGGTCAGCACAGGCCGCCAGCTCCCCTCAGCTCGGACCGGCTTGGGCTTCCGTTGGAGGCTCAGCGAGCGTCTCTCCTTCGGAGTCCTCAACCTTCGAAGGACCACCCTGGCTGGTCCCCGATGCCGGGTTCGGTGCCGGCAGACCATCTTCACCCGCCAGCAAGGCATAGCTGTCCTGATACCAGCGGCTGCCGGGATAGTTATGCCCAAGAACAGCTGCCGACTTCACCGCTTCCTCCCGGACACCAAGCGCCAGATAGGTTTCGGTCAGTCGATGCAGCGCCTCTTCGATCTGCGTGGTTGTCTGGTACTGATCGACCACCGCCTTGAAACGGTTGGCAGCCGCCACATATTTGCCCTGGCGCTGATAGTAGCGGCCGATCTCCATTTCCTTGCCGGCCAGATGATCCTGGGCAAGCTCGGCCTTCAATTTGGCATCACGGCCATAGTCGCTGTCCGGAAACCGCCGGATCAATTCGTCGAAGGCTTCATAAGCGAGGGCGGTCATTTTCTGATCGCGGCCGACATCGGAAATCTGATCGTAGTAGGAAATGCC
Source organism: uncultured Alphaproteobacteria bacterium (assembly GCA_963787265.1). GTDB lineage: Bacteria > Pseudomonadota > Alphaproteobacteria > Geminicoccales > Geminicoccaceae > JANQPX01. The sequence goes on along the minus strand of CAWBCX010000031.1, from coordinate 38,529 downwards.
GATCAGATAATAGGCATACGGCACGTCTTTGTGGCCGGGATGAAGGTCGATGAAACGCCTCGCGGCATCAACCCCCTGATCATATTCATTCGCCTTATAAAAGGCATAAGCAGCCATGATCTGGCCGCGGGTTGCCCATTGCGAATAAGGATGCTGGCGTTCGACTTCCTGAAAAGCGGCGGCCGCACGGGTATTGTTGCCGTTCTTCAGCTCATCGAGGGCGACATTGTAAAGATCGTTGACCGGGCGCTCGACATAAGCCTCGTCTTCCGACCCGGCGCAAGCACTGAGCAGACATGTCAAGGCAACGATGCCTGCCCGCCCAAAACCACCACGATTTTTTGTCAATCATCCGCTCCTGTTGGACCGGTGCAAACATCGAAAGAGTAGCCCTGACTGTCAAGCCAAACCGGGCGCCGATGAGCGAAGAATCCCAAGTTATCACGTCGCTGGACAGCAATGACACTCGGCGACCAGCAGAACCGCGCAAGGAAGCCGGCCGCGCGGCTGTCGAGGGCCAGACGCGCATCGGAAAACACAAGTGCAACCGCCTAGACGCCAACAGCTTCAGAAGATGACGTTGGCGGCGCACGATCTCTTTGTCTATGCATCAGCTTTTCCAAACAGATCCAGGGGCTGTTTGGGTCGATGCATCAGGCTCCGGCAGCTTTCCTAATGGGCCCGGCGGTTTCGTCGGCAAAGGGATCATCGATCATCCGCCACGCCGTCGGATCCGCAAATAAGGCACGTAAAAGCTTGTTGTGCATCGCATGGCCGGCGCAGCTGCCGGAAAAGCGGCCGATGATCGGGCCACCGGCCAGATAGAGGTCACCGATGCAATCCAGCACTTTGTGGCGAACGAACTCGTCTTCAAAGCGAAGGCCTTCTTCGTTCAATACCTTGTCGTGGCTCACCACGACAGCATTCTTCAGCGAACCGCCGAGTGCCAGACCCCGCGCCCAAAGCTCCTCGACCCGCTCGGCAAAGCCGAAGGTCCGAGCCGTGGAGATATCGCTCTTGAAACGCTCCGAGGTCAACTCAAACCTCATCGACTGGCTCTTGATGAGCGGATGATCAAATTCGATGCCGCAATCGATGGCGAAGCAGTCTTCGATGTCATCCGCCAGGATCGGACCCAGGGTAGCGCTCTTGCCATGCGCGGTGACGGTGACCGGCTTCAGGATCTCGATCCACTGCCTCGGCGCCTCCTGCTCGACGATCCCGGCGCATTCGATCAGGAAGATGAAAGGCTGGGCGCTGCCGTCCATGATCGGAACTTCGGGGCCGTCCACCTCGATCGTCACATTGTCGATCTCGAGGGCTGCCAACGCCGCCATCAAATGCTCGACCGTGCTGACCCGGCCATCGCCAAGCTTGCCGATCGTCGTGCACATGGTGGTATCACAGACCTGATCGAACAGTGCCGGGATAGGTTCCTGATCAGCCAAATCTCTGCGCATGAAGCGGATACCACTTCCCGCTTTCGCCGGATGGAGGGAAAGAACCACCTTGGCACCAGAATGAAGACCCGTGCCCACACAGCCGATCGAGCTGCGCAACGTTCGCTGCGTCTGACTACGCCGCTCGCCTGACGCAGACTTGCTCCTATCGTCCGGGTTGGTTGACACCATCTACTCCTGCAATCATCTCCGCGAAAACCAAGAAAATCGCGGATCGGTTGTGGGAGACGAAAAAGCCTCCAAACGGACATGTATCAATCCGCAATGGAGGCTACAAATCACACTTGGTGTCAGTTTGTTACAGAACCTTTTGTAATATGACATTTTAGGCAGGGAAACCTTAAAGTTATCAATCGGCCGATCCTCCTTCCAAAAAGGTCGATCAAGCCCCTCTCCCACCCAATCACCCGTTTTATCAAACGCTTTGGGTCGCTGGGGGGAGAGAAGGCCCGGATCGTGTTGACCTCATCGGAAAATGCTCTAACGCCGAAGGAACGTCGGGATATCGTAGAGATCTTCTCCTTGATGCGCCGACCTCTTTTCAGGTTCAGCCCCTGCCATGGCGGGTTCCGGTTGCGGCTCGACATGCTCTTGCCGTTGCCGAGCGAAGCTTTGGGTCACCCGCTCGAACAAACTGGGCGGCCTTGAGAGATCCCTCGCCGGCGTTCTGGTCTGCGCCCAATTGCCTTGATCACCCTGCGTACCGGGCGCTGTGCCGCCATGCCCGGGATTACGGGGCTGATTGTAGCCTGGTGCAGGCCTTCTTCCAGAGGCGATGAAATCACCCGACGGCTGCGCTTGAGGTCGGCTTAGACCCGGCGTTCCCCGTGGCAGACCTGCGTTGTGTGACATCGAGGGCGGAGCACTTTCAGCTTGATCCGGCGAGAAACCGCCTTCCGAAGGCGCCGCTTTGATCGCACCGGTGTCGGAACGAACCTTCGTTGCCTCATTGCCAGGCACGGACTGTCCCTGCGGTCGCAGCCTGAAGGTCGGTGCCGCCACATTCTGAGGCTGGACCGCCTCCTGTGCCGCCACGCCATAAGCCGGCTGGTCACCGGCATCGATCCCGGTGGCCACCACCGAAACGCGCATCTGGCCTTCCATGCTGTCGTCCATGGTCGAACCGACGATGATGTTGGCCTCGGGATCCACTTCCTCCCGAACCCGGTTCGCCGCCTCGTCGACCTCGAACAAGGTCATGTCCATGCCGCCGGTGATGTTGATGAGCACACCGCGCGCACCTTTCATTGACACCTCGTCGAGCAGCGGATTGGAGATCGCCGCCTCGGCCGCTTCCACCGCCCGGCGCTCGCCGTCGGCTTCGCCCGTGCCCATCATCGCCTTGCCCATCTCGCTCATCACGGTGCGAATATCGGCAAAGTCGAGATTGATCAGGCCCGGCATGACCATCAGGTCGGTGACCCCACGCACGCCCATATGCAGCACATTGTCGGCAAGCTTGAAGGCGTCCGCAAACGTCGTCCGTTCATTGGCGAGCCTGAACAGATTCTGGTTGGGGATGACCAAGAGCGTGTCGACATATTGCTGCAGCTCGGCAAGCCCGCCTTCGGCGACGCGCATGCGATGCGTGCCCTCGAAGTGGAACGGTTTTGTCACAACCCCCACCGTGAGGATACCCTGTTCGCGCACGGCGCGAGCGATCACAGGCGCCGCCCCGGTGCCCGTACCACCGCCCATGCCGGCGGTGATGAACACCATGTGGCTGCCGTTGAGCTGATCGAGCAGCTCCTCGATCGCCTCTTCGGCCGAAGCCCGGCCGATCTCCGGCCTGAGCACCCGCACCCAGCCCCTGGGTGATCGTATTGCCGAGCTGAATTCGACGTTCGGTCAAACATTGATGCAAGGACTGTGCATCGGTGTTGCAAGCGACGAACTCGACCCCCTCCAGATGGGAGGTGATCATGTTGTTCACCGCATTGGTTCCAGCGCCGCCAACCCCGACCACGGTGATCCGTGGCCTGAGTTCATGCGTCACCGGCATGCTCAAGTTAATGGTCATTCCTTCCTAACTCCTCCTCCGTTATGGCTCCTTCCCAAGAGCCCCTTCCTCCGAGCACTGGCCGTTTTCGGCTCTCGCTCAAAAGTTCTCCTTCAACCACTGGCCAAACTTGGCCAGCTTCGCCGTAAGAGGTGGTGTTGGCCTAGGTGATCGATAGGTCAAACCACCATCATCCCGCCCGGTCCAGAGCAGCAAACCAGCTGCCGTGGTTGCGGCGGAAAGATCGTCGAATTGCGTTCGTCCAAGGATCGGTCGCGCTCTTCCCAGGCGCGCCGGCATGTCGAACACTTCTTCTGCGGTTTCAATCGTCCCTTCAAGCTGAGAGCCACCACCGGTCAGCACCAGGCGTCGTCCGGCAAGTGGCGGCATGCGATCGCCAAGCTGCTCTCGCACCAGATGAAAAATCTCTTCGACCCTGGGCCTGATGATCTCGGTCAACTTAGCCCGGGTCACAATTTGTGAAGGCGGTGCCGTTGGATCGCCGATACCAGGGACCTCGATCCTCTCATGACTGTCGCCAGCATGCTCGAGCGCACTACCGTAAAGCGTCTTTAAGACGCTCTGCCTGATCACGCCCGATTGAGAGACCGAAGGCCAGGTCCTGAGTGACATGCTGAGCGCCAAGCGGCAAGCTCAAAATTTCCTGGAGCTTGCCGCCGCTGAACCGGGCGGCACCCGTGACCCCGCCGCCGAGGTCGAGAACCAACGCGCCGAGGGCCCGTTCTTCGTCGGAAAGTGAAGCGATGCCTGCTGCATAGGCGTTCGCTACCACACCCACCACGTCCAGATGACAACGCTCAACGGCTGCGACCAAATTGTGCAGCGGCGCAGCCGCCACCTTGACCAGATGGGCCTCGACCGAGAGCCGTCTGCCGATCATGCCGCGCGGGTCCTTGAGGGCCTGACCGCCATCGAGGGTCATCTCGACCGGAAGCGCATGCAGGCATTCCAGCTCGACCTCACGAACACGGTTTTCGGCCTCCTTCAGCGCGCGGGACAGATCGGAGGCCGTCACCGCCCGACCGCCAAGATCGATATCAACAACCGTTCGCCTCGACGATGGCCTGCCCGCGGTTACGCCGAGCACCACCTCGCGCAGCGTTTCGCCGGCCTGCTGCTCGGCTTCATGAACCACCGCCAGGATAGAGGCTTCGACGGCTTCGACATCGACGATCTCGCCAGCCTTCAGCCCTTCGGCGAGCTGATAGCTGGCACCCAGAAGCTCCAGTTCGGCGCCGGGGCGATTCCGGCCGATCAGACAGCACATCTTGGTGCTGCCGATATCGAGGACACCGACGATGTCCTGCCGGACAAAAGGACGCTCTTCATTGCCTTTCAGGGCGATGACACCTGCATCCGTCATGCCTGCTGATCCCCGAAGACGGCGCGATCGAGCTTCAAGTGCATCCGGTCCGGCGCCTGACGAAGATCGATCACGAGCACGGCTCGGTCGAGCAAGCGCCTGCTCCCGCTCCGTCCTGGCGAGCATAACGCCACGCGGCAAGCGGTGCCTTCTCCGGCAGCAGCACGTCGACCTTATTGTCCAGACGCAAGGTCCAGCGCCGATTGCCGACCCAGGTCGCGGCCTTCACCCGCGACGACAGCTCCGGCTCGGTCGGCAGCATCTGAAACAGATCGACCGCGTGATGGGGCGCATGTTCGCCGACCAGAACGCGCAGCTTTCCGAAGCGCTCTGCCGACATCGCCGGCGGTCAGATCGGAGACGATCACGCCGCCTTGACCGTCGATCAGCGAGAACGTGCCACCATTTTGCCAAAGAGCAAGCGGCTTCCGCTCCTCCAGACGCACCTTGATGGTATCCGGCAAGAACCGACCGACGCTTGCCCGTTCGACCCAAGGAAGCTGCTCGAGACGGTTTTTTGCGGCCGCGGCATCAAACCCGAGAATGGGCTGGCCGATCACGAGGTCGAGCTGGCTTTCCAGAAGCTGCCGTTCGGTATGGCGACGGCCATCGGCAAAAACGGCTCTCACCTGCAACCCTGCACTGCCGGTGAAATCGAGCGCCTTGGTGGTAAGATCGGTGGTGACGGCGTAGACCGTGCCGGACCAGCCAAGCCAGGCCCCTGTCGCGAGGCCGGCCACCAAACCGGCGGCGATGCCGGAAAGATGGACGACGGGCCAGTACCAGCGCGGCCGAAGCGGGAGCACGCGTGAAGGCCGTGCTGCGTTTGGCGGTAAGCGTCATGCGGCGTCGCATCGTGCCTCCTCCACCAATTGAACCACGAGATCGTCGAAACCGATCCCCACATGCGCCGCCTGTTCCGGCACCAGCGACAAGGGGGTCATGCCAGGCTGGGTGTTGACCTCAAGAAGATAGAGTGCGTCGGGGTCATCCTCGGCCAGGCGAAAGTCAGCACGGCTGACGCCACGGCAGCCCAGGGCCCGGTGAGCTTCGAGCGCGTCGTCCATCGCCCGCCGATAGGTCGCTTCCCCGATCGGAGCAGGGAGAAAATGATCGGCGACGCCGTCGGTATATTTGGCATGGTAGTCGTAAAAACCCTGTTTCGGGCTGATCTCGGTAACGCCAAGCGGCCGGTCGCCGAGGACCGAAACGGTGAGTTCGCGCCCCTCGATATAGCGCTCCACCATGATATCCGGACCGTAGGGCCAGTCGTTTCGAAGCGGCAAACGATCGTTGTCATCACGAATGATGGTCACGCCGACGCTCGAGCCCTCGCGATTGGGTTTCACCACGTAAGGCGGCGCCATGTGCTCCTGATCACGAAGCTGATCGATGGTGGTCATCACGCTTTCCGGACAGCGGATGCCGGATGCGGCAAACACCTTCTTGGCCATGGCCTTGTTCATCGCAAGCGCCGAGGCGAGCACACCTGAATGGCTGTAGGGAATGCCCAAGATCTCGAGCATGCCCTGAACCGTGCCGTCCTCGCCAAGCGGGCCGTGCAGGGCATTGTAGACCACATCGGGCTTGGCTTCGGCGAGCTTCCGGCAAAGCGTGCGGTCGACATCGATGGCGGTCACCCTGTAGCCCCGTGCCTCCAGTGCCGCTGCGGCCGGACGGCCACCGGCGAACGACACCTCGCGCTCCGCGGAAAGTCCTCCCATCAGGACGGCGACATGCCTGCTCATGCCGCGGCCTCCATCGGTCCTTGGCTTGAATGGCCATTGGGCCGACCGACGCGATGAATTTCCCATGCCAGGGACACGCCACTTTGGGCCTTGACCCGGGCGCGCACCAACTCGCCCAGCTCCTCGATATCCGAGGCTCTGGCCCCGCCGGTGTTGATCAGAAAATTGCAGTGCTTTTCGGAAACTTGCGCTTTGCCATGTGCAAGGCCACGGCAGCCGGCCGCATCGATCAGCTGCCAAGCCTTCTGCCCTGGTGGGTTTTTGAAGGTGGAGCCGCCTGTTGCCACCCGAAGCGGCTGGGCCACGTCGCGTTCCGCCTTGGTGCGCGCCATGCGCGCCCGTATTCTTTCGCGGTTGCCTTCAACACCACGCATTTCGGCGGCGACCACGATCCAACCATCGGGCAGGCTCGAGTAGCGGTAGGCAAAATCAAGGTCCGGACCGCTCAATTCCTGGACCCGACCCCTTTGATCCAGCGCGAACACGCGCTCGACCAGGTCAGCCGTTTCACCGCCGAAAGCACCGGCGTTCATCATCACCGCACCGCCGATCGTGCCGGGAATGCCGACGTAGAACTCGAATCCCGAAAGACCCGCTTCCAGCGCCTGCACGGCGAGACCGCGATCGGTAGCGCCAGCGCCTACCGTCAGCCGCTCGCCTTCGGCCTCGACCTTTGCGAGCGGTCCCGAGAGGCGGACGACAACGCCGTCAATGCCACCATCGCGAACCAGGAGATTAGAGGCGACACCGATCGGGATCACGGGCACTTCGGCCGGCTTCGCCGCCAGAAAATCGGCCAGATCATCGAGATCCGCCGGCTGAAACCAGACCCGGGCTCGGCCGCCGGCACGCAACCATGTCTTCGGCGCCATCGGCACATCGTGGCGGAGCTGGCCGCGAACTTGGGGAAGGGTTTCGGTCCAGGACGAGAGGGTCATGCGGCATTCTCCGGTGCCTGGCGCGCCGCCAAGGTCGCCGGCAACACATTCGCCCAAGCCGAAATCGTGCCCGCCCCGAGACAAATCACCATATCCCCCGGCCCGGCCAGCTCAATGACTTTGTCCGCCAAGTCGTCGGGGCCATCGATCGGCAACGCCTCCGCCTGCCCCGCTTTCTTAAGCCCAGCGATCAGCGCCTGCTGGTCGACGCCATCGATGGGAGGCTCGCCTGCCGCGTAGACCGGCGTGACCAGAACGATGTCGGCATCGTGGGCACAGGTGCAAAAGTCCGAAAAAAGCGCTTCGAGCCGGGTGTAGCGATGGGGCTGGATGACGGCGATCACCTTGCCGGCGGCAACCTGCCTGGCGGTGGCCAACGCCGCCTTGATCTCGATCGGGTGATGGCCGTAATCGTCGATCACGGTAATGCCACCGACCTGGCCGGTCCTGGTGAACCGTCGTTTCACGCCGCCGAAGCCGGCAAGGGCCTTTCGGATGACGTCATCGTGGATCTTGAGCTCGTTGGCCACGGCAACCGCAGCCAGCGCGTTCAGGACGTTGTGGCGCCCGGGCATGGCCAGACGAAGCCTGCGCAGCGTGCGCGTCACCTCGCCCGTGGTCGGGTCGCGCAACTCGACGTCGAAAACGGCACCCTCGGGATCATAGCTCGGCTCAAGAGCCCGGATGTCCGCATCCTCGCTGAAGCCGTAACCGATCAAGCGCCGGTCCGTGGTTTTTTCGAACAAGGCGCGCGTTTCGTCATGGTCGACGCACATCGCGGCGAAGCCATAGAACGGCAGGTTGTTGAGGAAGGTCTCGAAGGCCGCTTTGACCCCTTCGAAATCGCCATAGAAATCAAGATGTTCGGGGTCGATATTGGTGATCACCGCAACGCTCGCGGGAAGCCGGACGAAGGTCCCGTCGCTTTCGTCCGCCTCGACCACCATCCACTCGGACGCACCAAAGCGGGTATTGGTGCCATACGCGTTGATGATGCCGCCATTGATGACGGTCGGATCGAAGCGGGCGGCTTCCAGAACGGACGCGATCAGCGACGTGGTCGTCGTCTTTCCATGGGTGCCGGCAATCGCAATCGCCCATTTGAGGCGCATCAGCTCCGCCAGCATCTCCGCCCGTTTGACCACCGGTATCCGCGCTTCCCGTGCTGCGAGCACCTCGGGGTTGTCCATCTTCACGGCAGAGGAGATCACGACGACCCGTGCCTGGCCGAGATTATCCGCTGCGTGACCGATCGTCACCGCAATACCCTGGCCGCGCAGGCGCTCGACATTGGCACTTTCCGCCATGTCCGAGCCCTGCACGCGATGACCGAGCGCTTGCAGCACCTCAGCGATGCCGCTCATGCCGATACCGCCGATACCGACGAAATGGATCACGCCCACATCGATGGGAAGCATCCTCATGCCGCAGCCTCCATGGGCCCGCTCTCACCCGAGCCCGGTGTTGTCGGCCCTGCCTTGAAGCCGGGGATCATGCGCTCGACGGCATCGGCAAGCGTCTTCGCCGCCTCCGGTCTGCCGAGGGCTTTGGCTTTGGCCGCCATGTCGGCGAGCTGATCCGGCTGCTCCAGGCAGATACGAAGTTTGTCGGCCAACGCTTCGCCATTGAGATCGGCTTCCTGCATCAGCCACCCGGCCCTGGCGGCTTCGACCACCTGGGCATTGGCGAGCTGGTCCCCTTCGAGGGAAGAGGGCAGCGGGATCAGGATCGACGGCTTGCCGAGCACCAGCATTTCGGCAACGCTCGAAGCACCGGCGCGGGAAATGACCAAGTGAGCCTTGGCAAGTCGTGCCGGCAGGTCATGAAAAAATTCTTTGAGCTCGGCCTTGAAGCCCAGCGACTTATAGGCCTGACCGACCCGCTCCAGATCTTCCGGGCGACATTGCTGGGCGAGGCGAATGCGGGAGCGCTCACGGCCGCTCAGCCGATCCAGGGCAGCCGGCAGAATATCGCTCAGCGCCCGTGCCCCCTGGCTGCCGCCGATCACCAAAATCTCGATCGGCTCGCCCTCGCCCGGCAAGCGATAGGCCTCACCCAGATGAGCTCTTATTTCCGGGCGGACGGGATTGCCGGTCAGGATATGGCAATTCTCGGGCATCATCTCGGCATGGCGCGTTTCGCTGAAGGTCAAGGCGAGACCGCCGGCGCGGCGCGCGATCAGACGATTGGCACGGCCGAGCACGGCATTCTGCTCATGCACCAGGATGGGGATGCGCAGGAATCCTGCGGCCATGCCGATCGGCACCGAGGCATAGCTGCCAAAGGAGGCAACCGCTACCGGGCGCTTCTTCTTCAGCCACCACCAGCTCTGCACCAGTCCCCGCCCAAGCTTGATCATCCCGGACCAACGATGGGCAAACGAACCCGAGGGACTGCCGGCCTGAACGATGAACGCCTCCTTGTCCTCGGGCAGATAGCGGGCACCCCGTTCATCGCAGGCGAGCGCCACGGTCCGACCGCGACGCTCAAGCTCAACAGCGAGGGCAAGGGCTGGAAACATATGCCCGCCCGTGCCGCCTGCCGTGATCACCAAGGGCCCGGTCATGGCGGCACCTCGTGCTCGAAGCGGCGCCGGGTCAGGGCCAGGAACATGCCCATGCCGATCGCCATCGCGCAAAGTGCTGATCCGCCATAGCTGATGAACGGCAAGGTCATGCCGGTCGCCGGCAGGACGGACAGATTAACGCCGAGGTTGGTCACGGCCTGGAGGCCGAAAAGCGCCAGCAAGCCGCCGCCTGCGATCAGCACGAAGCGATTGGTGACAAGCTCGGTGCGACGCAAACCGCGCAGCACCACGAAGGCGAACATGCCGAGCAGCAGGAGACAGGCGATCAGCCCGAATTCCTCCGCGGCCACGGCAAAGATGAAGTCGCTGTGGGCATCGGGGATTCTGGTTTTGAGCTTGCCCTCGCCCGGGCCGCTGCCGAACCAGGCCGCACTTTTCACGGCCTTGAGCGCAAGCCCGACTTGATAATTGTCGCCTGCAACAGGATCAAGGAATCGATCGAAGCGCTCGGCGACATGGGGAAACCAGACATAGGCCTGCCAAAGGGCAAACGTGCCGATCACCAGACCGCCGATCACCATCAGCCAGGGAAGGCCCGCGATAAACAACTGGACGGCCGTAACCGCCGCGACAATCAAGGCCATGCCGACATCGGGCTGGGCGAGCAGCAAGACGATGATAAGGCTTGCCAGGGCTAGAACAGGCAGGAGATTGTTGATACCGGGCGCTCTTGCCAGGAGCGCAGCCACGACAACGATCAGCGCCGGTTTGGCAAATTCGCCCGGCTGAAGTGCAAAGTAACCAAAGGACACCCAACGGGTTGCGCCATGGGTCTCGACACCGGCCAACAGCGTCACCAGCAGCATGGCGATGGACAAGCCCAGCAAACCAACCGCCATTCGATAAACGCCGCGCGGCGACAGCAACGAGCAACCGATCAGCAAGAAAGCCGCCGGCACCAGATAGACGAGGTGACGGCTGACAAAATGCCACGACGACAGCCCGAGCCTGCTCGCCACCGGCGGGCTGGAGGCCAGAACCATGATCAGTCCGCTTAGCGAAAGAAGGGCAAAAACACCGAGAAGAGGCCGATCCACCGTCCACCACCAGCGGGCAAGCAACCCTCGTTCGGTGCGATCGAACAGCATCGTCAGCGCCTTCCGCCAGCGGCGGCCGCCGACGTGGCGGGAGCACCATTCAGGCTCTCGACCAGTGTTTTGAACGTGTCGCCGCGAGCTTCGAAGTTCGGGAACTGGTCGAAGGAGGCGCAGGCGGGTGCCAGCAGCACCGTTGCCCCGTCGCGACGGTCGAGGCGTGCCTTGGCGAGCGCTGCATCAAAGGCCCGATCCAGGGTCCCCAAGATGGCGGTATCGACCTTGCCGTCGAGCAAGGCCTGAAACTGTCCTGCCGCCTCACCGATCAGATAAGCGTGTCTGACCCGATCGAGATAAGGGAGGACCGCGTCCAGATCGTCCTGCTTGGGCTGACCGCCGGCAATCCAGTAGATCGGCCGGTAACAGGCAAGCGCGCGCGCCGCCGCTTCGGGATTGGTCGCCTTGCTGTCATTGACGAAGCGAATGCCGTCGATCGTGCCGACCAGCTCCATGCGATGATCGAGGCCGGGAAAGCTTGCCATGCCCTGAATGATCTTTTCGGGCTCGACCCCAAAGGCGCGCGACGCCGCATAGGCTGCCGCCGCGTTTTGCCAGTTATGGGCGCCGTCCAGATGCTCGATCGTCCGAAGATCACCGATCACCAGCCGCTCGCCGTCGAGATCATCGATCAAGTGGCCGTCGACGACCGAAACACCGTGCTTGACACCGGCTGTCGCGGAGATGGGCACGACCTTCCGGTCGCCCGCAGCTCTCAACTGTTTGTAGATCTTCTGACCATAAACGTCATCGACGCCAATGACCGCCCAGTCCCCCGCCTTCTGATTGCGCAGAATCCGCCGTTTGGCACGCACGTAGCCTGCCATACCGCCATGCCGGTCAAGGTGGTCAGGACTAAGGTTCAAGATCACGGCCACCGCACATTTAAGACGCTCTGTTAAGTCCAGTTGATACGAGGACAATTCCAATACATAGATGTCTTCGGGGGGTTTAGGCAATAGATCTAGTACTGGCAAGCCAATATTACCGCCTAATTGTGTGCCAATCGACGCGTTCTGCAGAACATGTGCGATCAACGCAGAGGTAGTGGATTTGCCGTTGGTCCCGGTGACCCCGATAATCCGCCGCTCCGGTTGATTCTCCGCGAACAGTTCCATATCACCGATGATCGGCACACCCGCTGCTTTGGCGCGCCGAACCAGGCGATGGGGTCTTGGATGCCTTAGCGGAATGCCGGGACTGAGCACCAGGCTTTTGACCCGTTCCCAATTGCAGAGATCGAGATTGACGATCGGGATGCCCTGATGGGACGCCGCTTCGCGCCGCTCCAGATTGTCATCCCAGGCCCAAATGCGCCCACCACCGGCCGTGACCGAACGGCAGGCGGAAAGGCCGGTTCGGCTGAGCCCGATCACCGCAGCTATCTTCTGATCGTAGGAAGTCAAGGAGATCATCTCGTCTCCACCTTATTGAGGCTTAACGTAGTTTCAGGGTAGAAAGACCGATCAGGGCCAAAATCACCGCAATAATCCAGAACCTGATGACGATGGTCGGCTCTTCCCAACCCTTTTGTTCGAAGTGGTGATGCAACGGCGCCATACGAAAGACGCGTTTGCCGGTGAGTTTGAACGAGGCGACCTGGACGATCACCGAGACCGCTTCCAGAACGAACAACCCGCCGATGATCACCAGAACCAGTTCATGCTTGGTCACCACGGCGACCGCACCGATGGCCCCGCCCGTGGCAAGCGAGCCGGTATCGCCCATGAACACCATGGCGGGCGGCGCGTTGAACCATAAAAAACCGAGACCAGCGCCGACCAGGGCACCGCAGAAGATGGCAAGCTCGCCGGTTCCGGGGACATAGGGTACGCCGAGATAGGGGGCGTAGCGGGCATTGCCGACCAGATAAGCAATGATCAGAAAACAAGCGCCTGCAATCATGGTCGGCACGATCGCCAGGCCATCGAGACCATCGGTCAGATTGACCGCATTCGACGTGCCGATCATCACCAGGGCCGCGAAAAGAAAGAAAAACCAGCCAAGCGGCAGCAAGATGCTCTTGAAGAAGGGAACGGTGAGGCCGGTGCCGAGCGGATCGCCGGTGATCCAGGCGATCCAGAGCGCCGCGACGAGCGCGATCGCTGTCTGGCAAAGGAGTTTCATTCGCGCGGAGATGCCCTTGCTCGAGCGTTTGGTCAGCTTTTGATAGTCGTCGAACATGCCGATGCCGCCAAAGCCGAGCGTGACCATCAACACCACCCAGACATAGCCGCTGGTGAGATCGGCCCAGAGCAAGGTGGCCGATGAGATCGCCATCAAGATCAGGGTGCCGCCCATGGTCGGCGTGCCCTTTTTGGCAAGATGGGTCTGAGGACCATCTTCCCGGATAGGCTGCCCATCGCCCTGGCGCGAACGAAGCCATCTGATCAAGGGCGGGCCGACCACGAAGCTCACCACCAAGGCGGTCAGCACGGCCCCCCCGGTTCTGAAGGTCAGATAGCGGAAGAGATTGAACAGACCGAACTCATCGGCAAAGGGCGAGAGGAGGTTGAACAGCATGACCGGCCTCAGCCTCCCTCGCCTGCTCGGATGTCACCGTGATGGCCTTTCGCCAGCAGGCCCTCCACGATCCGGCCCATGGCACTGCCGAGCGACCCCTTGACCAGGATCGTATCGCCGGGGAGCAGCTCGCTCGCGAGAATCGGCACCAGAGCATCGGCGCGTTCGACATGGACGCCGCGGCGCTCCTTGGGCAGGGCCGCATGAAGATGGCGCATGGCGGAACCTACGGTAAAGACACGATCGACCCGGCTCTCCAGGAGAGGGTCCGCCAGTTCTGCATGGAAACGCGCACTCTGTTCGCCGAGTTCGAGCATATCGCCAAAGGCCACAATTCTGCGCCCGGGCGATTTGTCGAGGAGGCTGATCGCAGCGCGCATGGAGGTCGGGTTGGCGTTGTAGCTCTCATCGATCAGGAGAACCACCCCGTCCAGCCACGCAATCCTGTGACGCTGACCCCGTCCTTTGGGCGCCTCGTAGTCGGCAAGGGCCGCCCCCGCCGCTTCGGGATCGGCCCCTAGCGCTGCGGCCGCGGCCACCACGGCCAGGCTGTTCTTGACCCAATGGTATCCGGGCGCGCCGATGCGATAGCGGATTTCCTTGCCGTCCAGCGCCATCCTGACGTCACTGCCATCGTCATGCAGGCGGCTCGCAAGAAGTCGCGCATCGGCACCGTCGTTCTCGCCGAAGCCGATGACACGTCCGCAATGTTCAGCCTGAGCGCGTTCCTTCAGCGCCTGAAAATAGGGGTTGTCCCGGTCCAGGATGGCAACACCGCCCGGCAACAAGCCCTGAAAAATCTCGGCCTTGGCCGTTGCGATCGCATCGATGGAGGGAAAATGGCCGAGATGAGCGGGTGCGATCGTGGTGATCATTGCGACCTCGGGGCGAACCAGCGAGGTCAGATGCGCGATCTCGCCAGGCGCATTCATGCCGAGCTCGTAGATCGCATAAACAGCATCTTGCGGCTCGCGGGCGAGGCTGAGCGGTACCCCCCAATGGTTGTTGAAGCTCTGCACGCTCGCATGGGTGGTCCCTTGCGCGCTGAGAGCGCCAGTCTTCAGCGCCTCCTTCGTGCCGGTCTTGCCGACACTGCCGGTAATCGCGGCGATGCGCGCGCGCGATCGATCGCGCGCGGCGCGGCCAAGAGACGTCAGTGCCGCCATCGTGTCCTTGACCAGGATCATCGGTGCCGTCTCCGCTACCTGCGCCGGAATTCTGTCGACCACACAGGCGGCTCCTCGCTCCAAGGCGCTGCCGACGAACTGTGGCCGTCATGGCTCGGGCCGCGCAACGCGATGAAAAGCTCGCCCGGCAGCACGGTGCGGCTGTCGATCGAGACGCCGACAACCGACCAGTCGCCGGCGGCATTGCCGCCGCTGACCGTGCCGCCTGTCGCCGCGGCAATCTCATCCGCGCTCCAAAGGGCTCCGTTCACCGCTCATGTCCATGTCGCAAGGGGGCATGGATCTGTTGATCCAGGCCTCGACAATTCGGCCAAAGCCGCCTTGACGACGGCAACATCATCGAAGGGAAGAACCGATTGACCGACGACCTGGCCGGTCTCATGCCCTTTACCCGCAACTACCAAGACATCACCTACACCAAGCATCCTGACGGCAAGATGAATGGCCTCGCTGCGATCACCGACATCAACCGCACTGGGACAAGCATCGAGAATCGCTCGCCTGATCGAGGCTGGGTCTTCACTACGCGGATTATCGTCGGTGATAAACACTTTATCTGCGCGATCCGACGCAATCTTTCCCATGGCCGGCCGCTTGCCCGCGTCGCGATCGCCGCCGCAGCCGAAAACCACCATCAACGCTCTTTCGGCATGAGGGCGAAGGGCATCCAGAACATGGGCGAGCGCATCGGGGGTGTGAGCATAGTCGACGAACACCGAAACCCCCAAAGGGCTTCCATCGACCTGCTGTAATCTTCCAGCGGCACCTTCGATCGAACCGAGGACGGCGACCAGCTGATCGAGGGCACCGTCGTCAGTGGTCGACCATGCCAAGGCGAGTGCTGCCATGAGGTTGTCGGCTTGAAAATCGCCCATCAGCCCGCTTTTGACCTGATAGGTCCTTCCCCGGATGGCGAGATCGAGATCTTGCCCATCGCTGCGGGCATGGTGCCCGACCAGCCTGATGTCGTCGGCATGCCTGCCGTAGGTGATCACCGCCACCCCTCGATCCCGGCAAATTGCTCTCAGACGGTCGAATTCTTTGATATCGGCGTTCAGGACGGCCTTGCCGGTTTTCGGCAGGAGTTCCTGGAACAGTCGAGCTTTGGCCCTGAAATATGCCTCGACGCTGCCGTGATAGTCGAAGTGATCGCGGGAGAGATTGCTGAAGGCGGCGGCCTCCAGAACCACGCCATCCAGGCGATGCTGGTCGAGACCATGGCTGGACGCCTCCAGCGCCAGATGCTGAATGCCGGCGCCGGCAAGGTCGGCCAGGAGCTTATGCAGCTGGACCGGATCGGGGGTGGTGAGCCCGGCCTGGCCCTTGAAACCCGGTGCGTCAAGACCGAGCGTGCCAAGCGAAGCTGCCTTCAGGCCCAATGCCTGCCAGAGCTGGCGGGTAAAATGCGCGATCGACGTCTTGCCGTTGGTGCCGGTGACCGCGACGGCATGGGCTGGCTGCTGGCCGAAAAAGCGGCTTGAGATCAAGGCAAAAAGGCGTCGCGGTGCCGGATCGATGATCAGCGGCACCCCAAGATTTCGGCCGCGCATCGTCGGGTCGGCGAGGACGGCAGCCGCGCCCTTGGCGATGGCCTTGTCGATATAATCGCGGCCATCGGTGCGCGTCCCGGCAAAAGCCGCGAACAGCGCGCCGCTGTCGACCTCTCTGGAATTGGCGGTGAGGGCCAGGATCTCCGGGTCGTCGCCGGTGCTCCCTTCGACGACTACCCCTCGGTCGAGCAGTTGCCGCAGCCGCATCCTTCGTCTCCTTCTAACGGTGTCCCTGCCCCATGTTGCGTCCAGGCGCCATGGGAAGTGGCAGCGAAACTCGGCTCCACCTTTTTCAACCGGCCATCAAAGGCCTCGCCAACCGTCAGACGATCGCGAAACCAGCGCTCGTCATGCAAGGTCGCAGGCTTCAGGCCGAGAATAGGTCCGGATCGGCTAATGATCTTGGCGACCGTGGGGGCGGCCGTCCAGCCGCCATGGGCGTAGTTGAAGGTTCCTTTGTCGCCCTTCGGCTCATCCAGCGTAACCAGGACCAGATAGCGCGGGTCTTCCATGGGAAAGGCCCCGATGAAGGAGGCGAGCAGCCGCTGATCACCATAACCCTTCGGGCCGACCTTGTCCGCGCTGCCGGTCTTGCCGCCGACCAGATAACCCGGCACCTGCCCGTTGCTGCCGGTGCCCTCGGCAACCACCAGCCACATCAGCCAGCGAAGCTTGGCCGCGGTTTCGAACGATACCACCGACGGCCTTTTCGCGACATCAAGGCCTTCTTCGATCGCCAGATGTGCCGGTTGACGGGGACCGCCGCAAAGCATGGCGGCGACCGCATCGATGGTCTGCAGCGGGGACACGGCGATGCCGTGGCCGTAGGAGGCCGTGACCGTATTGATCTCACGCCAGATTTTCGGCCGCTGCGGGGAAGAAACCTCGCTCAGGCGGATCGGGTGCCGGTCCAAAAGGCCGAGGCGTTGGAAGTAGTCATGCTGGGTTTCGGTGCCAAACGCCATCGCCATTTTGGCCGCCCCGATATTGGACGAGAAGGCGATGATCTCAGGCACGCTCAAATGACGTTTCTTGGCGTGGAAGTCGTTGATGCTGTGCCGGTTCATCTTGAACGGCTTACTCGCATCGAAGCCGTCGGTGATCTGGACCGTGCCCGAATCCAGCGCCATGCCGGCGGTCAGGACCTTGAACAGCGAGCCAAGCTCGTAGCTGCCTTGGGTATTACGGTTGAAGCGCGCGAGCTTGTCGGCATGCTGGTAGCGGTTGGGATCAAAATCAGGCAGGCTCACCGCGGCGAGCAGCCCGCCGGTGCTGGCATCCAGCACCAGCCCGGTGCCGCCTTTGGCCTGGAAGCGCTCGACCGAGACCTTGAGCTCGCTGCGCACCACTTCCTGAATGGCAAGATCAAGCGTCAGCTGCAGCGGTCCCTCATAGAGCCCCTCAGCGGTCAAGCGGCTCTCGAAGCTGCGCTCGATGCCGGCCAGGCCCTGATTCTCGATCCCGACATAACCGACCACATGGGACATCAGCGCCTTTTGCGGATAGATGCGGTGATATTCGGTGCGAAATTGCACGCCCGGCAGACCGAGATGCATGATCCGGCGCTGCTGATGATCGGTGATATGGCGCTTGATCCAGACGAACCGGGATGTGCGCTTGAAACGCTGTTTCAGGCTTTCAACGTTGAGATCGCTAAGCACTGTTGCCAGTTTCTCGACGGTTTGGTCTGGATCGATCACCTCCGAGGGATCGGCAAACACCGAAACCTTGGGATAATCGGTGGCGATCAGGCGCCCTTGCCGGTCAACGATGTCGGCGCGGCGGGTTTGATTGGCCATAGGATTGGTGGCGAAACGCTGCACCGTCACCGCCTCCGTGGACAAGACCGCGAGATCGACGAGCCTCGCCCCGAGACCTGTGAACAGCAACAGGCCCAACACCGTCAGTACGCGAAGACGCGCTCGCGCCTGACGAAGTTCCAGGCCGACCGCTTGATGTCCGCCCCCAGCCGTCATTGGTTGATCGAGCTCTTTGCAATCACCCTTTTGGCGCCAGGCACCATCGAGCTCACCAATGCCGGCGCCTCGTCCTGGTCCAGCTCGCTGCGCATAGGAATATCGTCGATGCTGACAAGTTGACGGGGTGATGCCTCCTCCAGCTTCAGATGAGCCTGGGCAAGACGGGACAAGCGGGCGGGATCACTGAGGGTCGCCCACTCCGCTCGAAGCCGCGTGATCTCGAACCGTTCCCGCTCGATCGAGCGCTCGGCTTTGCGCAGCTCGCTCTCCAGGTTCTGCACCTGACCCTTGAAGGCATAAACACCGCACGCGGCGAGAACGGCAACCATAAGGCTAATAAAACTCAATCGTAGCATCGTGGATCGTCCTAGGCATAAGGTAAGCGCTCGGCCGCACGTAGGCGCGCCGAACGAGATCTCGGGTTCGCATCTATCTCAGTAGCAGTTGGGGTAATCGGCCGTTTTGAAAGGGGCCTGAAACAAGGGATCGCCTGGTCGATCGGCTGATCCGGCAGATGGCGCGACGATCTGGCCGTCTGGCCGCTCTTTGCTGTCAGGAACTGTTTGACGATCCGATCTTCCAGGGAATGAAAGGCAACCACCACCAGGCGGCCGCCTGGGCGCAGCAGCATCTCGGCAGCGGCGAGCGCCCGCTCCAGCTCGCCCAACTCGTCATTCACATAGATGCGCAGGGCCTGAAAGGTTCGGGTCGCCGGATCGATCTTGCCGCGCCGGCCCAACACCTTGGCGACGATGCCAGCAAGCTCGCTGGTTCGGGTGATCGGCGCTTCGCCCCGATGCTCGACGATCGCGCGCGCTATCCGCCGGCTGGCGCGCTCCTCGCCGTAGCGATAGATGATGGTGGCAAGCGTCTGTTCATCGGCCTGGTTGACCACATCGGCAGCGCTTTCGCCCTCCTGCTCCATGCGCATGTCGAGGGGACCGTCGGCAGCAAAGGAAAAGCCGCGTTCCGGATTGTCGATCTGCTGCGAGGAGACACCGATGTCGAGAACGATGCCGTCGAGTTGATCGATGTCGATCTCGGCCAGGTGCCGGTCCATCGACCCGAAGCGCCCCTCCAGCATGGTGAAGTTTGGATGGTCTCGTTCAAGAGCGCGGCCGCGCTCTACGGCGGACGGATCGCGATCCAGCCCGAAGAGGCGTTTGGGACCAGCGGCCAGAATGGCACGGCTGTAGCCGCCGCCGCCAAAGGTGCCATCGAGATAAGCACCGTCGGCGCGAACGGCGAGCGCTTCCAGGACCTCATCCTGCAAGACGGGCAGATGGACGGCGCCGGTCGCCTGTCGGTCGTTGATATGATGGCTCTGCCCGGTCATCGGTTCAAAACGTCCAGGCGAGATGTCGAAACGTTGAGCCATCCTCGCGACGTTGTCGACTTGTGCTGCACCCATCTCTATTTGCTGCTATTGAATAAATCATGGGAACTTCCGACGACATGCCTCGACTAAGCTCAATCAGCCGATCTCCGACTTGATCAATGCACGGATCAATTTGAATCAACAGGAAATTCACCCTAAAGTTACGCAAATTTCCAGTCAAGGCCTCATTTTAAGAAACCGAGCCAACATATTGATTATAAACAATAATAATTTATCACGCGTGAAAAATTGCGCGGATATGGCGGAATTGCTGGGTTTGGTGAGGCCTTGATCAGTTCTTAAAACGAGCGAGGCAGTACTTTGTTCTCTATTTGTTCTCTCTACTATCAAGCACATCATAATGTAGTAGAAAGTGCGATCAGGTGGCCTGTAAGCCGGGTTCTGTCCACAGCCTGTGGAAAACAGGCCGCTGGATGGCCATTCCTCTGGGACGCCCGTCGCCGAGCGCCTCGCGCGACCGACCCGAACGACCAGCCTGGAAACAGGCCTGCCCCTTGGGCCCAAGCCCAAGACGCCATCGTTCCTACTTGGTCTTGCTCCAGGTGGGGTTTGCCATGCCAAAACCGTTGCCGGCCTTGCGGTGCGCTCTTACCGCACCCTTTCACCCTGACCCTCAGACAAAGGGCGAAGCCCGATATCCCGGAGGGCGGTTTGCTCTCTGTGGCACTTTCCCTGGGGTCGCCCCCGCCGGGCGTTACCCGGCACCGTGTTTCCATGGAGCCCGGACTTTCCTCCCCCGGGTCACGCCCGGGAGCGGCCATCCAGCCACCTGATCGTGCATTAATGTCGGCCTGTTGGCCAAAGGGTTCAAGGGTTTTTGTCGAGGGATTTCGGATGGCGATACATATGGCGGGGCGCACCGTGCAGCACCGTCTCCTCTTCGATGACCGCCCCGAGACGCTTTGCCACCGCCTTCGAGGCGATATTGTCCGGGTGGACGAGGCTCATCAGCGGCGGAATGTCGAAGGTCTCATAAGCCCAGCGGCGCGCCGCCATGGCGGCTTCGGTGGCATAACCCCGACCCGTCTGACCGGGGAAAAGCGACCAGGAGAGCTCCGGCTCAGCAATATCCAAGGGGAACCAGAAGTCCGGTATAGCCGATCGCGCGGTCGTTCGCCCGGTCAGCAATGGCGAAAATGCCGTAGCCACGAAGCGCCCAGACCCCGAGATCCACACAAAAACGATCCCACGCTTCGGCCCTGGTCATGGCATGGCCGAGAAAAGTTTGTTGAGCCGGGTCCGCCCTGAACGCAGCATAGGCCGGAAAATCCCGCTCCTCCCATCCACGAAGCCTGAGCCGTTCGGTGTCGATGGTCGGTATCATGATGGATCCGATCAGACCTAACGCTGTTCCGGCGAAATCGTCTTCACCTGGTCGATAAACGCTTGAAAAGCTTCGCCATCATGCTTCATCGCGGCACGTTCGGTGGCAGCAGGATGGCGATCGAGCCCGGTGGTCGGCCGCCAGGATTTCTTGGGGCGGATGGGGCGAGACGCAAAGCCGCCGCCGCAATTGGGGCAGACATTCTCGAGATGACGCTCGACGCAGTCCCGACAAAAGGTGCATTCATAGGAACAGATCATCGCATCCGACGCTGCCGGCGCCAGATCCTTGTCGCAATATTCGCAATTCGGTTTTATTTTCAGCATCACTTGGCCCTTTGTTTCGGATCTGCCATCGGCTGCGCTTTACCCGCACCTCGACGGCGGCAGCAGCGCCAGCATGCCATCGAGGCGCGTCAATGTCTGCCGATCCAAATCACCATCGACACGCTCCGGTCGAAACCGCCGCTGGAACGCCGTGACGACCCGGCGGATCGAGGCGTCGCAATCACCATCAAGGGGAACATGGTAGCCGATGGCGGCCAGTTGCGCCCGTACCGTCTCGAGCGGCCTTGGCTCGCCCCTGCCTTCTTTCGGCCAAAGACCGATGCCGACGTTCGACAATCGCTTCCAGTCAAACAGCTCGCCCGGGTCTTCCTTTCGATCCGGCGCGATGTCGCTATGGCCCAGCACGCGCGAAGGCTCGATGGTCCACCGGTTCATGATGATCGGCACCAGCTGTTCGAGCGCCCGATATTGCGCTTCGGTGAATGGGCGATAGCCCCATTCATGACCGGGATTGACGATCTCGATGCCGATCGAGCGGTCGTTCAGACGTTCCTGCCCTTGCCAGCAGCTGATGCCGGCATGCCAGGCGCGCCGATGCTCCTCGACCAGCCGCATGACGGCCCCATCTTCATGCACGAGATAATGGGCGCTGACGTTAGCATCCGGGTCGGTGAGACGTTCGAGTGCTGCTTTCGCAGTTTGCATGCCGGTGTAGTGAAGGATAATGCAATCGGCCGGACAGCCGTCCGGGCGGTCATCGGCATTGGGTGACGGCTTCGATTCGATTGCCAACGTCAAGGAAACTGCCCCCTGCCGTCAAGGCGGCTGGTTGTTCTGCCGGCTCGGTCAGAAGCGGCGGAGGAGGCGTTCGAGATAGTCGAGTTCTTCGGCCGGGCGGTGGCGCTGGCCGGATCGGCGATGCAGCTCTTCCATGATGCTGCGTGCCTTGCCGAGATCAAGATCGGTCGGCACTTCTGGCCCAAATTGATCAGCGTCACCCTGATTGAAAAGCTGACGGCCCAGGGGGTCGCGATTGGCAGGTCCCTGGCCGAACTGCTGCCCCTGACCCTGTTGCCCCGGGCCCTGCTGGCCCGCCATCCGCTGCATTTCCTGCATCATCGCCTGGCCCCCCTGACGCAGCTGATCGAGGGCATTGGCTTGGGGGTCCAAAGCATTGCCGGGCTGGCCGCCTTCGAGGGCATCGCGCGCGGAGCGCATGGAGAGCTCGGCCTCGCCCATGGCGCGGGGGATCTGCATGCCGCTATCGCCAAGCTTGCCCATCAACTCGCCAAGCGCCCGCCTCAGGCTTTCCTGGCTCATCGCGGCCTGGCCGCTCGGGCTGCCGCCTTGCTGACCCTGTCCGGGCTGGCCGCTCGGCGCACCCATCTGGCCCTGCTGCCCTTGCTGCCCCTCCTGTCCTTCCTCGCCCTGCTGGCCTTGCTGATCCATCGCCCCTTGCTGACCCTGCTCACGGGAAAGGCCAAAGGTTTCGTCCAACAATTCCTGCTGCCGCTGGATCATCTCCTGCAGATCGTTCATCATCTGCTGGCCCTGCTGCATCTGGCTGCTTTGCTGGCCAACCTCCAGGTTTTCCAGAAGCTCCTGGAGTTGGGCCAGCATTTCCTGAGCGGCATCGCGGGCACCGGTCTGGATCATATCGCGCAGATTATCGAGCATCTGTTCGAGGTCCTGCCGGTCAAGCGCCGTCGCGTTCTCGTCCATCGGCTGCATCGGCTGATCCGACTGCTGCTGCTGCGCCTGCTGCGCCAGCGCATCGAGATAGTTGTCGAGAGCCTGGCGAAGCTCATTCATCAGGCGCTCAAGCTCCTCGTCGCTGGCACCGTTGGCGAGGGCGTCGCGCAGGGCTTCCTGCAGTTCGCGCAATTCGCGGCTGGCGAGCGACAGGCTGCCATCCTCGAGATGCAAGGCGGTTTCCCACATGAGATCGAGGACCTGGTCGAGCGACTCGTCCCCCTCCTCGAACATCAGGCGCGTCGCCATGGACCGAAGCGCCATGTAAACCGTCGCATCATTCTGAAAGCGTTCAGGCACATGGCTCAGACCATTCAGAGCCGCCGCAACCTGTTCCCGCCTAAGCTCCGGTTCCGAGGCAAGAATACGACGCTGCTCGACAATGGCCTGGGCGACGGGATGGGTGAAGTTCCGGGTCGGCAGGATCAGCGTCAGGGTTTCGCTCTGGCCAATCTGCTCGAGGGCGTCGACGGCTTCGAGGCGAAGCTCGACCGGAAGGCCCGACCAGGGATGCGGTGTCAGATCGAGATAGGCGGCATCGTCGATCTCGGTCGTCCCTTCGGCCGGCTGAATAAGCTCGATACGCTCGCCGTCATCATCGCGGCCGGGCCGCTTCAAATGAAGCGCGATGCTGCCCACGCCATAATCGTCGCTCGCCTCGAACTGGAAACGCATCACCTGGCGCTGGGTCGCGGCCGGCGGTTCCGAAAGGGCGATCTCCGGCGGGTTGTCCGGAGTAACGGCGAGGTCCCAAACACCCAAGGTTTCTTCCTGGCTGCCGACGCGAAGTTCGCCGGATTGGTCGAGAACCAGCCGCGCCTCGGCACTTCGGCTGCCGGTCGTCGCAAAGGGCTCGGCCCCTTCACCCAAACTCAACGCATAACGCTCGATCGCTTCGTCGACATGGTGCAACTGGGCAAGCACCTCGCTACCGGCGGGAAAACTCAAGGAAGGTGTGGTATCGATCAGTCCTTCGTCGCTTAACGAGGGCACATCGACTTCAAGCGGCTCAGGCGTCAGACCGGTATAGTCGGGTGGATTGACCCAGACGGTCAGCTGAACCTCCTGTTCCACAGCACCATCGGGGCGCTGCAGATCAAAGGCTGCCGCCAGGCGCTGTGGCGCCATGCTGCCCGATTCGACCAGCGCCACGATCAACATCAGCGCCAAGCCAATTCTCAGCGCCCAGGGATCACGCTTGGGCATATCGGAGCGGGGCAGGCCCACCTTCAAGCCATCAATCGTCCGGGCCAATCGTTCCTTGTGGCGCTGCCAGAGCGAACGAGTGATGTCGTCATGCGCCCCACCGGACAGCTCATCTTCGAGCGAACGAAGCGGACGGTGAGGCAGGTTGTTGACGCGCTCAAGACGTCCGAGACCGGCATCACGGCTCGGCCAGGCCAAGGCCTTGCCAGCCTGGAACAACGTCCAGCCAAGGCCAAGCAGGAACATGGCCAGACCCAGGCCATGAAGCCAGCCCGGCAGGAAGTGCCAAAGGCCAAAAAGGCTGATGATCAGGAACAGACCGACGGTGCCGAGGGTCGGCCAAAGTGCCGGCCAACTCCCTTCAAAGGCTTGAGCAAACCGGGCAAAGCCAAGGCGCCATTTGAAACCGAAGCGCTTTCTTGGGTCACTGCCGCCCATATCCTACTCCCTCGCCTAGCTGGCTCTGCCGCGCTCTAGCGGCGCAGTTTGAAGCCAGTCCGGCAGGCATTCGTGGGAAAAACGCTCTGCCGGTTCAATCCTCGGCTTCACTACCGAGAAGCGATCTCCATCGACCAGAACTTCGGCGGCGATCGGCCGTGCATTATAGTCCGACGCCATAACGGCACCATACGCGCCCGACCCGAGAAAAGCCACCAAATCCTCAGCCGCCAATAAAGGCAATGCCCGGCCTCGCGCAAAGGTATCCGAACTCTCGCAAATCGGCCCCACCACATCGGTCGGCCGACATGGCGCTGATCGATCCGCCTCGGTGACGGGCAGGATCTCATGATAGGCGTCATAGAGGGCGGGACGGATCAAGTCATTCATGCCCGCATCCAGGATCGCGAACGGTCGTTCGTCGCCTTCCTTCATGTAGAGGACTTTGGCCACCAGAGCGCCTGCTTCCGCAACGAGATAGCGGCCTGGTTCGAGCAGAAGATCGACATCGAGATCTTTGGTGATCACCTTTACCAGTTCGGCATAAGCCTCGACATCGAGCTCGGCATCACCCTGGTAGCGCACCCCCATGCCGCCGCCGAGATCCAGACGGCGGATAGGAATACCGGCGGTGCGAAGCTCGCGCACCAGATCGGCGCCGCGGCGATAGGCCGCTTCGAAGGGCGCAAGGCTCATGATCTGCGAGCCGATATGGAGATGAAGGCCGATCGGCTCAATCCCGGCCAGGCTGCTGGCCATCGCGTAAACCTCGCCGGCGCGCTCGTAGGGGATGCCGAACTTGTCCTGCTTGCGTCCGGTGCTGATCTTCTCGTGGGTGCCGGCAGCGACATCCGGATTGACCCGGATCGCGACCGGTGCGGTCATTCTCCTGGACGCGGCGACGTCGCCAAGCGCGATCAGCTCGGGCACGGATTCGACGTTGAACTGGGCAATGCCGGCATCAAGAGCCATGGCCATCTCGTCCCGGCTCTTGGCGACACCGGCGAACATCACCTGGCTGGCGGGCACACCGGCAGCCAGCGCTTTTTGCAGTTCGCCGCCGGACACGATCTCGGCGCCTGCCCCCTCGTCAGCCAGCGTTTTGATCACGGCCAGATTGCTGTTCGCCTTGATCGCGTAACAGATCATCATCCGCTGGCCGGCGAAGGCGTTTTGCAGACGATGGAGCTGTGACCTCATCCCGCTGCTGGAATAGACGTAAACCGGGGTTCCGGCCGCGGCCGCGATGTCGGCGAGAGGTACATCCTCAGCGCACAACCTCCCCTCCCGATAGTGGAAAGACCCGGTCATTCCACACGTTCCTTGTCCGATCCGGCGTTCTCAACGGAAGGTGGCGGTTCGAGGTCACCCCTCTTGCCACAGGCGGACAGCGTGCTGACGAGGAGCAAAGCGATCGGGGCTGAAACCGAGAGGAAATGCCTTCGAGTTTGACGTTGTCGAGTTTGATGTTGTCGGGGATCACCCGAAGCCTCATGCGAGATCTCATAGGATTTAACGAATTGAGCCGACATGCTAACCAGCGCTCACCACCATTTTCAGGCCGACTTTGATGGCCAATCTTTGCGCCAAGGCTGCGACGCTCCAGACGCTCTCGAGTTCTGGCGACATTGAACACCGATATGATCATTCTGTCGAGGGCAACACGACTAAAAGGCGATCAAAACGCCTACAAATAGCGTACTCTTGCATGCCTTACAGCATCTAGTACCTTGATGGGGGCGGTGCCACCAAAACTAGTACGTGATGCCACTGACTGTTCAACTGTCAATACTTGGAAAATATCGTTGGTGATGCGCTCGTCGATCGATCGGAACTGATCGAGACTGAGTTCGGCGAGATCAACAGCTTCGGCTTCGGCAAGTCGCACTGCCCGCGCGGCCACCGCGTGGGCCTCGCGAAACGGCATCGACAGGGCTCGAACCAGCCAGTCGGCAAGATCGGTCGCCGTCGTGTAGCCGACACCGGCGGCAAGGCGCATGCGCTCGCGGTCGACTGTCATGCCCTCGATCATCGCGGCGGCCGCGGCAAGGCAGAGATGAAGACTGTCCACCGCATCGAAAACGGGCTCCTTGTCCTCCTGCATGTCCTTCGAATAGGCAAGCGGCAGGCCTTTCAGTGTCATCAGCAGGCCGGCAAGCGAGCCGACCACGCGCCCGGTCTTGCCGCGCACCAGTTCGGCGGCATCGGGATTGCGCTTTTGCGGCATGATCGAACTGCCGCTGGAAAAGGCTTCGCTCATCTTGACGAAGCCGAACTGATGAGTCGACCAAAGCACCAGCTCTTCGGCCATGCGCGAAAGATGAACTGCGGCGATGGCGGCATTTGAGAGGTACTCGAGGGCGAAATCCCGATCCGAGACGGCATCGATCGAGTTGGTCATGGGTCGGGCAAAGCCCAACGCCTCGGCCGTCGCGTCGCGATTGATCGGAAAGCTTGTACCGGCAAGGGCGGCCGCACCGAGCGGGCACTCGTTCAGCCGGGCCCTGCCATCGGTGAAGCGGCCGCGATCGCGGCCGAACATCTCGACATAGGCGAGAAGATGATGCCCGAAGGTCACCGGTTGCGCCGCTTGAAGATGGGTGAACCCCGGCATGACCGCATCGACATGCTGCTCGGCGCGATCGATGAGTGCCCTTTGCAGCTGCTTCAGCAAATGATCGGTCTGATCGACGGCATCCCTGAGCCAGAGGCGAAAATCGGTCGCTACCTGATCGTTCCTCGATCGCGCCGTGTGCAGTTTCCGACCGGGCTCGCCGATCAGCTCGGTGAGCCTTGCCTCGATGTTCATATGAATATCTTCGAGCCCGGCGCTGAAGTCGAAACGGTTTTCCTCAATGGCAGCGCCGATCTGGTCAAGTCCGTCAAGAATGGCGTCAAGCTCATCGTTGCTCAAAAGCCCCACCAAGGACAACATACGTGCATGCGCCCTCGACCCCGCGAGATCGTGAGCGTAGAGACGCTTGTCGAAGCCGATCGACGCATTAATCTGTTCCATGAGCGGCGCCGGTCCATCGGCAAAGTGCCCGCCCCAGAGATCAACCCCGCGGGCTGGCTTTTTGGCTTTGTCGTCGCTGCTGTTCAATGATCTGTCCACTAGTCTTTGGATGTATGATGTCGCTTTCTGCCCGCTTTGGCGCCTTCAGCCAAGCCTCAAGCCGGATCATCTTCGGCGTGGCCATGGCGCTCACATGCTTCGTCGCTTGGTCAGCGGAGGCTTTCAACTTTGCCGCAACCAATGCGGGTCCCGTGCCCGAAGTCAACTTTCTTGATCAAGACGGTAATGAGCGCACTCTTGACGATTTTCAAGGCCGCGTGGTCGTCCTCAATCTATGGGCCACGTGGTGTGCACCTTGCAGAAAGGAGATGCCATCCCTCGACCGGCTTCAGGCCAAGCTCGGGGGTGACGATCTGGAGGTCGTCGCTCTGGCGGTGGATCGCGGTGATATCAGCAAGATCACCAGTTTCTACGAAGAGCTCGGCGTGACCAATTTGACCATTTACCATGATCCAACGGCAAAAGCAGGCCGCACCCTTCGTGCGCCCGGCCTGCCGACAACGTTGTTGGTTGACCGTGAAGGCAACGAAATAGGCCGGGTGCTCGGCGATGCCGAATGGGATGGCGAGGATGTCATCACGTTGCTGACAGCGGCCATCGCCGACTAGAGCAGAGCGCATTGCCGCCAAACAGATCGATCGGATCAGTCTGAAAAAGTTAATGCCAAACCAAATAATCGCGCGCTGTCGACCGAGGCTTTTGCAGGCACCGGTGCACGAGCCCGAAGATCGGAGATAGACGAGACCGCCAACGCTTGATATTAGGAGCTTCACAGGATTCTTACACCATAAATTGATTTTTCTTCAGTTTCTTTTAAGCTTTAGGAGACAATGTCAGTGTTGATTGGCATGAGCACCGCGCGATGACCTATGCTAGCCTCCCTCTCGATCGCTACCCTAAGAAAAGGCTTGGTTCTTGTTCTCATTTTCGAAAAATCAGCAGGCCAGACGCCGGCGGGCCGTCGACGGGGATGAAGTTGACGGGGATGAACAAGACACTTCCTCGATATTCGAGGTAGAGACGTCATCCGAAAGCCGGCCCGACGAACGCCGCAGACGTACATGTTGTCTTGATCAGCTACGTCAAGAACTTGCCCAGCCGTCTCAAGACGAAGCGTTATGTCCCGAGGAAGCTCAAAAGCCGGTCGTGGAACCCCATGACGACGTCTACGATGATATTGATGATATTGACGATTTTGACGCTTTTGAGAAGGATAACGGACTGAACGGTCCGGCATTGACGTCGATGATCCATCCAGAGGATTGGATGGTGAGGCCTGAGCCCGTTGATCGTCAAGACGCCGTTCCACCCCATCCCCCTGACATGCTTGCCGACAACGACACCATCGAGAACTGCTCAGCGCTCCAGATTGATCCGCCCCTTGAAGGCGCTCGCGCGATATCGTTCGAGAATGCTATGCTGCTGAATGAAAAGAATGATCTATTGGCACCATTGAACAGCAAGATCGCGCTAATCGACGATGATGATCGACCCGGCGCAGCTGCTAAACCGCAGGACAATGAACGTCCGCTCTCCACGGCGCCGGAGGGTGGTTTCCTTGGGAAGATCGCCCTTTCGGGAAATCCTGTGACCCAACCTTGCGCGCCGACCTTCGCCATGCCTGGTCAGGAAGCTGACATCAAGCGTCGACCGTTGCCGCAAAGGCAGCGCAGACCAAATCTGGCGGCCATATCCTCTGACGTTGTGCCGACATTGATGATCTCGGAAGTACCACGCCTGCGGCGCTTTGCAGCGGCCATGATCGGTGATGAAGGCACGGCGGATCTCCTCGTGCAGGATACCCTTCAAGAAGCCCTTGCGGATCCCGGCGAACAAGCGCCTGGCCGGGACCTCAATCTCTCGCTGCTGGTCCTTCTCTATAGGTTGCGTCGCGAGGTGCTCGAACAGGTTACCCAGCCGCCAAGATCGATCCTCACCGCCGGTTTCGAGACTGTTCTGTTTCTGCGTCTGCAGGGTGCTGATCGCGACGAAATCCGGGAATTCGCCTATGCCATCGCCAGTCTTGGGGAAGAGGATCGCGCGTTGTTGCTTCTGACCACGCTGGAGAATCTCGGCTATCGGGAAGTCGCAGCGGTCCTCAACGTCACGGCCGGCCGCGTCATGTCGAAAATTGCGCGCGCGCGCGAACAACTTCGTCTCGCCTTGCAAAGGGAGGCGGTTGACGGCAAGCGAAGCTTGAGCACCGGGGATCAAGCCGGGTCGAAAGCGGCGGCAAAGCAGGTCGCGGACATCGAGTTGCACGGCTATCTCGATGGCGAATTGAGCGATCAACGCCTCGAGCCGGTTGAAGACTATCTCGAACAACATCGCGCCGCGGCGGAACGGCTCGTCCATTTCGGTGTTCAAGGCGACCTTGTCAGGCGCCTGTACGGGCCGTTGATCAATCGCCCCATGCCCGCACAGATGGCGTCCCGGTTTCAGTTCATCAGCGGGAAGAAGTCTCAGAGCCGGCCCAAAGGCCGAAGGGCCCGCGTGATGATTATCAGCCTGCTGATGGTCTCGGCGCTAGGCTGCGCCTTGTGGTTTTTCCTGCCCGCTTGGCTTTGATGGACGCGAGCGCCACTGGACACGCTGCCCATTGGTCACTTGAAGCCCCATCAAAAGCTGGTCAGCGTCGCATGAAGACTTGCAACCTCGGTGCCTGAGATGACGTTGAAATCGCTCAACACGTCCCAAGGCCTCACGGGCCGGCCATAATAGGCCTGATTCCAGTCATTCTTGGCAGCCATATAGCTGCCATCGATCGAAAAGCCGCCAAACAAGCCATGACTCTTGGCAAAGACATAGAGATCTTCACCAAAATGCGTCGTCGTCGCAGCCCCTACCGTCGCACCGATACGGCCGGCCGCAACCGAGGCATCTGCGCCAAGCTTCACGCCGGAGCCCACCAGACGCTTCACCGCCCCCTTGTTCATGATGGTCAAAACAACGTCCGCACTTTGGACACCGAACTGCAGGCCAAGACTGCCGCCGTAAATATCGTAAAAGGCAGGCTGTCCCCATCCGCCTGTGTTGGGGTTGCGCACGAGCATCACCGCCGTGCCATGCTCGGCACCTGCGAGGAAACCTCCCTTCAACAGATCCGGCACGATCATGATGGCATAAGCGTTCTGCACGTAGACCCGCATGTTCTGATACTGCGAATCATCGAGAAAATCATCGAGGATCAGACGAGACTGCTCGAGCAACCGCTCGGAGCGGGCGGCACTCGCTTTCTCGTTTGGCTGCGACGTGCATCCGCTCAGCGCTAAACCCGAGAGGATCAACAAAGCAGCCAACCCTTTGCCGGAGGTTACCATGGCCTGCTTCTCCTTAGATTACGACGTGCCATTTCTTCAATCGATCGATCAAGTGCAAAAAGAATCCATAATCGACCTTCTCATATCATGTCAACAATTTGCTGTAAAATGCTGTTGCAAAGCAGTTTTTGAGCCGATTTAAAGCGTTTGAGTGACCCTTTCGGAGCTTGCAGGATCGGCCGCGCTGTTCCATCTTCAAAAGAGAGAAATTCATCATACATAAAAAACCCATGATTGAGGAATGAATGAGATGGCAATCTTGCAACCGAGTGGTCTTGTTGGGAAAATCGAAGCCATTCTTGTCAACCACAAACTTGGCAGTGAACAGAATGCCGCCGAACTCGACTGCGTGCGTGCGCGCTATGACGGTTTGGAAGGCGATACCTATGCCAGCTTGACCCGGGCGGCCTGCGTACGGACGAAGGCTCAGTATTCCATTGGAACACCCATCCGTAATGTCCGGCAGCTGACGATCGTGTCTGCTGAGGAATTGATCGAGATTGGGGCGGCCATGGGTTTGCCGGGACCGGTCAAGCCCGGGTGGCTTCGGGCCAACCTTGTGATTTCCGGCCTTCCCAGCTTCACCCGGATCCCGGCCGCGTCCCGCCTGGTGATCGAGGACGGGGCGGCACTTGCGGTCGATATGGAAAATGAAGCCTGCGCCGTCCCCGGCAGGCTCATCGAAAAAATCCATCCTGGATTCGGCAAACATTTTTTGAAAGCCGCTTTCGGCAGGCGCGGCGTTACCGCATGGGTTGAACGTGAAGGTGATATTGCTCTGGGTGCCAGCGTCGCGTTGCATATTCCTCCCCAAAGGCTGTACCAGCCGGCATTGACCGTTGACGAGGATCGATCAGCCCAAGCCCCGGCACCGCAGCGTCAACGAGAGGTCGAGCTGATGTCCTGATCATGACCTTTTTACGACCTCTCATGTTTGGCCGTTCGATCACGGCGACCTGACGAGGAATGCCCGTGGTCACGACGATCCTGGATCCCCCGTTCAACCATCAGAAACGGTGGCTCGAACCATGAGGATCGCTTGGGCCGAGCCTTCACGACGTAAACCGCTCAGAAATTCTCTAATAGCGATCGCGCCATCCGCCGCGGCGATGACCTCCATCGTGATGGCCGCGATCTCTGCCTCGATAATGACCGCCGTCATAGTGACCACCGCCGCCGCCATGATAGCCATGATGGCCACGATGGTGGAGGTGGCACCCCGATAGGATGAGGAGCAGTCCACCGAGGATCGCGGTTGTACGCAGAACGGAAAGTCGAAGCCATGCCATCGGCATCTCGGATCTCCTCCTAGTCCGAGGAGCACCTTGAGCGGCCAGGACTGAACCCGCGCTGAACATCGCATTCATAATTGATCGACGGCATCTCGAAACGTTGTCAAAGCCTGTTGACCAGCGGGCGCGAGACGATAGACGCCCCGCTCGACCCGGTCGAACCAGCCATAGACATCGCGCTGCAAGATTGCGGCAGCCTTGTCAACGCCCGATGCGGCCCGCACTTGCCGAAGCTCGAGCGGACCTTTCAGCTCCAGTTGCTTGGCACAGCGAAGCGCATCCTGGCGATAGGCGGTCATCAAGGGCTTCCTTGTGCTGCCGCCCACGGATGGATCTCCGACCCTTCGGGCAAACTCCCGCAACAGCCGTTCCCGCCTCTTGTTGTTCGGCCGACGCTGATAAGGGCCCGGATCAAGCCTCGGCTCGACCAGTTGGCGTTCGATATGGACCGTCAGCAGACCGATGCCGAGCGAGCGGCAAAGTTTCAAGATCTGCTTATGCCGCCGCGTCCAGAGCGATTTTTTCCCATGTTCGATCGCGACATAGACCTTGTCGGTCACCGATAACCGCTCGACCGCCTGAAATACCAGATCCAGGGAAAACCGGAGCTTCATCTCGATGATGACCGGGTCATCATCACCACGAACCGCTACGACATCGCATCGCCCGATTTCGCCTTTGACGGCATAGCCTTGCCCCTCGAGAAAGGCTTTTATCGGTGGATAGAGATCGGTTTCGGCAACGGTCATGGGGTCGAAGATAGCGAAGATCCTCCCCGGCGAAAATGACCATTAATCAATCTTTCGATCAATGCGTGCGATCGCAGCGGTCGGATGATATCAATCGACAAGAAGGCCGTCCGCACCGCGGATCGTCGTGATTTGCTTCCGGCCTGACGCTTTTGTCGCGTTTTGTTGTGTTCGCTCCCGGGCTGCGCTATAGACGGCGCGCAGTTTCAACGTCCTCAATACCCGTTAGGGGTTCCAAAGTGATGACACGCCATTCGAGCCGCCGCCGCAAGGTTTACGAAGGCAAGGCCAAAGTGCTGTTCGAAGGGCCGGAACCCGGCACGCTTATCCAGTATTTCAAGGATGATGTGACAGCCTTCGACAATAAAAAACAAGGCATCATTACCGGCAAGGGCGTCCTCAACAACCGCATCTCCGAATTTCTGATGGAGAAGCTCGCCTCGATCGGCATCCCTACGCACTTTGTTCGAAGGCTCAACATGCGCGAACAGCTCGTCAGGGAGGTCGAGATCATCCCGGTCGAGGTCGTGGTGCGCAATGTGGTCGCAGGCTCGCTCGCCAAACGCTTCGGCCTGGAGGAAGGGGCCGCCTTGCCGCGCGCGATCGTCGAATATTATTACAAGTCCGATGAATTGGGCGACCCGATGATCACCGAGGAACATATCTCGGCCTTCGGCTGGGCAGCTTATCAGGAAATCGACGAGATGGTCAATCTCGGCCTCCGGATCAACGACTATCTCTCGGGCCTGTTCATGGGTGCCGGCCTCCGTCTGGTTGATTTCAAGATCGAATTCGGCCGCTATTGGGAAAATGACGAGATGAGCATCATCCTCGCCGACGAGATCAGCCCGGATAGTTGCAGGCTCTGGGACATCCTGACCAACGAGAAGCTGGATAAGGATCGCTTCAGACGGGATCTTGGCCGGGTCGAAGAGGGGTATCAGGAAGTGGCAAGACGTCTTGGCATCCTGCCTGAGGCGGGGCCCCGCGATCTGAAAGGCCCTGAAACCGTTCAATAGGCCGTACCACGGCCCCGCGGTTGACTTGGACCTTGTCGAGAACATGGGATGTTGAGGAACGATGAAAGCATTGGTGCATGTGAGGTTGAAAGAAGGCGTGCTCGATCCCCAGGGCGCCGCCATCGGCCAAGCGCTTGGTCAGCTTGGCTTCGAAGGGGTCGGCGAGGTGCGTCAGGGCAAGCTGATCGAGCTTGATCTCGTCGCCGTCGATCGGGACATGGCCGCCGCCGAGGTCGACGCCATGTGCACCCAGCTCCTGGCCAACCCGGTGATCGAAACCTATTCGGTGACCATCGAAGACTAGGGCATGTCGCGAAAAGACGGTTGCGGCCGCTGTCCCGCCCAATCCCCTGACAGGGTGCGCCGGCAATAGAAGGCGATTGGACGGGGGAGCGGGCCGCAGCAGGTGCGCAATGAAGAGGATGAAAAAGTGCAGGCAGGGGTGATTACCTTTCCCGGTTCTAACTGCGATCGCGATGTTGCGGTGGCATTGGAGCGATCCGGTGCCGCGGTCGAACGGCTCTGGCATGCCGATCGCGAGCTGCCGCGGCTCGATCTGATCGTGCTCCCGGGCGGCTTCTCCTATGGTGACTACCTGCGCTGCGGCGCCATTGCGGCCAAGGCGCCCATCATGACCGAGGTGGTCCGTGCCGCAGAGGCTGGCATTGCCGTTCTCGGCATCTGCAACGGTTTTCAGCTCCTCGCCGAAGCGGGGCTGGTCCCGGGTGCGCTCATTGCCAATGCCGATCTCAAATTCATCTGTCGCGAGGTTGAACTTGAGGTCAGGACCAACGCATCCGTCTTCACCAGCGGCTATGACGAGCAGCTGCCGATCCGTCTCCCCATCGCCCATCACGACGGCAACTATGTTTGCACCGGGGATGAGCTGAAAAGGCTTCAAGACGAGGACCGCATCGCGTTTCGATATCGGGAGAACCCCAATGGGTCGATCGACAATATCGCAGGCGTGCTCGGCACCGGGCGCAACGTCATGGGCTTGATGCCCCATCCGGAGCGCGCCGTCGATGCGGCGACCGGAGGCATCGATGGCGCGCCGATGTTCCGAACGCTGATCGAGGCGCTGGGATGACCATGAGAAATGACCCGATCACGCCCGAACAAGTCGCCGAACACGGGCTTTCGGAGGACGAATACAAGCTGATCCTGGAGATCCTGGGACGGCCACCGACCCTGGTGGAGCTCGGCATCTTCTCGGTCATGTGGAGCGAGCATTGCTCCTATAAGTCGTCCAAGCACTGGCTCTCCAAACTACCGACCGAAGCGCCCTGGGTGATTTGCGGTCCTGGCGAAAATGCCGGTATCGTTGATGTCGGCGGCAATATGGCAGCGGTCTTCAAGGCGGAAAGCCATAACCACCCGAGCTTCATCGAGCCCTACCAGGGCGCTGCTACCGGTGTGGGCGGCATTCTACGCGACATCTTTACGATGGGGGCAAGACCGGTCGCCATCCTGAACGCCCTTCGCTTCGGCAGCCCCGATCATCCGAAAACTCGCCATCTTGTGGATGGCGTGGTCGCCGGCATCGGCGGTTACGGCAATTGCATCGGCATCCCGACCGTTGGCGGCGAGACTACCTTCCATGCTGCTTACAACGGCAATAATCTGGTCAACGCCATGTGCGTCGGTTTGGTCGAAAAGGATAAGATCTTTTACGCCCGTGCCGCCGGCATCGGCAACCCGGTGGTTTATTTCGGGGCGAGGACCGGACGCGACGGTATCCACGGCGCGACCATGGCATCGGCGGAATTCAGCGATGAAACCGAGGCCAAGCGCCCGACCGTGCAGGTAGGCGATCCGTTCACCGAGAAGCTGGTGCTCGAGGCCTGCCTTGAACTCATGCAAACCGATGCGATCGTCGCCATCCAGGATATGGGGGCCGCCGGGCTGACCTCGTCCTCCTTCGAAATGGCATCGCGCGGCGGCGTCGGCATCGAGATGGACCTGGATCGCGTGCCGATGCGCGAGGTTGGCATGACACCCTATGAGATCATGCTTTCCGAAAGTCAGGAACGCATGCTCATGGTCCTGCGCGAAGGGGCGGAGACCAAGGCCCTGGCCATCATCGAGAAATGGGGGCTGGATTGCGTGACGGTCGGCAAGGTCACGGACACGGGCTCGATGGTCTTGCGCTGGCATGGCGAGACGGTGGCCGATGTCCCGATCGCCCCGGTCAGCGGCTCGTCTCCGGTCTACCAGCGCCCCTTCAGGAGGAAAGAGCCAACCCTGCCGGTCGTTGCCGAATGCGTGCCGACGCCGCTTAGCCACAACGAGGCGCTAAAGCAGCTGATAGGCACGCCCGACCTCGCCTCCAAACGCTGGATCTATGAGCAGTACGATCACATGGTCATGGCCGACACGGTCCAACGACCTGGCGGTGATGCCGCGGTCGTTCGCATCCACGGCACCGAGCGCGGACTCGCCATGACCACCGACTGCACACCGCGCTATTGCTTTGCTGACCCGATCCAGGGCGGCCGCCAAGCGGTGGCGGAAGCCTGGCGAAATCTGACCGCGGTTGGCGCCAAGCCTCTTGGCGTCACCGATTGCCTGAACTTCGGCAGCCCCGAGTCAGAGGAGATCATGGGCCAGTTCGTCGGCTGTCTGGAGGGTATCGGCGAGGCCTGCAAGGCCCTCGACTTCCCGATCGTTTCCGGCAATGTCTCGCTCTACAACGAAACGGACGGCCAGGCGATCCTGCCAACGCCCACCATTGGTGGTGTCGGTCTCCTGCAACATGTCGAAAAGGCCGTCGGCATTGCTTATGATAGGGACGACCTTGCTTTGATCCTCATTGGCGAGAGCCACGGCTGGCTTGGCGCATCGCTCTATCTTCGTGAGGTCTGTGGCCGGGAGGACGGCTCGCCGCCGCCGGTGGACCTTACGATCGAGCGGCGAAACGGCGATCTCGTGCGCCAACTGATCGAAGACGGCAGCATCCGGGCCTGCCATGATCTTGCCGATGGCGGTCTTTTTGTTGCTCTCGCCGAGATGGCCATGGCCTCCAGAATCGGCGCCGAACTCGACCTGCCGGGTCCTTCGGGCTTTGATGCCGGCTGGCTCTTTGGGGAAGACCAGGCGCGCTATCTCTTGGCGGTCGATCAGGACGATCTCGATAATATCCTGGAAAGAGCGCAAAGCAGCCGGCGTGGTGGCTCGCCGGGTCGGCAAAACCGGCAGCATCTCATTGACGCTTGCGGGTTGCGATGCCATATCCTTGAACGAACTCGGCGAGATCCACGAAGGTTGGCTGCCCGGCTATATGAGCGCAAGATGACGGACAGTGCAGAAATGGCAAGTCTCTGATGGCAATGACGGCCGATGATATCAAATCGTTGATCCAAAAGGCGCTGCCGGCTGCCGAGATCGACATTCAGGATCTGGCGGGTGACGGCAATCACTACCAGGCAACCGTGACCGCGCCTGAATTTAAGGGGAAATCCAGGGTTCAGCAGCACCAATTGGTGTACCGTGCACTGGGCGATCGCATGGGCGGTGAACTTCACGCCCTTGCACTGACGACCCAAGCCCCCAAATAGTTAACGGGTGCACCAATAGAGTTCGGATCAAGATCCGACAATTCAGTAGGGAGACAGTCTGTCATGAACGACGCCAGTCCCGTCTTCGCGCGTATCGAAGAAGATGTGAATGCCCATCCTGTGGTGCTCTACATGAAGGGCACACCCGTTTTTCCCCAATGCGGGTTTTCCGCACAGGTGGTCCAGGTTCTTTCGCTGCTTGGCGTCAAGTTCAAATCCTATGACATTTTGAGTGACGATGAACTTCGGCAAGGAATCAAGGAATATAGCCACTGGCCGACAATTCCCCAGCTTTACGTCAAGGGAGAGTTCATCGGCGGCTGTGATATCATCCGCGAGATGTACCAGGCCGGAGAACTCGCCCAGCTTTTGAAAGACAAAGGCATCGAGTCCCAAGCTGCGGCCTAAATTTCTCGGGGGGTCATTGGGCTCAGACGCTGTCGCCTGTGTACAAGCTTGAAACCTTTTTCTTCAAGACATTTCGTCTCGATAAATTCAAGCTATTGATACCAGCGAATATTATTGGTCATGACCTCATTGGTTGAGAGATCATGGCCTGAATGCTCGAGTTGCAGGGTCGATGAGTGCGCCTCGCCAATCCCTTGTGGCTGCGCGTCGACATCACGGACGATTTTGTCCGCCAGGATTGATGATGCATCGGCGA
>CAWBCX010000030.1:0-7933 GCA_963787265.1 uncultured Alphaproteobacteria bacterium | reverse complement strand
TGTCGATGGCTGTCGAGAAGCGCGTAAATCTGGTGAAGTCGTGATGGCCAGCGGTGTTGGTTGCTCTGATCAGCCGGCGGGAGGGACGTAGTCCCGACCAGAGGCTGATCAGAGCAAGCGACGGCCGTGTTTCTGGTCTTTCACGTTCATCTCTGTGTGTTGCCCCGACGGACTGACAGTTTGGTGGCCGGCGCGGTAGGACCTGTCTTCAACCAAGGCAGGCACGGCGCCGATCCTAAGAACGTGGCGGTTCACATCGACGCCGTGCCCGACACCGTGCGGGGCACGAATGCGGAGCAACTATCGCGCTCGGGAGGGCGTGCGTCTACAGCATGAGCCGGTGCATGCGCATGGCAGACGGCTGCCAGGCCGACTGTTTCTTTGTCTGGCCTGCCGGGTGCAGGTGCTGATCTGCAGCCATTGCGATCGCGGCCATGTCTATTGCGCCAAGGGCTGCGCCCAAAAGGCGCGTCGCCGATCGTTGCGTGCGGCCGGCCGGCGGTATCAGACCAGCCGCCGCGGGCGGATCAAACATGCCGAACGCGCTCGCCGATACCGGGCGCGCCAAAATACAGTGACGCATCAGGGTTCACCGCCGGGCCGAGCAGAGGCACAGCTGACCGAGACCTCGACAGCGATCGCGATGGACGAGGCGACGACGGTGACGTCATGCCGGCAGCGCTGGCATTGTCATCGCTGTGGCCATCCTTGCCCGGATCTTGTCCGCCTTGATTTTTTGCAGCGCTGCCGAGGCCCCTGGAACAACCGAAGAGGGTCTCGTCGTGACCATTTCCCCTGAGCTCGAGGCGCAGATCCTGCGCTACCACCATGTCGAGAAGTGGCCGGTCGGTACGATCGCCAGGCAGTTGCGGGTGCATCACAACACCGTGTCGCGCGTCCTGGCCCAGGCCGGCCTGCCGAGGATTGACCACCATCAAAGGCCATCCAAGGCCGATCCCTTCCTGCCGTTCATTCGCGCGACCCTGGAGCGGTTCCCGACGCTGACCGCCAGCCGGCTCCATGCCATGGTGCGGGAACGCGGCTACAGCGGCGGCGCCGACCACTTCCGTCACATCGTCGCCTGCCATCGACCGCGGCCGCAGGCAGAAGCCTATCTGCGCCTGCGCACCCTTGCCGGCGAGCAGGCGCAGGTCGACTGGGGGCACTTCGGCCATCTCATCATTGGCCGGGCACGACGGCCGCTGATGGCCTTCGTCATGGTGGCCAGCTACTCCCGCCAGATCTTCCTCTGCTTCTTCCTCGACGCCCGCATGGAGAATTTTCTGCGCGGTCATCTGACAGCGTTCAGCGCATGGCAAGGCGTGCCCAGGGTCATTTTGTACGACAACCTGAAGAGCGCGGTGCTCGAACGCCGCGGCGACGCCATCCGCTTCCATCCCACCTTGCTCGACTTCGCCGGGCACTACCGCTACGAGCCACGACCGGTGGCCGTTGCCCGCGGCAACGAGAAGGGCCGGGTCGAACGCGCCATCCGCTATGTCCGCGACAACTTCTTCGCGGCGCAAAGCTTCGCCGATCTCGATGATCTCAACGCAAAGGCCGAGGCCTGGTGTCAGGGTCCGGCCGCCGATCGGCGCTGTCCGGAAGATCCAGACTTGAGCGTCCGCAAGGCCTTCGCCGAGGAAGCGCCGCGATTGTTGACGCTGCCGGACAATCCCTATCCGGTGGTCGAGCAGGTCGTCGTCAAGGTCGGCAAGACCCCCTATGCCCGCTTCGACCTCAACGATTACTCCGTGCCGCACACCCATGTTCGGCGACCGCTGACGGTGCTCGCCGATCCCGACCGGCTGCGCATCGTCGACGGCGGGCAGGTGATCGCCAGCCACCGGCGCAGCTACGGCAAGGGCGAGCAGATCGAGGATCCCGCCCATCTCCAGGCCCTGGTCGACCACAAGCGGGCAGCCCGTCGCCACCGGGCCACCGACCGCCTGGCCAAGGCAGCGCCTGCGAGCCAGACCCTGTTCGTCCGCGCCGCCGAGCGCGGCGACAATCTCGGCGCCATCACCGCCACCCTGATCCGGTTGCTCGAGCATTACGGCGCGAGCGAACTTCAGGCGGCCATCCTCGACGCCCTGGAGCGCGACGTGCCGCACCCCAACGCCGTGCGCCTGGCCCTCGAGCGCCGCCGCGAACAGCGCCGACAGGCGCCGCCAGTCGACCTCATCCTGCCCGACCATGTCCGGGCACGCGATGCCGCCGTGCGGCCCCATGACCTCGACACCTACGACCAGCTGACGGAGACGGCGCATGACAAATCTTGATCCTCTCCAGGCCCGCGCCAAGGCGCTTCACCTGCACGGCCTCCTGGCCCACTGGCAGGAGGCCGTCGATGCCGGCTGGGTCAAAGCCTTGCTCGACTGGGAAGAGGAGGAGCGCGCCCGCCGCAGCCTGGAGCGCCGCCTCGGCCGCGCCCATATCGGCCGCTTCAAGCCGATCTGCGACTTCGACTGGACATGGCCGAAACGCGCCGATCAAACCCTCTTCGACGGCTTGATGACCCTCGACTTCCTCAAGGACGCGACCAATGTCGTCCTGGTCGGGCCGAATGGCGTCGGCAAAACCACGCTCGCCAAGAACCTGGCCCACCAGGCGGTCATCCACGGCCACACCGTGCTGGTCACGACCGCAGGCCAGCTGCTCGGCGACCTCGCCGCCCTCGACAGCGACTCCGCGCTGCGCCGACGATTGCGCCACTATGCGGCGCCTTCCCTGCTCTGCATCGACGAGGTCGGCTATCTGTCCTACTCCAACCGCCATGCCGACCTGCTGTTCGAACTCATCAGCCGCCGCTACGAGCAGAAAAGCACGCTGGTCACCACCAATCGGCCCTTCGCCGAATGGCGCGACGTCTTCCCCAACGCCGCCTGCGTCGTCTCCATGGTCGACCGCCTGATGCACAACGCGGAAATTGTCGCCATCGACGGCGACTCCTATCGCGTCAAGGAAGCGCGCGAGCGCGCCGAGCAACGGGCAAGACAGCGAAAAGTGGCGAAAAAGAAAACCCAAAGCGGCAGCAAGGGAGAGGCCCAACCATGAAAACCCCCGACTTCCGCAAGATCGAGCTCATCGTCCCCGCTTATTGGTCGCCCGAACAAGCCCTCGCGGTGTTCGAGCTGATCGATGATGTCAGGGAAAAAATCTGGGACCACTACGGCCTGCACCTGCAGAAGCTGATCGCCGAGCAGCACAAGCCTCCGCTAAGCCATCAAGCCAATACCGGCCAAGCCGAGCTGCCGTTCTGAAACCGTAAAGACAACGCTGAGGGCGCACCCAAAACGCGCCCTCGCTCCGCCTGCTGCTCTTCTTCACCGGATTTACGCGCTTTTAGGCAGCCGCTAACAGCGTGTCGAAATATTTCTCGGCTTGATTGGCAGCACGGGTCCAGGGAGCCTGAAGCAGGGTCGACGGGATGCTCGCACCTTGAGTGCGGGCCGACTCGCCCTGAACAGCCATGGCAAACAGCAGGAGCGCTCGGCCCATCAAGGCGGAAGGAATCCGGACAGCGCCGCCAATCAGCGAC
The DNA here is from genome assembly GCA_963787265.1 of uncultured Alphaproteobacteria bacterium. Lineage (GTDB taxonomy): Bacteria > Pseudomonadota > Alphaproteobacteria > Geminicoccales > Geminicoccaceae > JANQPX01. Next base: position 4,392 of record CAWBCX010000030.1, on the reverse strand, counting down.
ATCGGCGCGTCGGGCATGGCCGCGCTCAGACGTTCGGCGAAAAAACCGGCGGGCGGATCTTTGGCCAGGAGGTTCAGAACGTGTTGGCGCAGCGATGTTGCGCGGTCCCGATAGGCTTCTTCCATGCCAAGCAGCCGTTCAAGCTCGTTGCCCGCTGCTGGCCAATTCATATCGGCCACGCTTGATAGGCGATTTTCGAGCCGATTTTCCGTCCTTCGGGGCGGCGGCTTCGGCCTTTTTTTTGCCGGGCCCGAGGATCCCCAGAGCATGCCGACCCCACGTTCGCGATCGGTGCCGGCGACGAAGACCCGCTCTTGATAGATCAAAAGCTCGAAGGCAGTGCCGTCCTTGTAACCATACCGCGCCGTCCAGTTTCGACCGTCACCGCTCTGCCAGACCCGCCCGCCGGTCTCGCCCGACGTCACCAGCCAGAGCCCCCGATCATCCGCGGTCAGATCACGGGCACTGCCTTTACCCGTTTCATTTTCGATATCGGCGAGGCTGATCACCTGCTCGCTGCGCCTGCCGTCGGTCCGCCAGATTGCGCTGCCGTCCGATGTCTGGATCAAGCCGTAAACATGGCCTTGAAACCTGGTCAGCGCCTTGATCGTCTGGTTCAGAGGCCAGCCCGGCACGGGCTCGACCATCGAACCGTCGAGCTTGAGCAGCCGGCGCTCATCCCGGCTGACCAGCGAGCCGAAGACGGCATCTTCCAGCACGACCAGATCGACAATCCGGCTGACCCTGCCTCCCGGTGTTGGATGATCATGAACCTGGCGCCAGGTAAGGCCGCCATCGGATGACAGATCCAGATGGGCGCGCCAGGCGGATGTCGCGGCGACCAGCTGGTCGGTTGCTGCCGTCGCGGCCATGGCGTGGGTGTGGAAGATACGGCCGGTAGGAATGATCCCCTCGTGCCACCGATCGCCGTCGGTCGCCATGAAGTGCCCATGACCGAGGCTGAAACGGGCATCTTCAAAGGGCCAGTAGAGCAGACCGCCGGCAACAGCCGGCCGGCCGGCATCCTGGCTGAAGAGATGACGCTCGTAACGGAGATCGCCCTCCTCCGGACCGTAGCTGTAAAGATCCGCGGAATTGTGGTTTCGGCCTTTGACACTGTTGGCAAACCAAAGCCTGTCCTCGAAGCCAATCAGGCGCGAGACCGCAGGCCAGGGCCCGATCTCGGCCAAGACCGTCATGAAGGTCTCAGCCTTCGAGGTTAGCGGACCAACAATAAGGCAAAGGACCAACCCCACGAAAGCAAATGAGCTGCGCGGCTGGCCATACATCACCTGGAGAAAACCGGATGTCGTAGGCATGCCACCAGCTTGACGTCCTTTGGCCTGTTGGCAACGGGGCGAAGGTTCAATGGTGTCGTCGACCGGTGACCCGACAAAAAAACACCCCCGGCTGCATGGGCCGGAGGTGTTTCATGCGTTCGGAAAAGGACGAAGGTCAGGCGGCGGGGCGAATCAAATCACCGAAAATGAAGCCGCGAATACCTTCAACCGTTTCGACTTCAAACCAATTTCGACCACTGACCTTGCCGATAACGGTGACCATGTCGCCACGCTTGGCAAAGCCGACACGCTCGGCATCCGGATTAGGTTCGGCACGAACATTGGAAGCGCGGATCGCCTCGTAACGGGCGCTCAACCCCAAGGAGCTGCTCTCTTCGCTTTCAACGGCCTGTTCATCTTCGAGAGCGCTGACATCGATGGGTTCGCCACCGAGAAGGACGGATCGCAGCATGCCGGCAATCTGCTTGCGCACCTTGGACAGCTCGCGATCGGCTTCGTCACGTGCCAGGCGCGCTTGCTGGGCCCGCTCGTTGGCATCAGTCAACTCGGTCCGTGTCGCCTCGAGCTGACCGGTGAGCTGGGCAATTTCGCCGCTGAGATCGCTGATTTCGCTGCCAGCCTTATCCAGACCACCTTCGAGTTCAAGGATCTGCCCTTCTGCCTTGGTTCGCGCCTCTTCGATCTCGCTGATCTGGGTTTCACGCTGCTCCAGCCTCAGTCTTTGCTCTTCAATCTCGATCTTTGAGCTATCGACCGATTGCTTGAGCTCGAAGATCTCACGCTGCGCGGCGTTTTGTTTGGTCTCCAATTGACTGCGCTCGCTCTGCGCCTCGGCGAGGGATGCTGCCAGCCGGTTATTTTCCTGGATGCTCGATTCGAGCTCCTCGCGAAGCTCGGCTGCCATCGCCGCCAACTCGGTGGCCTGGCGCAGCTCATCCAGCTTGGCGCGCGCACCGGAGAGGGCCTCGTTCAAATCCGAGGCGGCGGAATTGAGTTCCTCAAATGAAGGTGTTTCCGACGACAGCCCTTTACCGACCTGTGCCCTGATCGCGGCTCCTCTGTTGATGGCAGTATCGGCCTCGACCGCGCGCTCTCTCATCGTGTTGGGCACAAGAAGTTGTTCGCTGCTGTCGTCAGGAACAACTGTTTTCGCCTCCTGGGCGAAGGACGGCATGCTGGCGGCATTCAGCCCAAGAACCAATCCAACGACGATGCCGGCCCGACCGACCGTAATTTTCGAGAACTCGACGCTTTGCGACATATTTTTTCGCCCCTTTTTCCCCGTTGCGCTGGTAGCGGGAGAAACTTTCGACACAGAGCGGATTGTAATAGAGTCGTTTCCTGGCAACGACAAGCCTTTGTGCCCAATATCAATTAAATGCGGTAATAATTAGACGAAATTTTCTCATAAAGATGTATAAAATTCTAGCATTCGATCATTGCACCAAAGCGCACGCTATCTCCACGCGAACAGTCGGCGCCTGTTTAGCGTAGAAATCCAGGGCTTTGGCGAAGGCCGACAGCCCGATCGGAACAGAGACACAGTCCATCAGGGCCCGTCCGGCATCACGGCAACCAAGGTCGGGACAAAACCTGATCAAGAGGGCTTGATAGGTCTGTTTGACTGATCGGGTTTTGACAGGCGTTTGATGAGGTCGCCGGCAACAAAACCGTGACGGCCGCCTTTGATCTCGACCCGATACCAATCCTGGTCGACCACCTTGCCGGTCACCAAAATCGAACTTCCTCGGATGACCGTTGCGATGGAGGCTGCCAGACGATCGGGTGCGATCCGAACAGCCGTTGTCGACAACGCCTTCCCTTCCATCACCATGGTTTCGACATCCGGAGCTGATCGCGGGATCAATCCGGCATTTTCTTCGATATGGTCCGCGTCCTCATAACCCTCGTGATGCGCCTTGGTGGCGATCGAAGCAGCCCAGGCGGTGATGTCCTGCGAGGAGAGGTCGCCCTGAACATGACTTTCCGACGGCACCTCGACCTTGAGCGGCGTTCTCCGATGGGGTGCCAGGGTATGAAGTGCATCGATGATCTTGGAACGAACCGCTTCGATGTCGCCTGATGCCGATTTTTGCGCTTCGTCCATCGCCTCCAGGGTCTTGCGGGCTTCCTCGATGGTGGCATCAGGGCCGGCAAGCTGTTCGGCGACAGCCTCAATCCGGTTTCCCCCGGCTTTTTTCACCGAGCTTTGATCGAACCCGGCCTTGGGTGTCGGCAGCATGTCGGGCTCGACGGGAGGCGGGGCCATCCCAGGCTTCAGCGATTTCCAAAGGGCAATGAGTTCAAGACGAGCTTCTTCGGCGATCGAGGTCAGTTGAACGATCTCGGCCGTCGCCTTCTGCTCACGGACGCCAAGAGCTTGGCGCGCCTCCGTAACTTCAAGCAAGATCGAGCTCAGATGGCGGTTCCATCGTCGGCTGAGATCAAGCTCCTGACGAAGGGCGCCTACCAACGCGCGCTCCTCTGAAGTCTCATCGGCCTCGTCAGCCAGACGATCGACCCGGGCACTTGCGTGATCAAGGAGTTGGCCGATTTTCTTGGCGTGACGCCTGAGCTCTTCGATCGTGACGGCCGTGGTTCCGTCCCAATGGTCCAACGCCGAGGGAGGTCCTTGAGTTGCTGTCTCCTGCTCAGCATGACCAACGGAGGTCATGAGCGTCAAGATCACCGAAGAAGCGGTCAAACCAAAGGCGATGCGCCTGGACAGGCGACCAACAGCACTGGCTGCCGACATGATTTCCTCCTTCTATCATTTATAGAACTGGCGACAAATCCAAAGAACGCATTAATTGATTATTCGTTATTTAGCGGATGTTAATTTTTTTTCAATCAATCAATTGGATTATTTATACACAAAAGAAGAATGAATAAAAATTGATGTAATTTTTAATCGAATACTGATTGTGGTTATTGTTGCCACTATTGATGAAGGGAGCTGCGTTCCGGTGCGAGGTCTTGCGGATCGAGGCCGGTCGCTTGAATATCGTCGGGCACATCCTGGCCGGTCGCCAGTGCATGGGCGACACGCGCCAGCGCGGGCGCCGTTTGAATACCGTACCCGCCTTGCCCG
>CAWBCX010000029.1:0-55733 GCA_963787265.1 uncultured Alphaproteobacteria bacterium | reverse complement strand
CCTGATGCAAATGGGTACCGAGAAGCATCCCGACTTCCCCGATCTTCCCTCCGCGATAGACCTGGCAAAAACCACCGCGGACAAGCAGATGCTGAAGCTGCTGTTTGCTCCCCTGGCGTTGTCGAATGCCTATCTCGGCCCCCCCGGTTTGCCGGCCGACCGCCTGGCCGAATTGCGCAAGGCCTTCAACGATACGATGGCGGACAAAGCCGTCGTGGATGAGACGATCAAGATCATGAAAGGGCCAGCCCGGCCGACCAACGGTGCCCAGATGCAGCAGTTGATGAGCGAGATGTTTGCGACACCCAAGCCGGTCATCGACCGCCTGCGGCAGATCCTGAAACGATAGGCCCCCCGAGAGGGGCACCTGCATCGCGAGCGCCCGCTGTTGCGAAATCAGGGTTTCGGTCTCATCACCAGGATGCGCCGGCAACTGTAAACGAGCCAGCACCCAATGTAACAATTCGATAAGGGAACGGATTGTCCGGCCTTGAATTTGATTCAAATTTTATGCTTCTTGACGCCGCATACAGACAGACAGAATGCGGATTGAAACCCGTCCAGAAGGAACAAATGAACATGGGCAACGAGCTCAGGTGTTCGAGGTGCTCCATCGCGTTGCCATAGTTGGCGAAGCGAGCCCGGAGGAAAGCTTTTTGGTGCTCTCCTGCACCGCGATGGCCATTTTCGCCATGATCGCCGTTCTCATGCTGATGGCGAACCGCGCCCGCAACCGGCGCAGGCGCCTTGAGCGCAGTCAGGAGACATACATCTACGCACGCTTCGCCAGGGCATAGAGCGCCGAGTAGAACGCCACGCGCCCAAACGTGCGCCTCATACCTCCCCGCCTACGCGCGGCGCGGTGCCCGAAAGCGCGTAGCTCATCATCTTGTAGGCAAGCTGGGCTGCGAGAAAATCGCACGCATGCATGCCCTTCAAGGGAGCAAGCTCAACCAGATCGGCACCGACGATCGTGGAAACCTCCGCTGTCCGCCGCAGGATTTCCAGGGCTTGCCAATAGCCCATGCCGCCTGGGGTCGGCGTACCGGTTGCAGGCATCACCGAGCCGTCGAGAGCATCGATATCGAATGTCACATAGACTGGTCGGCCCGTCAGCGGCTTGACGATCTGCTCCACATCCCAGACGTGCTGTGAGTGCGCGAAGTGCATGTGGATCCGGCGCCTGTTGTTGAACAGGAAGTCCAGTAATACACGTAATGGTAGTCGAGAGGACTACATAACAATGTATTGCTATGGATGAAGAAATCTACACTAATGGACTGTAAAACTCACTAATGGACTGTAACACACACTAATGGACTGTAACACACACTAATGGACTTTAACACACACTAATGGACTGTAACACACACTAATGGACTGTAACACTCACTAATGGACTGTAACACTCACTAATGGACTGTAACACACACTAATGGACTGTAACACACACTAATGAACTGTAACACACACTAATGGACTGTAACACACACTAATGGACTGTAACACACACTAATGGACTGTAACACTCACTAATGGACTGTAACACACACTAATGGACTGTAACACACACTAATGGACTGTTACACACACTCATGGACTGTAACACTCACTCATGGACTGTAACACACACAAACGGACTGTAACACACACTAATGGACTGTAACACTAACTAATGGACTGTAACACTCACTAATGGACTGTAACACACACTAATGGACTGTAAAACTCACTAATGAACTGTAACACACACTAATGGACTGTAACACACACTAATGGACTGTAACACATAGCTCCTTTACGTCTTCGGATTGCGTGAGGAGAGCCTCGTCGAGTTTGGTTTCATCGATAAGCAGCGTATTCGCGAGAAGCGGATTGGCGACGCTCGCCGATCCCTGGATGGTAATGCCGATATCGGCCAGGCTTGAAAAAGTTGGATTGGACCCGTCAACGGAACTGCCGATGGCGGACGACAGGCGCGATCTGATGTCGGAGAGAACTCTGGTACCGGCAAGCAGACCTTCGCTGGTTTCTCCGTCTTCATCTTGGATCTCGGACTGGGCTTGGGTGTTGATGAAGGTCCGAAGCTCGTTATAGGAGTCCACCACGTCGATGATTGCGGATTTCACCTGGTTGAGATCGCGTTCGACGTCAAGCTTGATCGTGGTTCCGACCTCGGCCTTGAAGAGACTTAAGGTGACACCGCCGAAGACGTCGTCGATGGTGTTGGATTGGCGTTCGATGGTACTGACGCCGCTGATCTGATCCAGTCCATCGACCGAGATCTGCGCATTGTTGGCCGCCTGCAGCTCATTGTTGATGGCACCGAGATTGTCAATCAAGCCGAGTGCTTCAAGGACCGTGCCGCTATTGTCTGCAACGGTGATGGCAGCATCGGTGCCCGTTTCGTCGGCAGTCAGCGTGAGGACCTGCTCGCTGCTGGAAATCGAAATGAGACTTGCCGTGACGCCGGTCGCATTGTCGCCCGTATTGGCTGCATTGATCTTGTCGCGCAGCTCAAGCAATGAATCGCTGCCGTCGATGGTCATCAAAGCCCCTTTGATGTCGAAGGTGCCGCTTAGCCCCAAGGCGTCCGTGGTCGCGCCCGAGATGGAGCCACTGGCGATCTTGTGGGCTGAGGCGATTTGCTGGACTTCGATCGTATGCGTGCCCGTCTCTGCTCGGTTGGTGGCTGTGACGCCAATAATCTCCACGGCTGCCGAAGGCGACTGGGTATCGCTGCGGCTCGATGTTGCGAACGTGCTTTTGGCTTCGAAAATGTTGGTCGAGCCGTCAAAACTGACATTGCCGCGCAGACTGTCGACGGCTTCGCGAAGATTGCCGGTCAGGGAGGAGATGTCATTGAGGACGGCAAGCCGCGCGTCGTCGTCGGAGATGCGCTGTTCCAGGCTATCGATGGGAATGCGCTTGGCGGCAATGATCCCATCGACGGCAGCCCTGGCATCGATGCCGCTGCTCAAACCCGAAAACGTGATCTGGCCGCTGCTGTCGACGTTCAGGCTGTCGAGATTAAGATTGGTTGCCATGGACAAATGGCCTCGTTAGGCGCTTTGATCGATCAGTGGTTCGCGCAAAGCTGCGTACAGACGAAGAAGCTCGTCCGATGGATATTGGCTGACAACCTTGCCGGTCGCCTGATCACTGACCTCAAGAACACTGCGTCCGGAAGCGTCATCATGATAGGTCTTAAGCTGCATGTTCTTATTGCCGATCAGAGACCTCAGTGTTTCAGCCTTCTTTAAATCTTCGTTGTTTCCCGACTTGATGTCAGGCGCCGAAGCTCGGTCGTCCAGCGCGTTCAACGTTACCGTCTTCGAGGCGTCTAGCCTAAGAGATGGTCCATGATCCGGAGCAGGGGAGGCGCCGTCCGATGATCTCGCAGCACCAGTCGAAGATTGACTGACCGCTGACGATCTTGGCGTTGTGGCCGGGTTCACTTCCATGGATTCTTCTTTTGTTATTTATCGCTAGAGGCAGCGGGGAGGGGCGCCCCCTCCCCGGCTTAACCGATTACTGCAGCAGTCTGAGCAGGTTCTGCGGCATCTGGTTGGCTTGCGCCAGCATCGCGACACCGGATTGCATCAGGACCTGCTTGCTCGAGAATTTGGTCATCTCGGCAGCGATATCGAGATCGAGCAGCGTGCTTCGTGCCGCTTCCGCGTTTTCAATGGAGACGTTCAGGTTTTCCGAGGCGAACTGGAGCCGGTTCTGTGCGGCACCGAGATCGGCGCGGAATTCATTGAGCGTATCGATGGCGTTGTTGATGGCTTCGAGCGAAGAATTGGCCGTCGATTTAGTGGTGATGTCCTGGTTCGTCAACCCTAAAGCCGACGTGTTGATGGCATCGAGGGTGAAGGTTAGCGAATCCTCGGAGGCGGTGCCGGTGCCAAGCTTGAAATTCAGATCGAGCTCACTCGAACCGGTATATTCTTCAGCGGCGGCGCCGATTGAACCCGTTGAGTCAAAAGCAGTATTGAGCGCAATGGTGAAGGATCCGGCTGATGTGCCCACGCCATCGAGCTTGACCGTCGTCGCTCTGTTTAGAGCGCCTGACGTTCCCGTCACCGCGCCTGAATCAATGGTACCGGAGTAAGTGCCATCGGCAGTGCTCCCGTCGCTTGCCGTCGTGACCGTGAAGGTGCCGCCATTGGCTCCTGTGGCGAAGGAAATGGAGTAAGCTGCGGCGGCTGTGCCGTTGTTTGCCTTGGCCAAGCCCTGGGCCGTGATCGCGGAGACGCCATCGGCCGCTTCGAAACCGGTGGCTGCCGTGATGGAGATGGCACCATCCAGAAGCTGCGTGCCGGCAAAATCCGTATCATCGGCGACACGATCGATTTCGCTCACCAGCGCTTGAAACTCGGTGTCGAGGAACTCGCGTTCCGTTGACGACAGGTTGCCTGACGAAGACTGAATGGAGAGAACCTTCATTCGGGTCAGGATGTCGGAGGTGGTGCTCATGGCGCCGTCTGCAATCTGCAGCATCGAATTGGCCTGGCCGGCGTTGACCGTGGCCTGGCGAAGACCCTGGACTTCCGAGTTCAGGCGCTGTCCGACCGCCATGGACGCGGCGTCATCACGTGCTGAAACCACGCGCTTGCCGATCGACAATTTGGCCAGCGAGCTGGACGCTTCGACGTCTGTCATCGCCAAATTCCGATGGGCGACATTGGCGGCGTAATTGGAAACGACATTCAATGGCATGAGCCACAACTCCTACATAGATGTTCGCGAAAAGCGGCTACATGCCGCCGGTTCTGATGAGCTGGCTGTCAAGCCTTTCATCAGTCTTTCTCAGTATTACCGGCAAGGTCTTAATGAAACGCTAATGTCACGAGATCTTTTTGGTTCGCTCGCCCGTCAGATTTGAGCGTAACCTTCGTTTTGCTGCCATTGCCGGTAGCGGCCATCGATGGTTCGAAGATCATCGGTTGTCAGATCATGATGCCAGGCATCGTCTTTGCCGCCACTCGGTGAAATATGGTTGTGATGCAGCAATGTCGTCTGGTCGAAAATCGACGCCTTGTTGTCCTCGCTGATGCTGACGCCCTTGGCTGACATGATGTCACGAATGGCTGCTTGAACCTCTTGTGCGCTGTTGAGGGAGCAGGCCGACAGAATGCGTGACTTGCTCCGGTCGCCGAGCGGCAGCCCAAGAAATTCTGCGATCGAAGCAAGGCTCTTCGAAGGATCGGCTGACAATTCGGCGTACCGGTGAATTTCTGCCTCGGGGATGTCTTCAAGACGCTGCTGCAACCCAATGGCTGCATCGATGGCCTGCCAGATCTGCGGACTAGGCCAGCCGAACTTTCGCTTGGCCGAGGCGGCAACATCGCGTAGATCCCGATGGCTGAAGAAGAAGCGGATGGACTTCCGTGCCTGCTCTTCCAACATCCAATCCGCGAGACCATGCATTTTAACGACATGCCAGGTCGACGTCTGAGACCACCGACAAAGGCGGTCATCTCGATCGGGGTTTCCGATGAAACCCAAGCCACGTCCTGAGCCGGTTGCTTCCACCAGACCCCGAACCAGATTGTATTGAAGCGTCGAGCCCGATCGAATCATACCGCAACACACGACAAGCATGTGAAATCTCCCGAGGCTAGCTTGTCGAAACGGCCGGCTTGGTCGCTCTGACAAAGCCGCGGCAATGGGCAAGCTGCGTCGGTGTCTTGTCGATCAGCTTCCAGCCTTCGACATGGCCGAAACCGGCGCTTCTCACCATATGACCAAGACAGTGAATGGTCGGGACCCACCAGTTGGTCTGATTGTTGCCGTATTGATCGTCGGGATAAAATTCCATCACCATCTGACTGCCGGCATAACCTTGCCCGAGGCCGCCTCGATAGGGGCTGAAGTCGTCCAGTACCGCACTTTCAGCATGCAGGCTCTCATCACAGACGCCGGCCAGGCAGTCGAGCGCCAATAGCGGATGGCGAAGGTGATAGAGCACGCCGAAGCAGAAGACGACATCGAAACGGCCAAGACGCTCTTCACTCAGATCATAGACCGACATCTCGAGGCGCTGACAGACATTGTCGTCATATGCCAGGCGCATCCCGGCACAGATCGAAGGTTTGCCAGCCCGGTCGATCGCGTTGCTCCAGGGAGCCCAGATAGTCGGAGAAATCGTCGATGGCGACGACCTGACTTGCACCGCGCTTTAGGGCTTCGAACGTCCAGTAGCCGTCCCAGGCGCCAACATCGAGCACGCGCTTTCCGGTCAGATCGTTCGGAATACCGTAGCTTTGAGCGTTTAGGGGCGCCCAACCGGGTGTGACAATGCCACCCGGCAAGTCGATCTTGTGGTACCAAAAAGACTGCTCTGCGATGGCCTGCCTAAGAGCTTCGGAGGCCCCGGCGTTACGCTGGTTCGCTCAGTCATTTCTGCCGTATTTTGCATGGTCATCAACATCTCCTCAATCTATTCAAGCCTGTTGCTCGCACCAGATCTGCCAGGTCGCACGAAACGCCTGCTTCCAATTTCCGGGCATGCGCCTGTTGTCACAAAGTGACGAATGTAAACGGTACCGCGCAGTGTCCTTCGTGCCGTCTTGAGAATGCCCGGGTTCTCGGCCATCAATCTTGCCGTTGTCACATATTCCTCCGCACTCTCGGTGATACAGGCCTCAAATCCGACAGCGCTTAAGAGACTTGCGCCCACGCGGCTGGCGTGACGATCTCCCTTAAGCGTGATGACCGGTACGCCCATCCAAAGCGCCTCGCAGGTGGTCGTGGTGCCATTATAGGGAAATGTATCAAGCGCAATGTCGACGTCGTTGTAGAGGGCGAGATGACTTGCCGGTGTCGCTCGATAGTCTGCAAAATTGACACGCTTCGGATCAATGCCACGTTGCTCCAGGCTGTCACAAATAATCTTTTGTGTCGTTGAATTGTTGCTGCTTGTTGCCTTCAAAAGCAGCTTGGATTGAGGGGTCGCACACAGGACATTGGCCCAAAGATCAAGAATACCAGCGTTGACCTTCGCCAGATTGTTGAATGAACCGAAGGTGACATAGTCTCGATGCTCGCAAGGGCCAGGCTCGATAGCTGGTGCGTGGTTAGGGATGGCATAGCAAAGAAAGCAGCCCGGCAGCCGGATAAGAGTTTCCGCATAGTCGTCATCGACGCCATCCGGGTCGGCGATCCCATCGGTGATACGATAATCAATCTTCGAAAGCCCGGTGGTATTGGGATAACCGATATAGGTCATTTGAATAGGTGCTGGGCGAGCCGTAAAGGCCAGGAGACGGGAGTCCTCTGGTGAGACCTGCAAGATCCACCAGGATGTCAACTCGATCCTTGCGCACTTCATCCGCGAGACGCTGATTGTTCCAGTCAACAATATCACGCCATTCGGTCGTCAGTTCACGAAGATCTGCGGTCACCGCATCTTGATTGGGGACGTGCGCATAGGCGATAACATCCAAACGCTCGCGGTCAAAAGCATCGAAGAAAGGGCGTGCGTAATAGGCTACCGAATGAGCACGAAAATCCGGTGAGACGAAGGCCGATTCGAAGTTTCCGCTCCGGATCGAATCGAGCGATCGCGTGAATCCTGTTGCGGAAGTTCCGGCAGCTGTCGTTGAAGTGATGGCCAAAGGCGAAATGGTCACGACGGAGATCATCGCGTGACCGATCCGGGTCGTAATTCAGATACATGACGCGCGTTGCCTGAAGCGGGAAAACATAAGGCGCCAAAGTCTCGGGTTCGCGCCATCGCATCGAGACCTTCCTTCAGTCGGGCCTGCGACACCAGCATCATGCCTCGGAGATTGGCGGCGTTGGCTGCCTGGGGACTGTCTTCGGGAACAGCGTCGAGATGTTTCGCCATGGCTTTGAGGTTTCTGGCACCGTGCATGGTTGACGCCAGCATGACGCGCAATTCGGCATCCTCGTCCTGCTCCAAGAGGCGTTCCGCCGTTTCCTTGACCAGACCTGGCTGATGCAGAGCGCTGGCGAGGCGCACGATCTGAAGGTGCCAGTCAGTTCGGTCCGGTTCCTGTTCGTGGCCGTCTGATAGAGTTTGAGCGCATGCCGCCGGTCACCGGCCTTGACGCAAATTTCGGCGCATTCGGCAAGCGCGTCCGGCTCGTTCCCGATATCGTTCTGAAGTCGATTGATGAGCGGCCGTGCCTCTGACCAGCGCTCTTGACCGGCCAAACAACGCATGAAGCTCTTGAGGGCGGCGGTATGGCCGGGGGCAAGCTCGATCGTCCGCTGGTAAACCAAGATCGCCTCGTCGATGCGGCCTTGATCATTCAACCGGTTGGCGAGGTTGAGGTGAAAGCCTGCATCATCGGGTCGGAGCGTAATCGCTTGACGGCTGGCGCCTTCTGCCTCCTCGAACAGGCTCATTTGACCGAAAGCGACGCTGGCGAGATTAAAGGCGTCGGGATGATCCGGGGCAACCCGAAGGATTTCCTTCAAAGGCAAGAGTGCATATGCTCCCTGCTCGTGCCGACAACAGCCGTTGCGCTTCGTTGAACAGGCCGAGCAGATCATCGGGGCCTGTCATGACGATGGTCGGGCGCTGTCGTCACCGTCGTGCCCGTGTCTGCTGTCTTTGTGGACACGTTCTCAACCCCCCTGCTGCTCGTCGACAGGGAGCGGATGGCGCAAATTATATCGATCACTGGCAAAGACGTGCTGACGGCCCTGGCGCCGTCTTCGCATCGATCAGGAGCGGGGCTTTCAGATTAACGGTGAAGACCTGGTTTTCGCTGTGGGCACGCATGGTCACGATGCCGAGCACGGTCGTTGTGTCCTCATTGAAGCTCGAGCATACGACAAGCCTTGGCAAAGTCGGTGGGATCAATCGGACCACCAACACCTTCCAGAGGCAGAACGATCAGGCTGAGCTGCGGATCGTCGACGGCCTGGAGAAGCTTGAAGACGTCGGGCCAGTTGGGCACTTTGGTCAGGATATAGTGGCGATGCTGCTCTAGCCCGTACAATCCTTCGGCGAAGTTGACGATCTTATCGTCATCGATGGCAAGCTCACCGAAGCGGGTGACGATGGATCTGGTCTCCCGCGGGCTGAGCGGTGCTGTCAATGTCGGGGCTGGCAATCGCCGAGGCTGTTGGGTTCATCGTCAATCTCCGAGGTTCGTGGTGGCGGTCAAATGAAGTCGACGAGACTGAGCTGATTGAGCCTGCCGATCGTGGCCATGGCGCCTTCCAGCAGCACCTGGTCCTCGGCAAGTCTTGTGATCGCTTCGGTAATATCGACGTCTTCAATCTCGCTGATCCGGTTTTCCAGGTAGATTTCGGTATCCGTATGACGCTGGTTGATGCGGTCCAGCTGCGCCTGGCGTGTGCCAAGCTCGGCCTGATAATCGGCGATCTTGGTTAACGATTCGTGAACAAGGCCGAGTGAATTCTTCCAGACATGTCCCGATCATCGAGCACATCACCGTTGATCAAGCCCCTGATGGCGCCGATAAGCTCCTGAAATCCCTCGCGATCGGCGCTCATGCTATAGGAGATCTCGATATTGACGTCGGCGCGAACGCTGAGTGTGAGATCGTCGCCCTGGTAAAATGTATCGTCGGATGAGCCGAAACTGGTAAAGCCAGGATCCAGAACGACGGGTTGCTGATCGGTCTTCGAGCCGCCAAAAAGATAGCGGCCGTCCATGTCGGTGTTCAGCAGGGCAACGGCCTGATCGAGCAGCGACTTCGAACTCTGGACCCGCCGGTGCCGGAAAGGTCGAGCCGTCATTCGTGCGCTGGATCGCCAGCGTCTGCGCCCTTGTCGCCGTCTCGAACAGGTCCGAAACAGCCGCTTCCATGACCGTCAGCTTTCGATTGGTGAAATCATTGGTAGTCCTGAAACTGCCGATTTTCCTGGAGAGTCCTCTTGACGTCGATCAGCCGTTCGACATCGGGAGCCAGATCCTGGAATCGATCCGTGACCTTGCCGGTGCTGATCTGGGCCTGGGTCAGCCGGGTTCGGGTCTGGGTCTGCAAAAGGAGCGAGGTCATGCGCTCCGACTGGGCAAAGTCACCAATGCGACTCAACATGGAAAATCTCCCTACCTCATCACGTCGACGAGTTCTTCGAGCATTTCATTGACCGTTGTGATCAGGCGCGCGGCAACGGAGTAGGCCTGTTGCAACGTCATGAGCGAGGCGAGTTCCTCATCGAGATTGACGGAGGAAAACGTGTCGTTCCTGAAATTGACGGCATCGCTTAAGGCGCGGTCGACCCGTGCCTGTTCTTCTGCCTGGTTGGCGTTGCTTGCGGTGATGGCGATGATTTCGGCCGCATAACTGCCGAGATCAACGCTTTTTCCTGGTAAACCACCACGGGCGATCACGGCATGATCAGCATTGAGAGCGTCCAAGAGGCCGCGTGCACCGCGATTATCGCCAACCCCGCCCAGGGTTGCCGCAAGCGGCGGGGTGGTGACGTCGAGCTTGGCGGTGCCGATCTTGGCAGGGTCTGAGGCGATATCGGGATGAATGACCAAATCGGTCGCCAAAGGCCCGTCCAGCACGAAGAAGTCGTTGAGACCGAAATATTGGGAGAAGCCATAATCTCGGTCTCGACCGGCATCGTCGGTGATCTTGATGCTGCTGTCGTTTTCGCTGATGGCAAGGCCGTGGGCAGAGGAGGCGAGGCTCATCTCGAGCTGACCGTCGGGTCCAAGGGCTGCGGTGCCGGAGGCGCCGAGATTGGCATTGATCTGATTGATCAGATCGGTCTCATCGACCGCGGCGGTGATATCGACCTCGAAGGCCAGAAGCGTGCTGCCATCGCTCCTGTCGGTCACAGCGATGGTGGCCGTCCCGCTTCGGGGAGCGCCCGCGAAGCCGGCGAGATCCGTGCGCGTGCCGCTCAAGGCGTTGGGCTGCGGCCAGGACACATTGTCGTTGTGGGCCTTGTTGAGGGCGAAGCGAAGGCCGTCGGCAAGCTCTTGAAGCTGGTCGTTGAGGGCTGGGAAAACCTTGTCCCTCATGTCAATGAGGCCCTGAATCTGGCCCCCATTCAAGGTGCTGACAATGATCTGGTCGCTATCGGGCGTGGCATCGTTCAAGCAGCTCAGGCGACAGGACGGCACGGACACCCGATGAGACAATGTCAACGCCGACATTCACATCGAAAGGAAGGCCTGTCTCCGCATCGACCTGGTCCGGTCTGAAGATCGACAGGGCGGGCAAGTTGGTGTCGGGCGCGATGCTGCCGCCGGCATTGTAATGAAGGATCCGGGCGTCGCATCGAGCAGCGCCTCGCCGCGGCCGGTGTAGATAGCAATGACGCCGTCTCCCTGGGAGTAGGTGCCGATTTCGATCTTTTCCGAAAGCTGCTTGACCAGAAGGTCACGCTTGTCGTACAGCTCAGGATTGACGTCGCCCGCATTGCGCACCCTCGCAATTTCGACATTCAGCGTATCGATCGCCTTGAGATCGGCGGTAATGGACTTGGTGAGCCGCTCGATCTCCTGATCGGCCTCGCCCCTGAGCCGCTGGACCTTAGTCGTCAGCTGATCGATGGTGTCGGTAAGTTCAGAAGCGCTGTTCAGCACATCGCGGCCCAGGGCCGATGTCTCATGATCGCTGGTGAACGCTTCAAGGGATGCGGAAAGTGTTCCGATCAGGCTGCCCATGTCGTAGCTTGATGCAGGATTGCCGAAGGCGTCCTGGGCCAGACTGTGATATCTGTCGAGAACGAGGGATTTGCCGGTGATGGTGGCTTGACGCCGGGCTTCCTCGATCAGAAACTCATCGGCGATGCGCTCGGCCATGCCGACCTCGACGCCGGCGCCTCGATTCTGCAGAACCAGGGATGACTGCCCGAGCGTCTTGCGAACATAGCCGTCGGTATTGGCGTTGACGATATTGTGCGCAACCGAATTGATCGATGACTGCGCGGCGTTCAGCCCGGAGAATGCATTGGAGAGCGTGCCGGTGAGACTCATCGTTTTTCCTCAAAGCTTCCGGTCGAAAGCAACCGAGATGACCTGGGCGGACGATGATCGTGTGCGCTGCCGGGCCTGGTGGGCGCATAGCTTTGGCTCTTCTGGTTCCTCGCAGAGCATTGTCGGCGATGTTGCGGATCACTTTTTCAACCACCGTCTGGGCGGCGCTCAGGGCCTCGGAATTGGCGCTTGCTGCCTCCTGAAATCGCCGCATGCCCCCTTCGATCTGCTCACGTACCGACGTGTCGAGCACTGCCAAGCGTCTCGGCGCCTTGCGCAGGCGCTTCAGCTCGATTTCGTAAGCATCCGCGAGCGCCGACTTTTCTTCTTGGAGATCCCTCAGGTCGTCGAGCCGCATGCTGCGAAGCAGTGCCCTTTCATGATCCATGATCTGGCCCAATCGCTTCATCAGTGTCATCAGGATGGCGGCTTGCTCCAGCGGCTCCATTATTTGATCTCCTGGGCTTTAAGAATTTCCTGAAGCACGGAGTCGGCAACGCCAATGCCGCCGCTCCGGCTGATCATCTTGGCAACTTCCTGAGTGAACATGTCCTGGTAGACATCGCCGCCTTCGCCCGCTACGCCGCCGGCACCTCCTAGTTCCTGGGTCATCGTCGTCAGCATCTGGCTCAGAAAGACCGCTTCGAAATCGGCTGCAGACTGGCGCGCCTTTTCAATGGTCAGCTTGTCCGCGGTCGCGGTTGTCGCGCCGCCTTTGAGAGCGGATGCGGCTGCGGTGTTGAGGAGGGGATCGGTCATCACATCACCTCGATTTCTGCTTGGAGGGCGCCCGCGGCCTTGATCGCCTGGAGAATGCTGATGAGATCGCGAGGGCTGACGCCAAGGGCGTTCAGGCCGGTGACCAGCTCCTGCAGGCTGACGCCTTTGGGCAAGACAGCCATTTTCTTGTCGCCATCCTCGTCGACGGTGATTCCGGTGCGCGGTACGACGACGGTTTCGCCATCGGACAGGGGAGCCGGTTGCGCCACCTCGGGCATTTCGGTGATCCGGACCGTAAGATTGCCTTGGGCGACGGCAACCTGATCGATACGAACGTCGTCGCCCATCACGATGATGCCCGACTGCTCATCGATCAGAACGCGGGCCGGTTGATCAGGGGTGACCTGAAGCTGTTCAACCTTGGTCAGGAGTGCTGAGATTTGCCGTTGGTAGGCCGGTGGGACCTGGAGTTCGACCGTGGCCGAGTCGCTGGCGCGGGCGACCCGCTGTTGGAGGTGGTCATTGATCACGTCGGCGATGCGGGATGCCGTGGTGAAATCCGGATTATGGAGCGCGATGCGAACCCGCTCCAGCTCGTCCAGCTCGAAGCCGATCTCACGCTCAACGATGCCGCCGCTGGCGATCCGGGCCGATGTCGGGACGCCCTTGACGATACTTTCAGCATCGCCTTCGACGGCAAAACCACCGACCGTCAGCGCCCCCTGCGCCACGGCGTAGATTTCACCATCCGCACCATGAAGCGGCGTCACCAGGAGCGTGCCGCCCAGCAGGGATTTGGCATCTCCGAGGGCGCTGACCGAAATATCGACACGGGCGCCTTGGCGAGCGAAGGGAGGCAAGGTTGACGTGACCATGACGGCGGCCACGTTCTTGGTCTTGATGTTCTGACCTCGGGTGCTGACGCCGAGGCGTTCCAGCATGGCTTCCAGGCTCTGCGCGGTGAATGTCGAGTTGCGAAGACTGTCGCCGGTGCCGTTCAAGCCGACCACCAAGCCATAACCCACCAGCATATTGTCCCGGACGCCTTCGAAATCGGCGATGTCCTTGATGCGTGATCGGGCATCGGCGATTGAGCTGGTCAGGGAAAGCATCCCGAGAATAAGGGAGATCATCGGAATGACTGTGGATCGGATCATCGAGGTTGGTGCCCATGGCAATTGTCATCGGCTCTACCGTTTGCGAAGATCGTGCCAACATTGTAAAATCATCTAATATGTTGATTTAAAACAAAAAATAAATTGCTCACGTCGTCGGGCATCTAGGTTAGGCGGCAAAGTTTACCGCTTCAGACCGGCAAATGTTGCCGCCCCGGCAATCATGGTCGTGTTGTCTCGGCCGAGCGTTAGGAGAAAATTAACTATGGTGGACGACAATCACGATGATCGATGACATGGCCGTGCAGGCGTCCGAGCCTCGGGATGGAGCGCTTTGCCGGGATACGAAGGAAATGGTTGTCACATGAAGATATCGCAAACCGGGCCTGGTGCGCCGGCCAATCGCAGTCGAAAGACCGGTAAAGCGACCGGGCCGGGTGTTGCCGATGCGTTCAGGAGCCATATCCAGGACGAGTCAGCTTCATCGGCGGTCGCTCCCGCCGCAGCGCCACCGCTGACGGCACTCAGCAACTTTCTTGCTATTCAGGAGACATCGGATCAGAACGCGGAGCGGCGGCAGGCCGTGCTGCAGGGCGATGCCTTGTTGCATGAATTGACCGACCTGCAGATCGGTTTGGTCCAGGGATGGGTTTCCGAAGAGACGCTGAGACGCGTCTCCCATCTTCTTCATCGCCCTCGTCCCAAGCTTGATGATCCAACAATTAACCAGGTCCTGGATGAGATCAAAGTTCGAGCGGCTGTTGAGCTTGCCAAATTGGAGCGAAACGCCAATCCAAAGGTTTAGCGGATTAGCGCTAGTAAAAGGGATGATGGGGCTTTGTCCTTCGGTTCCCCTTCTTTCATCGATCGTGTAGGAAATCTCTCGAAACGCCTTAAATCTTTTAAGAGTCCGGCACTTTGGGAGAGGGAGATGCGACGAGCCTGGCTTTGTCGTTGCGCTGTCGTGTTGATGCTGTCGCAGCTTATCCTGCCTGCTCAGGCTTTGCTGATCAGCAGGATGGCCGTCTCGATCATTTGTTCCAGCGGTTGCAAACGACCGAAGATCTCGCGATGCTACCGCCATTCAACAGCAGATATGGCAGATCTGGATCGAGTTCGACGATCGTTCGATCAAGCCAGCTGATGCGACGTGGCATGACGGCGATGGCGCGAGGTGATCATGGAACAGCGCTGGAGGCGTTCGACAACATGGTCGATCAGGCGCCGGCGTTCGCCGAAGCATGGAACAAGCGGGCGACCGTGCTCTATCTGATGGGGCGTCTCGATGAATCCGTTCTCGACATACAGCAGACCCTTGCATTGGAACCTCGACATTTCGGTGCCCTATCTGGGCTTGCTTTGATCTACGACGCACTCGAAGAGCCGGCTGCGGCTCTGCGCAGTCTCGAGGCTGCGCTGGCCATCAACCCGCATCTCGGCGGCTCGAAGGAGCGGATCGATCAGCTTCGCGAGAAAGTGAAGGGGATCAGAACCTGAGCCAACGATCATTCGGCCTTTATGGTCGTCTTCGAGACGTTAAATGACTGGACTGTCATGGATGATGGTTGATATCAGACATCATCACGATGCTGGGGCAATGACGATCGAGGCGGGATGGCTAAAGAGCGAACGCTTGAGTGACGGCCTGTCGATCACGATCGGCGGGGGCTGGATCTTCGATCATGTGACTGCTCTCGATCGGCATCGAGCTGATCTCCTGACCGTTGCTGAGCGTACCGGGCCTGCCTCCGCTCATATTGGTCTTGACCCAGGGCTGAGCCTGGATACGACGGGTGCCTGGTTGCTCCATCGGCTGGAGCAGGACCTGGTTGGCCAAGGCTGGCAAGTGACGGTTGCTGATGCCGATCCGAAGCACCGGGCACTCCTTGGCGTGGTTCGGCGTGTCGCCGTGACGCCGCCCGTCGAACAAGTGCTGCCCAATGGTCTCCTGCGCCTGACCGCCTCTCTTGGCCGGAGCACGATCGAAGGCTGCATCGAAGGGGCTCGCCTTCTCTCCTTCTTCGGCGAGACCATGGAGGCCCTCGTGAAGACAATCTTTCGACCCAGCCGCCTGCGTCTGACCTCGCTCACGCATCATCTCGAACAAACCTGTTTGAACGCGCTGCCGATCGTCGGGCTTATCGCTTTTCTCATCGGCGTGGTCATGGCCTACCAGGGGGCCGACCAGCTCAGGCGTTTCGGTGCCGAGATCTTTACCGTTGATTTGGTCGGCGTGTCGGTCCTTCGCGAAATCGGGATCTTGCTGACGGCCATCGTCGTTGCGGGCAGGTCGGGCAGTGCCTTTACCGCCGAAATTGGTGCCATGGCGGTCAATCAGGAGATTGATGCGCTGCGGACACTTGGGCTTGACCCCCTCGAGAGTCCTGGTGATGCCGAGAATGCTCGCGCTGATGATCGCCCTGCCGCTTCTGGCCTTTTTCGCAGATATTCTCGGGCTGGCTTGGCGGTGGCCTGATGGCCTGGTTGGTTCTCGATATCTCGCCCGGTCAGTTTCTCGCCCAGCTCGAAGAGGCGATCGGTCTCGCAACGTTTCTCGGTCGGCATCGTCAAGGCGCCGGTTTTCGCCTTTCTCATCGCCATGGTGGGATGCTACGAAGGGCTCCTGGTGTCCGGCGGCGCCGACAGTGTTGGCCGCCACACCACCAAGTCCGTGGTGACCAGCATCTTCCTGGTGATCGTCTTCGACGCCTTGTTCTCCGTTCTCTTTTCCTATCTTGGCGTGTGAGTTCTTTGTTGACCGAACCGATCGCCATTCGCATCCGCGGTTTGCGCACCCAGTTCGGTGCACAGGTGATCCATGACGACCTCGACCTTGATGTTTATCGAGGCGAAGTCCTCGGCATTGTTGGCGGATCCGGCACCGGGAAATCGGTGTTGCTTCGCCAGATGCTGGGGTTGATGCGTCCGGCTGCGGGCCGGATCGAGATGCTCGGCCAGGAATTGGCCGGTCTCGGCGATGTCGGACAGAAAATCGATGCGGACCCGTCAGGGCGTTCTCTTTCAGGATGGTGCTCTCTTCAGCTCGCTCACCGTTGCCCAGAACGTCGAAGCGCCGATGCGCGAACGGCAAGAACTTTCCACTGTCGCTGCTGCGTGAGCTTGCCGCCTTGAAGATCGCGCTTGCCGGTCTTCCCCCTCATGCTTGCGACAAATACCCGTCCGAACTTTCCGGCGGCATGCGCAAGCGCGCCGGCCTGGCAAGAGCGCTGGCGCTCGATCCGGAGGTGCTCTTTCTCGATGAACCGACTGCCGGTCTCGATCCCATCGGCGCCGCCGATTTCGATCGTCTTATTCGCGGCTTGCAGCAGAGCCTCGGCTTGACCGTTGTCATGGTCACCCATGATCTCGATTCGCTGGCCGCGATCTGCGACCGCATTGCCGCTTTGGTGGACAAACGGGCGATGGTTGGTACGTTGGCCGAATTGCGCATGTCTGCTGATCCCTGGCTGCAGGACTACTTCGGTGGTCCGCGTGGGCGTGCTGCGCTGGCTGAAGTGAAAGTGGATGTAGCCATGATCTGACGGCAACGCATAAATGGAAATCCGTGCCAGCTACATCGTTGGTCGGTGCTGTCGTCTTGGCGTTGATCACCGGTCTTGCGGCGTTCAGCGTCTGGCTGGTCAAGGCCGATATCGACCGACAATTGACGGTGTATGAGATTTACTTTGAAGGGACGGTAACCGGCCTTCAGGAAGGAAGTCAGGTCCTTTACCGTGGCATACCGGTCGGGCGCATCGCAGAAATCGGCATTGATCCAGAAAATGTCGAGCGCGTACGAACGGTCGCCGAAATCAATCATGGCACCCCGATTACGGAAGACACGATTGCAACCCTGGAAATGCAGGGGATCACCGGCGTCGCCTTCGTCCAGCTCAAAGGCGGTACGCGCGACAGCCCGCTCTTGGCGGTCGATGGGGATGACGATGCCTTGCCGGTAATTGCCGCCCAGCGTTCAGCGCTTGAGCGCGTTTTCGAATTGACCCCCGATCTTTTGGCTCAAGCCGTTCAGGTCGCTGACCGAATTTCCAGCTTCTTGAATGAGGAGAACGTCAAGTCCCTCTCAGCAACGCTTAACAATCTGGAAACCTTCTCAGGCGGACTTGCCGCCAATGCCGATGATGTCGGCGCGATGACCTCCGGCGTCACGAAAACCCTGGACGAAGTCAGGGCTGCGGCATCGGGACTTGGCGAGCTCACCGAGGATCTGCGGGAGGTTGCCGCAAGACTGGATCAGGGGGTCGAAGGTGTGGGTGGCGATCTTGTTGAAACCCTTAACGAATTAAGTGGTGCGGCTAATTCTCTTGGCGGTGCAGCGCGACAGCTCGACGGCATGGTTGACGACCTTCGAGAACCGTTGAGCGATTTCAGCGGCACTGGTTTATATGAGCTTACGAATTTGGTTGGCGAATCCCGAGCTCTGGTCGCTGCTCTCACCCGCATCACCAAGGAGGTCGAACGTGATCCTGCCGGTTTCCTGATCGGCGGGAGCAGGCAAGGGTTCGAGGCGGAATGACACGATCATGAACCATCGAGGTTGGAGGTTTTCCCCGAAGTTCGTCTTGGCTCTTGGTTTCGTCTTATCAGCCTGTGTCAATCCCCTGGATTTTGTCAGCGTAGAACCGCCAAGGTTGTTTGATCTCACCCCCAAGAGTACCTTCGATGAAGATTTGCCCAAGGTGAAGGCGCGGATCACGATCGATGTACCGAGTGCGACGGCGGGCCTCAACACGGCAAGAATTGCGGTCAAGCCGACACCGACGCAGTTCGAATATTATGCGAGAGCGCAATGGGTGGACGTTGTTCCGGTGATGACCCAGACGTTGCTTCTGGAGTCCTTCGATAACAGCGAAAAAATCAACGTTCTCGGCCGTGGCGCCTATGGCCTGCGCGCCGATTATGGTCTGATCGTCAACATTCGCGAGTTTCAGGCCGAATATTTCGATGACGGGCCGCCGAACGTTCAGATCAAGATGCAAATTCAGTTGGTAGAAATGCCCAGGCGAAAGACCGTTGCTTCGACATCAGTGATTGGACTGGCGGAAGCAAAGAGCAAGAAAATGGGCGATATCGTCATTGCATTCGATGAGGCCTTCGGGCGTGCAACCAAAGATCTGGTGGCCTGGACCCTGCGTCGGATCGATCAAGAGACAGGTTCAAGCTAAACCTCGGCCATGATCAGCAAATTATCGCGTTCAAAGCGACCGCACGCCGTGTCCGCGCCTGCGACAAACTCTTTTGTGGGTTCTTGTATAAATATCGAATTGATATATATCCGAACGATATGTATCGGGATGATATATATCGTTGTTTCGTAAATCAATGGACTGGCGCTGGACGTTGAGGTTGCCATGGATGTGAAGACGCTTTGCCTTTGCGTGCTGACCGAGCGCGATCATACCGGTTATGAGATCAAGCAGCATTTCGAGGAGGCGTTCAGCCATTTTTTTGTGGCTGGATTTGGGTCGATCTACCCTGCACTTGCCGAGCTGACCCGGCGCGGGCTGGTCGATTGCACCAGCGTGTCCCAAGAGAAACGGCCGGATAAGAAAGTTTACAGCATCACATCGCTCGGCCGCAAAACCTTGGTTGATGAGCTGATGCAGACACCGCCGCGGCACAAAGTACGCTCCGAATTTCTGGCCCTGATGTATTTTGCTCACCTCCTGCCACCGGAAAAAGTGGCGGAGATCACGGCAGATATGATCGCCCAATGGGACCATGTTCTGAGCTTGATCGAGCCGTGCACGACCGATGAGTGCGAGAACCTTTCGCCCGGCTTGCGGTTTGTTGCCGGTTACGGCCAAGCCGTCATCGGCGCTGCGCGCCGTTATGTCGATCAGAACCGGAACGATTTGATTGACGATGTTCGAAAGGAGGCGGTCTCGGACGAGGCTGCGGATTAACGATGCGCATCAAGACATCCTTCGCGATTGCAGTTGTTTTGGCGGTGGCGCTGATTGGCTGGCTGTTGTCCGGACAGATCGGTGGGACCGAACAGACAGCTGAGACCGCCGCGGCCGATCCGGGTGCGACGAACACCAAAGCCGCACCGATCGCGGTGCAGGTTCAAGATCTCGTTGCCGAGACGATCGAGCGTGAAGTCATCGCCAATGGCAAGACGGCGCCCAATCGAAGCGTTCAATTGCGCGGCGAGACCACGGGACGGGTGATCGCCATCAGCCATGCCGAAGGCGATCAGGTTCGGGCTGGTGATTTGCTCGTGACCCTGGACCCGCGCGACCGTGAAGTTGCCTTGCTCGAGGCGAAAGCCATTTTGCGACAGCGCCGGATCGAGATGGATGCAGCCAAGCAGCTTAACGAGAAAGGTTTCCAGGCCGAGACCAACGTTGCCGAGGCCGAGGCCAATTATGCGATCGCCGATGCTGCCCTGAAGCGTGCCGAGCTCGATCTCGAACACACCCAGATCAGAGCGCCGATCGATGGCGTTCTGGATCACCGTGCCGTGGAGATAGGTGACCTCATCGATATCGGTGAGCCGGTTGCGACCATCCTTGATATGGACCCCTTCCTGGTCATTGGCGAGGTCATCGAAACCGAGGTCGGCAAGCTGAAACCGGGGATGCCAGGCGTCGCCCGCCTCGCCACGGGGCAAACGGTCAGTGGCGAGCTTCGTTACGTTTCACGTCGAGCTGATGAACGGACCCGGACCTTCTCGATCGAGCTGGAAGTGCCCAGTGGCGAGGATCGGGTGGCCGCCGGTGTCAGCGCCGAGCTTCGCATTGCTGCAGAGCAGCTAGAGGCTCACCGGGTGTCACCGTCGGTTCTGTCCTTGAGCGACGATGGGGCGCTTGGGATCAAGACGGTCGATGATGCGGATAAAGTCGTCTTTATGCCGGTGGAGATCGCCCGGGCCGAAGAGGGCTCGTTGTGGCTGACCGGCCTGCCAAGATATGTCCGTCTGATCACGGTCGGCCAGGGTTTCGTCCGTGACGGCAGTCATGTGAGGCCCGTCGTTGTCCAGCCGGTGGCAAGCGATCCGATCGTCTCGGAGGCGGTTCAATGAACGCGCTGATCCGGGCCTCGTTCAGTCGATCGCGCACGGTTCTGTTGGCTTTGGTTCTTATTCTGGTTGCCGGCGTCCAGGCCTATCGGGACATCCCGAAAGAGGCTGATCCGGACGTCTCCATACCCATCGTCTACGTCTTGATGACCCATGACGGCATTTCACCGGAAGATGCCGAACGCCTCCTGGTCCGCCCGATGGAGCAGCAGCTGCGGCGGGTCGAAGGCGTGAAGGAGATGACGGCAACGGCCAGCGAAGGCAGTGCGTCGGTCACCCTTGAGTTCGAGGCCGGGATCGACATCGACGAAGCGCTCGCCGACGTGCGCGAGGGGGCGGATATCGCCAAGGCCGACTTGCCCGAAGAGACCGACGAGCCTTTGGTCTATGAGGTCAATCTTGCGCTCTTTCCCGTCCTGGTGGTGACCCTTTCCGGCGATGTTCCGGAACGCAGCCTGCTGACGCTTGCCCGTGACCTTGAAAAGCGCCTCGAGGCTCTCCCGAACGTGCTTGACGTCGAGATCGGCGGGGAGCGCGAGCGGCTTTTGGAGATCATCATCGATCCACTTCTGGTGGAAAGCTACGATCTCCAGCTTGAAGATCTTCTGAGTCTGGTCGACCGGAACAACCGCCTCGTTGCCGCGGGTAATCTGGATACCGGCCAGGGGCGTTTCGCGGTCAAGGTGCCGGGTGTTTTCGAGACGGCTGACGATCTTTTGACGCTGCCGATCAAGGTCGACGGCGACAAGGTCATCACGGTGGGCGATGTCGCGGAAGTCAGAAGCACCTTCAAGGACGCCGAAGGGTTTGCAAGGGTTGATGGCCGCCCTGCCTTGGCGCTGGAGGTGTCGAAGCGGATCGGCGCCAACATCATCGACACGGTTCAACAGGTTCGGGATCTGGTGGCGGCGGAACAGCCCAATTGGCCGGCGAATATCGAGGTCGGTTTCCTTCAGGACAAGTCCGACAATATCGAGGACATGCTGCTGGATCTGCAGAACAATGTCCTCTCCGCCATTATCCTGGTCATGATCGTCGTTGTTGCAGCGCTCGGCCTGCGCTCGGCCGGGTTGGTCGGGCTTGCGGTGCCGGGGTCCTTTCTCACCGGCATCCTGGTGCTCTACAGCCTGGGCCTGACCGTCAACATCGTCGTTCTGTTCGCACTGATACTTGCGGTCGGTATGCTGGTCGATGGCGCGATCGTGGTCACCGAATATGCAGATCGGAAGATGATCGAAGGGTTGGCGCGCAGGGATGCCTATCTCGCTGCGGCCGAGCGCATGGCGTGGCCGATCACCGCCTCGACAGCGACCACCCTTGCAGCCTTCATGCCGCTTCTCTTCTGGCCCGGCATCGTCGGCGAGTTCATGAAGTTCCTGCCGATCACGCTGCTCGCCACGCTCACCGCCTCCCTGGTGATGGCGCTGATTTTCGTGCCCAATATCGGCGCCCTGGTCGGCCGGGCCGACAAGGATGACGGCGCAGCGGCGTCGCTTGCCCTGGTGGAGCGGGGCGATCTCGGCCAGCTTCGCGGGTTTACCGGCTTCTATGTACGTTTGCTTCGCCGTTTCACCAGGCATAGCGTCCTGGTGCTGTGCGGCGCCGTGATCATCGCCGTGTCGTCCTACGCGGCCTATGGCATGTTTGGTCGCGGCGTCGAGTTCTTCCCCGATGTCGAACCCGAGATTGCGCAACTCCAGATCCATACCAGGGGTAATCTGTCGGCAAAGGAGCGTGATGCGCTGGTTTATCAGGTTGAGCAGCGCCTTCTCGATGTCGACGGCATTGCCACGATGTATGCGCGCAGCAGTGTGTCGTTTGCCGGCGAAGACAATATCGATGAGGACGTTATCGGCATCCTGCTGCTTGAGTTCGACCATTGGCGGATCAGAAGGCCGGCTGCAGAAATCCTGGCGGAAGCGCGTGAGCGGGCCGCTGACATCGCCGGGATCAGCCTCGAGGTGCGCAAGGACGCCGCGGGGCCGCCGGTCGGCAAGCCGATCCAGGTTCAACTAAGTTCGCGCTTTCCGGAAAAACTGGAACCGGCCGTTGCGCTTGTGCGTCAGAAGTTCGATGCGATGGATGCCCTGGTCGATGTGACCGATTCTCGCCCCATTCCCGGGATCGAATGGCGCATCAAGGTCGATCGTGAGCAGGCTGGAAGGTTCGGTGCCGACGTCGCGTTGGTCGGCAGTTTCGTTCAATTGGTCACCAATGGCATTCGTATCGGCGACTATCGGCCTAATGATGCTGTTGATGAGGTGGAAATCCGGGCACGCTTTCCCGCGGACCAGCGGGGTCTCGGGCAGTTTGAACGTCTCAGGGTCAACACAGCCTACGGATCGGTGCCGCTGGCCAACTTTATCGTCCGTGAACCCGCACAAAAGGTCGGCAATCTCGCCCGTATCGGCCAGGAGCGGCAATTGACCATCGGTGCCGACGTGAAAGAGGGCGTTTTGGTGGACGACCAGGCCCGTGAGATTCGCGCCTGGCTCGCCGAACAGGATCTCGATCCGGCAATCACGGTTACCTTCAAGGGCGAGGATGAGGAGCAAAAGGAATCGCAGGACTTTCTCGTGAAGGCGTTCGGCATCGCGCTCTTCCTGATCGCCATCATCCTGGTGACCCAGTTCAATAGCTTCTACCAGGCCTTTCTGATCCTCAGCGCCATCGTGTTCTCGACGGTTGGTGTCCTTTTGGGGCTCTTGATCACCCAACAACCGTTCGGTGTGGTCATGAGCGGGGTCGGCGTCATCGCGCTTGCCGGCATCGTCGTCAACAACAACATTGTCCTGATCGACACCTACAACGAATTTCGCCATGCCGGCCTGCCGGCGGCGGAAGCGGTACTAAGAACGGGGGCTCAACGCCTTCGGCCCGTTATGCTGACCACGATCACGACGATTCTCGGCTTGATGCCGATGGTCTTGAAAGTCAACATCAACTTCTTTTCGCGCGATATTTCGGCAGGGGGACCGTCGACCGACTGGTGGGCCCAGTTGGCATCAGCAGTTGCAGGAGGCCTGGCATTCGCAACGCTTTTGACGCTCATTCTGACCCCCTGCCTGCTTCTTCTGGGCGACCAGACATCGCGCTGGTGGCAGGGACGCAATCTGCGCCGATCAGGCGGTCTTGATGATGCCAAGAAAGCGTCTTCGGCCGTTCCGGCGGAATAGCGGGGGCGTCTCTCTGTTTGCCAAGTAGATCACCTGCGATTAAGGTTCGGTTTGTCGCAATCTTGTCATACAGCCTTTTCGTGATGATATGATGTGAAGGATGCAGGTTCACCAACGCTTGTTTGCCATCGCAATTGGTGCCGCTTGGGTAGGTTTCGATCGTTGAGTTTCCCAAGGTGTCGATTGCTTTTTGTCCATTGTCATTCAAGGGACGTTTTGAAGCAGGCGTCTTAGAACGTTACTGCTAGGGGCAGGAAATGAGCCAAGTTACCGAGGTTAAGGAATCAGAACTCTTTTTCCGCCAATGGTTGCGGTCGCCGAAGTCGATGGGGTCCATCCTTCCCTCCTCGATGTCGCTTGCGCGTGCTGTTGCGGGCGCTGCCGCCTGGGAGCCAGGCCAGACCGTCGTCGAGCTTGGCGCTGGTACCGGGGCGATTTCTCAGGGGCTGCTGGAACGAGGCATCCCGAGTGAAGCGATTACGATGATCGAACTCGATGAATTGCTGTTCGATTATCTGCGCAATCGCTTTCCGGGCGTTCGCGTCGTCCATGGTGACGCCACCAGGCTCGCCGACATCGTTGCCGAACAGAATATCGAGCATGTCAGCACGGTGGTTTCCGGCCTGCCCATGGTCAACATGCCGTTCGACTTTCAAAACGCGATCATGACGGAAAGTTTCAAGGCGATGAAGCCAGGTAGCTTTATCTTGCAATATTCCTATTCCCCTATCCGACCGATTCCGGCTAGAAAGCTCGGTGTTAAAGCTGAGATCGTCCGTTTCGTGTTGCGGAATGTACCGCCGGCAACGGTATGGCGCTTCAAAGCTTTGAAGGATGGCCCGCACGGCTGACGATTGAAGCCCTGAGGCGAACGCCAAGAACGAGAGGTTATTCTGACCACCGCGGACATCGATAGTCGCGGGAGAACCATGGCTGGGCAGCGCCGCCGCGGCTCCCTTACGGCTGTGCTCAAAGCAATTCCCTTGCTGCAGACGCTGAGCGATCAATCGGCCTATCGGCTTTGGACCGACCATATCCGTCATCATAAGCGCTGGTTGTTCCTGTCCGTCGGTTGCATGATCCTGTTCTCGGCCGTCACCTCGGCGCAAGCCTTCCTGGTCAAGCCGGCGCTGGACGAGGTGTTCTTCAACAAGAACCAAAGCATGCTGGTGCTGATACCGCTTGCCGTCATCGTCCTCAGCCTGATCAAAGCAGCGACGAGCTACGGCGAAGATTTCTTCATGGGAGGCGTCGGCCAGCGCATCATCGCCGATCTGCAAAAGCGCCTTTTCGGGCATATGATGAAGGCGGACCTTGGCTATTTTCTGGAACGAGGATCCGGTCCTCTGATCTCCGGCCTTACCTACGATACGCAGCAATTGCGTACCGCCGTCTCCACGGCGGTTGCCGGTTTTACCAGGGATTTGTTTCAGATCATCGGTCTTACGGGCCTCATGTTCTATCATGACTGGCGGCTCGCCTGCTTTGCCATTATCGGCCTGCCGTTTGCCTCCTGGACGATCATCTATATCGGTCGACGCATGCGCAAGGTCGCCGGACAAAGCCAGGCGCAGATGGCGAAATTGATGGCCCGCCTGGAACAGACTTTTCAAGGGGTGCGCCAAGTCAAGGCCGATAATCGCGAAACCGATGAGGCAGACTTTGCCAATGGCCTCATCGAAAAACTCTACCGACTGAATTATCGGGCTATTCGCGTGCAGGCGATCAGCTCACCGACGACCGAGATCATCGGCGGCGTGGCGATCGCTCTTATCATTGGTTATGGCGGTTGGCAGGTGACCAACAGCACGATGACGCCGGGGACCTTCTTTTCCTTCATCACTGCCATGCTGCTGGTCTATCGGCCGCTGAAGTCGCTGTCCAAGCTCAACACGCAGGTGCAGCAGGGCATGGCGGCGGCGGACCGGATCTATACCGTGCTCGATCATGAGCCGATAGTGAAGGATGCGCCCGATGCCAAGGTTCTCGAAACGAAGGGTGGCGCGATCCGTTTCGATCGCGTCAATTTCGGCTATCGCCCGACCAAGCCGACGATCGAGCGCTTAGACCTCGACATTCCAGCCGGCCATACGGTGGCTCTGGTAGGGGCATCGGGCGCTGGAAAATCGACGATCTTGAACCTCATTTTGAGATTTTACGATGTCGATCAGGGGGCCGTCCTGATCGATGGTCAGGATATCCGCGGGGTGACGCTTTCTTCGCTGAGAGGGGCGATCGCCCTGGTCAGTCAGGATGTCGATCTCTTCGACGAGACGGTGCGTGCCAACATCAGCTACGGCCGTCGGGATGCGGATGAAGACGCCATTGTCGAGGCCGCCAAGGCGGCAGCGGCGCATGAGTTTATTACAGCGCTGCCGGATGGATATGACACCAACATCGGGCCATCGGGGCACACCCTTTCCGGGGGGCAGCGCCAGCGTCTCGGCATTGCGCGCGCAATGATCAAGAATGCGCCCATTCTTCTCCTCGATGAAGCCACCTCGGCCCTCGACAGCGAGGCCGAGCAGACTATCCAGGTGGCGCTCCATCGCTTGATGCGCGATCGGACCACAGTGGTCATTGCGCATCGATTGTCGACGATCGTTCGCGCAGACGTGATTGCCGTGATCGATCAGGGGCGCATCGTGGAGAAAGGGAACCATCAATCGCTCCTCGAAGCGGGCGGGATCTATGCGCGTCTTTATGAGCGGCAATTCGCGGATCAGCAGTCCCAGCAATTGGGGCTGGACAGGTCGCCTTCCGTCGTCACCGACGGCTTTTGATGATGGCTCGCCGGCAGCGGGTCCGCTGGCACCATCGTCCGTGGGTCTCCGGAACCCTCGCCTGGCTTGCCGCTAGCTATATTCGTGTGATCGATCGGACCGGTCGATGGCAGCTCGACTATACGCCTGCGACCGAAGACCTCATCCGTGCCGGCAAACCCTTCATCGGTGCCTTCTGGCATGGCCGGCTGCTGATGAGCTATCCCGCCTGGCGCGCCCTGCTCGCCAAACTTGGGGTTGAGAACCGCCCCGGTCTCTATATCATCAGCTCGGCGCATGGCGATGGGCAACTCATTCAGCGCGCCGCCCATCGCTTGGGCGCCCGGACGCTTTGGGGTTCGTCGCGTCGTGGCGGAGCCAAGGTCCTGCGCGAGGCGCAAAAAGTGCTGGAGGACGGCAATATTCTGGTGATCACGCCAGACGGACCGAGAGGGCCGCGGATGCGCTCGCAGCCGGGTATTGCCTATCTGGCGCGGAGCACCAACGTGCCGGTCGTGCCGATCACCTTTGCCACCAAGCGCCAAAAAACCTTCAACAGCTGGGATCGCTTCATGCTGGTCCTGCCGTTTGCGCGCGGTACGGTTGCCTTCGGCGATCCGATCGCTCTGCCTCAAGAGGGCGATACCGAAAGCCATCGCTCGCTTATCGAAGAGCGCATGATCAAGCTTTCGGCCGAGGTCGACCGGGCTCAGGGGATCGAGCCGATCCTGCCGGCAAGCTGATGCTCCTTTCCCTTTACCGCATGGTCACCCATTTGACCGGGCCCTTGATCGCGCTCCATTTGCACCGCAGGGTTCGCTTCGGCAAGGAAGACGGAGCACGTCTCGGTGAACGCTTCGGCCAACCGAGCCTGCCCCGTCCGGACGGCCCGCTGATCTGGTTTCATGCGGCAAGCGTGGGCGAAGCGCTTGCAGCCCTGCCGTTGATCGAGGCGCTGCTCGAGGCGAGGCCCGCACTTCAGGTCTTGGTGACGACCGGGACGGTCACGTCGGCCAAACTCATGGCAGCAAGGCTGCCTTTGCGGGCTTTCCATCAATTCGTGCCGATTGATCGAGGCGCTGCCTGGTGGTCCTTTCTCACATTCTGGCGCCCCGATGCCGCTTTTCTGATCGAGTCCGAGATATGGCCCAACCTGGTCCTTCAGGCCAAAGCGCTGGCGATCCCTTTGGCCGTGATTAACGGTCGGATGTCGGCGCGTTCCTTTCGCCATTGGCAAAGGGCCAGGAGTACGGCAGCCCGCCTGTTCGCCGGTTTCGAGCTTTGCCTCGCGAGAAACGACGAGGACGCAGAGCGCTTTCGCCTCCTGGGGGCAAGGGATGTGCGTTCGCTTGGCGATCTGAAGCATGCCGCCCCCTCGCTCCCGGTCGACGACCACACGCATGCGGCATGGCTTCCTTTGCTTGCACACCGCACCTTGTGGCTTGCAGCGAGCACGCATCCCGGTGAAGAAGAGAAGATCCTCGAGGTGCACAAGGCGCTGGCCCTGGATTTTCCCAAGCTCTTGACCATCATCGTTCCAAGACATCCCGAGCGCGGCAATGATTTGGCAGCGGCCGTCAAGGCAGCCGGCCTCCGTGTCGGCCAGCGCTCAAAAGGGATGATCCCCGAGCCGGACATCGACGTCTACCTTGGTGACAGCCTTGGCGAGCTTGGCTTGTTTTACAGCCTTTCTCCCCTGGCCTTTATCGGGGGATCGCTGGTGCCCCATGGCGGCCAGAATCCGCTCGAAGCGGCGAGGCTCGGTTCTGCCTTGCTGTTCGGGCCGCACACCGACAATTTCGACGAGATCGCGAAGGGCCTCATTCATCGGGGTGCGGCGAAACGGGTCCTGGATATCGATCAGCTCAAAGCCACCCTTCACCACCTCCTGAGCACAAGCGGGGTTCTTTCGCAGATGGCTGACCGGGCGCGGCAGGCAAGCGCTGGCGGCGACCTTGTGCTCGACCGGATCCTCAGGGCCTTGTTGCCCCTGTTGGATCGGGCGTCCCGGCGCGTGCCGTCGCTCGCCTCCGGCGCCAGCATCGAAACGGCTGATGCGCGCCCCTGACTTTTGGCAATCCGATGGACTTGCCCCACGCCTCCTCGATCCCCTTGGCAGGGTTTATGGCTTGATCGGCAATCTGCGCCGCCGCTTCGTCCTTCAGAAAACCGTGCCCGTTCCGGTCATCTGCATCGGCAATCTGACCGCAGGCGGTGCCGGCAAGACGCCAACGGCGATTGCTGTCGCCAAGCGCTTAACGGCTCAAGGCGAAAAGCCCCATATCCTGACACGCGGCTATGGCGGGCGGACGCGCGGACCGGCACTGGTCGATATTACCCGTCATGATGCTGGTACGGTCGGCGACGAGGCTCTTCTTCTTGCCCGGGTCGCGCCGACCTGGGTTGCGCGAGATCGGGTGGCCGGGGCGAAAGCCGCAGCCGCAGCCGGTGCCGGTGTGCTCATTCTGGACGACGGTTATCAGAACCCGCGTCTCGCCCACGATTTGGCACTGGTTGTGGTCGATGGTGTCGTCGGCTTCGGCAACCATCGGCTGATGCCGGCTGGCCCGTTGCGCGAGACCGTCGCCAACGGCCTGGCGCGTGCGGATGCGTTGGTGGTGATTGGCGACGGCTCGGGGCTGGACGGCATCGAGACCGGTCTGCCCAGGCTGAGCGCAGCGCTTCGGCCGGCTGGCGACCTGCCGGACCTCAGAGGTGAACGTGTGGTCGCCTTTGCCGGCATTGGCCGTCCGGAGAAGTTTTTCAAGACCGTTCAAGAGCTTGGCGCTGTGTTGATCGATCGCCACGCCTTTCCCGATCATCACCGGTACAAACCATCGGAGATTGAAGCGATTCTCGCGCAATCGAGGCAAGTTGACGCATCCTGTATCACAACTGAAAAGGACCATGTTCGTCTCCCCTTACCTCTTGGAAATTATGTAAAAAAACTACCGATAGAACTCCGCTTCGAAGCCGATGACGCCCTCGATAGACTGTTTCTTCCTGTCATGAGAGGGCAGCCGCGTCGTTAAATTAAGAAAAATCTAATTTACGAAACTCTAAATTATAATTAACTTGAATACTCAGGGGCTACCAAGGAGGGTTAATGGACGCTGATCCGGCTTTGCGTCCCGAACGTAAAACAGATCAGATAGACCCAGTGCGTGTCCCGGAGCGGGGCCGGACAAAGACTTAAGGCCTTTGAGACCGGCTGAATGGGAGAGGGCGAGATCATGTCTTATGTAGAGATCCCCATCCAATCGAGATGCCAACCGCGAATTTATTCGCATTTCGATGAACGCCGAACTTCTCTCCCGCGAACGCGAGCTGGAACTAGCCTATAAATGGCGGGATGAAGACGACGAAGAGGCACTGCACGAACTCGTTCTTGCTTATATGCGCCTCGTGATCAGCACCGCCTCGAAGTTCAGAAATTATGGCCTGGCCATGGCTGATCTGGTCCAGGAAGGCACGGTCGGTCTGATGCAGGCGGCTGAGCGGTTCGAGCCCGAAAGGGAGGTCCGTTTTTCAACCTACGCTTCCTGGTGGGTGCGCTCGGCCATGCAGGACTACATCCTGCGCAACTGGTCGGTGGTGCGCACCGGAACCACCGCCGCACAAAAAGCGCTCTTTTTCAACTTCCGGAGACTCCGTGCCCGCATCAGGGATGGTGGCAATGGCCAGCTTGACGATGAAGGTCGCAACAACATCGCAAAAGAGCTCTCCGTCAACGTGACCGATGTCGTCGCCATGGAAATAAGGCTTTCCGGCAGTGACCAGTCGCTCAATGCGCGGATCAGCCCGAACGGTGAAGATGAATGGCAGGATTTCCTGGCCGACGAGACGCCGTCGCCTGAAGAAGTTGTCACGCTCGCCCACGACAACAAAACCCGCTCAATCTGGCTTGCCCAGGCTCTGGCCGAGCTCACCGATCGTGAGCAGGTGATCATCAAGGAACGACGGCTTCGGGATGATGGGCGCACTCTCGAGGAGTTGGGACGAAAACTCGGCATCAGCAAGGAGCGCGTGCGCCAGATCGAACATCGTGCGCTGGAAAAGCTGAAGTCTTCCCTGTTGAAGCGAACCGTCGAGGATGATCTCACTCAAACAGCCGGCTAAGTCCTGCCAGGCTAGGGCTGGGATCATAACCTGGTTGGACGCCGCGGAGCGTTCGCCTGGTCGGCTGGCAAACTGACTGGTGTTGCCTGGCCGAGTTTTTGCTCGGATGGCTGGACAATTGTTGCCGGGTTAGCCATGTCATCGACATGGCTGAACAATCCACGCTTTTCAGTTCGAAAAACCCTCATCAACCGCTTATCGTGGGCGGCGGGCATAGCGGTCTGCTGCTGGCCTTGGCTCTGCACCGATCCGGCCTTGAGCCGACCTTGATTGATGCAGATCCGATCAAACGGGTGGTGAACGCTCCTTTCGACGGGCGGGCCCTCGCTTTGATGCAGGGCTCGAAGCAGGTGTTCGTTGCCCTTGGCCTCTGGCCGGCCTTCGTGCCGATCGCCACTCCGATATGGAGCGTGCGGGTCGAAGATACCGGGACCGGCGGCATCATCGCCTATGATGCCCGCGAGGTCGGCGACGATGCCTTCGGCTACGGCATTGAAACCCGCCTTCTACGAAGGCAGCTCCTGGAACTGGTGCTGGCGACGCCGGGGATCCGTTACCTCGGCGAGACCCGTCTCGATGATCTGCAACGGCACCGAGAGGGCATGACCGCGCATTTGGCCGATGGTCGAACGCTCGAGACGCCGCTGGTGATCGGCGCCGATGGCCGGCGTTCGTCCGTTCGTGATCTTGCCGGCATCCGCACCCAACAGATTGCCTACGATCAAACCGCGATCACGCTGGCCTTTCGCCATGAGCATCCGCACCATCATCGCGTGCACGAATTCATGAGCGAAGCTGGACCACTCGCTCTGCTGCCGATTGGCGAGCAGGTCTGCTCTGCGACCTGGATCGAACGGCCGAAGGACGCCGAGGGGCTATTGGCAGCAGGACCGGCAGCCTTGCTGGAGGCCCTTCGCACGCGCCAAGGAAATGCCCTTCATCCGGTCGAGATCTTAGGGCGTCCCCTGGGTTTTCCCTTAAGCGCCGCGAGCGCGAAAAGCTATGTCGCCCCGAGGGTGGCCCTGGTTGGCGATGCTGCCCACGGCCTGCATCCCATCCATGCGCAGGGCTGGAACCTGGGCGTTCGCGATGTTGCCGCCCTAACCGAAGTTCTCGTCGATGCGATGCGATCCGGCCAGGATCTCGGTGCCGGCGAGACGCTGCAACGTTACGCACGTTGGCGCGAAGGCGATGCACGCATGATCCTCGGCCTGACCGACGGTCTCAACCGGCTATTCTCGACCGATTTCCTCCCGGCCAAGCTCTTCCGCCGAACGACCCTAGGCCTTCTCGACAGCCTTTCGCCCATCAAGACCTGGGTGATGCGCCGCGGCATGGGCATGAGCGGCGATCTCCCCAAGCTCGCCCGCGGGCAAGCTCTCTAGTCGCGCGGAAGGTCGACAGCATTTGCTTTGCTTGCCACTCACTTCGGCGGGGGCGGCCGTTTCGGCCCGCGCCTCCTTCCAACCACCCGACAGCGTATCGGGATCACATCGAGCGGTTGGGCTTGGGAGCGGGCTGGTGCCGTCAAACGGCTGAAATCACTAAGCGGCCTGATGGACCGTTTCGATGCCGCTGAACTCGCGCGCTTTCTTGCCGAGCTTGGTTTTCTCGTCGCAGGTCAGCACCCAGCGGATGTTGGGATGCCGTCTTGCTGCCAACGCCATCTGACCTTGCCACCAGGCAGGCGGCGCGATCGTGCTATGGGCATTGGCGCCATTACTCAGCGACTTCTTCGCCGGAAACGACACGGTGGCGACATAGACGAATTTGTTCGCGGCCTTGAACATCTCGTCCAGCACCCAAGGCACGTCTTCCGGCGGGATATGCTCGACCACATCCGTGCTGATCACCCCGTCGCAGCGTTCTTCAAAAGGCTCGGAAAACGGCTTGTAGCAAGGGTCGTAGCAGACGACCTTGACACCTGGCCAAGCGGGCTGGCTGCGAAAGCGGCTTTCCAGTGATTCGCCTTCATAAGGCTGGTAGTGAACGCCTTTGCCGGCGCCGTAATCCAAAATGGTCTTTGCATCGGTTTCGCGAACCAGGGCAGCGATCGGCTCGATTTCCTTCTTCAGGCTGCGCCCATCGAAGGTCTGTTCAGCCGGACGGCCTTCACGTTCTCCGGACGGCTGCTCACCTTTCTCATGCATCAGGCGGTGCTGCTCCAAGAGATCCTTATAGCGCTGGCTCGGGCGCTCCTTGGTAAAGACGGTAAAGCCTGCGCGATCAGCCCTTTCCTGCAGATCGAACCACACTTTGCCGTCGGGATGCGGGCGATAGTTCAGCTGCTCGGGCAGAGGCTGCCAGGGCTGGGTTTGCAGGGTGGTGAAATGGAAGCATTTCGACTTGTCGGCGCTATATTCGTCGTCCCGCGCGTTCCACTCCGGCGGCATCTGGCCCCAGAGGTTGTTGTCGAGGGTCAGCGCCCGGAAATGCTTATGCTTATGACCGTGCTGCGCATGCTCGAGCTTCCAGTACTCGATCATCTTCTCGCAGTCGATCAGCATCACCGAGGTTTCCCGCTGGGTGATGCCGAGCATGCCCGCACCGTTCATCTCCATGTCGAAGAGTTCGGCAGGATCGGCCAGGTAGATCTGGTCGACATCGTTGTAGATGGCACGGCCCTTGCCGCCCGCCCATGTCGGGATAGCATAGCGGTAGTTGGTGAAGCCGGTCTTCCATCCGGTCCGGTCGAACCCTTTGACATCTTTCATCAGATAGATTTCGTAAACTCTGGCCGGATCGCGCACCTCGATCACCGACCAGACGAAAACCCGCTCGGCTCGATATTGGGCGTTCTCGGTGCCGAGAAAGATGCGCACCGGTGGCTTGCCATTGGGCTTGACGCCCTCTTCGACATCAAGCCGCACAAGCTCCGGCGCATCGCGCACGCCTTCGGGGCGGCCGGGGTCCTTGTCCAGCCAATAGGGCATCTTGCGATGATACCAATAGGTCTTGAACTTGGTCTCTTTCTTCAGCTTTTTGGCCACGGCTATCCTACCTCGTCCAGATGATGCTGATGTCGCTCGCGGAAATGCCGCCATTCGCGGTCTAGGATTTCGCCGAAAATTACGACCTCGCCCGGGAACCGGTCAAGATGATGAAACATGAAAGCCAGTTCTTTATCCGAACTATGCGCCGGCGTATAGGCATTCGGTGTGGTGCTATCGCCGGGATAGCTGCCGTCGGGATGACGAAAGAGATCGACACCGGCGATGATCAGACGCTTTGGCCTGAGCGCCACGGCCATGGCGATCATCGCTGAGCCGTTGGTCGGCCTGTGCTGGCCCCAATCGAAGTCATCGAGATAACGGCCGAGCCGTTCCATCGAGAAGTAGCGCAAGGGATGTCGAAGGGTGAAAGGTCCTCGCGTCGCCAACAGGACCATCTCGCCGGTTTGATGCTGAAGCCCGAACATTGGTCTCTTGAGCACGCGCATCGTCGAGTAGCCGCCGGTGAACACCACGTCGGGATCGGTCAGGACCGATCGGTCCATCCATGAATGATTGACCCGGAACAGGGCATCATAGGCGACCTCTCCGAGCCTCGGGTCTTCGCTCGAAGGACCATTGCCGAGACAAAGAATGGTGTCGGGATCGCCCAGGGCCCGACGAAGCTGATCCATATCGTCGTAGCGTTGCACGAAGCGCCGCCACTTTTTCGCAAAATCGGGATGATCCAGGCGCCGATGCAACCAACGGCCGAACATGCGACGCAGCGGCCGATCACGGCGATTGATCCATTTTCTGTTTTTGCCCAACAATGGAACGAGTTTTTCCAGCGCGGTCGCTGCGCTTTCCTGATCCATGCCGCCGGGTGTTGCCGACGGGATCAATGTCAGGCGGTCATCGAAGGGCGGTTTGATGTCGGCCTCATGATCGACGGCAAGCAGCACGTTAACCCCATCCTGGGGCGAAAGACGAGGCTTGAGATGGGCCATGCCCCGCCCGCTCATCAGCACGGTCGAAATGGATCTGGTCTTGATGCATTTCAGGAAGGCCGGGTTGGGGAAAGTCTCCTCTTCCAGCAAGATCACGGTACGGATTCGCAAGCGTCTGATGAAGATCAGTGCTGCAATGCCGAGACCCGGTGGAGCATCTACCGACTTGATATCGGGAAAGGTCCGTTTGAGCCAGTGCCGCAGATCGGCATCCTTCGCGCAGAGAAATGTCTCCATCCGCTGATTGGTTTGAGAAAGCTGCTGCAGCACGGGCGCAATCGCCTCGAAGGCGCCTTGATCGGCACCGTAGAACAGCAGACTTGGCGAGACCGGCCGGGGCGTGACGCCGATATAGCGCAGCCCTTTGGAAAAAATCCCCATTAGGCTTGGAGTGAGGGAGGCATGAGGGAGGAAAGAATGTCGGTCATGCGGTCGATAAACTGCTCCTGGGTTCGGTTCTCGGCCGGTGGTGCCAAATTCAGTTCCGAGCCGAAGGGACGGGCCAAGCCGGCTTCATACATCAAGCGGTGCAATTTTTCGAGATCCCGGTTGGGCGTCATCCATCCGCTGTTGAACAGGTTGCGGCAAAGGCTGGACATGCCGCTGTCCTGCCGTTCACAGGCGATCTGGGTCATCTGACGTTTGAGCCGCCCGACGATCCCTAGCTTTTTGGTCGGCATCGGGGCGATATGCAGCGGTTTGCCGGTCGCAGCCGCCTCCGCCAGCATGGATTCGCTCTCACCCGTGACGATCAGACCATCGGCCCAGGCCAGATAGCCGAGATAGGGATTGCGCTCCTGCTGGCTCTGCCAGAGATGAAAGGCTGCATCCTTTGCAGCCCGCTGCATGGCCCGGATCGATTCAGGCGATGTCCGTCGGCTGGTAACCACCGTCAAGGAGCCGCCAAGGGTCTCGGTTGCCGCTTCTGCCCTGCATAGAACATCAGCCGCATGTGCCGGCGGGAAGCTATGCAGCGCGGTCTCGCCGCCGACCAGGAAGACGATATACGGCTGCGGTCTCTCATCGAGCAGACCAGGCCATGCCGTCTTGGCCTCGGCGAGGCATGCCTTGGTGACCTGGGTCGGCGGCAGGGTGACGGCAAGGCGGTGCGCGTGGGGCGGCATGTTGAAATGGGCGCAGGTTATCAACAGGTCGAAATCATCGGCCGCCGTCACCCCTTTTCGACCGATATGGACGAGCTTGGACCGGCCATGGCTCACCCGCTTGATCCAGCGCGCGACCGGCAGGCAACGCCGGCCCATGGTGATCACGAGATCCGGAAACGGCGGCGTCAACGGATCGGATTTCCTTCGATCCAGGGAGAGGAGGCTTGCCCCCATCAAGGGGTTGGGCAGGTGGTTCAGCCGATTGAACGACAGCGTCCTGGTCTCGAACGGCCAGCCAAGCCGATCGGCCAGGCCCTTCACCTGGGTTTGGTGTCCCGGGCGATCATCGAGCAGGGCCCAGATCCTAGGTTGTTGCATCAGCGCCTGTTCCAAGATCCTCGACCTCTCGATCGGCATTCTCTATCGTCGAGAGCCGTTCGGCATGATCTTAAAAAATCTTGACAAAATGTTATCGATATTTTGTCATCTGCGCGCCCACTTTTCAGTCTGCTTCTCTCATCCGTCAACCGGTTCATCATCCTGCGCACAGGCCGCTACACAGAAAGCTCGAACATCTTGCCCGTCCTTGTATTGATGCGTCACGGGACCACGACTTGGGCCGAAAAAAATCTATTCGCAGGCTGGGGCAACGCGCCGTTGAGCCCGAAAGGTGAACGTCTGGCGAGAAAGGCCGGTTCTCTCCTCAAGCAAAAAAAATTTGCCTTCGACGTCTGTCATACCTCCAAACTGGTGCGTGCCCAAAAAACATTGGAACTCGTTCTGGAGGCCATGGGCTGTCCCGGCAGGCCGATCATCAGCGACTGGCGCTTGAACGAACGTCACTACGGCATGCTCCAGGAAAAGTCCAGAACGGCGATCGCCGAGCAGTACGGTAGCGAGGCCATGATTGCCTGGAGACGCGACTATCGGGCGCGGCCCCCAGCATTGGCAGATGATGACCCCAGATGGCTGGAGCAGTGCCAGCGGTTTCCCGATCTTTTGGAGGCCGGCATGCCCAGATCCGAAAGCCTGGAGGACGGCGTTCTCAGGGTCGGGCCTTATTGGCATGACAGCCTGGCGCCGGCGCTCCGGTCCGAAAAGCGGATTCTGCTGGTTGCCCATACCTGCTCGATACGCGGTCTGGTGAAGATTCTGGACGGCTTGAGCGATGACGAAGCGGAGGCGTTCCGCATTCCGACCGCTGTGCCGATCATCTATGACCTGGATGCCAACCTCAAGCCTCGCCGCTCTCATCGGCTCGTGGCCGATACGGCGGCTTGGTGGCGGAATTTCGGCAACCGTCACAAGCCTCGCTGGCTTTACTGGGGCTGACGACGTCGCCGGTTTGCCTAGGTTCCGTCATGACCCGGACAGCCACTTGTCGCAGCGGTCACAGGCAAGCAATGTAGAGGCATGACTGAACCAGAGGGGCGCGATCGATGGCCAGCTTCGTGGATTACGAGACTTATGATGCAACAGGGCTGGCGGCGCTTGTGAGCAAGGGAGAGGTGTCGCCGAACGACCTTCTCGATGCCGCTTTGAGCCGTGTCGATGCCCTCAATCCCAAACTCAACGCGGTCGTCAACCTTGCCGTAGACGCCGCCATGAGGGCGATCGGGCGCGGCTTGCCTGAGGGACCCTTCAAGGGTGTGCCCTTCCTGCTGAAAGATCTCGGCGCCGAGGCGATCGATTATCCCTCCCACAAGGGCTCGAATTTATTTCGGGACACCCGCTACGACTATGATTCCGAGCTCGTTCGCCGCTTGAAGGCCACCGGGCTCGTGATCTTCGGGCGCACCACGTCGCCCGAGCTTGGCGTCGGTCCGGTGACCGAGGCCAAGGTTTATGGTGGGCCGACCAGAAGTGCCTGGAACCCGGATCACACCGCCGGCGGCTCATCGGGCGGTGCCGGTGCTGCCGTCTCATCCGGTATCCTCCCTGCAGCCCATGGCTCGGATGGTGGCGGCTCGGTGCGCATCCCCGCCTCGTCCTCCGGCCTCTTCGGCATGAAAGCGACGCGCGCGCGCCTGCCGGATGGCCCGGCTTCCGGCGAAGGCTGGGCCGGCATGGCGATCGCCGGCTTTCTCACCCGATCGGTGCGCGATAGTGCCGCCCTGCTCGATGCGACAGCAGGGGCGGATTTGGGAGCGCCCTATTGGGCACCGCCGCTGAAAGGCAGCTTCATGCATGCGATCCAGCGTCCGCCTGCACGCCAGAAGAT
This sequence comes from uncultured Alphaproteobacteria bacterium, assembly GCA_963787265.1. Classification (GTDB taxonomy): domain Bacteria; phylum Pseudomonadota; class Alphaproteobacteria; order Geminicoccales; family Geminicoccaceae; genus JANQPX01. The sequence goes on along the minus strand of CAWBCX010000029.1, from coordinate 17,588 downwards.
CGCGTTCAGCAGGCTCTCCTTCACCGGCGAGCCCTTGCATTCCGATTGCCTTGCTGCCGCTGACGCCGCTGCCAAGCTTTGCGCCGGCCTCGGCCATCATGTCGAGGAGGCGGCGCCCCCGCTTGATCTCATGACCTTGATGCAGGCCTGGACGACGATCGTCGCCTGCGGCACGGCGCTTGCCGTTCGGGAGAAAGTGAAGGTGCTGGGTCGTCCGTTGAAGGCGGTGGATGACATCGAAGCCGTGACGCGCGGTGCCATCGCGCTCGCAAAAACCGTCTCGGGTCCCGACTACTTGGCGGCGGTCAACAAGGTGCACCGTTGCGGCCGGGAGATGGCCGCCTTTTTCCAGGACTACGATCTCCTCTTGACGCCGACGCTTGCCGAGCCTCCGGCCAGGATCGGCCGTTTTGCCCCCGACAATGAAGATTTTGCCGATTATCGGTTGGGGCCGGCCGGCCTCCTTCCCTATTCGCCGTTTACCGCCGTCTTCAACGCCACCGGTCAGCCGGCGATGTCGGTGCCGCTCTCCTGGAACGGCGACGGTCTGCCGATCGGCATCCACATCGCCGGCCGGTTCGGCGAAGACGAGACCTTAATGGCCCTTGCCACCGAGCTCGAAAGCGCTGCCCCCTGGTTCGATCGGCGCCCGCCGATACGGGGCTTGGCGAGCCCAGGCCGAGCTTCTTAAGTCAGGCCGCCGGTCCTACCGGCATGTCGAGGGCCTGGAAGCGCTCGAGGAAGAGGCGTTCCGCCTCATTGGCGGGTTTTGGCAGAAGATCGAAAGTATCCAGGTCGAGTTCGGTAAACTGTCGTCTCGGATCGAACACGGCACAGGCTTCATCGAGTGGAAAGCCCGCGATCTTGATCGCCTCGATAAAGGCCGCCGCGCGATCGGCGCGCTTGATCAGGATGATCGAGGTTTTCGGCAGTCTGGTCAGTGCGAAGCGTTGCCGAACCGCATGCATCAGGCGCTGCTCGATTTCCCGGTAATCGCCGCTGAGCGCATTCTTGAAGGGGGTGATGAGATCGCCGAGCACATATTCGGGCGCGTCGTGCAGCAGCGCCAGGCGGCGCCAGTCGAGGGGTACGTCTCCTCGAAACTGGATCACGAGATCTTCGACCAAGAGGGAATGCTGCGCCACCGAGAAGGCGAAGTCGCCGGAGGTCTGCCCGTTCCAGCGCGCCACCCGCGCGAGACCGACAGCAATATCCTCGATTTCCATGTCGAAAGGAGACGGATCCAGCAGATCCAACCGCCGCCCGGACAGCATCCTTTGCCAGGCACGTTTGCCACCGGGTTCGCGGGGAAATGTCATCTTGATCGCAATGTTCCTGCAAAAGATACTACTGATCGGTATCGATGATCGGCATGACCGTGCTCGATTTTGCAGAAATTATCGTCGCCGGCGGCCGATAACAATCTCTTTGCGGCCATAGGATGTCCCTCTTGGCGCAATCGGCATTGCCTATTTTCGCCGACTGGATAGACTGCGCAACCTCATTGACGATGTTCGCGACATCCTTTTGCTAGCCAGCCTAGCCTAGTTTGTCCCGTACCAACGAGCGACGAAGAAAGTAAAGGAGATAGGCATGGCTACTGGAACAGTAAAATGGTTCAACCCGACCAAGGGCTACGGGTTTATCCAACCGAATGATGGCTCGAAGGATGTGTTCGTCCATATTTCGGCCGTCGAGCGCGCCGGCCTTCAAGGCCTTGCGGACGGACAGAACGTTGAATACGAGCTTGTCCCTGGCCGTGATGGCAAGTCATCGGCTGAGAACCTTCGGGTTCAGGACTGAGTTGAACCGGTATTAGCGCCAGGTCAGATCACGCAGCCTCGTTGTTCCGCCCGATCATTCCAGTCTTTTGTGGAATCTTTCGGGTCATTGGACGTGCGCGGGTTCCGGCGATCGGACGACGCTCTGGTAACTTTGGAGAAGGAGCAGCTTGGATAAGCTGCTCCTTCTTTATTCATTGAAACGAATTGGCTGAGGCAGATGGCACGTAAGCCGAATTACCGCTTTGAACGTAGCGAGCGCGAAAAAGCTAAGGCTGCTAAAAAGGCCGCCAAGTCGGAAGCTAAAGCGCAGAAGAAGACCGATTTGTCCGACGACGAGGTGAGCGAAGAGCAGACATCCCCTGCGGATGGTCCCGAGACCTGATGCTTGGTCGTCCCAAATCACGACATCGCTGATGCGTTCTTTAGAGCGCTGGATTTCTGGAAAACACCGGTGATGGCGGCTTGAAGCCACCATCTCGATGAAAGCATGCGATTTCGAAAACCCCGATCAGGCGGCGCGCTTGCGCCGAAGCGATGTCTGGGACGAATCGTTGGCCGACACCGGCTTGTTGCGCGGCCGACGGCGTTTCGGCCGAGCTTCGTTGCTCTCACCTTCGCTACCGACCTTCCTCTTTGGATGGGAAGACCGGTTGCCAGGGCGGTGGTTGTTGCCGCGCCCTCGCGGTTGAGCGTTTTTCGAGGCGCCGTTCGACGCCGAGGCCGTTTCCTGAGGCGCGTCGCCGATCACCGTAAGCCGTTGCTTGATCAGACGCTCGATGTCCTTGAGGTAAGCGCGCTCGTCCTGGTCGCAGAACGAGAGAGCGATTCCGCCGGCGCCGGCGCGTGCCGTGCGCCCGATCCGGTGGATATAGCTTTCCGGTTCGTTGGGAAGCTCGAAGTTGATGACATGGGTGACGGCGTCGACGTCGATACCGCGTGCTGCGATGTCGGTGGCCACCAGGACCCTGGCATCGCCCGAGCTGAACCGTTTGAGGGCGCGCTGGCGGGCCCCTTGTGACTTGTTGCCATGAATGGCTTCCGCATCGACGCCATCGTTGTCGAGTTGTTCGGCGACCCGGTTGGCACGATGTTTGGTGCGCGTGAACACGATCACCCGCGAGAGCGCCGGATCTTCCAGAATATTGCTGAGCAGGCGCCGCTTGCCCCGTTGGTCCACATGGTAAACGCTTTGCTCGATCCGGGCGATCGGCGTTGCTTGAGGGGTGACCTCGACGCGGACCGGATCGCTCAGAATGTCACCCGACAAGCGGAAGACATCCTTGCCCATCGTCGCCGAGAACAGCAGCGACTGCCGCGTCCGGGGCAAGGCTGAAATAATCTTCTTGACGTCATGGATGAAGCCCATGTCCAGCATCCGGTCGGCCTCGTCGAGGACGACGAACTCGATCGCATCGAGCTTGACCTGCTGCTGGTTCATGAGATCGAGCAGGCGGCCAGGGGTGGCAATGATGATGTCGATGCCGCGGGTGAGCGCATTGACCTGGGGTTTTTGACTGACGCCACCGAAGATCACGGTCTGACGAAGATGAACATGCTTGCCATAGGCGCGAAATTCTTCGGCGATCTGGCTCGCAAGCTCGCGGGTCGGCGCCATGATCAGCGCACGCGGCAGGCGTGGCCCGCGTGGTGCTGTGGCACCGCGTGGCTGGGAAAGCTGATGGAGAATGGGGAGGGCGAAAGCGGCGGTCTTGCCGGTGCCTGTCTGCGCAATGCCGAGCATATCGCTGCCGGCAAGCAGTTGGGGAATGGCTTTCGCCTGGATAGGTGTTGGAGTGACATGGTTTCGAGCGGTCAGCGCACGTAAAAGCGGTTCGGCCAGGCCGAGGTCCGCAAAACAACATTCGTTCACTAAAGATTTCCTTACACGTCCAGCGTCGGCAGCATCATCCTGGATACGACCGGACCCTGGCGTTTCGCCCTGCTCCAGGCGCGGCCGGAGCGGACAGTTTTTTGATGATTGTTCTCGGGAGGTGGCGCCGCAATCCTGCAGCGCTTCGCGCAATCGCGAGACAAGTACGAGCCATACATGGTCTATATGGCCCGCGATGTCAAGCCTATCGGTTAAACATGTACGCCTGGTGATCGCCTGAAACGCGATCCATCGGATAAACCGCAGCTCCATCGTCTAGGCCCACGAACAACGACGCAGCCCAGGCCGGAACGGCGGAATCGAGGCAAAAAACTAAGATCGCCCGTCAATACGCCTGAAAGCGTTGGTGATCGGATAGCGGCGATCGCGTCCGAACGCCTTTCTTGTGATCTTGACGCCGGGAGGGGCCTGACGGCGCTTGTATTCGGCAAGGTCGAGAAGGTTCGAGACCCGCTGAACCGTAGCCCGATCGAACCCCTTGTTCACGAGGTCGGCGGCCGAGCGGTCGTCTTCAACCAGGGCCTGGAGGATGGCGTCCAGCTCGTCATAGGCCGGCAGGCTGTCTTCGTCCTTTTGGTCAGGACGCAGCTCGGCGCTTGGCGGTTTGGTGATAATGCGTTCCGGGATGACCAAGCCCGCGGGGGCTTTCAGAGCGTCGGTATGGTGCTGATTGCGCCAACGGGAAAGCGCGAAGACGGTGGTTTTATAAACATCCTTCAAGACCGAATAGCCGCCGCACATATCGCCGTAGAGCGTCGCATAGCCGACGGACATTTCGGACTTGTTGCCGGTGGTCAGCAGCATCGAGCCGAGCTTGTTCGAAATTGCCATCAACAGCACGCCGCGGATGCGCGCCTGGATGTTTTCTTCCGTAATATCGGGTTCCAGACCTTCGAAGATCGGAGAAAGCATGTCACCGAAGGCGCCGACTGCAGGTTCGATCGCCACCTCGTCCAGCTTGATGCCAAGCGCCTTGGCGCAGTCCGCGGCATCCTCGAGGCTTTCGCTCGAGGTGTAGCGGGAAGGCATCATCACCGCATGAACGCCCTCGGGCCCCAGAGCATCGGCGGCAACGGCGGCGGTAAGCGCCGAATCGATCCCGCCGGAAAGGCCGAGCACCACACCGGGAAAGCGGTTTTTCTCGACGTAATCCTTAAGGCCAAGACACATCGCGAGATAGATCGACTGAAGATGCGATGGGGGTTCAACCATGTCGCCGACACCACAGGCCCACCGATCATCGGCCCCCCGCTGCCAGCGGGTGATCAGCATCGCGTTTTCGAAATGCGGTGCTTGCGCCACCAGGCGACGGTCGGCGTTGAGGGCGAAGGAGCCGCCGTCGAACACCAGCTCGTCCTGGCCGCCGACTTGATTTCCGTAGATCATGGGCAGGTTGGTTTCGGTGACCCGGGCGACGGCAAGATTGAGACGAAGATCGCGCTTGTCATGCTCGAAAGGCGAGCCGTTGGGGATGATCAGGATCTCCGCACCGCTCTCTTCGAGACCCTCGGCGACATCCTCCGTCCACATATCCTCGCAGATCATCACGCCGAGACGCGCCTGGGTGCCATCGGCCAGATGAAAAGGGATCGGACCCGGAACCGGGCCTGGCGCGAAAACGCGCTTTTCATCGAACACCCCGTAATTGGGCAGGTCATGTTTGTAGCGGGTGGTCTCGACCCTGCCGTCCCTAAGGAGCACTACCGCATTGTAAAGCTTGCCGTTATCGACCCAGGGCGTGCCGACGAGAAGGGCGGGGCCGCCATCGGCGGTATCACGGGCGAGCGTCTCAATGGCGCGGCGGCAATGGTCCTGGAGGGCTGATTTCAGCACCAGATCTTCCGGCGGATAACCGCAGATCACCAGTTCGGAAAACAACACGAGGTCGGCGTGGGCAGAAGCTGCCTCTCTTCGGGCATCGCGGACGAGCTGAAGATTGCCGTCGATATCGCCGACGGTCGGGTTGATCTGAGCGATGGCGATAACGAGTTCACTGACCACGGTGGCTAAGGCTCCGGCTGGCACGCATTTTCGGGTGGCGGCACCGTTTCAGATATAGCGCGGTGTTGGCTTCTGACCTAGAGCCCATGCGCCCGGTGTCCAAGGCTTTGACGATGTGTGGTCCCTCCTTGGGCAGCAGGCCGGTAACATAGGCTGGTACGGGCTGAGGCCGTTCCTGCACGAAAAAGCCTAACGATTTGTTAACTTCGGTCGAGTGAACCAGAGGAGGATAAACCAGTAGGCGATAAAAAACACCAAGCCGTTGGCAATAAAACTTCTGAGAGCCCGGAAAATAAGACAATCAATCGAAACTAGATTGACTAAAATTTGCAATGTATTTAAGCGTTCCTTGATGGGTATTTAGGCATTTCGCGGTCCACCGTTTGCGTCAGCATCTGGTTTCGAGGCTTTCCCGGGATCGACCTGGACTGTCAACGTTTGGTTACCCGGCTAGACAATATCGGCCGTCCGACGGACTAGACCGCCGTTATCAAGAGAAACGTCAGGAGTCAGCGATGGGAAGGAACGACCCGCCGGCATTCGCCGCTTTTTTGAGGCTGCGCCGGCCGATGGCAGCAATCGTGGCCCTCAGCCTTGGTATGGGTGTGGCCGGTTTCACGGGCAAAGAAGTCTTTGCGCAGAATGCAGATCAGCAGACATCCGAAGGACAGGGCGACGACAATGCTCTCGATGCGCTGACGAACGCCATCGGCAAGTACAAGAACAACCTGCAGAAGATCAAGGACGCTTTGGAGAAATCTCCGGAGCCGAGCGAACTGACCGAAGAGCTCGGCAATTCGAAGAACCTTATCGAGGATTTGACCAAGCGCTTGACCCAGGTGCGCGACGAGCGTGACGTTCTAGCAGCTGAATTGGCCGGTGTGCGCGAAACATCGACGTCCACGATCGCATCGATGAAGCTCGAATTCGGAGCGTGATCGCGCCTTGATGGCGCAGATCCAGACCGAGCTTGGCCAGACCAAGGGCGAGCTGCAGGACACCGTCAACGCCAGGGTTGCTCTCGAGGCTCTTCTGGCCGAGCAGCAGGCGACGGCGGACGAGCTCGAACAGCAGCTGCGCAGCGACATCGACGTGAACCAGCAGCAAATTGCAGGGCTGCAGTCGGTGCGTGACGAGCTTCAGGTTGAATTGAACGAGTTGCGCGAAACGTCATCTGCTGAAGTCGAGACTTTGAGCAGCGAAGTGAAGTCGGCGAATGCTCAGGTCCAGGGTCTGAGCGAGCAACTTTCCGCATCGCAGGAGCAAATCGTAGCGCTGAGCACGACCCGAGATTCGCTTGCTGGGGAACTCGATGCGGTGAAGCAGGCCGCTACCGCGCAGACAGCCGATTTGACCGGTCAGATCGAAGCGGCCACCAACCGCGCCAATGCTCTCAGCCAGCGGCTCAGCGCGTCCGAACAGCAGGCCATCGAGCTGCAGGAAGCGCAGCAGCTTCTCGAATCCGAGCTTGCCAAGATTACCGAAACGTCACAGACGCAAACCAAGGACTTGCGCAAGCAGCTCGAACTGGCTCGCCGGGAAATCTCCGATCGTGAGGCGAGCTATGAAGAGCTGTCCAAGCAGATGGCAGATGCGACCGCGGCGGCGGCTAATCAATCGGCACAGCTTGCAACCGAGCTTGAAGAAACCAAGCAGGCGCTTGCCGAGGTTCAGCAGTCGAAAGCGTTGCTGCAGTCCGAGTATGCCGAGTATCAGCAGGCCTCAGAGGACGAAAAAGGAACGCTTGAGGCTAGCCTCAATCAGTCCAGCACTGAAGTCGTTCAGCTCGAGGCAACGCGGGATGGCCTGATGGGGCAAATCTCGGAAGCTGCCGTGACGGCTGAACGTTGCGTTGCCGATGTTGCCGAGCTTGGCGATCAGCTGATTTCGGCCCTCGACCATCTCGAGCAGCTCGAGGCAGCCCTTGCCCAGGCCCAGGCTGGTCGTTCGGCTCTGGCTGCCGAACTGGCAGCCGTGCGCCGCGACAATGGCGAAACCGATGAAACCGCGGCTGATAGCACCCGGTAGAGGGCGCCGATAGGCGGGTTCGCGGCCTTCCCGCGTTGATCAGACTAAGCGGCCCGATGTTCTTGAAAGAATGTCGGGCCGTCGTCGTTTTCGGGTGTCGGCGCTCAATCGAAGATGGCGCCTTGGTGCCCGTTCGAGAGGGTGGCTTCAGGCCAAGCCTTTGAAAATCGGGAAAAAGCTTCTGATGCTCTGGCGGTCGGGGCTCTTGTAGAGATCGATCTCGTAGCGGGCCCGGTTGATCGACACGTCATCGCGGCTGCGCTGGAAAAACCGCATCATCCCGAGCGCCATCAGGCCTTCCACGCTGCAGCCGACCCAAAATCCGCCGGTCGGCTTGAACAGCGGGCGTTCAACGCCGGCATCTTGATCTTCCGCGCGCCAGCGAAAAGCCAGCGTGACCACATCGGGAACGGCAAGAGCAGCCCCTGCCAGATGCCGGGGATAACGGCTCCCATTGAAATCGATGTCGTCACCGGTGCCGAGCAAGCCGAAATCATCGAGATAGTAGCGATACCAGAAATGATAACCGCTGACCGTGCCCTCTTTCTGCTCGCCGACCACCACATGCTCGAAGCCGGAAAGGTCGAGATTGCGGCCATCATCATATTGGCGAAACCAGATGTCGAAGATGAGGGTTTGAAACTCGTCCCGTGAGTAGACCTTGCCGCGCTGATCGCCGAGTTGCCGCTTGACCGCCTCCATCGGGGCGCTGTCGGTCACTACCTCCATAAGCGTGAGCATTTCCCTTGCCTCGGCCTGGGTGATGTCCTCGCGCTTGGTCTGATCGAGGCGGTAATTGTCGAACAAGGCTTTGACCAGATCATAGGTCTCGCGCTTGGCCTCAGGGATCGAAACCTCGGCAATGACCCGATGATCCGTATCCCTGCCGCCCAGCTCGTCAACGCGGGCAAAGCCGATGGTCTCGTCACCCCGATCCCTGGCCCCGATCGCGGGTATGCCCCGGTGGCTTTGATCGGCATCCCAGACATGCTGATAGGCCGGAGCCCCGGCGGCCTGGACTTGGCGGAGGAGAAGCTTGGGCGCCGCGATGGCGCCGGCGCCTGCGGCCAAGCCTCCCAAGATCGTACGGCGCTTCATGTCTTCCGTTCCTATGCATGACCTATGTGCGTCAACGCGAGTGATACGATCGACGGCGGGTCATCGCAAGATCGAGCCGTCCGGCAACACCTGACTTTCAGTTGGGTTGCCCCGCGTGTTCGGGCAGGAAGACGAGGCCTTGTCACCGAGATGAGAGGGCTGGTCAGGGCAAACGATGTGGTTTCGCTCAACGGCAAACACGTCCATCTGCGGTTAACGCGCCCCATGGGATGTCGAACGCCCAGGATTATGAATTGTGAATTGGCGCAATAATATCTAAAACTTTGTTAAATCGTTCTCGGAAAATGGCGGATATGCTCATGTCAACAGAACGCTATGTCGGCGAGAGACGGGCTTTATGGCATTTCCTCTCAGAGCTGCAGCCATTGATTTTGGCGAGCCTGGGCGAAGACGCCCTATTGCGCCATCGCATCGATCGGTCGCTGAACTCCAATGATCTGGAGCAGCTGCGCGATGCGCGCAGAATGTTCCATCATCTGCCCGACGAGCTGAAACGGCGCCTGATGCGCGGCATATTCGAAGGCACGAACATCGGCGCGCCTGCCCCATCATCACCTTCGGATAGATCGCCGGTATTTGGTGCCGACGACATCAAGCCGTCGACGGCGATCCGCTTCAGTGCTTTTCCGGCGGCGCGCGACCAGGACATTGCCCTGTCGGTCCAGCTGGAGGATGAAGACACCAACGCCAGCGCCCCTATTCAAGTGATGATAGACCCTGGTACGTTGCCGAAAAGTGCCGCTGAAACCCTTCGCCAGATTGCCAATTGGATCGAACATGATCGGCGCCTCTTGTCGACGCAACACTGGGTTCGTTCGAACAAGCCTACGAACCTTACCGACGAAAGCTTGGATCAGGCTTAGGCCTTTCCTGCGCCTAGGACAAACGCCACCAAAGCCGGCCAGACCCTTCCGCAGCATCCGCACCCTTCTCGGCGCAGGGATGCTTTCAGCGCTGGCAGGGTGCGGGCCGGACGTGAGCGTGGGGCCTGTGGGCGATAGTGCTGCCGCCCGTGACGCGCTTGCCGATGCCCTCGAGAACGGCCCGGTGCGTGCCCAGATCTTCGGCGATCCCTACGGTCTCGATCCGGCGCGGCAGGATCAACTCGTGGCCAGCGCGATCGGTGATGGGGTTCAGGGGCTCAAGGCGCGTTTCACCGCTGATCCCGGGCTCTATGGCGGTGATCAGCCGAGGCTGGTGGTCGTCCTCAACCCCCAGGCTGACGTGCCGGCCTCCCAGGTCTGCAGCGGACCGGAGCAGATCCGAACCGCATCCGCAGCGGATGAGCTTAAGCTGCTGGCCGCTTTTTGCCAGGGCGACCAGCTGATCAATGCCGCCCGCGCCGACGGCAGGGTGCTGGGACCGACGGACCAGCGACTGAAGCGCTTGCTTTGGCAGACCGGCGGTGTTTTGTTTCCTGATGATTATGAGCGAAATTACGGAATCGATCTCATCCCGGGGCTCAATATCGGTATCGACGGCAGTTTTGGTTTCTAAGAACCTCCTGCGCTCGATGAGGGGCAACCAACGTGGCGCTGAGCGAAACAGCTGATGTGGTGATCATCGGTGCAGGCATCGCCGGTGCCTCGCTTGCCTTCGAGCTTGCCGGGCATCGCGATGTCGTTCTCCTGGAGTGTGAAAGCCAGCCCGGCTACCACAGCACTGGGCGCTCTGCCGCCATGCTGATCGAGACCTATGGCACCGACGCCGTTCGGCGGCTCACCCGCCAAAGCCGCTCTTTTTTCGAGCAGCCGCCGCCGGATTTCTCCGAAACGGCCCTCCTTTCGCCGAGGGGCCATCTCCACGTTGCTCGAGCCGATCAGCTGGAAGCGCTCGACACCGCCCATGAGGCTGCAAAAGCGATCCCGCCATCGATCCGGCGCCTTTCCGGCGATGAGGTCTGTGCGCTCGCACCCCTGGTCGACCGATCCTATGTCGCGGCCGGCCTCATCGAGCCGAAGGCCATGGCGATCGATGCCGCAGCGCTGCACCAGGGCTATCTCAAAGGGTTTGCCAAACGTGGCGGCCGCTTGATCACCTTTGCCGTGACCACCCATATCGGCCTCAATGCCGGGGGATGGGAGGTGGTCACCTCTGCCGGCAGCGTCGAAGCCCCCTTGCTGGTCAATGCGGCTGGTGCCTGGGCGGATCAGCTCGCGGTGCTGGCCGGCATTCAGACCATCGGCCTGGTGCCCAAGCGGCGTACCGCGATCCTCCTCGATCCCCCCGATGGTGCCGATACCAAGAACTGGCCCATGGTCACCGACATCGATGACCAGTTCTATGTGAAGCCCGAAGGTGCGGTCCTCATGGTCTCGCCGGCCGACGAAACCCCGGCACCACCGTCCGACGTGCAGCCGGAAGAACTGGATATCGCCATGGCCGTCGACCGCTATCAGACGCTGACCGGCCACGAGGTTCGGAAAATCAATCACAGCTGGGCGGGCTTGCGCAGCTTCGTTGCGGACCACGATCCCGTCCTGGGCTTCGATCCCGACGATCAACGGTTCTTCTGGCTCGCAGGGCAGGGCGGTTTCGGCATCATGACCGCTCCCGGCATGGCCAAGCTGGCAGCAGCCCGGATCACCGGGCAAACCCTGTCGGACGATCTCACTCGGCTTGCCGAGGATCTCTCGCCGGCAAGGTTGCGGTAGAACCAACCCTCGATCCCCCGTCCAGATCACGTGATGCGGATGGCGCGAACAGGAAACGGACCCTTTTGATCCGAGGGATCTCCCCAAAGCCGATCATGGCGCAAGGAAAAGGGCGGCCCTTCGACAGACCGCCCTTCCCATCGAAAAAGCCGATCAGACGCCGATGGCGCCGCCGTCATCCTTGGTGATCACCATAACCGACGGTCGAACCGGCATAGTGTCGTCAAAGTCCGGCCAGCGGGTGGCAGGTGCTTCGAACGTGCCGCCATTGCCCTCAGCATCCTCTTCGCCCGGGTGCTGGACGGCGACGAACATGGCGGTGTCGTCGGTGGTGAATTGCGGCCCGCAAAGCTCCGCGCCCACCGGCACCCGGAAAAAATGCTTGGAGGTGCCGCGCGCCTCGCCCTCGGTCTCCATCGCCCACACACCGTCCGAGCGGCCAGTCTCCTTGGCGCTGTTGCCGTCGGTCGCGATCCAAAGGCGGCCCTGATGGTCGACGGCGCAATTGTCCGGCATGCCGAACCAGCCATCTTTGCTGATTGCCGGGTTCCACACCGCCCCCACCTCGGCGACGGCGGGATCGCCGCACTGCACCAGGATGTCCCAGCTAAACTGGGCGGCGCTATGATCACCGTCCGGCGGGGTCATCTCGACGATATGGCCGAACGCGCTTTCCGGGCGCGGGTTGGCGGCGTTGACATCGTCCGCCTCGCGCTTGGAGTTGTTGGTCAGCATCGCGTAGACCTTGTTGGTCTTGGGATTGGCCTGCACGTCCTCCGGCCGGTCCATCTTGGTGGCACCGAGCAGGTCGCCGGCACGGCGCGCTTCGATCACCACATCGGCTTGGCTCTCGAACCCGTTCTCGGCGGTAAGCGGCCCCTCGCCATAAACCAGCGGCATCCAGTCGAGCGTGCCGTCCTCGTTGTAGCGCGCGACCGACAGCGTGCCTTCGTCGAGCAGATCCATGTTGGCCGCCCGATCGTCCGGGTTGTAGCTGCCCGAGGTGACGAAGCGGTAGACGTAGTCGAAGCGCTCGTCGTCGCCCATATAAACCACGACCTTGCCGTCCTTGTTGACGATGGTCTCGCCGCCCTCATGCTTGAAGCGGCCGAGGGCCGTCCTCTTCTTGGGTGTCGAGGTCGGATCGGTCGGATCGATCTCGACGATATAACCGAACCGGTTCGGCTCGTTCGGCTCCTTGGTGAGGTCGAAGCGGTCGTGATAGGCACCCCAATTGTACCAGCCTCCGGGTACGCCATAGCGGTCGTAATTGACGAACTCGGGATGATTCTCGGGCAGTTTGGGTGCGCCCTCCTCGTCCAGCTCGGCCCAGAAATAGCCGTGGAAGTTTTCTTCCGCCGCAAGCCAGGTGCCCCAGGGTGTGGTGCCGCCGGCACAGTTGTTGATCATGCCCAGCACCTTGGTGCCGCCGGAATCCGCGTTGGTCTTCAACCGATCGCTGCCGGCGGCCGGCCCGGTCAGCTCCATCTCGGTCATGGCGGTGATCCGGCGATTGAGGTCGCTGTCCTGCACCACCTGCCAGGCACCGTCGACCTTCCTGATCTCCAGGACCGAACCGCCATGGGCCATCATTTCGACCTCGGCCAGCTCCTTGGTCATCTTGGCGAACGCGGCCTTGTCCTGACGTCCCTCCATCCCTGGGAACATCAACTCTTCATTGGTGTATTCGTGGTTCACGCAGAGGAAAGCGTGGTCGTCGGCGCCGTCGATCGGGATGAAGCCGATGAAGTCGTTGTTGTAGCCGAACTGCTGGGCCTGGGCGTCTGCCGTCTGGTTCATTGGATCGAACGCGGGTGCCCCCTTGACCACCGGGTCGCCCCAGCGGATCAGGATGTTGGCGCTGTAGCCGTCGGCGACATGATGGGTCTCGTCGACGCCGGCCTCGATCTCGCTGAAGCCGAAGCTCGGCGTCGCGGCATGCGCTTTCTTCGCGGCGGCGAGCGCCAGCGGTCCCATGGTCGCGGTGACCGTGGTCACGGCAAGCGCGCCCTTCATCACGTCCCGGCGGTTGAAGCGGGCAGCGATGATGTCGCCCATGGTCGGGTTGTCAGAGTGGTTGCTGCCGATGTCCTCGCTATCCTCGCGGCGCTGCTGGAGCGAGCGTTGGTCCTGTTCAGTCATGCTTGCCTCTCTCATTTTTTGGCTTGAGTTGAATCGGTTTCTATGACGCTTACTTCAGTTTTTTGACAGTGTCGCGATACAGGGGATAGATCAAGCAAGAATGGGGTCCAGCCATCGGACAACGACAAACATTCAGGGGCGGCGCGGTTCGATCGGCATTCGCTTGAAGCCGGTGCTTGAAAAGCACCGGACAAGAGGAAAAGACCGGCAACATGATCATCGCCCGGCAAGTTCAGCCCGCTCTGTCGGGGTTTGCTTTCTCGAACTTGTCACCGTCGCCGCCTTCGGGATCGATCCGATCGCCGCACCCAGCGCGCCGATGGGCGGATGAACAAGCGGCTGTTTTTGTCAGTCGCCGGCTTTTTCCTGGTCGCCCGCGGACGAACCGGCGCCCTCCAGCCCGACCAAAGCCCGGTTGCGCTTTCCTTTGATATGCTTGTCGAGCACCTTCATCAGCTTGGGCTTGTACGTCGGATTGGATTCAGCTTCGGCGAGCACGGCGCTGCCGATGATGATGCTGACCCGATTGCGCTGGTCATCGATAGACCTCTTGACCGCCATCAGTTTTGCCTTGAGTTGTTTCTCCTGCTCTTCAAGTTGTTCGATCGTTTCGCTAGCCATGTTGATGGTCCATTCCGTTAGCTTTGATTGTATAGATCGTCATCTTTAGTGAGGTGCTGTTAAAAGTACAGCCATGAAGCGATCGTCGATCTTCATGCCATAGTATAACGACATGAGCGTTTCGCTATTTAGGGGCCATGCGTAATGCACCATCAAGGCGAATAGTTTCGCCATTGATCATCGGATTGTTGATGATCGCCGTGACCAGATCGGCATATTCGTCAGGCCGTCCGAGCCTCTTGGGAAAGGGAACGCTGGCGCCTAGCGCGCGCTGAACCTCGTCGGGGAGACCCTTCAGCATGGCCGTTTCGAAGATGCCCGGCGCGATCGTGACCACCCTGATGCCGTGGCGGGCAAGCTCTCTTGCCGCGGGCAAGGTAAGCGCTGCGACACCGCCTTTGGACGCTGCATAGGCCGTCTGGCCGATCTGTCCGTCCATGGCCGCAACCGACGCGGTGTTGACGATGACCCCTCGCTCGCCGTCTTCATTGGGGTCGGTCGCCCTCATATCGGCGGCGGCAAGTCTCATCAGGTTGAACGTGCCGATGAGGTTGACCTGAATGACCCGGGCAAAGGCCTCCAGCGGCAGCGGGCCGTTTCGCCCGACGATCAGTCCGGCCGGCGCAATCCCGGCGCAGTTCACCAACAGACGTGCTGGACCGCTGACTTTGCGGGCCGATGCCACGGCCTTGGTGGCTTGATCGGCATCGCTGACATCGCAGGGGAACCCCTGGCAGCCGAGAGTCTCGGCCGCCGTCCCGACCGTCACAGCGTCCAGATCCAGGAGCGTCACCTCGGCACCGAGCGCCTTCAAGCGCAGTCCCGTCGCGAAGCCCAGCCCCGATGCGCCACCGGTAATTAGAGCGTGACATCCATTGATTTCCATAAACCGGCTTCCCACGTGCAAGATGTATGTCGACCTTCGATAGGCTGCCGACGCACCGTCAGCAAGACAATAGGCGTCGTTACGGCGCGCCGTCGAGTTTGGTGACTGGGGACAGAAAACCTATGACCAGTGACAGCGATTTCATGGGGCTGCCGGTTGCGAGCGAGCCGCCGAATGAACGTCGGTTCTGGCACAAGCTCCGGCGCGTTCTTGCCCGGATCCCCTTTGCCGAGGATCTGGTCGCGGCTTACTATTGTGCAGCGGACAAAGAAACGCCGGCTTATGTTCGAGCTGTCCTGTTGGGTGCCGTTGCTTATTTTGTCCTTCCAGTCGATATGGTGCCCGACATTCTTGCCGGGCTCGGCTTCACCGACGACGCTTCCGTGCTCGCCGCAGCGGTTGCCGCCGTTGGCCGTCACCTGCAACCAAAGCATCGGCTTTTGGCCGAGAAGGCGCTGGCTGACCTCGCCGATTAAGGCTTGCTTGGGCATCGTTCGCATTGGCCGATAGCCAGGCCGTTCGCGCTGCCCTCTTCATGAAGTCTATCAACCAAGAAGCGATCAAGATGTCGTGTGGCGGCGAAATTGCTGCGGCATGTTCGCTTCGAATGATTGCTTTCCGAATAAATCTTCTGTTACGGTGATAAACAGCGCACCGGCGTGCTTTGGCTTCGTGTTCAAGAGCTGGCAATCAATAGCACGTTCAAAGCGATAGGGAGGTTAAAGACGCTGCCTGGCTTCAAGAACCTAAAAATTCGCAGCAGGTTAATACCAGGCGGTCGGCCCGGCTTATGTAACGGCGTTTCGTACGCCCTTATCCCATCAGGCTTTGTCAACCACGAGCAACAGGGAGACCATCAATGCGCGACACGATGATGACGGCTGCATGCGCGGTCGGTGTGGCGGCCGTTTTCGCCACGGCCACGATCGAGCAGGCCGACGCCAAAGAGCGTTGGAAGATGCACTCGGCCTTCGGCCAGAACGTGGCCGTGATCGGACCGCCAGGCTATCGGATTGCCGAGTGGATCAACCAGATGACCGATGGCGATTTCGACATCAAGGTGTTCGAGCCCGGCGCCATCGTCGGCGGCTATGCCTACTATGATGCGGTCTCCGAGGGTGCGCTCGATGCTGCCTGGGGTACGCCCGGGGCCAATCAGGGCAAGAATTCCGCGTATAACTTCTTCTCCACCTGGCCGTTCGGCCCGCCTGCGCCTGAATTCCTCGCCTGGATGATGTATGGCGGCGGCGTCGAGATGGCCGAGGAGCTGTACGGCAGGGACAATATCCAGTTCCATATGTGCGGCATGATCCCGCCTGAAACCTCCGGCTGGTTCCGCGAGGAGATCACCAGCCTCGATCAGCTGCAGGGTCTGAAGATGCGTTTCTTCGGCCTCGGCGCCAAGGTGATGCAGAAGTTCGGCGTCTCGACCCAGCAGCTCGCCGGCGGCGACATCTACCCGGCCCTGGAACTCGGCACCATCGACGCCACCGAGTTCTCGATGCCGGCGATCGACCGCTCCTACGGCTTCTATCAGATCGCCAAGTTCAATTACTTCCCCGGCTGGCACCAGCAGTCGACGGCCAACGAGATCCTGGTCAACCAGGCCAAATGGGACGGCCTGTCGGACCAGTACAAGGCGATCTTCGAAGCCGCCTGCAAGGCCAACATCGCTCAGCAGATCGCCGACGGCGAATTTCTGCAGGCCGACGCGATGGCCGCCAATGTCGAGGACGGCGTGAAGAATGTCGAGTGGTCGCAGGAGGTGCTCGACTCCCTCGAAGGGGCTTGGAACGAGGTCATCGCTGATGAAATCGCGACCAACGAGGACAGCAAGCGGATTTGGGAATCGATCACCACTTTCCGCGAAAATTTCAAGATCTGGGGTGATATGGGTTACTTGAAGTAGCCTGGATCTGCCAGTAGAGCAGATCGAACGCAGGCGGCGATTCGCCCTTGAGATAGTTCTTCACCACATACGGCCAGATAAGATCGTTGGCGCGCAGCGCGGAAAAGACGAACGCCAGATCGGACCCGGGCAGGATGCCCCCATCACCAAATAGCCGACTCCCTGAGCCGGGTCCCCTGCTCGTCGACCATGCAGCCGATCTGGCCGGTGTCCGAGAAATCGAGCATCGTGGTCAGGTAGGTCGCGCTGGAGACCAGGTCCTCGCCCCGGCCCTTCAGCACCGCGAGCGCCGCGCCAAGCAGCGTGCCGCCGACGCAGAAACCCAGTGCGTTCACCTTGTCGCTCGCGGCGACCTCTCGAGCCACACGCAAGGCCTCGATCACGCCCGTTTCGACATAGTCATCCCAGGTCAGGTGACCCAGGTCGGATTTCACGTTTCGCCAGGACAACATGAATACCGTGTGGCCCTCGCCCACGGCGTAGCGCACCAGCGAATTTTCCGGCTGCAGGTCGAGGATGTAGAACTTGTTGATGCACGGCGGAACCATCACCA
>CAWBCX010000028.1:0-11686 GCA_963787265.1 uncultured Alphaproteobacteria bacterium | reverse complement strand
CGAGGTCAATGAAAAGGGCTGTATCGTGCTCGCCGAAGAGGCGATGCCGGTGAGTGAGATCGATACCCGGGCGGCAGAACGGCGGATCAAATTGGCGAAGGATGATCTCGCCAGCGCCGCTGACGATGTCACCAAGGCCAAGCTCGAGCGTGATATCGCCATCGCCGAAGCCATGATCGCGGCGGCTTCATCCAGCACTCACTGAGGTTTGGCGGCAGGGCCGGCGGCCGTTGTCTGCCTCGGCCCAATAGCCGGACCGTAGGCACCTGTTGGTAAAGCTGGCGCAGTCGTCTTCGTCATGCTCAGGCGAGTGGCAAAAACTAGCTGATGGGTTGTTGGCAGAGGTGGCGTACCTGGAAGTACGGGTAGGGTGTGCCCGTGTCGTTTTGGTACATGGTCATGTGGACGGCGAGGGTCTCGTTGCTCTGCGGCTGTTTCAGGCTTTGTCCGAGATAATCGAGCGGGGCGATCGGGCCGACGCCGTCGGCGGCGAGCGCGTAAAGGGCATCGATCTTGTCGCCGATCGCGCCGATCGGCATGACCTGCTCATGCGGGCCGTAAATTTCGAAATTATGGGCGTAATCCCGGCCTTGCAGGGATTTCAGATGGCCGGGTTTCTTGCCGAACGGCAGGCGCACGATGGCGAGAACCAGTTTGTCGGTGCCGTTGGGGCCGCTGATCCGGTTGCTGCAGACCTGGATCACCACGAGGTGGGTGACATGGCGGCAGCTGGCGCGAAGGCAGTAGCCGACGATCAGTCCGCCATGGCGCTGGGCCGCTTGCTCTTCGATGGTCGAGGCATCGGCGGACGCTCTGGTCAGGGCTGAAACGCCGCCGGGAACGGGCATGTAGAGATGGGAGTCGGGGAGATAATGCCGAAGGGGGTCCTGGTCGATCGAATCGTGGTTTCTTTCGGATGATGCCTGGTTCGGAGCTGTTAGCAACATGGTGCAGAGAAGCGCCGAAAGGAACCAGCCTTGCTGACGCCAGTTGGTCATGATCCCTCGCCGATTGCCAGCCATCCTATGCATAGAGCTAGTCCAGAGCATGGCCAGATCAAGTTGACCCATGCCGGCCCGTTACCATCTCTCAGCCGCCCGACAGCGTGCCGAGACGAAATCGGTGGCGGCCTGGCTGGTGACGTCGGCAAGAGCAGAGGGCAAGCGGCAGGCCAAGAGGTGCTGATCGCGTGTCGGCCATGATGCCAGCCGAAGGTTTGCGCGGTGATCCAAGCTGGAAAGGCGCGTTGGAAGAAGGGATTTCGGGACGTCGTCGGAAGGATGGTCTGTCAACCCTTCATCGAAAGATTTTCCATCGGGAATTGTGGCAAATCGACGCTTTTTCCATTGCCATTTTGCGGCAGTCTGATGACACTTGAGGGACGATTTACGAAGCCCCGCGGGAGGTGCGCGGTCGCTTTTGGGGATTTGGCTTGATGTAATCAGGGGAGATCGAGATGACGGGAGCCGATACGGTTCGCAATGTCGCTATCGTTGGACCGAATGGGACCGGGAAGACCACCTTGCTGGAGAACCTGCTTTATGTCGCGGGCGCCATTTCGCGCAAAGGCAGGACGGCGGAAGGCAATACCGTCGGCGATGCTTCGCCCGAATCTCGGGCGCGACAGATGGGGATCGAGGTCAACGCCGTTTCGTTCGATCATGAAGGCTTGAGCTTCACCATTCTTGACTGCCCCGGCTCGATTGAATTTGCTCAGGAGGCGAGAAACGCGCTGCTCGGTATCGATGCCGCGGTGGTGGTGGTCGAGCCGGTGCCGCAGCGCATGATCACGATCGCTCCCATCCTCAATTTTCTCGACAAGAACAACATCCCGCATCTGGTATTCATCAACAAGATGGACCGCTCCGAGGTGCCTTACCGCGAGCTTCTGGACAGCCTTCGGGAGGTCTCCGATCGACCGGTGGTGCCCCACCAATACGCCATCGGCCGCGGTGAGGATCTGATCGGCTATATCGATCTGGTGACCGAGAAAGCCTACGCCTACAAGGCGGGCGGGCCGTCCGAGCCGATCGAATTGCCGGCCGAGTATCTGGAGCGTGAGCAGGCGGCGCGTCAGGAGATGCTGGAGACGCTTGCCGATTTCGATGATGATCTGATGGAACTGCTGCTCGAGGATCAGGAACCGCCGGCGGACGCCATCCTTCGCCACATGCAGAACACCCTTGGTGCCGATCAGGTGGTGCCGGTGTTCATGGGCGTTGCCGAGCAGGAGATGGGGGCCAGACGTCTGCTCGAGGCGTTGTGCAAGGAAGCCCCGCCGCCCGCCATCACCAATGAGCATCGCCAAATCGATCCTGCAGGCGAGACCGCGGTGCAGATCATCAAGACCTATCACCTGCCTCATGCCGGCAAATTGTCTCTTGCTCGCGTCTGGTCGGGCGAGGTGAAGGACGGCATGACCTTGGGCGACATGCGCGTCAGTGGTGTCTTCAGGATGTTCGGCGCCGAGCACAGAAGTGTCGGCAGCGCCAAGGCCGGCGAGATCGTGGGGCTCGGGCGGCTCGAGGAGGCGAAGACCTGCGATGTCCTCCTGAACGGCGCCGGTGGTGACGCGTCGGCGGTTCCGGTGCTGCGCGCCTCGCCGCTGAAGCCGATGTACGCCTTTGCGGTCTCGGCTGCCAATCGCAATGACGAGGTCAAGATGTCCGGCGCCTTTGCCAAGCTGACGAAGAGGATCCGAGCCTTCGTTTCGAGCAGGACCCGGAACTGCACCAAAGCCTGCTTTGGGGGCAGGGCGAGATGCATCTTCGGGTGGCGCTTGACCGGCTGCGCTCGAAATACGGCGTCGACGTGAAGGGCGACACGCCGGAGACGCCCTACCGCGAGACCATCAGAAAGGCGACCGAAAGTCATGGCCGGCACAAGAAGCAGAGCGGCGGGCACGGCCAGTTCGGCGACGTCAAGATCAAGATCCAGCCAAGACAAACCGGCGAAGGCTTCGAGTTCGTCGACAAGATCGTCGGCGGCTCGGTGCCGCGCCAGTATATTCCAGCGGTCGAAACCGGGGCCAAGGAATGCTTGCAAAAAGGCCCGCTCGGTTTCCCCGTGGTCGATGTCAGCGTCACCCTCTATGACGGCCAGTTCCACAGTGTCGACAGCTCGGAAATCGCGTTCAAGATGGCAACGGCGCATGCCTTGAGAGAGGGATTGCAGCAATGCAACCCGGTGCTGCTCGAGCCTATACTGACCGTCAATATTTCGGTGCCGAGCGATTACACCTCGAAAGTTCTGCAGATCATCAGCGGCAAGCGCGGCCAGGTCCTGGGCTATGACGGCCGGAAGAACTGGCGTGGATGGGATCAGGTGCAGGCGTATATCCCGCAGGCGGAGATCCACGATCTGATTAT
Source organism: uncultured Alphaproteobacteria bacterium (assembly GCA_963787265.1). Lineage (GTDB taxonomy): Bacteria > Pseudomonadota > Alphaproteobacteria > Geminicoccales > Geminicoccaceae > JANQPX01. The sequence continues at coordinate 8,318 of CAWBCX010000028.1, read as the reverse complement.
CGATCTGCGCTCAGCGACCCAAGGTGTGGGTTTCTTCGACTGGCAGCACGATCACTTCGATCCGGTGCCGGAAAAGGTTGCCGAAGCGGTGGTCAAGAAGCACCAGCAACAGGCTGCTCATTAGAGCTTCTTCCGGTCAGATGCTTCCACGTGATCGATAAGAGCGCATCTTCCGATTCCATCGAAGCGGGATGCGCTCCAGAGGGTAAGATCAGCCCGCTGACCGAATGATCTGCCGCTCGGTGCGGTTCATCCGGCGGCTGATGATGACGTGAGCGGGCTGATGTGATCGAAGGCGGCGTCGAAGGCTGAAGACCGGCCTTTATTCAACCACGATGGTGATGGTCTCCGACATGATCGGCGGCTCATGGGGGATGTGGTTCAGGTCGCCGAGCAGCAGCTGGAGCTTGTGTTCTCCAGGCGCAAGTTCGACCTCCACCTCGGTCTGGCCGCCGCCGAAATGCACATGGTTGTCATCCGCCGGAATGGGCTCGTCCAAGGGCGGAAGGCCGGTGTCGATCAGAAGATGGTGATGTCCGGTGTTTTCCTTTTCGGTGCCTGCAGGCGCCACGCCCATGCCCTTCAATCCGAACGTCACGGTGACCGGGCTGCTGACGATGTCGCCATTGGCCGGCGACATGATATAGGTGCTGGCGCCATCCGGCGCCGGTGTGCGGTCCTGGGCGAAGGCAGCACCTGCGAGCGCAAGCGATGCGGCTGCAATGATCACTGAACGGTACATGAGAAAAGTCTCCCTGAAGCTCGGGTAAGGTGGCCTTGTCGTTCCGACGTCTTGGCGTCGCTGCACTCTACCTGGCCACGAGGGGACGGCAAGATCCGATCTCGGCTTTTTGTACCATGCCTCGCACCATGACGCGCATGCCGGAGCAATACCGATCAACCAGCCATGATGATCGAGGCTCGATGTCGAAGGGTCAGGCCATTGGCTCGGTCGGGTTCATTCTATTCGACGGTGATGGTGATGGTCTTGGACATCACCGGCGGGTCGTGGGGAATGTGGTTGAAATCGCCCAAAAGAAGCTGCAGGCTATGTTCGCCGCGCGGCAGGTCGAGGCGCACCTCGGTCTGCCCGCCGCCGAAATGAATGTGGTTGGCGTTGGCCGGAATAGGTTCATCCAGAAATGGCATGTCGGTGTCAATCAGGAGGTGATGATGCCCGGTGTCGGCCCGCTCCATGCCGGCCGGTGCTACACCCATGTCGGTCAGACCGAAGATCACCGTGAACGGACTGCTGACGACATCGCCATCTTGAGGAGAAACAATATACGCTTTCGCACTCTCGGGCGCCAAGGAGCGTTCGAAATCCTGGGCCAGTGCTGTACCGGCGAGCGCGAGTGAGACCGTAGCAAAAAGCACGAAACTCTTCATGAATACGTCTCCCTGAAACATAGGTTGGCTTACTTATTCGAATGCAATTGAATCTCTTGGTATTAGTCTAGCTGGCCACGGCGGCACGGCAAGATGTGATCTTGGATTTTTGCAGCCGGAGTTTTGATCGGTCAGCACCTCAGCGAAGTTGCCGCCGGCACCAGATGCTCAATTGCTCGATCAGGATCACCATCGCCAGCACGACAATCGTGAGGGTTGCAACTTTTTCGTATTGAAACGCGCGCACATAGAGCTGGATGTAGAAGCCGATGCCGCCGGCACCGACCAGACCGAGGACCAGGCTTTCGCGCAGATTGAGCTCGAAGCGAAACAGGGTGTCGCGCACGAGATCCGGAGCGACCTGGGTGAGGGCGCCGAAGCGAATTTTCTGCGCCCAGGTGGCGCCTACACCTTCCAAGGCTTCCAAAGGTGCGGGGTCGGCGTTTTCGAAGGCTTCGGCGTAGAACTTGCCGAGCATGCCCGTGGCATGGACGGCGATGGTCAGGACGCCGGCGAGCGGACCGAGGCCGACGGCGACCACGAAAAGCAGCGCGAGCAGGATCAAGGGGATGCCGCGCAGCATGCCGAGCAGCCATTTGGTCGGCTGATGAATCCAGGCGGGGGTGAGATTGGCGGCGGCCAGAAGACCGAGCGCCATCGAGATGACCGCGCTGATCACCGTGCCGAGAAAGGCAATCTGCAGGGTCTCGACGGTCGAGCGAGCGACGGTCTCGGCAACGCTGAGATCGGGCGGCACCATGCGGGAGAGGAAATCGGCGATCCTTGGCAGGCTGCCGGCTATTTTTTCGAAGTTGACGCCGAGGCCGCGCCAGGACCAGGCGACGAGAACGACGATGATCAGAAAACCGGCGAAGGGCGCGGTTCGCTCGCGCCAGCCGGCGATGGCGAGGCGGTCGACATCGTGGGCGTGTCTCAGGGCGGGATCAGGCTGGATAGCGATGATCCGCCGCCGGGTCAGCGCCAGGCTGGCCGCGCTCGTAAATGCGCGTCCGGGCGCGTTCGGTCAGCGCCTCGGAGGGTGCGTCGAACACGATCTCGCCACTCCTGACCGCGATGACACGATCCATCGAGGTCTTGGCAAGATCGGGCTGATGCAGGGCCATCACCAGGGCAGCGCCGCGGCGCTGGCAGGCGGCCGTTAGCAGATCGATCACATCCTGGGTAAGAGACGGATCGAGATTGCTCACCGGCTCATCGGCCAGGATCATCTCCGGAGCTTGAGCCAGCACGCGCGCGATCGCGACGCGCTGCCGTTGGCCGCCGCTAAGCGCATCGACCCGCTGCTGCACCTTGTCCAACAGTTCGACTTCGGCGATAGCCTCCAGGGCGAGGCGGCGATCTTCATCGGAGAATTTGCCGAACAAGGAGAGCCAGGGATGGGCAAAGCCCAGGCGTCCGGAAAGAACGTTCCCGAGCACGGTTGCTCGTTCGACCAGCGCAAAGTCCTGAAAGATCATACCGGTTCGGCGGCGAAGTTCCCGAGGCTGACGGCTTTGTTTCGCCAGACGCTCGCCCAAAATTTCAATCGATCCCTCGGTCGGCCGCAACGTCCCGTTCAAAAGCCGGAGCAGGGTCGTCTTGCCGCCACCGCTCGGCCCGATCACCGCGATCCGTTCACCCTGGTTGACGGCAAGCTGGTCGATGGTGAGCGCTGGGCGAACCTGTCCCGGATAGTGCATCACGATATGGGCGAGGCGCGCTACCGGTTCACTGATCGTTCCGGTCGCATCAAGCGTTTCATTCGCATCGGTTGTCCCGGTCACCATGCGGTTGCCGCGGCAGCCGCGTTCGCGGCCGATTTCTCCCTCAGCCAAGTAAGCCATAGCGCCTCGCAATCTCGGCCACGGGCGCATAGGCCTTGTGGTCGGTGCCGACATAGCCATCGGGCCCGTAGACATGCTGCAGGAGATAACGGTTTTCCGGCTCGTTCAGCTCGAGCATGGCTTTCTTGAAAGCGGCCTTGAGATCCTGATCCAGCCCGGGTCGGGCAATGACCGCGTGTGACGGGATGGGCTTGCTCTCCGCGATCCACCCCACATCGAGCTGCTGTTCAGGGGTGAGCAGAAGATCGGAAAATTCGCTGACGCCGGCGACATCGACCAGTCCGTTGGCGACCGCCTGGATCGCCTGCTGATAACCACCGGCGAAATAGACCTGGCCGAAAAAGCTGTGAGGATCGGCGCTCGGATCCAGGAGCCCGGCCTCGGCCAGAATGTCGAGCGGGTAGAGATAGCCCGATTCCGAAATCGGATCGGCAAAGGCGGCGGTCTTGCCGCGCAGGTCCTCCAACGTCTCGATCCCGCTGTCCTTCCTGACGAACAGACGGGCGGTATAGGTAGGCTCGCCCTTGTAGATCTCGCCCAGGAGAACTTCCGCGCCGATGGCGTCATGGGCGAACACGTAAGGAAGGGCGCCGGTGAACGAGATATCGGCGGACCCGGCGCGCAGCGCTTCGACCGCGGCCGCATGATCCAGGGTGACGAAGCCTTCGACCGGCACCCCGATCGCTTCGCTGAGATAGCCGGTGATCACATCGATATCGCCGAGGAGCTTTTCCGGGTTCTCCTGGGGAATGAACGCCAGGGTCAGCCGGCGCTCTTCGGCGAGGGCTTGTCCAAAGGGCAACAGCCCGGCTGCAAGAGCACTGCCGGCAGCCGATGCCAAAAAAGACCGGCGCTTGAGCTTGTCCATCATCGCAACTCCAAATCGTAACGCTCTGCGGTCGCTCGATAGGCACGCCAAGCTTCGTCCGCCTCGTCCCAGGCTTCCTGCTTGATCGTATCGCGGAGCTGCCAAAGCGCTTCGGCGAGCTCCAGCGTCTTGTCCCTAGCATCGCGGTTGGTCATGGCGCTGGCATCCAGCTCCATATCGCTTGCCACGGTTCTCAAGAGCAGATCGGCATTTTCGATATCGCGATCCGGGATCAGGATATCGAGGGTGCTCAAGAACACCGAGAGCTCCTCGATCATCAGCCGAAAGGGCGTCGCTACCTCATCGAACTGCTGATAAGGCTCGGAGCCTTCGCCGACCGCCTCCAGATAGGCCAACAGATCAGCCCGGCCTTCGTCGCCAAGATCGAGAGAGAACTGCTCGTCGAACCAAGCGACGACCTCGGCCAGCGTTTGAAATCGGCCGTCGTGGAAATAAGGGGCGGTGTGGGCGATACCGAGAAGCGTTGGGGTATCGAGGGCGCCGCTGAAGCCGCTCTCCGCGCCATTGCCGGCAGAACCGATGTCATGGACCAGATTGTCGGTGAAGTGAGATCCGGGCCTGTGACAGGTGGCGCAGGATTGACCGTTCATTCCCTCGAACGACCGATTGAAGAGGACTTCGCCGCGCTTGGCCGCTGCCGATGCCTCCATCTTGAGCCGCCCGTCCCGCTCCAGATGGGGGGCCGGCAGGAAATCGAATTCCAGCATGTAAGCGACCAGCGCATCGAGAATGAGCGGGCTCGGCTCCTCGCCTTTGAACTCGTTGACGATGACGTTGCGGGTGAAGTCCCGAAGACTGGCGAAACGCCCGTCCCGGCCGTAGGGGCCGGTGAAGCGCAGGCCGCGCAGGCTCGGGATATCGAGAGGATCGGCACGGTGATCGTTGAAGCGGGCGTTGAAGAAGCTGCCGTCGACATCGACCGCCCCCGGATGCGGGCTGATTCCGGGGATGAAGAAGCGCTGATTGACGTCGCTTCGATTGTGGCAGGTGGCGCAGGTTATCCCCAGATCTCTGGCGGGTCCGGTGAAAATCTCGGGTGAATCGAACAGCATGTCACCGAAGGCCACCATGAACAGATCCTGCTCGTCGATGCCTTGTTCTTCGAAGTTCAGCACCAAGCGGGGCAGGGGATCCTGCTCGCGTAGATCGCTCCCGGGCGGCAGCCAGGTGGCAACGCGCACATGGGCGTCCCCGGCCAGACGCTGCTCCGGGATCGGTGCATAGATCGATCGCGCCGAGAAACGGTCCGGTTCATAATTGCGTGAGAGATAGCGTGCAATGACCGACTGTGCTGCTTCAAAGGCCGATTTGTCCGCCGGCACGCCACCGACGGCAATCACGCCAGCCTGACGAACGCTGGAGGCAAGCTCGAGCCAGGCAAGGCCGAGGGCGCGAAAACCGTCGGGATCGGTCTGGCGAATGCTGTCGGCGAAGGCCCGATAAAGAGCCTGGGCCTCTTCGATTTTGACATTGGCAACGCTGGGCGCTTCGAGATGGGAGGCGGCGGTCGCCAAATGCCGTCGGATAGCCGCGGAGACGGCTTTGGTGGTTGCGGCATAGAGAGCGTCGGCGCGCTTGGCGACAAGCGCCGTCTCGATCGCCTGCCAGTGAGCTGTGTCGGCAGCTTTGTCGATATCTTGAAGCCGGTCCGAGGCCGACCGCCCCAGAATGCGGCCATCAAGATCGGTGGTCAGCGTGCGCTCGATCAAGGCCCAGTCGATCGGTTTCAGATTGATCAGAAACACACTGTTCAGATAAGCATGGGCAATCGCATGCCAGGGCGCTTCCTGCTGGAGATGAGCGGAGGCAGGCTGGAGCACCGCCCAGCTGCAAGCGATCATGGTGACCGCGGCAATGAATTGTCTCTTGAAGACGGACCAATATGTGAACAGCTGTTCACATGAAGACATGAACATAGTAATAGACATTTGTTTTTTTACTTGCCGTGTTTTTTCAGAGTTGTGCATATTATTTAAATGATAAGTTGATCATCAATTGTCAACTTGATTTTTTTTGCGCATGTCCAGAAGAGTGGGTGTATTATCGATAATGTCGATTGAGCGTCCCTTCCAACGGGTCAACATGCCGGACGATTGGCCTGCGTCGACCTGCATCGGAAGGGGATGGGCGCCTAGCCTTGTCATCAAAGCTGGAGGAGAGCCGGAACAGGCCGCGCCCGAGCCCGCTTCGGCTGCTTTCGAGGTCAGAGGAAGAGGAAGAGGTCAGGGTAAGTCTGATGCCGCTTCGACGGCGACCGACCATGGTTCGGCCCGCAGGCGAGCCGGCCCGACCTCGACTTCGCCCTCGAGAGAAGGCTCTCTCAGTCGGTGACTTTCTGACCGGTCGACCGGCTGGCCAGGCGCTGTTCCCGGGCGAGTCTGACCCGTTGCGCGTCGATCCGGGCGACTTCCTTCCTGAAGGCGGCGAGGTCGGCCCCTTGGAGCTGGGTTGCAGGCGGATGCTTCATTTTCATCGGGTTCACCTGTTCGCCGTTCTTCAGCACTTCATAATGCAGATGCGGACCGGTGGACCGCCCGGTCGTGCCGACATAGGCCACCACTTGCCCCTGGCGTACGCGCGTGCCCGGTTTGATCCCTTTGGCGAAGTTGTTCAGATGTGCGTAGGCGGTGCTGTAGGTATCGCTGTGCTTGATGCGCAGATAATTGCCGTAACCGCCATTTCGCCCGGCAACCTCGACGCGGCCGGAACCGCCGGCAAAAATCGGCGTACCGCGCGGTGCGGCGAAATCGGTGCCTTTATGCATCCGGGTGTAGCCGAGGATCGGATGCTTGCGCTTGCCGAAATGGGAGGACAAGCGGGCGCCGTCGACAGGGGTGCGGAGGAGAAACTTGCGCAGACTTCTGCCCTTGCTGTCGTAATAATTTCCGCGATCACCTTCGGGTGAATAGAGATAGGCATCGATCAAATCGCCGCGCACCTTGAGGCCGGCATAGACGAGTTCGCCTTTGACCTGGCTTTCATCCTTCTCGAGCTTGACCTCCTCATAGAGGGTCTCGAAACGATCGCCCGGACGGATATCCCGCTGGAAGTCGACATCCCAGCTGAACAGGCGGATCAGCCGGTCGGTCACGCTGTTGGGAACGGCCTCGTTTCTGGCGGCGAGATAAAGACTGGTCTTGATCTCGCCTTGCCGGTGGACCAGTTCCCGACGCTTGGCCTGCTCGACCTTCTTGGCGGTAAAGGCGCCATCGGCATCCCGGGTGATCAGCAGCTGATGATCGAAATCGAGATCGAAGGCGATGCTCAACAGATGCGCTGGCTGCTGTTCCCGCATAGCCGCGGTGACGGCGAGTTCCTGCCCGACCCGGAGGTTTCTCGGATCATAGACACCGCGCAGCGAGCTTAGGGCGGCATGGACCTGCTGGCCATCGACGCCGGCGCGCTTCAAGATCGTCGTCAGACTGTCGCCGCGGCGTGCCTTGATGGCCTGTGTTTCCCAGGGCCTGGGCGTCAGGGCCGCCTTGGTGATGCTGGCAAGGCTGGCAAGCTCGGTGTCGCTGGTGATGGCAGGCGAAGGGGGCGTGATCGCAGACACTTCCGGCAATGCTGCCGGGAAATCCCGAACGGCCTGGCTGGAGGCCTGCACATGATCGGAGGCCGTGACATCCTGCCCTGTTGTCGGCGTGCCGGCTCGCTTGGGCGAGGATCGATCGGTGCCGGCCGGCACGGCCGCGCTTTGCAGCGCTGCCTTGTTGCCGGCAGTTTCGGGATAGCCTTGCTCGGCAAAATCGCGGGGTCCGGCTTCAAGACTGGCGGTCAAGGCCATGGTGCCATGTCGTGCCAGGGCTACGCTGCCATCGTCTTCCAGCAAGGTGATCGTCGCTGCAGGCTGTTGCGCACCGGGACCGAAGGTGAGAATCGAACCGGTCGCCGTGCCGACGGCGAACGCCCCAAGGGTTAAGGAAACAAGAAGAAAGCGCTGTCCATTTAGGATCACGATTGCTCATCCAATAGCGGCCAGGGTCAAGTCAGCGGCCGTTGGTCAGATCGATCAACAATCTATAGTTGTTGTTATAGCAAAAATATGTCAACAAAATCTTACTGTTGAATGAGCTTTTTCATCTTTGTGGTTAACCAAAGAATTTCTTTTAAAAAAGAGGCTTGTGGCGGCGAAAATTGCTGCTATAAACAATCCCACGACCGGCACCCGCTGGGTTGGCCGGGCAAAAGACGTG
>CAWBCX010000027.1:0-10558 GCA_963787265.1 uncultured Alphaproteobacteria bacterium | reverse complement strand
CCTTATAGGCTTCCGCAAAGCCGATGCTCTCCTTGGTGCAGCCGGACGTATCATCTTTGGGATAGAGATAGAGAACCAGGCGTTTTCCGGCGAAATCGGCATTGCTGGCTTTACCGCCACCATCGGTCGGCAGGTCGAAAGCGGGAAGTTTCTGGCCATCAAGTCTGTCTGTCTCGCTCAAAAGGGTGTCTCCTTTTCAGGCATCGGATGGATCGATCGGGCAATAACGATCAAAGAGTCGCCGCCACCTCCTCTTCGATCACCGATAAAGTCCCGCCAAGGGCCGCCATGTCAAGCCGAGAATGGGCGATTTCAGGATCGATGGAGGCAGCGCGCAGCAGGGCCTCCTGCAGACCTTTGGGGGCCTTGATCGGATCGATCGTCTCATCGAGCGACAGGCGCAGCAGCGCCTGCAGCCTGCGATAGAGCTGGACCGCACGGATGAGCAGCCGGCTATCCTCCGATGCTCAGGCATTGGCCGGCGGCGCGCTCGAAGACCCCGATCGTGGCAGGCGTCAGGATCTCCGGATTGTCCCCGCCATGACGAAGTTGAAGAAATTGCGCCAGAAATTCCGCCTCGACCAGACCGCCCCGCACATGTTTCAAATTCCAGGGATCGTCGCTGCCATGTTCCTTGAAGATGCGCATGCGCATCGTCCGCACATCGCCCGCCAATCGTGAAGGGTTCCTTGGCTTTAGAAGGGCGGCCCTGATCGCTGATCGACCTTGGTCTTCAGATGATCGGGGCCTGCGACCACGCGGCAGCGGGTCAGAGCCTGATGTTCCCAGGTCTGCGCATGCTCGAGCTGATAGCGCTCGAAACTCTCGATCGAGCAGGCGACGGGACCAAGATTGCCCGAAGGACGAAGGCGGGTATCGATCTCGTAGAGGCTGCCTTCCGCGGTCTTGGCGGTGAGCGCGCTCACGAGACGTTGACCGAGCCTGGCAAAAAAAGTGGCGGCAGGCAGAGGGCGGGGGCCATCGGACGATTGATCCGCCTTGGCATCGAAAACGAAAATCAGATCCAGATCCGAGCCGATGCTGAGCTCATGGGAACCAAGCTTGCCCAGCGCAAGAACGGCAAAGCTGCTCTCATGGATGTGGCCGTGCTGGTCGGCGAGCCAGTGTTCGACCTTGGGCAGCAACTGGCGAATGACGATCTCGGCGATGGCACTCAGAGGCAGGCTCGCACTGGCGCCATCGCTCTGGCCGAGCAGGACCTGCATGCCGATCTGAAACTCGCGCGCTTGTGTCCATCGGCGCGTGGTATCCAGGACATCCTGCAGATCGTCGGCCTGCCCGATCATGCGCTGGAACTCGGATTCGAGGTCGAGAGGCGAGCCGGGTGGCTCGAAGAAATTCGGGGCCAGCATGGCGTCGAAAAGGCCGGTATTCTGGCTCAGATGATCGGCAAGCCTGGGGGCGATGCCCATTAGATCGGTTACGAGCGATAGAAGTTTCGGGTTGGCGCGAAAGAGCGAGAAAAGCTGGACGCCTGCCGGCAAGGTCCGCATGAAATGGTCGAAGCGCTTGAAGGCCGCGTCCGGATCGGCCTGATCACCGAGGGCGCGAAGCAATTCGGGCATGAGTTCTGTCAAAAGCTCGCGCGCCCGCGGCGTCCGCGTGGCGCGGAGATGGCCATGATGCCAGCCACGGATCACCATGGCGATCTCGGACGGCTCAACAAAACCCATCGTTCGCAGGGTTGCGAGCGTTTCCGGGTCATCTTCCGTGCCGGTGAAGACCAGGGCACCACCACCGCCGAGATCGAGGCTGCTTTCGAACAGCGCGGCGTAATGCTGTTCCACCGTTTCGAGCCGGCTGCGAACGTGTTGCTCGAAACTGACGGGATCGTTCTCGCTCATGAAGGTCGCGATCTTGGCGAAAGCGCTCGGATCTTCCGGGAGCTGATGGGTCTGCTTGTCCGCCACCATTTGCAGACGGTGCTCGACGGTGCGGAAAAAGCGATAGGCCTCCTTCAGGTCCTCGGCCGTACTTTCCTCCAGCCAGCGGGCTTCGACCAGCGCGTTCAGGGTTTCGATCGTGCCGCGCAGGCGCAGTTCCGGCACCCGGCCGCCCAGGATGAGCTGCTGGGTCTGGACGAAGAACTCGATCTCGCGGATCCCACCGCGGCCCACTTTCAGATCATGCCCTTGAACGCGCAGGCTGCCATGGCCCCGATGGCTGTTGATTTGCCGCTTGATCGCATGGATATCTCGAATGGCGGCGTAATCCAGGTGCTTTCGCCAGAGAAACGGGCTGATATTTTTCAGGAACCGCCTGCCCGCCTCCTTGTCGCCGGCGATCACCCGGGCCTTGATGAGGGCGGCCCGCTCCCAATTTTGCCCGAACCGCTCATAGTAGATTTCCGCATCCTCGAGCGAAAGCGCCAGGGGTTGTCCTGGAGGATGGGGGCGAAGGCGAAGATCGGTGCGGAAAACGTAGCCGTCCTTGGTCCGATGCTCCAGGATATACACGAGCGTCCGGGCGGCCCGCACCGCGAGGGCCATGGCACTTTCATTGCCGGTGGCAACAAAACGAACGGGATCGAACAGGATGATCAGATCGATATCGCTCGAGTAGTTCAACTCATAAGCACCGAGCTTACCCATACCGAGAACGATCAACCCAGCGTGCGCACTCGGGTCCGGCGTATCCACGAGGGTCAGATCCCCTTTGTCGCCGAGTTCTTTCAAGGTGAGGTTGAGGGCTTTTTCCGTCGCGACGTCGGCAAAGCAACTGAGGGCTGCGGTCACGCGCTCAAGCGGCCAAACCCCTGCGATATCGGCAAGGGCGGACAATAAAGCAACGCGCCTTCGGGCCCGGCGCAGAGTTGCCATCAGTGCTTGACGGTGAAGAGGCATCTCCTGTTTCAGGCCATCGATAACACGGTCGAAGGCGTCCTTAGCGCCCTGTTGGAAAAAATCCTTAACGATCTCGGGCTCGGCGAACGCCGCCTCGGTCAAAAACGGGCTGTTGCCGAAGATCGCGGCCAGGAGCTGTTGCCACGAAATCGTCGAGGATGAGCCAGCGGCGTCGGCGGGCATCTCGATATTCAGCTTTTGCCAGCGATCAAGGTGCTGGTCGGCAAGGGCTTGATCGCCGGGCGAGGGCAACGAGGCGGTGGCAATCTTGTGTTGACTGGACATGGATCCTTCACGCCTGATTGTCGAGATTTCTCGAACGGCGGCTCTTTCGGCTGATCGCCTCGAGAATCCCACGGTCAAAGAGACTGTTTGAATACCATGATGCGCTTCGACCCGCTATTCAGGGTGAATTCACGCACAGGTAGTGTCATTTGCAAGCCTGCTTTCCAATAAGAACAAGTTTTAGCGCATTGTTGTAGTCAATGGTCAGACTCTGAATCATTCCTCATTGAGAACACTTGCGCTAAGATCCCCGCTTGATTGTTTCTGGGAGCTTCAATCTTGCGGACGATGCTGTTTATTTTTGTCCTGGTGCCGGTCCAACTCCTGTTAGGCCCGTTGGCATGGGGACAGGCCCATTTGAGCCTATATCTTGGGGCTGGCAAGCCCGGTACTGAAAGTTTCGAACTCGGCGTGGGCATTACCTCGCTGATCAAAGTCAGGCTTCTTCCCCATGATGGAATCGACTTGACCCTGGTCGAAACCGCCGATCACGATGTCGCAGGCGACCTTCTCATCGCTGAGCAAGATCGCCTTGCAACCTTAACGGGATATGAGCCGGTCACACGGAGCCCGAAAAGCGCTCTTCGCAGCGTTATGGCGTTCAAGCGGAGTGATGTCGGTACGGGCCCGTCTTTGGAACTCATTGCCCGCGCCGACGTGCCTGCCGACGCCGTGTATTTCATCACCAAGGCCATTCTTGAAAATGGCGTTTTCCTGGAAGATCTCAATCAGCGGTCTTGGGGTCTGTCGGCGGATCAAGCGCTTGTTGGCCTGAACCTGCCGCTGCATTCGGGCGCTATCCGTTACTTTGAGGAAATTGGTGAAGCCAATTTGTCAGCGGATGCGGCCATCGAACTCGAGCCGGAAGCGCAAGAAATTCCCGAAACGCTCGATGACGACAGCACGTTCCTCGTCGATTTCGGCGCAGATACGGCAACGCTGGACCTTGATGCACAACGGCAGATTGCCGAAGCATGCCAATATGCGTCGATTTTCGATGCGGCAAGAATTGAAGTGGCAGGCCATGCAGGTCTGAACGGCTCGAATAATGGTGCGGCGGGCAGCTTGGCGGGCGAGCGCGTGCGTTATGTCGTTGATGCGCTGCGCGCCAATGCCGGTTGTGCCGAGACCGAGGAGATTGTCGCTGCCGACCCATCGGCCTTCGCCCCGCTCGATGAAGCGGCGATCGATGGGCACGACAGCATTCAGGTCTTCATCATGCTTCCTCGATAAGCAGCCTAGGAGCCGTCGGGTTCAGGGCTTTGGAATGATTCTGGAACGGCTTGTCAGCCCGGCTCATCACCAGCGCCGCTCGGCTCGCCAAGCTTTCCGGAAGACGGCCAATACCGTCCGCTTTCTTCAGGCCATCAAGCATCGCATCGGCAAACCCCGGCGCTAAAACATCTCGTCGGTGATGAACGCGACTTTTCTGCAGCCGCATGCGGCCATGATCTCGCTGACCTTCACGGTGGTGACCGCTTCGGAAAGGACACCGGCTCGCCTTCCCTTCTCCGTTCTCAGATCGGCGACACCAAATTGCCGAGCTTGGCGGTGAGCTTCATGTTCTCGCGATAATCGACCGGGCAGTCGATGATCGAGACCGTGCCGTCGCCAAGTGCCGTCTTCAATATCGGCAGCAGGTCTTCGGTGCGCTCGACCCGGTAGCCTCTGGCCCCGAAGCTCTGCGCAAACATGACGAAATCCGGGTTGTTGAACTCGATGCCGGTGGCGCGGCTGAAGTGGCGAAGCTGGTGCCACTCGATCAGCCCGTATTTGCTATCGTTGAAAATCAGCACCACCAGGTCGAGATTGAGCCTGAGCGCCGTTTCGATCTCCTGGTTGTTCATCATGAAACCCGCATCGCCACAAACCGCCACCGCTTTCTTGTCCGGCCTAGCCAGCTTGGCGGCAATGGCGCCGGGGAGTGCGATGCCCATGGCGGCGAAGCCGTTGGAGATGATGCAGGTATTGGGGGCTTCGGCCTGATACATCCTGGCCATCCACATCTTATGAGCGCCAACGTCGGAAATGACAATATCCTCCGCATCGAGGGCAGCACGCAGATCCCAGATGATCTTTTGCGGCTTCACCGGAAACTCAGTGTCGTCCTGATACTCGCCGATTTCTTTCTTCACCACATCATGCAGCTTATGGACCGGCGCCTCGCCCCGTCGTCGAGTTTTGGCGGCAATACGGCCAAGGCTGTCGGCGATCTCGCCAATGACACCGGATTCCAGGATGTAGTGGGCATCGACCTCTGCCGGGCTCTCGTCGATATGGACGATTTTCTTGTCGCGATCCGGGTTCCAGAGACGCGGGTGATACTCGACCATGTCGACGCCGATACAGATCACCAGATCCGCCTTGTCGAAGCCGAAGGCGACATAGTCGTGGGCCTGCAGGCCCACGGCGCCAAGGCAGAGCGGGTGGCTGAAGGGAATGACGCCCTTGGCCATGAAGGTGGTGGCGACCGGAACGTTCAGCTTCTCGGCAAAATCGATCAGCGCGTCGGAGGCGAGGCCACGGACGACCCCATTGCCGACCATCACCACCGGCGATTGGGTTTTCGAGATCAGCTCTGCCACTTGCGCGCATTTGCCCTCAGGTGCTGTCGGCGGGGTCGGCGACTGGACCTTGAGCGGTGTCACGGCAGCGACTTCCGCCCCGGCAATGTTCTCGGGGAAGTCCAAAAAGCTGCAGCCGGGTTTTTCGGTCTGGGCGGTCTTGAAGGCCTTGCGGACGATCTCAGGGATGATCTCGGGCTCGCGGATCTGGGTCGAATATTTCGTGATCGGCTCGAACAGGTTCACCAGATCGAGAATTTGATGACTCTCCTTGTGCATCCGCGTGGTTGCCCCCTGCCCGGCGATCGCCACCAGCGGTGCCCGATCCATGTTGGCATCGGCGACCCCAGTGACAAGATTGGTCGCACCCGGCCCAAGGGTTGAAAGACAGACACCGGCGCGGCCGGTGAGGCGGCCATAGACGTCGGCGATGAAGGCAGCGCCCTGCTCATGACGGGTGGTGACGAACTGGATGGAGCTACCGATCAGCGCATCCATGACATCGATATTCTCTTCGCCCGGCACACCGAAGATGTATTCGACACCCTCGTTCTCGAGGCAGCGGACAAACAGCTCGGCACCCTTCATCATCTCACTCCATCTTCTGTCATGGACGGCTCCATTACCTGGTGGTCGACGATACAGCCCATGGCGGGCTAGGCCAGGCTTTCATTCGTCCGCTTGAATACGCACCGTGGTTTGCGGGTCCGATGGTTCGATCAGGCCCATCTCGATCGCGGCCGGCCCGACCCCGGAAAGGATAAGGATATTGCCGCAGCTTGGCTCGAAGTCGACCAGACGTTCGCGGGTGACTACCTGGGCAAAGAAACAATAATCGATCTCTGCCCAGTCATGATCCGAGCGGGATAGCATCGCGACCTTGATGGTGACCGCTGCTCCGCCGCCAATGCCGCCGATGTTGATAGGATGTTCGGCACCCATCACGCCATCAGCACCTGGCTGAGCGTTTCAGGGTCCTCCGGCAGATCCTCGCGCCTGAAGTAAGGCCCGCGCGATGTCCCGCCGCGCATCAACAGAAACGGGGTTTCCGTTTGTCGTCCTGCCAGGACCTGGCTGATTTTCAAGGTGGGCGCCCGCTTATGGTGTCGTTCATCCCATCTCATAGCATAAGTGACCAGCTCAGGGGATGAGTGCCGCTCATGATCGGCCTCGATCAAGAGAGCATGCCCTTGATGCCTGCGACGCCACGAAGCTCAATTGTCGACATAGGTAGCGATCCGGTCAATGGACCGATATTTTTAGGGGCCGATCGCCGTCAGCCCTGGATGCTGCCCGGCTTGAACAGGCGGACCGGACGGATCTCGAAGCTGCCGGTCTCGTCCCGGCCGAGCGCGCGGGCGATATCGTTCGCCTCCTCCTGCGTCGCGCAGTCGACGACGTAGAGGCCCAGCATCTGTTCCTTGGTTTCGGCAAACGGCCCGTCCACCACCAGCGGTTCCTTGCCTGAACGGACGAACGTCGCCGAGGGGGTCGACATCAGCCGCATGCTTGGTCCGAGCCGGCCGGCGGCCGCAAGCTCTTCGGTCACCAGCGCCCGTTTGGTGAGAACGGCGTCGTCCTCCTCCTGGGTCCAGGCGTCAACCACGGCTTCGTCGTGATAGCAAAGGATCGCGTACAGCATCAGGTTTCTCCTATTTGGATATGAATGCCAACAAGCAGCCTTCGAATATCATCCAGGCATGCAGCGCTCCCTGATGCTGAACGCCTGGCGGACATTGGAGATCACTGAGCCGATATCGGTTGCACCTGGTCGAAGTGCGCTCCAGCGAAATCTGAACCCGTCAGCCGGGCCGGCTGTCCTTCATGAGCCGGTCGAGATGCAGGCGGATATGGGCGGCTTCGGCCGGCGTGTGGGCTAGGCCGATCGCACGCTCGAACGCTTGGCGCGCCTCGTCCGCCCGGCCGAGCTGCATCAGCAGGGCGCCCTTGAGCCCGAAGAAATGGAAGTAGCCGTCCAGCGGCTCGGCGAGCGGCTCGATCAGGGCGAGCGCCGCCGCCGGACCATGGACCTTGGCGACCGCGACCGCGCGGTTGAGCGTGACGACCGGCGAGGGCTGCAGCCGTTCCAGAGCTGCGTAGAGCTGCTCGATCTCCGCCCAGTCCGTGTCTTCCGGCCGGGATGCTCGGGCGTGCATGGCGGCAATGGCCGCCTGGACCTGGTAGGTCCCCCGGTGCTGGTGGCGCACCGCCTTGTCGAGCAGGGCGAGCCCCTCGGCGATCATGGCGCGGTTCCAGAAGCTGCGATCCTGATCCTCCAGCAGCACGATCGCCCCCTCGTCGTCCAGCCTCGCCGGTGCCCGCGCATGCTGCAGCAGCAACAGCGCCAGCAGTCCCATGATCTCCGGCTCCGAGGGAAACAGCCGCAGTAGCAGCCGGGCGAGACGGATCGCTTCCTCTAAGAGCGGCGTTCGAATATGGGCGTCGCCGCCGCTCGCCGCATAGCCCTCGTTGAAAAGGAGATAGACCATGGTGGCGACGGTCGCGAGGCGCTGGTCGCGTTCGACCGGGCTCGGGGTTTCCAGGGGAAGATCGGCCGCCGCCACACGGCGTTTGGCCCGGGTAATGCGCTGCTCCATCGCCCGATCATTCACTAGGAAGGCGCGGGCGATCTCCTTGACTGTGAGGCCGGAGACCAGACGTAGCGCCAGCGCGATCTGCTGGGTCGCCGGCAGGTCGGGATGGCAGCAGACGAACAGCAGCCGCAGGATGTCGTCCCGATAATGGGCGCCGTCGAGCCGCTCCACGAGATCCGCCTCGGCATCATCCAGATCCGAGAGGAGCGCCTCGTCGGGCAGCGCTTCGGATTTGCTCTGACGGCGGATGTCATCGAGCAGCGCATTGCGCCCGACCATGGTGAGCCAGGCCGCGGGGTCGCGCGGCGGGCCTTTCATCGGCCAGAGCTTCAGCGCGCGCAGGCAAGCCTCCTGGAACGCTTCCTCCGCTTTGTCGAGATCACGGAAGTAGCGCAGCAGCGCCCCCAGTGCCCGCGGGCGTGCGCCGGTCAGCGCGGTGCCGATCCAGCCGATCTCGGTCACCTGATGCCGATTCCCGGATAGAACAGGTGAATTGGACGGATCTCGAGTGCCCGCGCGTTGCAGGCCCCGCCGATCTGCCTCGCCGCGTCGGTCGCTTCGTCAAGAGTAGCGCAGTCGACCAGATAGAACCCCAGCAGCTGCTCCTTGGTCTCGGCGAATGGCCCATCGAGGATCACCGCCTCGCCGCCTTGGCGAAGCGTCGTGGCGGCGGTCGTCGGCATCAGGCGAACGACAGGACCGAGCTTGCCGTCCGCTGCGAGTTTTTCCTGTACGTCTTCGTGGTTGGCAATCAGCCGATCGAGCGCCGCCTTGGGCAGCGCCCCGACCACTTCTTCGTCGTCATAGATGAGCACGGCGTAAAGCATGGCTTTTCCTTCGCGATCCTACCAAAGGACGAACCAGTATGCCCGATTCCGACAAGGGCGCCATCCAGCCGGCCGGCGAGAAACCCTCCGCGGGAGGAACCTGGACGCGCGTCACGGCTGGTTGCCACAGGATCGACGGCCACTGGCTCGTCATCCACGAGCATGTCTCGGTACCGATCGATCCCGAGGCAGGACAAGGGGGCAGGCGCGGTGAAGTGCGAACTCCTCATTCTCTCCCGACCCATCGTCGCCGGCAGAGACCTCCATGAACGCGAACATCATTGGCTGCGCTTAAGTCGATCCGGCACTTGAAAACACCCTCCCGGCAAGCGATGGCCAGCAAGCCGCCGGCGCCTTCGTCAGCGGAGGGGCGCAGGAGTTCGGCCGTCGCTTAACCCAGGCTTCGTTCGACATGCGGCGCTGCCAACGGGGTCCCGGAGGATGAAACCCTACGCCTTCGCTGCCCAGGCCTCCACCTCCACCAGGAACTCCGGCGCCGCCAGGCCGTCGATGATGACCAGGGTCGAGGTCGGGCGCACGGTGTCGCCGAGCACCTTGGACCGGGCGGCGCGCATGTCTTCGATGTGACGGGCATCGGTGAGATAAATAGTGAGCTTGATCAGATGCTCCTTGGTCATTCGGTGGGCGCGCAGACAGGCCAGGACGTTCTTCAAGGCTTGTTCCGTTTGCCGCTTCGCGCCGTTGGCAATATCGCCCTTGGCATTCATGCCGACCTGCCCGGCAATCACCAGCCATTCGGCGCTCGCTGGCACCTTGATGGTGTGGCTGTACATGCCGAGCGGCTTGTGCACGGTTTTCGGGTTGTTCTGGTCACTCATCACTGGCCTCCGCCGATTTCAGATCCTGCCTATGGCTTCGGCCGACGATAGATCATTCTGCAACACGCATCAAATCGAGCCGACCAGGAACGCATAGGGCTGCGTCCTGATCTTGCCGTCCCTATCCATGAAATCGACGTTGACGCCGTTTTCGGTCGCAACCACCTGAAATGGCCTCCACCGTGTGGGGCCAGGCGGGCCCGGCCCCGAGCGAGAATGCCCGCGGACGCCTCGCCGTCCTCGACCCAGACGATGGTGTGGTCGAACCGGACAGGCGTGGCGGCGCCTGCCTACTTCTCGACGATCGGCTCGAAGCCGCCATAGATCATGCGCTTGCCGTCGAACGGCATCGGGTTCTGATCCGGCTGCATGCGCGGGTCCTCCATGATCGCCTTCCACGCCTTCTCCCGAACGTCGCGCGACGGCCAGAGGATCCAGGAGAAGACCACGGTCTCGTCGTCCTTCTTCTTCACCGCCATCGGAAACGACGTCACCTCGCCATCCTGAACATCGTCGCCCCAGCATTCGACGATGTTCAAGGCGCCGTGCTCCTTGAAGATGTCGGCGGCCTCTTCGGCGTGCTTT
>CAWBCX010000026.1:0-51861 GCA_963787265.1 uncultured Alphaproteobacteria bacterium | reverse complement strand
CCTCGAACGGCTCTTTCACGATCGGGTGGGACCAGTCCTGCCATTCCAGCCAGTGGGCGGTGGGTGTGGCGCGCATCAGGTGGCAGTTGACCTCCGGGTAGAGATGGGTCGACATCTGGATGCCGGCGGCATCGGCGATCGCGGCCGCGCGCAGCCAGCCGGTGACCCCGCCGATCCGCATCAGATCCGGCATCACATAGTCGCAGGCACCTCTCTGCAGCGCCCGGTACATCGAGCGCGGGCCGAAGAAGTTTTCGCCAATCTGCAGCGGCGTCTCGAGATCCTGGGCGAGCCTGGCGTAGCCGTCGAAATCGTCATAGACGATCGGCTCCTCGAACCAGTAGAGCCCCTGATCGTCGAGTGCATTGCAGCGGACCAGCGCATCGCCCAGCGTCTGGGCCTGATTGAAGTCGCACATCAGTTTGATGTCAGCGCCGGCGGCTTTCCTCACCAGACGGATCGCCTCGACGTCATCCGCCAACGTCTCCCGGCCGAGCCTGAGCTTGAGGCCGGTGAAGCCGCCTTCCTTGACCAACTCCTTGGTTTCCTTTTGCAACGTCTTCAGCGGGGTCAACCAAAGGCCGTTGGAGTTGTAAGCGGGGACAGGTCCGAGCGTGCCGCCGAGATATTGGCAAAGCGGCATGTCGGCCGCCTTGGCGAGGGCATCCCAGGCCGCCATGTCGATGCCGGAAACCGCGATCTGCGACAGGCCCTCGCGTCCCACCAGATGCAGGCTGTTGACGCCCGTTTTGAAGTCATCGACCGGTGCCACCGGTCGATCATGAAAGATTGTCGCCAGATCCTCCAGCATCGGCACCAGATAGCGCGCCGACTTTGCAATGTAAGGTTCGAGGTAACTTCGGCCGACGATACCTTCCTTGGTGTGAAGATCGATCAGAACAAGCGGCCATTCGGTGTAGTCGCCAACCCGCGAAACCACGGTGCGGCTTAGCGGCACCAGGACGGGACGAACAACGACTTTATCGTAGGTTAGTTTCATCGGTTCATCCCTTGACCGCTCCCAGAGAAATTCCGCGCACGAGATAGCGCTGTAGCACGGCGACGGCAATGAAGATCGGCACGGTGCCGAGCACGCTCATCGCGGCAATCTTGGCCCAGAAATTGGACTGGCCGCCGAAATAGTGGGTGACCTGCACCGGGAACGTCGTCACATCGGTCCGGGTCAGCACCAGCGCGAAAATGAAATCGTTCCAGGCGAACACGAAGGTGAAGACGGCGGTGGCAAAGAGGCCGGCGCGCGCCATCGGGAACACCACCTTCCACAGAACCTGGAAGCGGGTCAGCCCGTCGACCAAAGCGCTTTCCTCCAGCTCCAGCGGGATGTCTTCGATATAGCCGCGCATCATCCAGATGACGTAAGGGAGGTTGAAGGCGGTATAAAGAATGATCAGGCCATGATAGCTGTCGATCCAGGCGAGGCCGAACTTGCCGAGCCAGACATAGAGAAGAAAGACTGGAAAAACGACGACGATCGGCGGGATCATGCGCTGGGAGATGATCCAGATCGCGAGATTGTCGCCGCCGGTCTTGAAGCGGGCGATCGAATAGGCGGCGATGGTGCCGATGCCCATGGCGAATACGGTGGAGATGCCGGCAACCACCAGGCTGTTCCAGACGGTGACCGCATCGCCGTCCTTGAACAGCACCGCATAGTTCGCCCATTGCAGGCTTTTGGCGTACCAGGCCGGCGGCGAGGCAAAGATCTCTTCCGGCGTCTTGAAGGAGATGGTGAACAGCCAGTAGATCGGGAACAGGAACACGATCGTCACCAGCACGGCACCGAGATAGCGCCACGCCAACCTCACCCGCGCACGCCTGCGCCAGCCGGCGACGGCCGGCTGCGGCGACTTTGCGGTCGCGCTCACCTTGCTATTTCCATGCGCTTCAGGGCCAGGATGACAATCACTGAAAGTAACAAAATAATCATGATCGCGATGGCGGCGGCGTAGCTGGTTTCGAATTGCTGGAAGCCCTGGACGTAGGCGTAGATCGAGATCGTCTCCGTCATGGTGCCGGGTCCACCCTTGGTCAGCGCCCAGACCACGTCGAACAGGCGAAACAGATCGAGGGCGCGGATCAGGAGCGCGATCGCCAGGACGGGACGGATGGCGGGCAGCACGATTTTCCAGAAGGTACGCCACCAGCCGGCGCCATCGAGTTCTGCCGCCTCCAGCTGGGACTGGTCGACATTGGACAGACCAGCGAGCAGCAAAAGAAACATGAAGGGCGTCCATTGCCAAATCTCGGCCAGCAGGATCGCTGGATAAACGAAGGTGGGATTGATCAGCCAGAGAATGGTCTGGGTGTCACCGGTGATCCATCCCAGGATCTGATTGATCGGGCCGAAACGATTGTCGAACAACAGCCGCCAGGTGGCCCCGGCAACGATCGGCGAGATCATCACGGGCAGCACCAAAAGGGCCACGAAGATCTGCCGGCCGGGCATGCGCTCCAGAAACAAAAACGCCATGGCCATGCCAAGGATCAACTCGAGCGGCAACGCGATCGCGGTGAAGATCAGCGTGTGCAGGATCGACCACAATAGCCGGCTGTCCTTGAACAGCGCTGCATAGTGCATCAGGCCGGAAAAAGAGGTGTCCTCCTCCAGCATGTTGATGTTCTGAAAGCTGACAGCCAGCGTGTACAAGATAGGAAACAGACCGATCAGGAGCATGATCAGTACGGCCGGCCAGATCAGAAAATATTTGAAGTTGCGATCGCCGACGGCCCGGTTCTGGCCGCCGCCGACGGCGGTGGGGGTGGCGATAGCCATTACCAGGCAACCAATCGAGCTCTGAGCCTCGTCCCTCTGGCCGTCATGTCCCGGTCAAGCCCGGGCATGACGGCACTGGGTAGGATTGTCGGTGGTGTCAGCATCTCGGCCGACATTGAGCCCCGGGGCGGCTCGCCCCTATTGTGGATAGGCGTTCGGCTTGGACGCCCAATCGACATAGGCCTCCTTTTGTTTGTCAACACCGATCTTCTCGGTCACGGCATCCCATTGGGCGGCGACATCGTCGAGGATGGTCTGTGCGTCCTCGCCGGCCCAAAGCCGGGAAATGCCCTGGCGAAGCGCCTCCTCATATTTGTCGGTCTGGATCAGGGACAGGTCCAGGAGCCCGCTGACAGCACCTTGCTGCAAGGCCTCCAGATATTCCGGCGCCTCGGCCCAGCGGGACTTGTACTCTTCGCTGGTGAAATGGCTGTCGCGGAAGGGATCGCGGAGAGCATAGGGCAGCTGCACCCGCTCCAGCGAGATGTCCTTGGAGTTCAGCCACTGAATGAAGAGATAGGCCGCCTCCTTGTTCTTGGAGGATGCCGAGACGCTGAGCGAGAAACCGGCGGCGAGCTGCGGGTGGCCGCCCGGCGGCAGCGCGTAGCCGACCTTGCCGGCGATCTCCGATTTCGGCACCCAGGAGAGCGCCTCCTCATCGGTGCCGTAGCCGGCAGCCCAGCGGCCATAGGGCGGCCAGGAGATGGTCATCGCCGATATCGCCGGCCAGAAACGCCGCAAGGTTCTCGACAAAGCCCCAGCTCTCGACGCCGGGCGGCATGAACTTGTTCTCTTCGCGCATCGCCTCGAACACCTGAACGCCGACCTCGCTGTTGACCGTGGCCTTCATGGTCTCTTCGTCGAAGAACTTGCCGCCCTCGGTGCGGAAGCGCTCCTGGAACATGAACTGGGCATAGGGCGCATCGCGGAAGAATGCTGCTCCATACATCTCAGGTGCATATTTGTCGGTGAGCGTCTGGGCAGTGGTCGCAAACTCCTCCCAGGTGGTTGGCACGGCCAAACCGTTTTCTTCCAGGATATCTTTCCGATAATAAAAGAGGAAAACGTCACCGTCATCGGGGAAACCGTAGATGGTGTCGCCGACCTTCATCTGATTGTCGCGGTAGACCGGGGCGATCTCCTGGAGCTCGTCGCGATAGCCATATTTGTCGACATAGTCGTCGAGCGGCTCCAAAGCGCCGGCGCGCGCCAGATCCGACATCCAGGACGGAATGACATTGAGGGCGTCATACGCCCCGGTGCCGGCGCGGTGCTCCTGGAGAATCTTGGTGAACATCTCGGCGGTAGGCACCTCGATCACCTTGACGTCGATCCCGGTCAATTCTTTCCATTTGGGCCCGGAGAAATTGAGCGGATCGAGGGCTTGCAGCCCCGCTTCCCAGACGATGGTAATTTCGGTACCGGCAAATTCCTTCGCCGCTTCCACTGCCGTTTCGGCAGCGGACTGGGCGTAGGCCTGCCCCGCCAGGACCATAGCCGCCACCGCGGTCAGGCCAAGTTGGAGTTTCTTGATCATTGTTACCTCCCTGATCGAAACATGAATGCGCATGATCGCATGTCAAACAATCCAATGGCCGGCCATCAGCCGCCAAATTCTTTTTTGTACGCGGCAAGCTTGGCCTGCCAGTCCGGTTGATCCAGCACATCGCGATTGACCACGCCGGTTGGCACCCGGCCATGCATGACGTCGAACACCGCCTTGATGTCAGCCGCCCCATTGCCGGCAAAGCACTGGTCGGTCCAGCAAAGCGAGTGGGGTGCCAAGATGACATTGTCGAGCTTGTAAAGCGGGTCGTTGGCAGGGCTTGGCTCCTCCTCGAACACATCGAGACCGGCGCCCGCGATCCGTCCATCTTCAAGCGCTTTGGTCAACGCCTTTTGATCGATCACCGGACCACGCGATGTGTTGATGATGAAAGCGCTGCGCTTCATCAGCGCCAAGCGTTCGGCATTGACGACATGATAGGTCTCCTCACTCAAGGGACAGCTGATCGAGAGAACATCGGCCTCCAAGAACAGCTCCTCCAGACTGACCAGCCGGATCCCGAGTTCCCGCGCGACTTTCGGGTTGGCATAAGGATCATGGGCGATGAACTTCATGTCGAACGGCTTGGCCATGCGGAACACTTCGGCGCCGATATTGCCGATGCCGAGCGAACCGAGGGTACGGCCGACCAGGCCAACCCCCATATGGATGTTGCGCTTTGCCCAGCCTTTTGGTCCCAGGCGCGTGAGCTTGTCCTTGACCGTCAGCTTGCCGGCAAGAGCCAGCATGAAGGTGATCACCGAGACGGCCACCGGCCGGCGCACGCCATCCGGCGTGATCGCTAGGGCGCAGCCATGATCCGAGCAGGCCTTGAGATCGACATTGTCGTAGCCGACGCCGAAGCGGGCGATCACCGAAAGGCGGCCGTCCTCGGGAAAGCTTATCTGCTCGATCCGCGGCACCAGAAGGATCAGCGCATCGAAGCCTTCCAGCGCTTCGGCTTTGACCACGCCATTGACCGGAATGTAGTCGTACTCGACGGCGGGGTTGTCATCGAGGGGCGAGAGATCGAAATCCGGAAAGGCCGGACTGCCGTCGGCCTTCTTGAAGTCGCCGCTCAACGCTACCCGAAAGCTGCTCATTACCATTCCCCCTCGATCACCATCCCTGACCGGGCCAGAGGCCGTTATGCCTTCTTGGCTCTCGATCGGCTTTTTGCCGGCCCGCGCTTGGCCGCGGCGGCGGTTTTGCTCGCTGGCTTCGCTGCGGCCTTGGCGGCTGGTCGGACACGGGTCTTCCGTTTATCAGCGGCGTCCCGAATTGCCGTGACCGCCGAGCCGACCGCCTGCTGCAGCGTCCAGACATCACCAGAATAGCAGATAAAATCGTGGCCGGCGCGGTTGAGTTTGATCCCCTCCTCGACCGTCGGCACGAGGCGGCCAAGAGCCTTATTGTGCTTCTCGCAGGCCTTGGTCACGGTCTTCACCGCATCCTTGAACAGCTTGTGCTCGAACTCACCGGGGATGCCGAGCGAGGCGGAAAGATCGAAATGGCCGATCCACAGGCAGTCGACGCCATCGACCGCGGCGATCTCGTCGGCGTTTTCTACCCCTGCGGCGGTCTCGATCTGGGCGAACAAACAGGTGCGCTTGTTGGCGGCTGCCAGCTTTTCCATGGTCGGTCCCTGGGTATAGCGGTCATGGGCAATGCCCAGCGCCACGCCGCGTCCGCCTTCGGGGTAATATTTCAGGCTGTTCAGGATTTCGCCGCGCCTGATCGGCGGTGCCCACCATCGGCACCATCACGCCTTCCGCTCCCATGTCGGCGGCGCGCGCGATGTGGTTGTATTCCATCGACGGCACACGGACGATGGTCGGCAGATCAGCCGCCTGCATGTAGCGCAACACGCTCTTGATGGTTTCGAAGCTGAAGCCGGAATGTTCCGTGTCGAACAAGGCAAAATCGCAGCCGGCACCCTTCAAAATCTGGCCGATGCCGGGCGTGGCGAACTCGACAATAAAATGACCAATCTTCACATCGCGCGATTTGGCCATCGCTTTTAAGCCAGGCGCTGCCATGGGATCCCTCTCCTGATAAAGTTTGCTGCAGGTGCATCGATCCAAATGGATCGATCAGATCTGTTCGGAATGGTTGATGCGAAACCAGAGAGATCGTGAACCGGCTCTCGAATCCCATGAATGTAGCGAAGCACCAACGGGCCAGGCGAGACAACAGAAGAGAAAGCCTCCACAGCGCAGAGGCTGCAAGGCTTCGCTGCCAAAAGTCCCGGATCAAGCACGGGATCGATCACCTGGTCTCCCTGTCTCGGGGCCGGCAAGCTTCTCCGGCCACTTCTTGTTGTTTTTTAACTTTGGCGGGGAAGATCCGCCTCGTCAATCGCCTGAACGCCTATCCAAGCAACGAGGCGTCAGTCCCGAACCAAAGCAAGGCGAAGACCGAGCCCCATCAGAATCAGGCCGCCTGCAGCGCGAGCAAACCGGACGCCCAGGCTTGAGCTCTTGACACTGCGCAAGACCCGGTCGGTCAGGAAAATCGCCACGATGTCAGCCGAACTGAACGAGAAGTTGACGATCATCCCCAAAATCAGAAACTGCAGACCGATCGGCAGCGCCGCTTCGGGGTCAACGAATTGCGGCAGGAAGGCGATGAAGAAGAGGGCCACCTTGGGGTTCAAAATCTCGACGATCATGCTCTCGAGCAACGCGCGTCGAGTTGCCGTCTTTGAGGGTTGATCGAGCATGGTGTTCGCGCTCGGCTTTTGCCGCAGCATCGAAATACCAAGCCAGATCAGATAAGCAGCACCTGCAAATTTAAGGGCAAGATAAAGCTCAGGTACATATTGCAGTATGGCGGACAAGCCGAAGGCTGCCGCCAGAACATGAGCATAGCAGCCCAAATGAATACCAAGCGCCGCCATAAACCCGGCGCGCCGCCCGCCCGCCAGGGTCTGCGCTGCGGTATAAAGCAGCGCAGGTCCCGGAAAATAGGCGAAGACGGCGGTCGCCAGCGCGAACGGTATCAGGAGATCAAGGCCAGGCATGATCGAGGCTCGCGCAGGACCTCATCATCAGTGGATTTCATCGGCAGCGGCTAGCGCCTGCTCCAGCTTCTCCATCGAAAAGTCAGCGCTCCTGGCCGCGGCCAGAATGGGCTCTTCGCGCCGCCCGCAAAGCTGAGCTGCGGCCACCACGTCACGCGCCACCGCAT
Source organism: uncultured Alphaproteobacteria bacterium (assembly GCA_963787265.1). Classification (GTDB taxonomy): domain Bacteria; phylum Pseudomonadota; class Alphaproteobacteria; order Geminicoccales; family Geminicoccaceae; genus JANQPX01. The sequence continues at coordinate 44,332 of CAWBCX010000026.1, read as the reverse complement.
GGGGGATGACGACGGCACCGTGACGATCGGCATGAACAAGATCGTCGGAAGAGACGATCATGCCGAAGACATCGACCTGGCCACCGAAGGAGACCGGATGCACCCAGGCGTGGGACGGCGTGATCTTGCCGCAGAGAATATCGAAGCCCGGCGCCACCGCATCGAGATCACGCACCCCGCCATCGGTCACGAGACCAGCGCAGCCCAGACCTTTATGAATGGCGGTGTTCACCTCGCCCCAATAGCAGCCAAAGCCTTTTTTCGAGTCCAGGTCCTGCAGCACCACGATCTTCGGCAGATCGCCATCCGCCATGTAGCGGTAATAGTCCAAACGACCCTTGCGCATCGCCGCCTTGTCGAGATTGGGCTTTTCCATCGCGCGCACCATGCCGGTGCGGGCGTAGCCGACCATGGGCTTCCGATCAGGAAAAGGACAAACCATGGTCTCGGTGGTGAAGCCCACGGTGCGCCGCTCCGGCGCCACCACCTCCAGTGCGTTGCAGATGGTCGGCGTGTCGAATTCGGCAAGGGCGGCGAGTTCTTTCATGGTTAGCTTGGCGTCGGACATTGATGCTTCCTTATTGGTCTGGTGTCAGTTGGTTTGAACGTATGTCAGGCAGCGTCACAAAAACCCCGGAGCAGCGTCAGATCAACCTGTTCCACTCTCCCATCAGCAGGGTTCATCCTTCCTCCATGCTTTCCCCCGAGGATGGTGGTCTGGTCCATGCGATCCCGGCACTCGCCTGCTCGCCAGAGCAAGAGGACCGGGTTCCGGCTCCCAGGATAGCATGAACCAGGAAACAGACCTGCCAGGACAGGGTCAACATGACGTCGAAGGCGCCTGCCAAGGCGAGGCGAATCAGAGCAGTGAGACTGAGCCCGCTTGATCCGATATGCCGCTAATCGCGCTTTTGCGCAACGAAACGACAGCCACCCAAGCGACCGGCAACCACCGTGTCAACGAAGAACGTGTAGCCTTCCTCCCATTCCTTTTCGCGTTCCTCGCCGAACCGATCGCGGGTCTGGCCGCCCAGCTTCTTGTACATCGCCAAGCGCTCGGTGAGGATCACCTTCAGCTCCTCGCTGCGATCGAATTCGACCGTGATCTCGAAGCCGTTGGCCAGGAGCCAGGAACGATATTGTTCGAACGTGCCAAAATTGACCGAGGCCAAAGCGGGACCAAGCCTCGTCATCGCCTCTGCCGCCAAGGGCTCGATCTCGGCAAGATCGGTGAACGCGATCACGCCGCCTGGCCTGAGTACCCTTGCGCATTCTCTGACCACGGCTGCCTTGTCCGGCACGTGCAGCCAGGCCTCCTGGCTGAAGGCGATGTCGAAGGAGGCATCTTCGAACGGCATGGCCTGGGCGTCACCCCGATAGAACTCGACGAGATGATCGAGCCCGGTAAGCGAGGTCAAGTGTCTAGCGCCCTCGATCCGGCTCTCGGTGAGATCCAGGCCCGTGACCCGGCAGCCCCGATGATGCGCGAGGTAGCGCGCCGGGCCGCCCATGCCGCTGCAGACATCGAGCACGTGATGGGACGCCTCAATGCCAGCGTCGCTCGCCAGACGCTCGGTCGCCTCGAGCCCGCCATAGTGATCCTGATCGTAATGCTGCAGGACCGCCTCGCTCAGGCTGTCCAGAGCATGACCGTCCCGGTCCAGCTTTTCCAGAATCTGATGCTGGTTGATCGGGTGGGTGTCGTAATAGGTGACGACGGCTCGCGCATGGTCCTGCATGGTCATGAGCCCGCGAGCATCGAAGCGGGATCGACCGTTTTACCGCGCGCCGCCGAGGCGTAAGCCGCCTCGCAAAGCGCGTAGGTCTTGAGGTTGTCCGCGCCCGAGGTATCAGGCTCCCGCCCGTTCTTCAGACAATCCACCCAATGACGTTGGGTCGCCAGCACGCTTTCCTGGACCAGATGCCAGGGCTTTTTCGCCCAGGGCAGCAGGGCCGGCTCGACCGATCGGCGCATCGTGCCGGCAGGGCTGACGACCTGGAGCTGATAGTCGGGCGTGAGCGCGATGGTGCCGTCGGCGCCGTCGATCTGGATCAGGGTTTGCGGGAAGGGATCAGGATCCTGGCGGCTTTGATAGGTCGCTTCGATAACCGAAGCGGTGCCGCTTTCGTGGCCGAGCAGCAAGACTGCCGAATCCTCGCCCTTGATCCCGGGCTTGACGCTCGCGGTCCGGCACGTAAGACCGTCGACCTCGCCGAACAGAAAGCGCGCCACGTCCAGAAGGTGGATCACCAGATCCAGGATGATAAACCGCTCCTCGGTCGCCAGATAGGGTTGGTTGGCATAGACGTCATAGGCGGTCCGCCAGGTGATGCGGCCATAGAACGGCTTACCAATCACACCCTCATCCAGGACACTCCGCACAGCTTTGAGCGGGGTCTGAAAGCGAAAATTCTCATGCACCATCAGCGGCACGGCGGCAGCGGCCGCAGCGTTCACCATGGCATGGCAATCGGCGATGGTTGGCGCGAACGGCTTTTGCACGATTATCGGAATGCCCAAGGAGGCCGCCAGCTCGACCAGGGGCCGATGGGTCGGCATGGTGGTCACGATATCGACGAAATCCGGTTTTTCCGCCGCCAGCATCTCGGCGGCATCGGTGTAACTCCTGGGAACACCGAACGTCGCGGCTGCAGCTTTCGCCTTGCCCTCGTCCCTATCGCAGACGGCAACGAGATCGACGTCCTCCATCTGCCGCCAGCTGTTCAAGTGATTGGCCGCAAAAAAACCGCAGCCGATCACCGCACCACGCAAGGTTTTCCCCATGGCCTCCAAACCCTTTTTAGTAACGCTTACCCATGATCCCGGCTTCAGGCTTCAGGTCAAGCTGCGTTGGCATATGGAAAGGCTGGAACCGTCCTGATCCAATAAGCTTGGCTGGGTGGGGAGAGGACCGGTGCCACCTGAGCCAAAATACCAAAAAAGTCAGCGCACCAGACGATAGCCGCCAGGCTCTGTGACCAAGATTTGCGCGTTGGTCGGGTCGGGCTCGACCTTCTGGCGCAGGCGATAGATGTGGGTCTCCAGCGTGTGGGTGGTGACACCTGCATTGTAGCCCCAGACCTCGTCCAGCAGCACATCCCGCGGCACCGGCCGATCGCCCATGCGATAGAGATACTTGAGGATCGCCGTCTCTTTCTCGGTGAGATGGATCTTCTTGTCGTTCTCGTTGTTGGTCAGGATCTTGGCACTCGGACGGAACGCATAGGGACCGATCGGGAAGGTCGCATCGTCGGACAGCTCAAACTGCCTGAGCTGCGCCCGCACCCTTGCCAGCAAAACGCCGAGACGGAACGGTTTCGGGATATAGTCGTTGGCCCCGCTGTCGAGGCCGAGAATGGTATCGGCATCGCTGTCATGGGCAGTCAGCATGATCACCGGGGTCTTGATGCCTTGCCGGCGCATCAGACGGCAGAGGTCACGGCCATCGGTGTCCGGCAGCCCGACATCCATCAGGATGACCTCGAAATGGTGCTCCTTCACCAGCTCGAGTGCCTTTTCGCCGGTCTCGGCCTGAAGGGCAACAAACCCCTCATGGAGCTCGAGCTGCTCGGCAAGTGAACTTCGCAGAGCGGCATCATCGTCGATAATTAAGATCTGTTTGGTCGTTGCCATCGACGTTCCTCGTTCATCACCACAAGCGCCCCACTAACATGGCTTCGAATTTTGCACAAACCAATGAGGTAAAAAACCAGCGCTCAAATGTGGTTTTCGCCAATTCGTCAATTAGAGGGTAGCACCTCTCACCAAATTCGCTATCAATGCGCTCTTGAATTTTTGCTCGCCACCATGATGTCAACGCTAGATCTTCATACGACCTACCGCCGCGAGGAGATCATGCCGGCGATCGAGACGGAGAGTTGTTTATGACATTGATCGTGCCGGTGATCCTGGCCGGCGGCGCCGGCACCCGGCTTTGGCCGGTCAGTCGGGAAACCATGCCGAAGCATCTCGCCAAGTTGATCGGCGAGGAATCCCTGCTGCAGCTCACCGCCAAACGACTGCTCGCTTTGGCCCCGCCCGAGCGGCTGGTCATCGTGGCGTCGACAGCGCAGGACCTTCTGATCCGCCGGCAGCTCGCCGAGATCGATCCCGATCTCATCCGGCATCGCTTGCTGGAGCCGACCGGCCGCAACACCGCCGCCGCGATCGCTCTCGCAGCCCTGCATGTGCAAGAAAAATTCGGCCCGGATGCCGTTCTTTGGGTCTGCCCGTCCGATCATCTGATCCGCAACCAGGCCGCCCTCGATCAGGCGGTGCGCGACGCGTTGCCCGTGGCCGCAGACGGCGACCTCTTGACTTTCGGCATCTCGCCGACAAGACCCGAGACCGGCTATGGCTATATCAAGGCCGGCATGCCGATCGGCACCGAGTCCGCGGTACTTCGGGTCGATCGTTTCGTCGAAAAACCTGATCTTGCCACCGCGAACGCCATGCTGAAGGCCGGAGGTTACTATTGGAACAGCGGCATGTTCCTGTTCCGCGCCGACCGCATTCTCGAAGAGCTTGCCGCCCATGAGCCGACGATCCTGGCGGCGACCAAGCAGGCCTTCGATGCCGCGATCGAACATGACGACGGTAGCATTGAGACGCCGTTATCCTTATACGAAAAAATCCCTTCCGCGCCGATCGACAAGGCAGTGATGGAGCGGGCAACGCGCATTGCCGTGGTCCCCTGCAACCCCGATTGGACCGATCTCGGTTCCTGGCACAGCATCTGGGAGCAGTCGGAACGGGATACCAAGGGCAATGCAACCTATGGCGACGTGCTGCTGAACGATGCCGAGAATTGCCTGGTTCACACCAGCCATCGCCTGGTAGCGTGTGCGGGCATCAGGGATCTTGCCATTATCGAGACCGACGACGCCTTGCTGGTTGTCGACCGCAACCGGAGCGAGCCGGTGAAAGAGGTGGTGGCCAGCCTTAACGCCACCGACCGATCCGAAGCGATCGAGCACAGTGCCGTCGAGCACAGCTTCGGCCGGGTGGCGACGCTTGACACCACCGATGAGGCCAGGGTGCGCCGGTTTGAGATTGCGCCGGGCAGAACCGTCGAGCATCCGAATGGCACCAGCGATACACTTCACTGGCTGGTGATCAAGGGAACCGCCGACCTTCGCCTCGGCGATCAGCGATTGCGCCTGGAAGCAGGTCAAAGCGCCGATCTATCCCCGCACACACCCTATGCCCTCGGCAACGCCTCCCCTGCCCCTCTCACCCTCATCGAAATCACATCGGCGCCGGCAGCGCCGAAAGGTTGAACTTGGACCTCGTCATGATGATGGGGCGCTGGTGGTGCATGGACGGTGACGGGACTGAGCTTATGTTGATGATGATATCGTGAACCGGGCTTTTACGGGGGCGTTGCCTTTGGACGATGACGAAGGGCCAGCCCCTCTTCCGGAGGGGGCTCATTGTTATCTCACGCCGGCGGGTGCTGAGCGCTTCAATGCCGAGTTGCACCAGTTGCGCAGCGTCGAGCGGCCGAAGGTGGTCGAGGTGGTGTCCTGGGCGGCCGGCAATGGCGATCGCTCGGAGAACGGCGACTACATCTACGGCAAGAAACGCCTGCGCGAGATCGATCGGCGCATGCGGTTTCTGATCAAGCGCCTGCAGTCAGCAAGAATCGTCGATCCAACCGAGCAGGCCATCCGCGACCGCGTCTTCTTCGGCGCCACCGTGACCTTTGCGGACGAAGAGGACCGCCAGCGGACGATGACGATCGTCGGCATGGACGAAGCAAGGCTGGATCAGGGCGAGATCAGCCTGGTCTCCCCGGTCGCCCGCGCGCTCCTTCGCGCCAAAGTCGGGGACTGCGTCGAGGTGAGAAAGCCTGGCGGTGTCGACGAGCTCGAAGATTCTGGATATTTCCTACCCGACGCCTTGAGCCGATCAATCAGAAAACGCCGACGCCAAGTAACCCATCGAAGCGGCCGTTTCGGGTCAGCCGTCGAAACGGTTGTTGCGGGGAAAGCCGTGGGGGACCATGCGGCCGGCGCTGGCTCGTTTGCCTTGCCAGGCATCGAGCTCAGCTGCCTTGACCACGCGGGTGCCGTTCTTGGCGGGCCAGGCGAGGCCGTCTTCCAAGGTGATCACCCGGGCATCGGTTAGCTTGCCATCCTTGAAGCGCTGCAGCAGCACGCCCTTGCCACGGCTCATGACCGGAAGATCGGCGACCGGGAAGATCAGCATTTTCCGATTGGAGCCGACGGTGGCGACGTAGTCACCGTCGGCCGGTGTCACGACCAGGAACTTAGCCAGCGGATCGAGGTTGAACACCTGCTTGCCCGCCTTGGTCTGGGCGGCGATCGCCTTTTCCTCCGCGAGGAAACCGCGCCCGTCGCTGCTCGCAAGCAGAAGTTTCCCATCTGACCCGGTGGGTCGTGAGATAGAGGGCTTGGGCGCCCTTGGCGAGGTCGACCTGGAGGCTGAGCGGTTCGCCCTGCCCTCGTGCCGCCCGGCAATCGATCGACAGGCAACAGAGTAGCCGCGGCCGTCGGTGCTGATCAGGATCAGCTTGTCCGTGGTCTGGGCTTTGATGACGAAGTTCTCGGCATCGCCGTCCTTGTATTTGAGCTCGGCATTGTTCTCGATATGGCCGCGCATCACCCGCACCCAGCCGAGCTTGGAGCAGACCACGGTCACCGGCAGGCGCTCGACCGCGATCTTCTTCGAGCGCTTCGAGATCGACCGTGGGCGCATCGCCGAGACTGGTTCGCCTTCCGCCGAGCGCGCCGCTCCCGAATTTCTCGATGGTCTCTTCGAACTCCTTTTTGAGGTTGGCACGACGCAGGCTCTCATCCGAGAGCAGGGCCTTTAGTTCCTTGCGCTCGGCGCGCAGCTGCTTTTGCTCCTTGACGATCGCCAGTCTCCTCGAGCTTGCGCAGATTGCGCAGGCGCATGTTGAGGATGGCTTCGGCCTGGCGGTCGTTGAGCTCGAAGGTCGCCATCAGCTCGGCCTTGGGCTCGTCCTCCTCGCGGATGATGCGGATCACCTCATCGAGATTGAGATACGCGATGCGGTAGGCTTCGAGGACTTCGAGGCGATCCTCGATCTTGCCGAGACGGTAACCTGGTCCGCCTGATCAGCACCTCCATGCGATGCTCGATGAAGGCCGCGAGAACGTCTCTCAAGTTCATGACCCGGGGCACGCCCCGGCCGTCCAGAACGTTCAGATTGAGCGAAAGACGGGTCTCCAGATCGGTCTGACGGAACAGTTGCTCCATCAGCAGATCGGCGGGCACGGTGCGCGAGCGCGGGATCAGAACCAGGCGCACGTCCTCGGTGGATTCGTCCCTGATGTCGCCGAGAAGCGGCAGTTTCTTGGCCGACAGCAGTTCGGCGATGCGCTCGATCAGACGGGCCTTTTGCACCTGGTACGGCATCTCGGTGACGACGACCTGATACTGACCGTGGGACAGCTCCTCCTTCTCCCAGCGGGCGCGAAGGCGCATCGAGCCTCGGCCGGTGCGATACGCGTCCGCAATGTTTTCCGGGCTTTCGACCAGCACCCCACCCGTCGGCAGGTCCGGCCCACGGACGTGGGCGAGCAGGGCGTCCACCGAGGTCTCGGGGTTTTCGACCAACGCGCACAGGGCATGGCAAAGCTCGCCTGCATTGTGCGGCGGGATGCTGGTCGCCATGCCCACGGCGATGCCGGTGGTGCCGTTGGCGAGCAAGTTCGGGAAGGCGGAGGGGAGGACGACGGGTTCTTCGTCGCCGCCATCATAGGTCGGGCGGAAATCGACGGTGTCCTGATCGATGCCCTGGAGCAGCGCCTTGGCGACTTCAGTCAGGCGAGCCTCGGTATAGCGCATCGCAGCGGCGTTATCGCCGTCGATATTGCCGAAGTTTCCCTGGCCGTCGACCAGCGGGTAGCGCTGCGCGAAATCCTGGGCGAGGCGGACCATGGCGTCGTAGATCGAGCGTGTCGCCGTGGGGGTGGTATTTACCGATGACGTCGCCGACCACGCGGGCGCATTTCTTGTAGCCGGTCTCGGGATCGAGCTTCAGCTTCATCATCGCGTAGAGCAGGCGGCGCTGAACCGGCTTCAGCCCGTCGCGGACATCAGGCAGCGAGCGCGCGGTGATGGTGGAGAGCGCATAGGCCAGATAGCGCTCCGACAGCGCATCGGCGAAGGGGATCGGTCGAACGATCGATTTGTCGGTAGCCAATTTTTTCACCTTCAGCGAAGGACGTCTCGTTTCGCGCTGTCAGCCGATCAATCAGCGCCTGGCGCTGATTCCGGGACTGGACGATCGAGAGCGGCAAAGAGATGGCGTTCAAAAAGGCCCCGTCAAGCGTAGACCGTCCGGATGGCGGCGGCATTGCATGCTCGTCGCTGATCAGAAAACCTGGTAACGGCAACAACCGATCCTCATACACCCCGCCCTCTCCCGTGCTCACCGCCCGCCCCGTCCGCGGGGATACGTAAACGAGGTCGGCGTCCGACCCGAACGGCACAGGTGGTGAATCGAGACCGAAGCCGAGATCGGCGAGCAAGGCGAGTTCGAAACGGACATAGTCTTCCGCCCACATACCAGATGTTGTGAGGATATCAATAAGCTGACACAACAGATTGTAAAGATCCGGGTGGGGATCGCGGTCGGGCAAAGCGCGTTCGACGAGGGCACAGGCGCTTCGTAACGCTGCGAGCCGCGCCGGCTGATCCATGACAAGAGCGGCGTTGGCGTGCGATGAGTTCGGCGGTGAAACGGCCGAGCTGATCGGGCAGGCGGCGCCCGCCAGGTGAGCGCCAGGCGATTGCCGAGCTGGTAGGTCGACTTGTTCTTGCGGCTGGCCCCGCCGCGCACCAGCCCGCCATGACGTCCACGCTCCAGGGTAAGCACCTGGAGAACCAACGCGCCCTCGCCGTGCGGGCGGGCGGAGAGAAGGATGCCTTCATCTTGCCATTGCATTGGCAGCGTCAATTGCTCGTTGTTCAAACCGACTGTTATCGTCAAAAAAGCCAGGAATTCCGCGGGTCTCGGGTTCGTTTGGTTTTTCGGGCTTTGGTATCATCGCACAGGATCTAGTGCTGTAGAGCGTTGATCTCTAAGTAGGAATATAGTCATTTTTAAATTATGACAAGGCCTCTCGTGACCGTGCTCATGGAGCAGAACCGACAAAGGGCCAAGAATTGGCTTGATCCGGCGGCAGTCCTGGCAGCACCGACTTAACCTAGAGTTAACCAAGTCCTGATAGGACGGCCTTTCTGGTCCATGGAATCCTGGGAATCCGCCCGCCCGCAGAGAAGAAGGGGCGGGGCTCGGATTCAGGGGATCCCAGGGACCAGATAACGCCTCCGGCAAACGAACGTTAAAATCGGAATTATCAATTTACGAGGTTTTGCGCATCCAGCCAAAAGCTAAGAAAAATCCAGCCCCATCTCCCGATAGCGTTCCGGATCATCGGTCCACTTGTCCCGCACCTTGACGAACAGGAACAGATGCACGCGCATCTCCAGGATCTCTTCCAGCTCCAGTCTTGCCGCCTGGCCCACGGCTTTGATCTGGCGACCGCCTTTGCCGAGGATGATGCTTTTTTGGCTGTCGCGCTCGATATAGATGACCTGGTCGATGCGAACTTCCTTGCCGTCTTGGCTTTCGACCCAGCTTTCGGTCTCCACCGTCAGGCTGTAGGGAAGTTCCTGGTGCAGGTCCAAAAAAAGTTTTTCGCGGGTGATTTCTGCGGCGAGGGCGCGGTTGGAGAGGTCGGAGAGCTGGTCTTCGGGGAAATGCCAGGGGCCCACCGGCAGATCGGTCAGGAGGTGGGCCAGAAGGTCGTCGCAGCCGTCGCCGGTTTGGGCGGAGATGACGAAGGTGTGCTCGAACAGGCCGGTTTCGTCGAGGCTCTTGATCAGCGGCAGCAACGCGGGCGGTTTCACGAGATCAAGTTTATTCAGGACCAGCGTGGCCCGGCGGTTGGTTTGCTTCAGGCCGTCCAAGACCGTCTGAGTATCGCGATCCAGGCCGCGCTTGGCGTCGACCACCAGCAGGATGTTATCGGTGTCGGCCGCCGCCGACCAGGCGGCTTTGACGATGGCTTGTTCCAGGCGCTTGTTCTGGCGTGGCGTGAAGATGCCGGGGGTGTCGACGAAGATGAGCTGGGCGTCGTCCTTCACCGTGATGCCGAGGATGCGGCGGCGGGTGGTCTGGACTTTCGGGGTGACGATCGAAACTTTGGTGCCGACCAGGCGGTTCAGAAGCGTCGATTTCCCGACATTGGGGGCGCCAAGGATCGCGACGAAGCCACATCGACCCGACGCGGGTTGCGTGATGTTTTCTTTGGTGTCGGAGGATGCTGGCAAGAATTTTCAACTCGTCTGGAGAGGGGGGCTTGCCGATAACTGGGACAGGTTGGCGCGCATGGCAAGAAGGAACCTCCCTAAAGCCAAGGTTTTCTGCTAGCGTTTTAGCTAAAGCTATTCGGGAATGTATTAATGCCCCTGTCGTCGCCTTTCCATCTTGCCCAGGTCAACATCGCCCGGGCCCGTTATCCGTTGGATGATCCGAGAATTGCCGATTTCATGAACCAACTGAACGAGATCAACGCCTTGGCCGATCAAGCGCCGGGCTTTATCTGGCGCCTGCAGGACGAGAGCGGCAATGCCACCAACTTCCAGCCCTATGACGATCCGCGCATGATCATCAATCTCTCGGTCTGGGAAACAGTGGATGCGTTGTTCGACTTCGTCTACAAGACGGCTCATAGCAAGGTGATGCAACGCCGTTATGACTGGTTCGAAAAGCCCCAATCCCCCCATATGGCGCTCTGGTGGACGCCCAGCGACGAGCATCCTTCGACGCTGGACGGCACGTCGCGCCTGTTGCATCTCAGCCAATTCGGCCCCTCCGGCAGCGCCTTCACCTTCAAGAACCGCTTCGAGGCCCCGGCTTCCAGATCATAGCCTCCGGCGAAGGCTGTCCCGTTCCCGCCCAACGCCACTTTCTGGTTCGGGCAGCACCGACACGTCTCCCCTCACCTGGATTCAGGCGGGGGCGCGGGCCGGCGCCGCAAACTTGAGTAACAAAAATGACTGAACGTGTTCTTATCCTGGATTTCGGTGCCCAATATACCCAGCTCATTGCGAGGCGGGTGCGGGAAGCCGGGGTGTATTGCGAGATCTTGCCCTGCACGGTTGATGACGCACGCGTCCGCGACTTCGGCGCCAAGGCGGTCATCTTGTCGGGCGGTCCGGCCTCCACCACCGAAGACGACGCGCCGGCAGCGCCCTTGGCCGTCTTCGAGCTTGGCGTTCCGCTCCTTGGCATCTGTTATGGCGAGCAGACCATCTGCGCCCAGCTCGGCGGCAAGGTGGAGATCGGTCATCATCGGGAATTCGGACGAGCAACCATCGATATTCAAGCATCGTCGGCGCTGTTCGACGGCGTGTTCGATGTCGGGACGAGCGAACAGGTCTGGATGAGCCATGGCGACAAGATCGTCGCCTTGCCGCCGGGTTTCGAGGTGATCGCGACCTCGGACGGCTCGCCTTTTGCCGCGATTGCCGACGAGCGTCGGAAGATTTACGGCGTCCAGTTTCATCCCGAGGTCGTCCATACGCCCAAAGGCGCTGCTCTCCTGTACAATTTCGTGCGCAACATTGCCGGTTGCAGTGGTGACTGGTCGATGGCGGCGTTTCGCGAGGCGAGCATCGCCCGGGTGCGGGAACAGGTAGGCGCTGGCAAAGTGATTTGCGGGCTTTCCGGCGGAGTCGATTCGGCGGTGACAGCATTGTTGCTGCATGAGGCGATCGGCGATCAGCTCACTTGCGTGTTCGTCGACACCGGCCTGCTGCGGGCCGGCGAAGGCAAGCAGATCGTCGAGCTGTTTCGCGGACATTTCAACATCCCGCTGGTGCATGTCAACGAAGGAACGTTGTTCCTGGAGCGCCTCGCAGGCGTCAGCGATCCCGAAAGAAAACGCAAGATCATCGGCTCGACCTTCATCGACGTGTTCGAAAAGGAGTTGAAGAAGATCGGCGATGTCGATTTTCTGGCGCAAGGCACGCTTTACCCGGATGTGATCGAGAGCGTGTCGTTCAAAGGCCCGAGCGTCACCATCAAATCGCATCATAATGTCGGCGGGCTGCCGGAACGTATGCGCATGCAGCTGGTGGAGCCGCTGCGTGAACTTTTCAAGGACGAAGTGCGAGAGCTCGGGCGCGAGCTCGGCCTGCATGACAGCTTCGTCGGCCGTCAGCCTTTTCCGGGACCGGGCCTCGCCGTGCGCATTCTCGGCGAGATCACCGAGGACAGGGTCGCCACATTGCAACAGGCCGACACCATCTTTCTGGACGAGATCCGAGCAGCCGGCCTGTACGATGAGATCTGGCAGGCGTTCGCGGTGCTGCTACCGGTCAAGACGGTCGGCGTGATGGGCGATGCCCGCACCTATGAGTGGGTGTGTGCGCTCCGCGCCGTCACCTCGGTCGACGGCATGACCGCCGATTTCTATCCGTTCGAGATGAGTTTTCTGGGACGTGTGGCGAACAGAATCGTGAACGAGGTGAAAGGCATCAACCGCGTCACCTACGACGTCACCAGCAAACCGCCCGGCACGATCGAGTGGGAATGAGCCGAGGGTCGGGAGGCCCGACAACCTTATCGAAGGTCAGGCGACGACGCCGGCAAGGGTCTACGGACCAGTTCTTGGAAGAGTTTATGTTGTCGGCAGAGCTTGCCGGTGCTGGTCTGAACGGCAAAAGAAACCGACTTGACGATATCTTAATCCTGCCATGGCAGAGTTTGTTTCGTGGTCCATGCGACCCTGGGAGTCCACCCCCGGGCATGAAAGAGAGGCGAGGTCGACTCCCAGGATCGCATGGACCAGATCAGCATCGTACAACGATGCGATGAAGAAGTGGTGAACGCCTGACGCTGGCGATCGGTTCGGTCGGCGGGACGCCGGGTCGATCCGACCGGACGCCGGCTTAAAGCCCCCAGTCCTCGTCTTCGCTGCCCGGCACCAGCTCATAGCTTGCCTCGAGCTGATAGTCGGGCCCTTCGGGCTGCAGCCAGCTTGAATAGAGCTGGAAGCCGCTGATGGGAAAAGGCTCGCTCTTGTAGAGGCTTTGGCGCATCAGGTAGGTGGCGAGACCTGCCTGCGTGGGCGGGCGGCGCAGGCGGGCGAGGGTGACGTGGGGGGTATATTTTTGCTGATCCGCGCCGATGCCGGCCTGCTTCAGGGCCTGGTCGATGCGGCGTTTCAGATCCTTGAGCTCACGGCTCTTGGCCACACCTGCCCATAGCACCTTGGGCTCGCCGCGCGGCGGAAAGTGGCCGATGCCCTTGAGCTGCAGCTCGAACGGCATGCCCGGGACCAGCGACAGCGCATCGGCGACGTCATTGGCCCGGCCGTTGTCGACCTCGCCGATGAAACGGAGGGTAAGATGCTGCTGATCCGCCGAGGTCCAGCGCACATCACCCAGGCCATGGGCGAGGTTTGCCAGGGAATTCTTGATGTCGACGGGAAGGTCCAGGGCAACGAATAATCGGGGCATGGCAGCGGCTCTGATCATCTTCGAAGGACGAGACGGGCGGATGCATGCTTATATAGAAGATGATCCCGCCCTTGCCAAACGGCCGGTGGTCCCATACCTACGACGTCTGGATCCGAAGATAGGATAGGGCTAAGCCATGCGCAGCCGGGACGGCGGAAACTCGGACGAGTTCATTCGCGAGGTCGATGAGGCGGTTCGTCAGGATCGCTGGACGACGATTTGGAAACACTACAATGCTTATATCATTGGCGCTGGTCTGGCCGTGGTCGTCGGCACGTCGGCGGGGATCGGCTGGCAGACCTATCAGAAGAACAAGCTCGACTCCCATGCGCGGAGCCTCGCTGCGGCGACCACGCTCCTTGCCGAGGACAAACCGGCCGATGCAGCGTCCGCTTTTCGCGCCCTTGCCAAGGAGGCAGGCGGCGGCGTCGGCGTGATCGCAAGCTTGCGCTCCGCTGCGGCCGAGAAGGAAGCGGGCAACCCCGATGCCAAAGTCGATCGCTTGAACGAACTGGCAGCCGACGGCGATGCGGGAGCGCTCTACCGGAAGCTTGCCGGTCTGTTGGCGCTGCAGGAGACGTTCGATGATGCCGATGCCGAGGCCTTGATCGCCGAGCTGGAAAAGGAGGCGACGCCGGACAATCCCTGGCGGGCGAGCCTTTTGGAGCTGAAGGCCATGGCGGAGATGAAGGCCGGGAACACCAACGACGCGCGCGCGACACTGCAAGGGCTCCTGGATGCCCCTGAAACGCCAGGCAATCTTGCAAGACGGGCGACCGAACTCCTCGATGCCCTCGGCGGGCGCCTCGACGAGGACAATCAGACGGTGTCGCAAAATGACAATGAAGAGGTGAGCCAGCAATGATGCGGTCGATCCTTCCGATGGCACTGTTGCTCGGCACGCTTGCCGCCTGTTCCGGCGATAGCTGGTATGGAGGCGGTGAGGAGCCGCCTCTTCCCGGCGAGCGCATTCCGGTTCTGGTGCTGGAGAGCGAGCTGGAGGCGGACCCCAGCCTCGCCGGTGTCAAGGTCGACCTGCCGTCCGCGCAAATCAACAAGGCCTGGCCGCAGCATGGCGGTTCCGCCGCCCATGCCATGCAGCATCTGGCCGTCGCGAACGAGCTCAAGCTCGCGTGGCAGGTGGAGATCGGCGAGGGATCCCTCGATACCGGCCAGTTGCTGGCGAGGCCCGTCGTCGCGGATGGCCGGATTTTCGTCATGGATGCCTTCGGGTCGATCAGTGCTTTCGACACCGAGACCGGCGCGTTGCTTTGGCGGCAATCCTTCGAGGACCTCGATCTCGATGACAGCGTCTTCGGCGGCGGGCTGGCGCTCGAGGATGGCCGTTTGTTTGCCTCCTTTACCTCGGGCGACGTGGTCAGCCTCAGCACCACCAATGGCAATGAGATCTGGCGTCAATCATTGATCCTGCCGCTGCGTTCGGCGCCGACCATCTCCGATGGCATCGTTCTGGTCCTGACCGCCGACAATCAGGTTTATGCCCTGGATCAGGAAACCGGCCAGCCGAGCTGGCGCCATGCGGGCTTTTTCGAAGCTTCCTCGGTCCTCGGTGGCCCAAGCCCCGCCGTTGACGGCGGGATCGCGATCGTGCCCTATTCCTCGGCCGAAGTATTTGCCCTTCGTCTCGATAATGGCCGGCCTCTTTGGAGCGACACCCTGGAGCGGCCGCGCCGCACCCAGGCACTGGCCGAGATCAACGATATCGATGGCACGCCGGTGATCGATGGCGATCAGGTTTACCTTGGCGGTCGCGGCGGCCAGGTCGCCGCGATCGACATGCGCCGCGGCGTTCGTACCTGGGACACCGACCTGACCGCCGTCGACACCCCTTGGCTCGCCGGCGACTTCATTTTTCTTTTGACGGAGCGCAGCGAAGCCGTCTGTCTGACGCGGAAAGACGGCCGCATCCGCTGGGTGACGCAGCTTCCGCGGACCGCCGATCCCGAAGGTACCAACGGCAAGGCGCTGACCTGGCGAGGTCCAGTCCTTGCCGGCGAGCAGTTGATTTTGACCAATTCCGAGGATGAGGCCGTCACGCTCTCGCCCTACACGGGCGAGCGTCTGGGCAGCATTCCACTCCCGGGACCGGCGGCGGTCACCCCCGTCATTGCCGACGGCACCGTCTATTTTCTGACCGAGGAAGCCGAACTCCTGGCGTTTCGCTGAAGCGCCGACAAACCCGTCCGTCACCAAGCGCCTTGGTGACGGACAGCTCATGTAGAAGCCAACCATGTCCTTCACCGTCGCCATTGTCGGCCGGCCCAATGTCGGCAAGTCGACCCTCTTCAATCGTCTGCTCGGCAAGAACCAGGCCTTGGTGGACCCGACGCCGGGGGTGACCCGCGATCGTATCGAAGGCGATGCCCGCATCGGCCATCTGACGTTCACGGCGATCGACACGGCCGGGCTCGCCGAAGGCAAGGCAACCGAGCTCGAAGGCCGTCTCCTGCAGCAAACCGAAACCGCGGTCAGCGAGGCTGATCTGGCACTCATGCTGATCGATGCAAAAAGCGGTCTCACGGCCCTCGATCGACAATTCGCGATCTGGCTTCGCCGGCAGACCACGCCGGTGCTCCTGGTCGCCAACAAGTGCGAGGGCCTGGCAGCGGAGAGCTCGTCGAGCGAGGCCTGGGCGCTTGGTCTCGGCCCGCCGATCCCGATCTCGGCGCAAAATGGCGAGGGCCTCGCGGGGCTCGCCGAGATGATCACCGAACAAAGGGCGGCGGCCACGGGACGTTCGGGGGAGGACGACGACGATGAGGCCAGGGACGGCGGGCGAACGGGCGAACAGCCGCTTCGCCTGGCGGTCGTCGGCCGCCCGAATGTCGGCAAATCCTCGCTGATCAACCGCCTGCTCAAAGATGAGCGGCTGCTGACCGGCCCCGAACCCGGCTTGACCCGTGACGCCGTCAAGATCAGCTGGTCATGGCGCGGGCGGCGGATCGATCTGGTCGATACTGCCGGGCTGCGCCGGCGGACCAGGATCGACCACAACAGCGTCGAAAAGCTTTCCACCAAGGCCTCGCTTCAGGCAATCCGCAGCGCTGACATCGTGCTTTTGATGGTGGATGCGACGTCGCCTTTGGAAAAGCAGGACCTGGTCATCGCCAACCGCGCCATCGACGCCGGCAAGACCTTGCTGGTTGCGGCCAACAAATGGGATCTGGTCGATGATCAGCGCCATGCGCTGCAGATCATCAAGGACAGGATCGAGCTTCGCCTGCCGCAGATCAAAGGCGTGGTCTGCCTGCCGATCTCGGTGAGAACCGGCAAGAATGTCGAGCGCCTGCTGCCGGCGGTGGTCGAGCTTGAGGCAGCCTGCTCGAAACGCGTGACCACGGCGATGCTGAACCGATGGCTCGAGCATGCGCTCGATGATCATGCGCCGCCGCTCGCCAAGGGACGGCGGGTCAAAATTCGTTATGCGACCCAGGTCGCCACGCGGCCACCGACCTTTGCGTTGTTCGTCAGCCAGGCCGATGCCCTGCCCGGCTCCTATATCCGCTACCTCGCCAACAGCTTGAGAGAAACGTTTGACTTCGAGGGCGTTCCGCTACGTCTTCTCGAGCGAAGCGGCAAGAACCCCTACGCAAAAAAATAGGTTCAGGCCCCTTGTTCGATCGGGCCGAACCAGCCCGCTTCCTCTCAAGACCACCCGACCGCGTACCATGACGATATCGGGTGGTGGGGAGGGGCGGCGGGCCGGAGCCGACTTCGTTTGGTCAGAAAATGCTCTTGCAGCGCGGACGCAGGTCATTGGCGGCCTTTTCGCCCTCGGCAGCGGAGAACGCCCGACCGGGAGGCGTGATGCCATATTCGGCTGCCCGTATTTCACTCCGCTGCAGCCCGATATCCGCAAGGGTCTGATCATTCAGCGAGCCAAAGTGATGATGCTGGCGATGCCGGCCGCACCACCACCTGGAAAAAGGTGGCCAAGACATGCTGACCACCGCTGAAAAAACGGCCTGAAGACGCCTGGTGACACGACGTGGCTCACCAGACTTCGAAATATACTGCTTCGAAACCATGGCTAATAATCCGTTCAATGCACCGTCAAGCCTTCCTTTCGGCGGACCGACGGGATCGGCATCAAAACAAATTTTTTGATGTCGAGGGGGGCTGCTGATGCCGGGAAAGCCACTGGAGAGAGGGGGCGCTCGCCGTCGACATTGTCGCGCGGCTTTCCGACATCAGCATGCAGAGGATATTGGACCGCCATCATGCTTTTGACTGTGATGAACTTCACAAACTCGCCTCGACCTCAAGCGTTTGTGAACGTTAATCGCCAGAATTTTTCCTGGCCGGCGTCAGCCGCATCGCCAGCCAACAAGCGACGCCCGCCTGGCGTTTGCTCTAAAGGCTCATTTTTCTGGCTGCGCTGCGCTGTCGATCACAGGAGGCTGTCATGAAGGGGTGCCTTCATTCAGGCTCAACGGCAATGGGCCCGCTGCTTGACGCGGAGAGCGCTGTCCCTTCAATCGACTGGGGTTCTTCTTTGGCAAGGACGGCATCGGCCTTTGCCTGTCTCAGCATGGCATGGAGCCTTGCCCGACGGTCGGAGACCCGCCAGCTGGCGCCGAAGGCGCTCATCAGCGTTCGGCCGTCTCCCTCGATCAGAAACTGCCGCCCGTCATAGTTCGAAATGTCGAGAAGGTAGCGGTCGGAGAGATATCTCGAGGCGGGCAGGATGCCAAGATGATCATGGGCAATCCGGCCAAGTGTCTTCAACATCAGATCGTCGTAGATATCGAGACGCCAGCTTGCCTCGAACCAATGAAGAAAAGCGGAGCGTGCCGCCTGAAGTTCCGCGGCCTCGCCGGTCTCTTGGCCCAGGCGCTGCTCGAAAAGATCGGCAATATCGCCATAGGCGGTATCGAGCTTGGCCTGCCACGGCGCTTCGAGACCAAGGGCGCGCAGCTGAAAGAGTACCCTGGTGGCGACAGCCTCGGCCGTGGCTTCGCGAACCCGGTGGAGCAGCAGCATGTCTTCGGGCGAGAAGCGACGATTGTTGGAAAAACGCGGATGTTGCGGCACATGGGCGAGCTCGTGTGCCAGAAAGACCAGGCGCCCTGCGTCGCTCAGCCTGGCATTGAGGCCGATCATATGCAGATGCGCCCGGTAATAGCCCTCGAGTTCCGTCTCTTCGTCCAGGCAAACCAAGACGGAACGACGAGCCGCTTCATCGGTCAGCCAACGCCCGAGATCGCTTCGGCGAAGCGCCCCGATCGCTCGCACCAAGGCCTGCTGCTCCCGGGTCGAGCCCGCCCGTTCCTCGATCGCGACGCATTGATGTTGCCAATCGGGCAGCAACGCCTGCAGACGGCTCATGCGAAACGACAGCTTCGGCTGATCGGGCGACGCGCGTGAAGCCGGCGCATCGTCTTGCCGCCCGGCGTCAGCTGGCGATGCCGAGCCATGAGGCCATCCCAGGCTGATTACCAGGATCGCCGCCATCCCGAAGCAGCCCAACCCTCGGGCCAGATTTCGCTTGCCCGTCATCCGCGTCCCACGCTGCAGCCCAGACCGGTTCACCAATCGGCCTCCTTTATCCAGCCGTTACTGTTCAAACTGTGATGGGATTATTTTGGATCGAGTCTGGTAAAAATTTCGTAAACAACGCAGACTTACGTCCCCTCCACCGATGACCTCATTGGATCCGGATGCTAGGATTTTGCTTCAACTAGACCCAGCAAATGGAGGTAGGCGTGCATCGGGTTGGCCATCCCAAAGACAATGCGTATGAGACCGACCTGGACCGCAACGACGCAAATTTTGCGCCTCTGAGCCCCATCAGTTTTCTAAAGCGAACCGCCGCGGTGTTTCCGCAACGGGACGCCTGGGTGCATGGCAGCGACAGTGCCACGTATGAGCGCTTTTCTGAGCGCTGCCACCGGTTCGCCTCGGCCCTGCAGCGCCGTGGCGTGGTGCCGGGCGATACAGTCGCCGTGATGCTGCCCAACACGCCTCCGATGCTGGAAGCGCACTACGCCGTACCGATGGCAGGGGCGGTGCTGAACAGCATCAATATCCGTCTCGAGCCGCAAACGATCAGCTACATTCTCGAGCATGGCGGCGCCAAGGTGCTGGTCACCGACAGCGAGTTCGCGCCGACCGTCAAGACTGCCCTGAGCGAGCTCAACAACCCGCCGCTGGTCGTGGATGTCGTCGATACCATGGCGGTCGGCGAGCGGCTGGGCGAGCATACCTATGACGACCTTCTGGACGAAGGCGATCCCGGGTTCGAGCCCTATTTTCCCGCCGATGAATGGCAGGCGATCGGGCTCAACTACACCTCGGGCACCACGGGTCATCCCAAGGGTGTCGTGGTCCATCATCGCGGTGCTTATCTGAATGCGGTTGGCCAGGCGCTTGCTTGCAACATGCAGCTGCACCCGGTCTATCTCTGGACCCTGCCGATGTTTCACTGCAACGGCTGGACCTTCACCTGGGGGGTGACCTTGCAGGCAGGGACCCACGTCTGCCTGCGCCGGGTCGAGGCGGGGCCGATCTACGATGCCATCGCCGATCACGGCGTGACCCATATGTGCGGCGCACCCATCGTGATGAACATGCTCGCCAATGCGTCCGAGAGCGTGCGCCGGCCGTTTTCGCAGCGGGTGCGTGCCATGACCGGCGGGGCCGCACCGCCGGCTGCCGTGCTGCAGCGCATGGCGGATATCGGTATCGACATGACCCATCTTTATGGCCTCACCGAATGCTACGGGCCGGCATCGGTCTGCGCCTGGCAGGATGCCTGGTCCGGGCTTTCCGCGCATGAGCTTGCCCAGATGAAAGCGCGCCAGGGTGTGGTCTATCCAACCCTTGAAGGGCTCGATGTCATCGATCCGGAAAACATGCAGCCGGTGGTGCGAGACGGGCAAGCCATCGGCGAGATCATGCTGCGCGGCAATACCGTGATGAAGGGCTATCTCAAGAACAGCCAGGCGACCGAACAGGCGTTCCGCGGCGGCTGGTACCACACCGGCGACCTTGCGGTGATGCATCGGGACGGTTATGCCGAGATCAAGGACCGTTCCAAGGACATCATCATCTCCGGCGGCGAGAACATCTCCTCGATCGAGATCGAAGGGGCGCTTTATCGCCATCCTTCGGTGCTGGAAGCGGCGGTCGTGGCCAGGCCCGATGACAAATGGGGGGAGAGCCCTTGCGCTTTCGTTACCTTGAAAGATGGCGTCAACATCGAGGCGGAAGATCTCGTGGCCCATTGCCGAACCTTGCTGGCGGGCTTTAAAGTTCCGAAAACCGTGGTGTTTGGCCCGTTGCCGAAGACCTCGACCGGCAAAATTCAAAAACATGTCCTCCGAGAGCAGGTCAAAGCGCTCTAACGAAGAGACGGAAGAATAAGGGAGCCATCACCATGATCACCGCCCCTAGCCGTGCCGTCGCCCTGTTCGGGACGGACGAGCCTGTGCCCGCGTCGAAAACCTTACGGGCAGGACCGCTCACGGTCGAGTTCGACAATGGCGCGCTGCGCTACATCAAGGTCGGGGGCAAGGAGGCGATCCGCAATATCGCCTTCGTGGTGCGCGACAAGGATTGGGGCACCTACAACCCCGTTTTGAAGAATCTGAAAATCGGCCAGGCGCCCAGCGCTTTCGAGGTGAGCTTCGATGCGATCTGCAAGGATGCCGCCCAGGAGCTGCATTACAGCGCCAGGATCAAGGGCAGCTCGGACGGCACGCTGAGCTTCGAGGCTGTCGGCAGGGCGATCACCGATTTCGAGACCAACCGCACCGGCTTCGTGGTGCTGCATCCGGTGGATGGTGTGGCCGGCTGCCCGGTGGAAGTGCTGCGGGTCGATGGCTCGGTCGAGAACACCAGCTTTCCCGAGCTGATCGACCCGATGTGCCCGTTTCAGGATCTTCGCGCACTCACCCACGAAGTGCTGCCGGGGGTCAAGGTCATCTGCCGGATGGAGGGTGATACCTTTGAGACCGAGGATCATCGCAACTGGAATGATGCCTCCTTCAAGACCTATGTCCGCCCGCTGGCGCTGCCATGGCCCTATCGCCTGAAGGCGGGTGAAACCACGGAGCAGTCGGTCACGCTGAGCCTCTCCGGCACAATGCCGAGCGCGGTCGAGAGCGACGGTCTCCACCCGATAACACTCCGCCTGGGCGAAGAAACGGGTGTGATGCCTGCGATCGGGCTCAGCCTGCCGCCGGAACAGGATCGCGCCATCCTCGCGGCGGTCGAGCCGGTGAAAAAGCTTGCCCCGCAATTTTTCATCTGCCCGTTCGATTCCCGGATCGCGGACGGTGCGCCCAAGCGCCTGGTCGGCCCGCGCGTCTCGACCTTTCCCCTGGATGACCCACGCCTCGGCGGCCGGGGTGAGGTCATGGCGATGTTCAAGACCTTGGGCGAGGCGACGGGGGCCGAGCTGGTGCTGGAAGCGGTCCTCGCCTGCCGCGACGGGGCGGGCGGGCCCACGGCGGACGAGGAGACCATGCGGCGCGACGTGGAGCTGATCCGAAAGGCGGCGGAAGACGCAGGCGTCACCTTCGGCCGGGTGGCCGTCTCGCCTGCCTCCGATCTCAAATGCACCCTTCCGGGCAGCGTCTGGCCGCCCTGTCCCGACGCGACCGCGATCTATCGGGCGACCCGGGAAGCGTTCCCGGGCATCCCGGTCGGCGGCGGCATGTTTTCGTTTTTCACCGAACTCAACCGCAAACGTCCGCCGGTCGAGGCTCTCGACTTCATCGGCCACACTACCTGCCCGATGGTGCATGCCTCCGACGATATCACCGCGATGGAGAACCTCGAAGCGCTACCCCACATCATCAAGAGCACCCGTGCGTTCGCGGGCGGCCTGCCCTATCGGGTCGGGCCAAGCACCATCGGCGCGCGGGACAATCCCTATGGAGCGGCGGCCACGCCGAATCCCAGAAATGGCCGCCTCGCCCTTGCGCGCATGGATCCACGTCAGCGCGGGTTGTTGGGCGCTGCCTGGAACCTCGGCTATGTCGCCCATATGGCGCGCGGTGGTGTTGAAGCCGTTGCCCTTTCGGCGCCGGTCGGCGAATTCGGGGTGATTTACGCCAAGATGGATTACGACCAGCCCTGGTACGACCAGCGCGGCAGCGGCGTCTATCCGGTTTACCGGGTGATCAAGGGCATGGCAGCGGCCGCAGGCAAGCCGATGGTCGCGACCGACCTCTCCGACGGGGCCTCGGTGCAGGCGGTCGCTTACCGGGACCAGGATCGGACGGTCATCTGGCTCGCCAATCTGACCGGCGAGCCGCAGCAGGTCGTGATCGACAGCCTCGATGGCCGGGAAGGGTTGCTGGCTGAAATGGACCTCGATACGTTTATCGCGGCAACCACCGGCACCGACGATCTGGAGACGCGCAAAGCCCCGGTAGGGCAGCTCGATCTCGGTGCCTATGCCGTGCTCAGGATTTCCGTCTGAGGTCAGCCGTCAGCGGCGGGTTGCCACCATGATCACCGGCTCGACCCGATGCTCGTCCAGGGCCCGGGCGTAGTTCTGGAATTTTTCCGACGCGTTGGCGCCGGTCAGGAGGTGCAGGCCAAGGGGCGGCGGACCGTCCATGGTGGCGGCCTTGGCAAAGACGTCCCGGAAAAAGTCGATGGCGACGTCGCGAAGGTTCGAGCGGGCGGTCACCTCGAAGCCGGCCTGTTGCAGCAAGGCCTCCGTTTCATCGGCGGTCCTGAGAAAACTGGTGGCCTCGGTTTCGGCCCAGGGTACCGGATAGATCATGTCGGCGGTCGGCCCCTTCATCACGTCGAACAGGCAAAGCGGGGCATCCGGCTTCAAGACACGACCGAACTCCTGGTAAAACCTCGTCCGGTCATCGATGTTCATCGCCACATGAAAGGTGACGCCGGCATCGAAGGTCTGATCGGCGAACGGCATGTCGAGCACGCTGCCGACCTCGAAATTGCAGTGATCGCCAAGGCGTACCCGCTCGGTCAAGGCCCGCGCCACGTCGACATAGTCAGGCGTGAGATCCAGACCTTTGACCGTGCAGCCATGCTGCTTGGCCAGATATCTTGACGTCCCGCCGATCCCCGAGCCGGCATCCAGCACATGCATATCCGCCTCGAGCGGCATGATCTCGAAGGCTTTTTGCGTGGCAAGGCGACCTGCGGTGTGGAATTCGTCCACCGGCGCCAGATCCTCGATCGATGGTTTGTCGGGATCGATGCCAAGCGCGGTCAGACCAGCGATAATGGCATCGAGCAGGTCGGACTTGCCGTAATGAGCGGCGACCTTGGTTTCCAAGAAATGGTTGGTCATCGACTTGTCCTTTTCGTCAAACAGTCTCGCCCCGCTCAACAAGGAGCCGGTCGATCCGGCCAACAGCTTAACGGTCCTGCCAGCGACTTTCACCAGCTTTTCGCAGCATCGTCAGTGGCCCTGCTGGAATGACCGTCATCGGCAAAAAAGAACTTGTCGAACAGCTGCCTGGCCGTTCTGATGACCGCAACGCTTCTGTCGACGAACCTTCGAGGATGACCCCATGGCAACCCGGTTCAAACCAACCAAAAGCACAAGGTCGGGCCCGGCGGCGATCGCCGGTCTTCTGGCTTTTTCAGCGCTCTCAGGCCCGGCTTTGGCCGAGTATAGGCTGACGATTTTGCATATCAACGACATGCACGCCCGCTTCGAGCCGATCAACAAATACAACGCCACCTGCAGCGATGAGGACCATGCGGCAGGGGAATGTTTCGGCGGCATGGCAAGGCTGAAGGCCGGGATCGATCAGCGCCGCGATGCGCTGGCAGCCGAAGGCAGGAATGTGCTGACGCTCAGTGCCGGCGATCAGTTTCAGGGCTCGCTCTATTACACGACCTACAAGGGCGAACTCAGTGCCGAGCTGATGAACATGGTGGGCTTCGATGCCATGGCGGTCGGCAATCACGAGTTCGACGATGGCCCCGAAGTTTTGGCGTCCTTCGTCGACAAAGTCGATTTTCCCGTACTGTTCGCCAATACCGATCTCGCCAACGAACCGCTTCTGAAAGACAAGGTGCGGCCCTTTGTGACCAAGGAGGTGGGCGGCGAGACGGTCGGCATCATCGGCCTGCTTGCGGAGGATACCGACGAACTCGCAAGCCCTGGCCCGAACGTGCCGTTCTACCATGCCGAAGACATTCTCCCCGGCCTGATCGAGGACATGACAAACGCCGACGTCGACAAGATCGTGGTGCTGTCCCACATGGGCATGAGCCGCGACATGGAGATAGCCGCCGCGGTGGATGGCATCGACGTTATCGTCGGCGGCCATTCCAACACACTGTTGTCCAACACGATCGAGGGCGCCGACGGCCCCTACCCCACCATGATCGCCTCGCCAGGTGGCGCCGCCACCCCGATTGTTCAGGCGTTTGCCTATGCCAAATATCTGGGCGAGCTTGAGCTGGTGTTCGACGATGACGGCAAGGTGACCGCAGCGACCGGCGATCTGATCACCCTCGATGCCAGCATCCCCGAAGACGAGGCCGTCCTTGCCCGGATCGACGAGGCTGGTGCCCCGCTCGAAGCGCTGAAGAACCAGGTGGTCGGCGAGGCGGCGGCTCCCATCGATGGCGACCGGGCCAACTGCCGCATGCGGGAATGCGAGATGGGCGTGCTGGTGACCGACGCCATGCTGGATCGCTTCAAGGATCAGGGCGTGACCATCGTCATCCAGAATGGCGGCGGGCTGCGCGCCTCCATCGACGAAGGTCCCATCACCATGGGCGAGGTGCTGACGGTTCTTCCCTTCCAGAACACGGTCGCAACCTTCGAGATCTCGGGCGCCGGCATCATCAAGGCTTTGGAGAACGGGGCGAGCCAGATCGAGGAGGGCGCCGGGCGCTTTGCCCAGGTCGCAGGCCTTCGCTACACCCTCGATCCCCAGGCCGACGTGGGCAAGCGGGTCAGCGATGTCCAGGTCGAGGAGGCCGATGGCGGCTTCGCGCCGATCGACCAAGCCGCCCTCTATCTCGTCGCGTCCAACGATTATGTGCGCCTCGGCGGCGACGGCTATGACGTGTTCAAGGAAGAGGCGACCAACGCCTATGATTTCGGCCCCAATCTGGAGGAGGTGGTTGCGGACTATCTTGCGAAAAACCAGCCCTATGAGGCGCATCTCGATAATCGCATCACTATCGTGGAGTAGCCTCTGGCCGCGAGCTGGGTGGTGTTCAAGACGCTCCAGGCTGTTCGAGTTTCAGCGAGTTCGGTTAAGTCTTTCTTAACCATGCCCTGGCAGGATTGACGCTAACGGTGACCTCGCAAGCTCGACGAAGGCGCGACGGCTTTTGTCGATCAAGAACTTATCCGTTGCATTGACAATGAATGCCGCTACGGTTTTTCGAGCTGTCGGCGCAACAAATTTGCGGCTTTAGCAAGCAATAGCACCGGATCGGCGCCGGAAACAACAGGGGCTAACAATATGAAAAATTTGACAAAACTCGTTGGAATAGCGCTCTTGGGCACGGTAATCGCGGGCGCGGATGCCGCAAAGGCGCAAACGCCGGAGTTTTTCCGCATCGGCACGGGCGGTGCGGGCGGCACCTATTTCCCGATTGGCGGCACGATCGCCAATGCGATTTCGGCACCGCCCGGCTCCAGGCCCTGCGAGGAGGGCGGCCAGTGCGGCGTGCCAGGGCTGATCGCGATCGCGCAGTCGACCAATGCGTCGGTGCAGAACAACGCAGCCGTGCAGAACGGCGAGCTGGAAGCCGGGATGACGGCGGCCGATACGCTGCTTTCGATGTACGGCGGCACCGGCACGTTCGAGGGCAAGCCCCATCCCAATCTTCGGATCATCGCCAATCTGTTTCCGGAGGATCTGCATCTGGTCCTGCCGAAGGGAACAAGCCTCAGCGGCCTCGGTGATCTGGCCGACAAGCGGGTCGGCATCGGGCAGGCGGGATCGGGAACCCAGGTCGCGGTTCTGCAGATGCTCGAGGCTTACGGCGTGACCCGCGACAACATGGAAGAGGCCGAGCTCAACAACGCCCAGAGCGCCGAGCGTCTGGCCGACGGTCAACTCGATGCCTATTTCTACGCCGCAGGCTGGCCGGTGGCTGCGATGGTGCAGCTGTCCTCGACCAAGGGCATGTCGCTCTATTCATTCTCGGAGGAGGAGCTGACCAAGATCAACGAGATCATCCCCTCCTATATCCCGTCGATGATTCCCGGCGGGGTCTATGAAGGCATCGATGACGACACCAAGGTTCCGGCGGTCAGCGCCATGCTGGTGGTTTCGTCCGAGCAGCCGGAAGAGCTGGTCTACAACATCACCAAGGCGCTCTGGAACGAGAACACCCGAAAGCTGCTGGACAGCGGCCACGCCAAAGGCAAGCAAATCACGGCCGAGACAGCGCTGGACGGCGTCGAAGGCCTCGGCGTGCCGCTGCATGCGGGCGCAGAGCGTTTCTACAAGGAAGCAGGCCTGCTGAAGTAGGCACGGTCCGTTTCGCCCAGCACGATCATGCAAACGAGCCGGCGGTGGCCCGAGAGCTGCCGCCGGAACGAGGAAGCTTGAACCGTGTCCAGTGCCGAGACCAAGCACGAGCTGACGGCGGACGAGCTTGCCGCGATCGAGAAGAAATACGACGAGGCGACGTTTAGCCGGGCGGTGACACCGGCCGCAAGCCTGGTGCTGCGCGTCGTCGCCGTGGTCTTTGCAGTCTACCATTTCCTGACCGCCGGGTTCGGTCTGCCCGTCGACTACTGGCATATGGGCCTGCACCTGACCGGCCTCTTCATCATGACCTACGCGCTGTTTCCGTTTTTCAGGACGGAAAGCGCGATGAAGCTCTCATCTTCGCCGTTTCGGATCGGCAATATCCCGCTCTTCGATCTGGTGCTGATGGCGCTCGGGATCGCAAGCGCCCTCTATCTCGGCTTCGCCTGGCGCGGGATCGAGTTTCTGGGCATTGCCGAGCAGACATTTCGCCAGGGCAACCCGAACAATTACGATATCTTTTTCGGGACCGTTCTGATCGTGCTCGTGCTCGATCTCGCCCGGCGGACGCTGGGCTGGGTGCTGCCGCTGATCATCTGTCTTTTTGTCACCTACGCCCTGTTCGGGCAGTATTTCCCCGGCGTTCTCCAGCATCCCGGCGTCAACTGGCGCCAATTCGTCAACAACATGTATTTTCCGGCAGAAGGTATCTTCGGCGTGACCCTGTGGGTGGTTTCGACCATCGTCTTTCACTTCGTGCTGTTCGGCGTCATCGCCCAGCGGACCGGCTTGGGAAAACTCTTCATCGACAACGCGACGATCCTTGCCGGGCGCTACACCGGCGGGCCTGCCAAAGTCTCGGTGATCTCCTCGGCCTTCTTCGGCACCATTTCGGGATCCTCGGTCGCCAATACCGTCTCCACCGGCGCCCTTACCATTCCCAACATGAAGCGGCTCGGCTATCCCGGCCATTTCGCCGGCGGAGTCGAGGCCGCCTCCAGCGCCGGCGGCCAGATCACACCGCCGATCATGGGGGCAGCGGCCTTCATCATGGCCGAGTTCCTGGAAGTTCCCTACACCACCATCGTCATCGCTGCGATCTTTCCTGCCCTCCTGCACTATGTCGGCGTGTTTGCGGTGGTGCACCTGATGGCGCGCAAGCTCGACCTGAAGGGGCTTTCCAGCGAGATGCTGCCGAAACTGGACGAGGTCTGGCGCGACGGCTGGGCCAACATGATCCCGCTGATCGCCCTCCTGGTGGTGCTGTTTTCCGGCTACACGCCCTACATGTCGGCCTTTTGCGGCATCAGTCTTGCGCTCATCGTCGGTGCCGGTCGACCGTCGTCACCGGTCACCTTGATCTATCCGATCGCCTTCATCGCCTTCGTTGTCTGGAAGTTCCTGGGCGGCGGGTTCGATCCGACGATGACCGTCATTCTATGCGCAGGCGCCGTGATCGGAGTCTTCAACCCGCAAAAACGCATCGAGACGCCCGAACTGATGGACGCCGTCGAGACGGGTGTCAAATACGCGCTGGCGGTAGGGGCAGCGTCTGCAGCAGTCGGGATCGTCGTCGGCGTGATCAACACCACCGGCATCGGTTTTCGCATCGGCTTCATGGTGACCTCGGGGGCGGCGGTCATGGCCGAGTCCATCTACCACACCATCACCTTCGGGGCGTTCGAGATCTTTGCCCAGGCCGATCTGCAGCTTTTCCTCTCGCTGCTGCTGGTGGCGGTCGCCTGCATTCTGATGGGTGCCGGCATTCCGACCACAGCCCTTTACATCATGCTGGTCTCGGTCGCCCAGCCGGCGCTGGCGCAATTGGGCGTGCCGCCGATCGCATCCCACATGTTCGTCCTCTACTACGGCGTCGTCTCCGAGATCACGCCGCCGGTCTGCACATCGGCCTATGCCGCCGCGGCGATCGCCAATGCCAACCCGTTTCGAACCGGCATTTCCGCCTTCACCCTCGGTCTCGGCAAGATCGTGGCACCGATGGCCTTCGTCTACGCGCCGGTGCTGCTGATTGTCTCGTCAGCGGGCTTCGATCTCATCGAGTTCTCCTACGCCGCCGCCAGCTGCATCGCCGGGGTCATCGCCTTGTCGGCAGCGGTGGTTGGCTACTTCATGTTGCCGATGGGCGTGATCGAGCGGATCTTGTCCGCAGCCGCCGGTCTCATCTTTATCGCACCCAGCTGGCAGGCCGATCTGCTGGCGCTTGCCCTGCTAACGCCGATCGTCCTCCTCCAGTTCATCGGATCGCGGCGCGCGGCGGCGCCGAGCCCGGCGCAGAGGTGACGGGATGACAGGCGACGCCAACACGGCGCCCGAAGTTGCCGTCATCGGTGCCGGCATCGTCGGCATCTGCACCGGCCTCTCGCTGCGGGAAAAAGGGGCAAGCGTTCGGCTGATCGACAGGAACGCCCCTGGCACCGGCGCCAGTTTCGGCAATGCAGGCGTCGTCTCGCCGTGGTCCGTCGTGCCGCAGTCCCTGCCGGGGATGTGGAAGAAAATTCCGAGCTTGTTTCTCAATCCGGACGGTCCCGCTGTCGTCACGCCAGCGTATCTCCTGCACTTCATCCCCTGGGCGCGCCGGTTCTTGCGCGCCGGAAAAACCCAGAACGTTCGGCCCATTTCGGCGGCGATGAGCGTGCTCATCGCCGCCAATATCGAGATCTACCGCCAGCATCTTGCGGGCACCGGGCATGAGGCCTTGCTACAGGACAGCTGGTATGTTCAGGCATTTCGCACCGCCTCGCCAGGGCTGGACGACCTTGGCTGGCAACTCCGGGAAGCGATCGGCGCCCCGATCGAAATCATCGCCGCCGATGAGCTTCGGGAGATCGAACCTGACCTTGCCACCGACTTCAAGGGCGCTTTGCTGATCAAGGATCAGGCGAGGGTGCTGGCACCGGGGCGTTTATGCGAGGTCCTGGCGGAAAAGTTCGTCCGGATGGACGGCAGCATCATCCGCGCCGACGTTCAGACCATTACGCCCGCCGCCGGCGGCGGTTGGCGGATAGAGACGACGACAGGAATCGAGCGATCCGCGGCCGTGGTGCTGGCGGCTGGTGCCTGGTCGGCCCGTCTGCTGCAACCGCTCGGCATTTCTGTGCCACTTGAGGCGGAGCGCGGTTATCACGTTCTGTTCAAGGATCCAGGGGTGACGCTTCGCCATTCGGTGATGGATATGGAAGCGATGTTCGTCGCAAGCTCGATGGAGATGGGCCTCTGCAGCGCTGGCAAGGCCGAGTTCGCCGGCCTGGATGCGCCTGTTGACAAACGCCGCAGCGATACGCTCGCCAGACAGACAAGACGCATGCTCCCGGAACTCTCGAACGAAGAGCCTGACGTCTGGATGGGACCGCGTCCGTCGATGCCCGACAGCCTCCCCTGCATCGGCGAGGTGCCAGGCCATCCAGGCCTGATTGCCGCCTTCGGGCATAGCCATTACGGCCTCGGCATGGCGCCGATGACAGGACAATTGGTAGCGGCATTGGCCACACACCAGCAACCCAACACCGACCTTGCTCCCTACCGGATCGACCGTTTTCGCTGAACAGGCGCTTTTTTCCTCGATACGTCTTCAATGAGGACCGGCCCGCCTGGGCTTTGCCTGTTTTTACCCCGGTCCTTCTGGTGCTGTTTTTGAGCTGTTCTTCGATGACGAGGAGGCTGTTCCAGGCCGAGCAGCATGCGTCCATGATGTCCCGGCAGGTGTCATCGGCGCTGCCATTGAGAACGTCGTGTCCTGGAAACTGCAAGAGGTTTTCAAGGCCAACGCCGACATCCGGCGCGAGGCAGAAGTCGTTCTCGCTGTCTTCGCCAACCGACCAAGCTCCGCCGCTGAAGGGTCATCACGACCTCGAACCATGATCCGCCCAAAGCTTGGTGGATTCTGGGCAACTCGCCACATTGCCCGGGCGGGTTGGCCTTCCGTGCAGCGCGCACCATGCGGACGTTCTCGAAGCACTCGGTTTCGCCAGAACGGCGGGCACTTCTTGTGGCTATATTCCTATCTAAGGTTTCGGCGGCTGATCGGGCTAGTTTCTCAAGAGAGTTGGGATAGATCAACTAGAAGGTGCGTCATGCGTCGGAGCGGCCGTTCCGACCGCTTGACGTGCCGGGCAGCTTTTGCGAGGCCCAACATTCTATGGCGGCCAATGATCAAACGGCACAGGGGGGGAGAATACGCAATGTTTGAAATTCCTCGTAGCATGCTGGCACTGAGTGTCATGCTGATCGGTTGTTCGGGCGGCAGTTTGGCGGCCGATTTATCTCCCGCAAGCGGGCAGGTGATCCTGACCGTGGTTGGCAAGATCGAGCACACGAACCGTCCGCCTTTCGACAAATTCGCGGATCCCTTCATCAATTATCACGAGCGTACTTTTGACAAGGCGGCCGAATTCGATCTCGCCATGCTTGAAGCGCTCGGCATGCATGAGGTCGAGGTCAGTTACGAAGATTGGCCTAGAACCCTTCGATTTGCCGGGCCACGCCTGAAGGACGTCCTCGATACCGTTGGTGCCGAGCCCAAGGTGCTGACGGTTCTGGCACTGGACGGCTTTGCGTCTGAGCTGTCCGAAGAAATCCTGGCCAGCGAGGACTGGATTGTCGCCATCAAGCTTGATGGCGACTATATGGACATCGGTCAGCGCGGCCCGGTCTGGGTCGTCTTCGATCCAGGCGAAGACAAATCGATCACTGCCGAAGAAGAGGGGACCTGGCCCTGGGCAGCATTCTTCATGCAGGTTGACTAAGCAAACGTGGGCCACATCGCCTTGAAGCGATGTGGCCCCGGCAGTAACATCGATGCGGTCTGTCAGGTACCTGTTCCGTTTCAGGCGGCAGGCCAAAAATCTGTAGCCAAGGAGTTATCTGGTGCCGGGACCGCATCGATAATGCCATAGCGCACCATCAATTCGGAGGCCTTGGACCAGGTGGCCGGATCGATCCTGCCGATACCTTTCGAGCCGACATCGAGACGGACGTAATAGTCGATGAGACCCAGCGAGCGCGTCTGATAATCGAGATCCTTGTATTTGCTGCCCTCGGCCGCGTACTCATCCACCACCATCCTGGCGGTCGCCGGAATGTCGGCCAGGGCGGTGTTCCAGCCGGCAAAGGTCGCAGCAAGAAAGGCCTTCACCGCCTCGGGATGGTCGGCCAGAAGCTGATCATTCGCGATGATGGTCTGGGCATAGGAAGTGAAACCATAATCGCTGAACTTGAGAACGGCAGGAACAAGGCCATAAGCTGCCTCGACGCCAATCGGCTCGTCCACGACATAGCATTGGACCGCGGCAAGCTGGCCGTTCAGGACCCGCTCGAATTTGCCCTCATAGGGGATTTCCACGATATCTATCTCATCGTCGGCAATGTTGTTGACACCCTTGACGAGGTTCATCACCCGCACCCCGTCGATATGCATGCCGACCTTCTTGCCCCTGAGGTCGTCAATCGAGGTGATGCCGTTTTCCGGATGGGTCATGAGCCCCGAAGGCGAGGCTTGAAACATGGTGGCCACCGCCTTCACCGGGGCGCCCGATGCCTGGGCGGCGAGAATGATATTCTGCTCGCCGCAACCAAGAGCCATCGGGTTCTGGGCAACGACCTGCGGCACGTCGACGCCGTCCGCCCAAGGTTCGATCAGGACGTCAAGGCTGGCCTCGTCATAGAGGCCGGTATCGGCTGCAACGAACACACCGGCGAATTGTACATTGAAGAACCAATCGAGTTGCATGGTAAGTTCTGTCGCAGACGCAAACGCCGGAGACCAGCGCGAAGCGATCGTCGACGCTGCAACCGTAGCCATGCTTGCGCTGAGGTATCGTCGCCGATCAATCATGGCTTTCTCCAAAACCGTCTGCAGATGCACGACTATTGATGCTATTGCTTAGCCAGTCCATTTCAACCTCAGTGAACGCTTATCGCCGACGAAAGTTCAGAACCACCGGCACCGGAGACGGCGCGACCAACGTCCCTGACGTTTTCCCGCTCACAACCGGCATATCGAGCGGAAAATGAGGCGAAGCCGTTGCGCTTCAAGAGATCGCCGAACCGGGCGGCGTCGCGCACTTTCATCTCTCCCGGACGTTTCGGGGCCGACTGGACGTTCCCTGATCGCCGATATGGGAGGACGGCGGCTCAGCGAAGCGGCCATGTTCCAAGCGAAACAGGCAGCGCTTCCTACGGCATTTGCTGACATGGTGATGGAACAGGCGCCTTCGACCACATGGCCGGCGTCGACAGGTCGACGCCGGAGGACGTGCCCGTCGTCCTCATGCTATTGAAAAATACCAGCGCAACGCTAGCATTCGACGTCAATTCGCACGCTATGGCGCCGATGATCCTGACAGATCGCTATCGGATGTCATCGTACCAAAGAAATCTTGATAATTCATGGAGTTGGAAGATGCTCTGGCTATGGCTCGGTGTTGCACTGTGGAGCAGTATACATTTGTTTCCTGGTCTGGCTCAAAACACGAGAGCTTGGTTGATCGAGCGTCTCGGTGAGCGGCCCTACAAGATCATCTTCGCTCTTGGCATCGTCGGATCGATTGTGCTCATGGTCGCAGGTTGGCGATCGGCAGCGCCGACCGGCATCTACGTTCCCCCTTCATGGGGAGCCCCTGTCGGCAGCGCACTTGTCCTGGTGGCGTTTATTCTGTTCGGTGCGGCGCATGGCAAGTCCAACGTGAAGCGCTTCATCCGACATCCACAGCTTACCGGTGTTGTCCTATGGGCGATCGGCCATCTTCTGGCCAATGGCGACAACCGTTCGCTCGTGCTCTTCGGTGCGCTCGGTCTATGGGCAATTGTCGAGATGCTGTTGATCAACCGGC
Source organism: uncultured Alphaproteobacteria bacterium (assembly GCA_963787265.1). Lineage (GTDB taxonomy): Bacteria > Pseudomonadota > Alphaproteobacteria > Geminicoccales > Geminicoccaceae > JANQPX01. The sequence continues at coordinate 10,496 of CAWBCX010000026.1, read as the reverse complement.
GCGAAGGCGCGTGGACCCGCCCCGGTCCGGTCCCGCTTGCGGTCGAACTTCGCCCCGTACTGGCCGGCCTCGTCATTTTCGCGGTGTTCTTGTTTGCGCATCCCTATCTGTTCGGCGTCTCGCCCATTCCGGGCTGACCATTGCAGAACATCAAGGTTTGGAGCCTGCCGAAACCGCTCGGCGCAAGCATGCAGACGAGGGAAGACCTCAATGGATCAAGACCAGGAAAGCGCTATTGACCTCTATCAAGACGCGATCACGAGCGAATAGCTATGCACAAGCCCTGGACGTCTGTCTCAGTCCAAATTTCATGCCGGGAGCCGCTGCCATGCCGGTCGAGCATTCTGTCGAACATGGTCACTCACCCGCTGAGATTGCCGAGCGTTTGGCCGACGGCCCGAAGATCAACTATCTTCGCGATTGGGTCTATGGCGGCATTGACGGTGCGGTTACCACCTTCGCGATCGTGGCGGGCGTGATCGGTGCCGACTTGTCCAACCGGGTCGTCCTGATCCTCGGGGCTGCCAATCTGCTGGCCGATGGTTTTTCGATGGCCGCCAGCAATTATTCAGGCACGAAAGCCGAACTGGACGACGTTGAGCGCATCCGGCAAATGGAGGAGCGTCATATCAGGCTGGTTCCAGACGGCGAACGCGAGGAGATCAGGCAGCTTTTCGCCGCCAAGGGCTTCGAGGGCCATGATCTCGAGCGCGCGGTGGCTGTCATTACCAGCTCCAAGACGCGCTGGGTCGACATGATGGTCGCCGAGGAGCATGGCGTGCCGTTGGTCGAGCGCTCGCCGATCCTGGCCGGGCTGGCCACTTTCGCTGCATTCCTGATTTGCGGCATCGTCCCGCTCGTGCCGTTCTTTGCCGGCCTTTCGGCAACCGTGTCATTGTCGGTCTTCATGACGGCCCTGGTCTTCTTCATCATCGGGTCATTCAAGAGCCGATGGTCGATGACCTCTTGGTGGCGATCAGGCTCGGAGACGCTCGTGATCGGATTGATCGCAGCCGGCGTTGCCTATGCCGTGGGGGTCGTCCTGAAGACGCTGGTTTGAACCCCGGCAAAACCAACGCTCCCATACCACCAGTCCGGCGTCTCACGGCTCATTCCAGCCGCACAGGCACGTGCACCGATAGATCAAGGCACCGAACATACCAAGCGCCAAGCCCGGGCATAGCGGCGCGCGGCATTTTTTGACGCCGATGCTTTCGACCGGCCGCGTGATCTCGGGAGGCGGATGGGCCTTTGGCGGCCCCCTCGGACTGGCCTGCCTGCTCTCGATCTTCGGATTGTCCAGCGCACGTCCCGGTGCGTTCGCCAGGCCGCCTACTGGTCGCGCAGGCTCCCGATATAAGCCACCAGATCATCGATCTCGTACAGGGTGAGATCGAAATTCGGCATCGGCGGATGGGGATCGGCAAGCCAGGCGCGCAGATCGCCCGAGCCTGCGGCGGCCGTCTCGGCAATCGATGAAAATGTCGGCGCACTGTCACCACCGCTGGTCTGATCCGACGTTGCCAGATGGCAACTGCTGCACCATTTCTTCGCCAGCGCTTTGCCATTGCCAATGTCGGCCGCGGATGCACCTATCGATGTGGTGATCATGGCGAGCGCAGCCGCACCGATGCAGGTCTTGTTCATCGATCGTTCCTTATTTGTAATCGAGCGGAAGGCCGTCCTCGTTGTATTCCTGCTCGAAGTTTTCGGGCCAGCCATCGCCCATCCAATAGGGCTTCTCGATGATCCACTCGCGCATCGCTTCCGGGATCTCCTCCATCGAAAAATTGCGCTGCGCTTCCGTACTTGCGGAGAAAGCGGCGAGGTCGGCGATCTCATCGCCGCTGAGCTCGATCTGGTAGCCGAGTTCAAGCGCCTGCAGGTCCAGCATCGCGGAAGCACCTTGCCACATGCGCGCGACGAAGTTCATGAGGTCGAGTTGTTCGGCGCCTGCCGCAGCATCCAGCGCCGGTGCTGCGATTCCGCCAGCGCCGTTGACCGCGTGACATAAGAAACAACCCTTGGCGACGAACAGACGCCGGCCTCGATCGGCATCGATCAGCGGCAGCACAACCTCGCGCAGTCCTGCAGCGGGCGGGATCGCGGCAGTCTCCTTGTCGTCAGCAACCGCGATGTGAGCCAAGAAAGCGATCAACATGGTCGCCAACCCGGCGGCGATAGATGGCGTGCGCAAATCTCATCTCCCGAACAATAGTGCTCATGTGTTGTTGCACAGTCCTTCGATGTTCCGATTTGATATCGATCAACTCACAGCGCTTGTCGGTTTTTTTGGGCTTGCTCAATGGCAATATTGCACTGCAGCATTACATGCTGGTGATCGAGAAGCCTCTGGCCCATGCGCCGAAACATCGATGAGGTCAAGGGGACAATGCCCGAACTCTTTGGTTTTGCATCAGCTTTTCCAAATTGAGCTGATCGATCTGATTGGCTCGACGCACGGGACCGTAAGAAAAGAGCTTGTGCTGGCAAAGAACCTGTTCGGCAGCCATTTCGACCGCCCGGTGATGCCGGTCAATCCGAAGCATCGCTCGATCCAGGGTGTCCTGACCTTCGAGACCGTCGCCAGCCTGCCACTGGTCCCGGATCTGACGCCACCGGCGCCGGCGACCGGTGTTCACGAGCTGGCTTGGCGATGGGACGGCGCTGGCGGCAAGGCGGGCGTTTGTTTCGAACGGCATGCCGACCTTCGAAACGCCCGATGACGCGATGCGGGCCTTCATGCAACTGGTCGCCTATCGGCACAATCAAGAGACGTTTGCGTCGCTGATGGCATGCCGCGCCCCGTTTTTTGACCGGGATCAAGGTGACGGCATCATCGCTCCCCTATGACAGCTCCATCAGCCGCGCGACAATGGTTCCGCGCGTAAGAATGACCTGGAGGATATGGACAATGTGGTCGCTGTTTCCTTCCGAGCGACGGAAGACAGAGCTTGCGCCAACCCCGGCAGAGACTGACCCCTTTCGCGCCTTGCAGCGCCGGATGGATCATCTGTTCGACGACTTCGCGAGCGACTATCGCTGGCCATTCACCAATGGCCGTGGTGCGCCGATGCCGTCGATCGACGTCAGCGAAACCGAGACCGAGATGACCATCGAAGCAGAGGTTCCCGGTGTTGACGAAAAGGATATCGACGTCACGCTCAGCGATAATCTTCTAACCATCAAAGGCGAGAAGAAGCAGGAGAAGGAGGAGAAGAAGAAAGACTATCATCTCTCCGAGCGCACCTACGGTAGCTTCAGCCGTTCGATGACCCTGCCTTTCCAGGCTGATCCCGACAAGATCAAGGCAGCGTTCAAGGATGGCGTGTTGAAGATCAGCTTGCCCAAGCCGCCGGAGGTCAAGGCCAAGGTCAAGAAAATCGCCATCGGCAAGTAATTTCATGCAGGCAAGGCGTCCGAACGGAGCATGGGCGCTTCGGGGAGGCAAGCGCGCCTCCCCCTTCCTTTTCCGCGGCATCACCAACGGCATTTATCTCGGTTTGATTGATCCGCATCAAAGTCCGAAGGCGGTAGGAGCTTATCGTTCGAATGGGCCTATGGTCCTGGCGCATCGTCCGAAACGGATTGAGCCGATCGATCTGGAAAAACTGATGCGGAACTAAGAGGGATTGTGCACTGTCCCTTTCATCTCATGAAGGCGCGGTGCACGAGCGCAGAGAAGGAGCTATTGGCATGAGCATTCGCGTAACGCTTGCACCGCTGTTTCACACCGCTGACGACCGCCGCACGCTCGATGCCGCTTTCGGTATGGCCAAACGCTTTGGTGGCCATGTCAATGCCGTTTTCGCGCAACCCGATCCGACAAGTACGGTTCCCATCGTTGGCGAAGGCGTTTCGGCGGACACGATCAGGCAGCTGATGGAGAGTGCTGCGATCGCCATAGAGCAGCAGCGAAAAGCCGTAAAGGCACAGTTCGATGAAGCCTGCGCAGCCGGCGATATCGCCATGATCGATCGGCCGGATCGTTCGGCCGACCGGCCATCGGCCACGTGGACCGAGGCGACCGGATACAACGAAAACGTCGTGCCCGAGAAAGCGCTTCTCAGTGATCTCGTGGTCTTTGCCAGCGCCGATGCGGACGAGGCGCCTGCGTTGCGCCCAACCTTCGAAGCGGTCTTGTTGAAGTCCAGGCGGCCGATCCTGCTGGCACCGCGCAACGTCTCGGGACCGGTCGGGCATAATGTGGCGATCGCCTGGAACGACACGCCTAAGTCTGCAAGTGCGCTGAGTGCGGCCATGCCGTTCCTCGACACTGCGGTCGCAGCCCATCTGTTGACAGTGGCAAGCGAGCGGACCGATGCCGAGAAACTCGAGAGCGTTGAAGATTATCTCGCTTGGCACGATATCGGTTGCAAGCGCCATGTGATCGAGGCCAGCGGTGGTCCGGTCGGTGCTGATCTGATGAAAAAGGCTGTCGACATCGGCGCCGATCTCCTGGTCCTGGGCGGCTACGGCCATCATCGGTTGCGCGAGCGCATCCTGGGCGGCGTCACCCATCACATCCTCGCCCATGCCGATTTGCCTGTCCTCATCGCGCACTGAAGTCCGGAGGCCCGTCATGAATGTCCTGATCATCTACGGCACCACCGAAGGACAGACGCGGAAGATCGCAAGTTTCGTAAGAGACCGTGTTCGCGAACGGGAGCATGAGGTTACGCTGATCGACAGCACCGACATGCCGAAGGGTTTCGATATCGGCATGTTCGACGCCATCATCGCCGCTGGCTCAGTGCATAACGGGCATCATCAGGCCTCGCTCTTTCAGTTCGTCCGCGACCATCTGGAGGGTCTGCAAGCCAAGCCGACGGCGTTCATTTCCGTCAGTCTTTCCATGGCAAGCGATGATGTCGCCGATCGGCTCGACGCGACCGAATGCGCCAGCAGGTTTCTCGATGTCGCCGGCTGGAAGCCGACCGTGACCCACCTCGTGGCCGGTGCTTTGCGCTACACCCGGTATGATTTCTTCAAGAGCTGGATGCTGAAGATGATCGCCGGCTCGAAGGGGGCTTCGACCGACACCAGCAAGGACCACGAGTTCACCGATTGGCGGGATCTCAAAGCCTTCGTCGACGCCTTTCTCGATCAAGTCTCGGAACATCCGGGATAAGAGGCCGCGTTGTTTGCACCGATCAAAGCTGATTGCGACGTTGAGCTTTTGACATTGACGGCCACGTCTGAAGGAGGATCAACCGATGACAAAGCAAGCCAACACCCAAACCTTGGAGACGGCTGGAACGATGATGCCGTCCGAATGGCAACAAGCCTATCTCGCAGGCGCGACTGCGCTCGGCACCTCGTGGCTGGGCTTCATGGGCGCGCGTTTTCAAGCTTATGCCCACGCCATCGACGACATCAGCCATTGCCATGATCTGAACGAGGCATGGCGGGTTCAATCGGCATTCGGTCAAGAGACGGCCAAGGCCTATACCGAGCAGGTTGCCAAGCTCGGGGGCATGATCGTCAAGGGCACCAATGGCGGCAGAGGCGGGACGGCAAAGTAGGCGAGCCGCCTCAGACGTGGAGATGACAGCAGCGCCCGACCAGGAGGAGATTATCGCCTTCTTGAGCCAAGGCGATGCCTTCGGTCTGCCGGATCAGCGGGTCGAGCGCGTCGAAACCCATGCGGCGATTATTTTCCTCGCGGGCGACCGTGCCTACAAGCTCAAGCGTGCGGTTCGCTACAGCTTTCTTGATTTCTCGACGCTCGCCAAGCGGCAAGCGACCCTGGAGACCGAATACAAGCTCAACCTCAGAACCGCACCGAACCTCTACCGAGGGCTGATGGCGGTCACCCGCGAGAATGACGGGCGTCTGGCGCTCGACGGCGATGGCCGGCCCGTCGAATGGCTGCTGGACATGCAGCGCTTCGATCAGGACGCGCTGTTCGACCATCTGGCCGAAGAGGGCAAGCTCGATCGCCCGATGATGGTCGCGCTCGCCACCGTTGTCGCCAATCTGCATCGGAGCGCCGAAATACGGTCGACCGGCGGCCACGACGCCATGGCGGCAGTTGTCGACGGCAATGCCGATGACCTGGCTTCGCTTGAAGGCGATCTCGGTAGAACCGACGACATCGCCAGGCTGACCAAAGCCACGCGAGCAGAATTGGCAAGGCATCGAGATCGCCTGGACAAGCGCGCGAAAACCGGCTTCGTCCGGCGGTGCCATGGGGATCTTCATCTTGGCAACATCTTCCTCGAGGACGGGCACCCGGTGCTCTTCGATTGCCTCGAGTTCGACGAGGCGTTGGCCTCGATCGATGTCTTCTACGATCTGGCCTTCCTCTTGATGGATCTCTGCCATCGTGACCTGGAGCAGCGCGCGATCGAGCTTTTCAACGCGTATCTCGATCAGACCGGGGACGATGACGGCAGTGCTCTGCTGCCATTGTTCCTCGCGGTCCGCGCAACCATCCGGGCCAAGATCGAAGGCTTCGAGATCGGGACCGCAACGTCGGCCGAAGAGCACCAAAGGCACCGTCTCGCCGCCGGGCGATATCTCGACCTTGCCTTGAAGCTGCTGACGGTCGATCCGCCTGGACTGATCGCCATCGGCGGCCTGTCAGGCAGCGGCGAAATCGACCGTGGCCCGTCTCCTTCTGGGCGGCTCGGCACCAGGCATTGGGCTGTCACTGCTGCGCAGCGACCTGATCCGAAAACGGCTCCACGGCGTGGCCCCGAACGAGCGACTGGACGCAAACGCCTACAGCACCTGCCGTTCGGCCGAAGTCTACCGAAAGCTCGAACGGCGTGCGCGCGACTTGCTCGAAGCGGGCCGAACTGTCATCGCCGATGCGACTTTTCTGGATCAAGCCGCTCGAACCAGGATCGAACAGACCGCCCGTGACCTTGAGGTGCCCTTTCACGGCATCTGGCTCGATGCCCCTCGTTCGATCCTGGCAGAGCGGATTGCCGCCCGTCGTGATGATGCCTCCGATGCCACGATCGACGTCCTTGCCCAGCAAGCGGAAAGAGAAATCGGCCCCCTCACCTGGACCGTGATCGATGCCGGCAACGACGCCGCGCAGGTCGCCGGGGACATCCAACAACAACTGCCCAACTAACCATCGAGGAAGATCATGGCTCTCACCATCAATCCGGACAAAGTCTGCTTCGTCATCGCCAAGGCACGCGAGATCGACGTCAAGGTCGCACCCGAAGAACTCTCCGACGACAGCGACGACATGGAACGCATTCTGGAAGACTACGCGGATGACGCGACCTTCCAGGAGCTCAAGGATTTCTTGGACGCTCAGAGCGATGACGCACTGCGCGAACTTCTGGCTCTGACCTGGATCGGCCGCGGCGACTACACGGCGGAAGAATGGCAGGACACCATGAAGGAAATCGGCGCGACAGCGCGTGGTCCTTCTGAACACGCCGCGGTACTCGTGTACGTGGTCGAACCGATGCACTTGAGCTCGCCCGAGGCAAGCACCGGCTTGAGCAGGTTGGAGGCATCCATCGCGCCGCCCGAGGCCGCGCCGGCGCCGATGATGGTATGGATCTCGTCGATGAACAGGATAGCGTTCGGCCTGTTTCTTGAGCTGCTTCAACACGGCCTTCAGGCGCTGTTCGAAATCGCCGCGGTACTTGGTGCCGGCGAGCAGTGCGCCCATGTCGAGCGCATAGACCGTGCTCTGCGCCAGCACGTCGGGCACGTCGCCTCGACGATGCGCCTTGCCAGGCCCTCGGCGATCGGCGGTCTTGCCGACGCCGGCCTCGCCGACCAGCAGCGGATTGTTCTTGCGCCGCCGGCACAGCATCCTGGATGACGCGCTCGACTTCCTGGTCGCGGCCGATCAGCGGGTCGATCTTGCCAGTCGGCGCCTGCATCGTTCAGATTGCTGCGTGAACTCGTCGAGCGGGCTCTCTTTGTTGCCGCGCCCTCGTCGCCTCGCTCTCTGCGAGCGCCTTCGCGCCTTGGAGTGTCGTCTGCTGGCACTTGGAAATGCCGTGCGAGATGAAATTGACCACGTCGAGGCGCGTGACGCCCTGCTGGTGCAGGAAATAAACCGCGTGCGAATCCTTCTCGCCGAAGATCGCCACCAGCACGTTGGCGCCGGTCACTTCCTTCTTGCCGGAGGCCTGCACGTGCAGGATGGCGCGCTGGATCACGCGCTGGAAACCGAGCGTCGGCTGGGTGTCGACCTCGCGGCCGGCGGCGAGTGCGGGGTGCTCTCGTCGAGTGAAGGCGTAGGCTGCTTGCGCAGCTCTTCGATGTTGGCGCCGCAGGCGCGCAGCACCTCGGCGGCGGACGGATTGTCGAGCAGCGCCAGCAGCAGGTGCTCGACGGTAATGAACTCGTGGCGCTTCTGGCGCGCCTCGACGAACGCCATGTGCAGGCTGACTTCGAGCTCCTGGGCGATCATGCTACGTTTCCTCCATCACGCACTGCAGCGGATGTTGGTGCTGGCGTGCAAGCGCGTTGCCACCTGCGCACCTTGGTGCTGGCAATGTCGTGCGGATAACACCCCGCACACGCCCATGCCTTCGCGATGTACCTTCAGCATGACCTGCGTCGCCTGTTCGCGGGTCATGCCGAAGAACTTCTGCAGCACGAGCACGACGAACTCCATCGGCGTGTAATCGTCGTTCAGCAGCATCACCTTGAACAGCGGCGGCGGTTTCAGCTTGCTCCGCTGCGCCTCGAGCGGAGTGTCGTCCTTGAACTGCGCCATGCCTCTTGGTGTCGCCGCCGAGCTCAATCCGATCGGACATGCCCGTTGAATCGTTTCGTTCCCGCGCTCCGTTGCAGTGCTGGCATCGCCGGGCCCTGACTGCACCCGTCTCAAGGCTATCCTAATCAATGTGTTCCGGCGTGCGCAACGCGGCGTCGGGGGGTTCTTGACCGCCCAGGGGAACGCGCGTACAAGCCGCCTTGTGTTTGGCTTCAGGCTGTCTGTAACGCCATCGGCAAAAGGCGGCGGCGTCGCGAGTTTCAAACGTCGGCCCGGCTGGCACGCCCGCGATACTCCAACCAACAAAGGGAAGCGGCAATGGCAACCGGTACCGTTAAGTGGTTCAACGACGCCAAGGGCTATGGCTTCATCACGCCGGATGACGGCAGCGAAGATCTGTTCGCGCATTTCTCGGCCATCCAGATGAACGGCTTCAAGACGCTGAAAGAAGGCCAGAAGGTCCGCTTCGAAGTCATGCAGGGCCCCAAGGGCAAGCAGGCCTCCAACATCCAGGGCACTGATGCTGCCCTCGCCGGAAGCGAAAAGCCCGCCCTCGCAGCGGGCTTTTTTCTTTGCCGCCATCGACGGCAGGCGGCGCTTCACATCTGCTCGATCATGCACTTCGCCGAAGCCCGAGCACGACACCTGCGTCGCGCCTTCCATCAGGCGCGCGAAGTCGTAGGTCACGGTCTTGTCGCGCGATCGCCTTCTCCATCGACGTGATGATCAGATCGGCCGCCTCGATCCAGCCCATGTGGCGCAGCATCATTTCCGCCGACAGGATCAGCGAACCCGGATTCACCTTGTCCTTGCCGGCGTACTTCGGCGCGGTGCCGTGGGTGGCTTCGAACATCGCGACCGAGTCGGACATGTTGGCGCCCGGCGCAATGCCGATGCCGCCGACCTGGGCCGCCAGCGCGTCGGAGATGTAGTCGCCGTTCAGATTGAGCGTGGCGATCACGTCGTACTCGGCCGGGCGCAGCAGGATCTGCTGCAGGAAGGCGTCGGCGATCGACGTCCTTGATGACGATCTCGCGGCCGGTCTTGGGATTCTTGAACTTGCACCACGGGCCGCCGTCGATCAGCTCGGCGCCGAACTCCTTCTGCGCCAGCTCGTAGCCCCAGTCGCGGAAGCGCGCCCTCGGTGAACTTCATGATGTTGCCCTTGTGCACCAGGGTCACCGACTGGCGGTCGTTGTCGATGGCGTACTGGATGGCCTTGCGCACCAGGCGCTCGGTGCCCTCGCGCGAGACCGGCTTGATGCCGATGCCGGAGGTCTCCGGGAAAGCGGATCTTCTTGACCCCCATTTCCTTGTGCAGGAAGTCGATCAGCTTCTTGCGCCTCTCGGAGTCCCGCCGCCCACTCGATGCCGGCGTAGATGTCCTCCGTGTTCTCGCGGAAGATCACCATGTCGGTCTTCTTCGGCTGCTTGCAGCGGGCGAGGGCACGCCCTTGAAGTAGCGCACCGGGCGCAGGCAGACGTACAGGTCCAGCTCCTGGCGCAGGGTCACGTTGAGCGAGCGGATGCCGCCGCCGACCGGCGTGGTCAGCGGCCCCTTGATCGAGACCACATACTCCTTGAGCGCCTCCAGCGTTTCCTCCGGCAGCCAGACGTCGTCGCCGTACAGCCGGGTCGCCTTTTCGCCGGCATAGACCTCCATCCAGGCGATCTTGCGTTTGCCGCCGTAGGCCTTGCGCACCGCGGCATCCACCACCTTCATCATCACCGGCGTGATGTCCACGCCCGTGCCGTCGCCCTCGATGAAGGGGATGATCGGCTTGGCCGGCAC
>CAWBCX010000025.1:0-79187 GCA_963787265.1 uncultured Alphaproteobacteria bacterium | reverse complement strand
GCGGTACAGTGCCCCATTCCGGATGCTGCCAGCGCACCAGCGCCTCGACGCCGACGATCTCGCCGGAGCGGAGGTTGATCTGCGGCTGATAGACCAGCGAGAACTGCTTTTGCTCGACCGCACGCCGCAGCTGCGTTTCGAGCACGATCTGCTCGAAGGCCGATTTGTCCGCCGTCGAATTGTCGAGCTGCCAGCGATCACGTCCGGCGGACTTGGCCCCGTAAAGCGCGACATCGGCCGCCTTCAAGAGCTGGTCGGCACTCCTGCCGACTTCCGAAAACAGGCTGATGCCGAGGCTGGCGGTGATGTGCAGCTCATGCCCGCCGATATGGAAGGGCGGGCGTAACGCTTTCAGAATCTGCTTGGCCCTTGGCCTCACCTGATCGGCCGTGGTCAGATCCCGAAGGAGCAGGATGAACTCGTCCCCGCCCATCCGGGCCACCATCTCCCGCTCATGGAGCACGCCGCGCAAGCGACCCGCCACGGCAATCAGCAAATCATCGCCAATGCTGTGGCCAAGGCCGTCATTGACCAGCTTGAACCGGTCCAGATCGAGGAAGGCCACCGCCAATTCTGCCCATGGGCGCCGCATCGGCCAGAGCGGCTTCCAAATGCTGTTGAAAGAGGGCCCGATTGGGCAGGTCGGTGAGCGCGTCATGGGTCGCCTGGTAGCGAATGGTCGCCTCGGTCGCCTTGCGCGCCGTAATGTCGGAATAGATGCCGACCAGTTCGCCATCGGGCGTTCTGAATTCGCAAAGGGAAATCCATCGTCCCGTCGCGAGCTCGCTCTCGCGCGTGTTTACCGTCTCCAGGGCACGGTTCTGGCCGCAGGCATGGTTGTCGAGAGCGCTCTGATTGTCATTCGCTCCTTGATCGACCTGATCGGCGAGATGGCTTTGGACAAGCCTGGCGAAGCTCGCATGGGTCATGCCGATTTCGATCGCGGGCTCCATGCGTTGGAAGAGCTCGCGAAACGGCCGGTTGCAGAGCACCAGACGATCATCGGCGCTCCAAAGCGCAAACCCTTCGGAGATCGCTTCAGTCGGCTTGATCAGGCGATCTCTCGAGGCCTCGAGCGCCTTCATGTTCTTTCTGAGCCTCGTCACCATGCTGTTGAAGGCGCGCCCGACCCTGGCGACCTCATCGCTGCCGGGCAGAAAGACACCGACGTCATGTTCGCCGCAGGCGATCTTGTCCGCGGCCACCGCCAAGCGCCAGAGACGACGGGTCAGGACATGGCCGATCAGCCAGGCCACCAGGGCGATGACGACCGTGCCGACGATGGCGACCGCCATGCCGAGATTGAGCGTTTTTTGAAAGGCCGAGCGAAGCGGTGTCTGCGAGAACTCGATCGCCAAGACACCAAGCTTCGCGCGCGTGCCATGAATACCGATCTCGCGCCAATATCGATTGCCGGTGTCGGTCAGGGGCGGGAAGGACGCGCCGATGATCGCTTTATCGGTGGCGGCTACCACACGGTTCTCCACATCACCGATGACCACGGCCTTGATGTTCGGATCACGTGCGGTGCCGCGGATGAAGACCTGAAGCTCGTCGAACTCTTCGGTGATGAAAGCGGCCTTGCTGAGATCGCCGAGCAAATCCATGGTGACTTGTTGGGAGCTGCTGATCTGTTCGCCGACACTGCGCATGGAATGGGTGAGCGTGATGTAGAGCACAGCAGCGATCAGCATGGCCTCAAGCAGGAAGATGGTCAGCGCTATGCGTGATCGAAGCGACATGACGGTTATCTTTGCGCCAGAGTTTGCAAACGCGCTTTGTGCGCGCGCACATCGTCGTAGTCCTCCGGCAGCGCCTGAACGAAGCCTTGATCCAGACCCATCAGCTGAACCACATCGCTTGCCTCATCGGACCAGCTCAGGAGAAGCTCCTGGAGCTTCTTGCGCTCATCATCGGGAACCCGCTCGTGGACTGCGAAGGCGAAATGGCTGACCGGCGGCGCCGTGAACACGATGCGCAGCGGCTGTTTGCCGAAGTCTTCGATCTGGGACAGAACGAAGGCGGGCAAGCCGCAAGCGGCAACGCCGCCCACCATCACCGCCTGCAGGCAGGAGGCCTTGTTGCGGAAATGCCGAACCCCGATATCCAGACCGGGCCTGAGACCGGCATCCATCAACGCTGCCTTGATCAGATCACTAACCGCGGAAAGCTTGGGCGGCAGACCGATGGTCCCTCCCACCAGATCGTTGAGGAAAAGAACCGGGCTGTCCTCCCGCACCATCAGGCTTGCCTTCAGGGGCTTGGCCAGTCGAGCCAGCGGCAGATAGCTGTAGTGATCCATCGCCTCGACGAGAAAAAAGGGATGCACGAAAATGATGTCGTAACTTTGGCTGGCCATCGCCGTTTCGAAATTTTCGAAGGTGGTCTTGGTGCGCAGCTTGACCAGCCGATCCAGCTCGAGTGAAAAGGATTCGGCAACGGGGCTGTAAAGCCGATCGACGGTAAGAGCCGGCAGATAGGGAAAGATACCGAGCCGATAGGACGGCTTCGGCAGATCCTCAGCTTCTCCAGCCCGGAGCGTCGAGGACGCGGACAGAACGACGGCGAGCATCAGGCAGAGCCGCTTCGTCCATCCGTGGCCAAGTAACGATCGGGCACTCATTTTTTTGCGCATTCTGGTTGTTAAAGCTTTCATTCATCAACCCATACGATATTTTCCATATATTTGGACTAACTTTTAGTTATGTTATCGCGAAAGTACATCTATCTCTGCGATTACGCAACCAAGGAGCTCTAACTTTTTGCGTTTGTTGTGCTTTCGCCAACCGCTTCCTGCCCGATTCGGAAATTGGCGGGCCGTGCGCGATCCTGTCCACTAGGCGGAAACTGCTGGTCCGGATAGACTTCGGGGAATGGTGATGATGATCGAGGCGCCCGTCACCAAGACCATCATGACCATGAAAAATGGCGGCGCTGCCGGGAAACCGACGAGGGCATCCCCCATGCTGCCGACGAGAGAACGGCCACTATCAACGCCCAGGAAGCATCGATGGCACATCAATTCAAAGCCCATATCATCTGGACGGGAGCGGCCCAAGGCCCGGCCGTCACCTATGACGGCTATTCACGCGAATATCTGATCGAGATCGACGGCAAACCGCCGCTCAGAGGCTCGTCAGCTCCGATCTACATGGGCGATGGCGGGCTGCATAACCCGGAAGACCTGTTGGTCGCCTCGCTGTCGACCTGCCATATGCTCTGGTATCTTCATCTCTGCACCGATGCCGGCATCCATGTGCAGGGCTATATCGACGATCCCGAGGGCACGCTCGAGATGGCCAACGGCAAGATGGTGTTCACCAGTGTCGTGCTGCGCCCGAAGGTGACGCTGGCCAAGGGCGACGCGGCAAAAGCTCTGGCGCTCCATCAGGAGGCAAGCGAGGCCTGCTTCATCGCCAATTCCGTGAATTTTCCCGTGATCCACCAGCCGACCATCGTTTAGGGTGGCACGACCACAGCATGAACATGCTGCTTTTCAACACATCGAGTTGGGTGTTGTCCAACACGATAATCGCCCAAACCATCGGCCGGGGCGTCTCTAATGAAAAATCTGGGGAGATGATGCGCGACGCTGATTTAGCGTCGCACCCGTCACAAAACTAGATCTCGTCGCGTTCCCTGCGCTTTCGCTGCAGCTTGCGGAACCGGCGGATGGCCTCGGCTTTCTCGCGAGCGCGGCGCTCGGAGGGCTTCTCGTAATGACGACGCATCCTCATTTCGCGATACAGACCTTCGCGCTGCATCTTTTTCTTCAGCGCACGCAGCGCCTGATCGACGTTATTGTCGCGAACCTGAACTTCCACGGGGCAGATGTCTCCGTCTCTGTTGAACAGACCAACAAGTTTTTCGACACGAAAAAAGGGGTTCCCTCCACGGCAATGGAGCGACCCGATGACCTTGTCATAACAGAGAATGGGGCCTGAAACAAACCCTTTTGTTCAAGCGACCTCTTTGCAGCGGGGGTGTTCCCGCTTAAATCTTAGCCATGGCAATTCTCAAGATCGCCCGCATGGGCCACTCGGTGCTGGTCGATCCAGCCGCACCGATCGACGATCCAACCTCGGAGCGCGTGCAACGCCTGGTCGGCCACATGACCGAAACCATGGAAGATGCCGAAGGGATCGGCCTCGCCGCCCCCCAAGTGTATCAATCGCTCCGCCTCATCCTGTTCCTGGACGCCACCGACCGCGACGAGGCCAAAACAAGCCGAGCGCCGGTGGCGCTGATCAATCCCGAGATCGAACCGCTTGACGACGAGATCGAGATGGGCTTCGAAGGCTGCCTCTCCATCCCGGGGCTCCAGGGGATCGTGCCGCGTTTTCGGAGAATCGGCTATCGCGGCTTTGCCCCCGATGGCCGCTTGGTCGAGCGCGAGGCCGAAGGGCTGCATGCGCGCGTGGTGCAGCATGAGGTCGATCATCTCGATGGCATCCTCTACACCATGCGCATGGACGACCTGACGCAGCTCGCCTTCGAGAGCGAAGTCAAGCATGTGGTCGGCCGGCTGAAGCGCGATCCCCGGGCGAGCGAGGAGATGGACGATGAGCCGAAGGCTTGATGATCGACACCAAGGCAAGAAGGCGCCCCTGCGCGAGGAGCAGCGCAACCGGCTGCTTGAAGCAGCGCTTGTCCACATACCGTTCGATGGGTGGAGCCGAAGGGCGTTGCTTCGGGGGGCGGCCGATATCGGGATTGACGCCGCGACGGCCAGGCGCCTGTTCCCGCAAGGCGGCGATGATCTGCTCCGTCATCTCGACATCTGGGCCGATCGGGAGCTGGTGGCGCGCGTGGATCAGGCGGCCCTCGACAAATTGCGCATCCGCGATCGCATCGCGAAGCTGGTCAGGGCCCGCCTCGACATCCTCTCCCCCCATCGCGAAGCCATCCGGCGCGCGGTGGCGGCAAGGCTGCTGCCCAACAACATGATGACCGCCGGCACCGCCCTTTGGCGCTCGATCGATCTGATGTGGGCGATGGCCGGCGACCGTGCCACCGATGCCAGCTACTATTCCAAACGTGGCCTGTTGCTCGCCGTCTGGACCAGCACCTTTTTCTACTGGCTGGAAGATCATTCCGTCGGCCTTCGCGACAGCGCTGCCTTCCTCGAGCGGCGCATTGATAATGTCATGCAGTTCGGCAAAGTCCGTGGGCAAATCGAAGGCTTCTTCAAGGACCTGGAGCGCCTGAACCCGCTCAAAGCCTGAGCCCGGCGGCCTCGACGGGGTGTTGGCCCTGACTGGATTTGGCAGGAACGGACTGCAACGTGATGCGAGAAAAAATGACTGATGCCCGACTATGCCTTGCAGCAGGCCTGACCCTGTTGTTGAGCTGTGCCCCGCCATCGGAGGCGGTGATCAAGCCGCAGCCGGTCGACGCATTCGTGCCCTTGCCCAGAACCGTCGACATCCCGGCGGGCGGCTTTCTTGCAGGCTCCACCGCCGAAGAACGCGATCTTGCCTACCGGCTCGACCAGGCCGCCTACGGCCATGGCCGCACCCGCGAGCAAGGCTGGTACGAGCGCGAACGCGACATGACCCAGGCGGAAACCTCAGCCTTCGCCATCATGCAAACGCCGGTCACCAACCAGGACTACGCCCTCTTCGTCGAGGCGACCGGCCATGCCGCCCCGGATGTCGACCAGGCAACCTGGAAAAGCTACGGCCTCATCCATCCCTATGAGCGCACCCGCCGCCACGCCTTTGTCGATGGCCAGCCTCCCAAAGGCAGGGGCGACCACCCTGTGGTCCTGGTGAGCCATGATGACGCCCTCGCCTATGCCGCCTGGTTTTCCGAGATCACCGGCGAAACATGGCGGCTGCCCACCGAGATCGAATGGGAAAAAGCCGCGCGCGGCCTTGACGCCTACATCTTTCCCTGGGGCAACGCGTGGGACGAGGAAGCCCTGAACAGCCACGACCAGGGACCGTTCGACACTACCCCTGTCGCCTCCTACCTCCACGGCGCCAGCCCCTTCGACATGCTGGATGCCGCCGGCCAAGTCTACGAATGGACTGCGACGGCGAGCCGCAGCGGCGCTGCCAGCGGCCGTGGCGAGACGAAGTTTTTCGTCAAGGGCGGGTCATGGGATGACAAGGGCTGCGGCGTCTGCCGGCCTGCTGCCAGGCACGCAAGACCGGCGGACTTGAAGCATATCCTGGTGGGGTTTCGGTTGGTGAGGGAGGGATGAGCGGCAACAATCAAGTTGGAGTGCCATCTTTCTCATATTGTTCTTTTGTAATCTCCTCACCACTTAGAATTGCATCATTGTAAAGCTTGTTGTCGTGGTTTGTTAAAAACTCAACATTATCATCACAGAATTTGCAATAGACTTTTCTGTTCAAGTGATCCCACCGAAATTTAACTTCTTCAAACTCATCATACACATATACATCTCGCACGGCATACTCAGGCCCTTTATTAGGAGGTCTCTTCTTCATCTGAAGTTCCTATAGTATTCTTGGCTCTTGGCCGCTATGTCATTCGCTTCTACGCTATCTGGATCCAGTTTGCGCCATACTTCGTACATCTCATGCCCTTGTCCGCCTGGTATGCCCGTTCGGCGTCCAATCTCATCATAGACCTTGTCCCCCAAAATGTTTCTAGCAAGACTTTCCGGTTCTTTCGCGTAAATCATCTCGGGCGTGTTGACTTGAATCTCTGCCTTGATACCAGCTTTCGTCTCGATAACAGCATTGAAGCCTGTGTAGCCGAGCGGATTGGACTCCGACGTGAACTCCTTGATCTTAGCACCCCTAGCGCGAAGCACGGCAACCGCTGCGTCAACTTCCTCGCGCGAGGTAACGATCGTGTTCCTAGCAATATCAGTGAGACGTTGTGGCTTGCCGTTGTAAATAGTTGCAGCCTTCTCCATGGCGCGTTCGCGTGATTTCAGGGGTGCCTCAGCGACAGTGCCGCCGACTTTTTGAGCAATCTCATGAGATAGGTCGTCAATTTCGGCCTTTGCCGCCGGTGCGACCTCGTACATGCTGTCGAGCTTATGTTGTGCTTTCGGTCCCAACGTTGAGAACGTCGCACCCTCCGCCTTCCCAGCATCCTTCGTCCCGTTCTTGGGGCTGTCAGAGACGCCTTTGGCTTTCGGCGCATCCGGTCCATTCGCCCTCTTCAAAATCTTGGTGGCAGCCCCGCCCCCTAGAACCCCAGCGGCGACGCCACCCGTCAAAGTCCCACCACGTTCCGCCAGATCCCCATAGCAACCGGCGTTCCACTCTTCGGCGATCTCGGCACCTTCCTCCTTGGCAGCCTTGATCAGCTTTTCTTTGGTTTCAACGGGCGATTGAACAGCCTCGATCACCGTTTTGCCGGTGTTCCACAGGCCCTCGCCGCGGGCATGGTTGCGCTGAGCATGTTGCTCAAAAACCGAGATGCCGGTCCAGCCAACTGCGGCATGAAGAACCGTGCCCGCCGCGTCATTCACCAAGCCGAAAGCTTCCTTGCCCGTGTCGAGAATGACCTTGGCGGCAGCATCGCCCCCGCGCAGGGCGACATCGAGCACGCTTTCCTTTTTTCCATCCGACTGCTGGCCCAGCGGCGGCCGGCCTTGGACGGCATCGAACTCTTGCGCCTTCCGGCTCTGCTCATCGCCCGTTGCTGTCTGCCCGGTACTGGCATCAGCGGTGCGCTGCTCGGGTTTGCCGCCCTGCTTCTTGCCGTCCGTCTTGGCTGACTGACCAGCCCTGCTGGGGTCACTCGGAATAACGCCATCGAACCTTGGGGAGGGAGGCTTTGCCGTCACGCCGGCAGGCGAGCCACCGTCTGCACAGGTCAATCCACCTGCCGCCATAAAACCGCTCCAATCGTCCATCTAATAAAAAATTCTTTGCAGCTATTCTTTCAAAAGTTACAAATAAATCAACCAACTTTTGCGGCGGAATTAGTTGGCAAGTTTCAATATAGAGTAAAAAACTGTCGCTTGAAGTGGCTTTTTTATTTTGAATGTCAATTCTGAGTTGCAGTATCGGCTATCGGGTTCTGCATCTCGATCACCGGCTCCATCTTTTCCAGCTCCGCCATCTCGATATGGCAGGTGATGCGGTGGCCGTTGCCGAATTTGCGGATCGGCGGCGCCTGCTCTTCGCAGATCTTGCCGATTTTTCTGGGACAACGGGTCTGGAAGGGGCAGCCGGGCGGGGGGTTGACGGCGGACGGGATGTCGCCTTCGAGCACGATATGTTTTTTCTTGATCCTGGTATCGGCGATCGGCACGGCGGACAGGAGGGCTTCGGTATAGGGATGATAGGGCGGCGCGAACACTTCGTCGGTGGTGCCCTGCTCGGCGATCGTGCCGAGATACATCACGATCACCCGGTCGGCGAGATAGCGCACCAGCGACAGATCATGGCTGATGAACAGCAAGGTGGTGCGATTCTCGGCCTGGATCTCCATCAGAAGCTGGGTCACCGCCGCCTGCACCGACACATCGAGCGCCGAAACCGGTTCGTCCGCCACCACCACCCTGGGATTGCCGGCGAAGGCACGCGCAATACCGACCCGCTGCTTCTGCCCGCCTGAAAGCTGACGCGGCCGCCGGTAGTAGAAGTCGCGCGGCAGCTTCACCACGTCCAGCAGATGCATCACCCGTTCCTGCACCTTGGCGGCATCGCTCTCGACGCCGAACTTGCGGATGACCCGGCTGATCTGCGAACCCACGGTGTGGCTGGGATTGAGCGTGTCGAACGGGTTCTGGAACACCATCTGCAGATGACCGACGGTCTGCGGCTTTCGATCCTGCACCCGGACCTGACCCAGGTCCTGATTGTCGAGGATGACCTGGCCGTCGGTCGCCGTCTCCAGGCCCATCATCACCTTGGCAAAGGTCGACTTGCCGCAGCCGCTCTCGCCGACGATCGCCACCGTCTCCGCCTCGTGGGCGACGAAATCGAGCTGCTCGTTGGCCTTCACGGTCTTGACCGTCGCCCCCCTGATCATCGCCATCAGGGACCGGTCGTGGATCTCGTAGTATTTCTTCAGATTCTCGACCCTGAGCACCACCGGGCCGCTCGCAGCACGCTGGATTTCATCGGCACCGAGGGGCGGTGCTGCCCAGTCGATCTCCTGGAATCGAAGGCAGCGGCTGAGATGGCTTGCCTCGCCCGGCACCGCCGCCATTTTGATCGGCCCCCGGTCACATAAGCCAATTTCGAAAAAGTCGCAGCGCGGCCCGAAATTGCAGCCGCTGGGGCGCTCGTGCGGCAAGGGAAGCTGGCCGGGGATCGGCACCAGCGGGCGCGCATATTTGTCCGCGCCTGGCAAGGGGATCGAGTTGAACAGACCGCGGGTGTAGGGATGGCGCATCTTGTTGAAGACGGCATCGACCGTACCGAACTCGACGGCCTCGCCCGAATACATCACGGTGATCCGATCACAGGTCTCGAGGATCAGGCCAAGATTGTGCGAAATGTAGATCATCGAGGTGCCGAACCTGCCGCTGATCTCCCGGATCAGCTCGACGATGCCGGCTTCGACCGTGACATCCAGCGCCGTGGTCGGCTCGTCCAGCAGCAACAGTGCCGGCTTCGAGAGCAGCGCCATGGCGATCACCACCCGCTGCTGCTGGCCGCCCGAGATTTGATGGGGATAGGCGTCCATGATCCGGGGCGGATCAGGCAGCTTGACGTCGGTCAGCATTCGCAAGGCCCGGTCATGGGCCTCCTTTTCGCTGCAATCCTTCTCATGAAACAACGGCACTTCCATCAACTGACGGCCGATCTTCATCGACGGATTGAGGGACGCCATCGGCTCCTGATAAACCATCGCGATCTCGGAACCTCTGAGCTCGCGCAGCTGGTCTTCGGACATCGCCGTCATGTCCTGGCCCTTGAACTTGATCTCCCCGCCGACCACCGCACCGTTCTTGCCCATATACTGCATCACGGCGAGCGCCACGGTCGACTTGCCGCAGCCGCTCTCGCCGACGATGCCGACGGACTCGCCAGGCATCACAGTGAGGTTGAAGTCGACCACCGCCGGGATCTCGCCCGCGCGCGTGTAATACGAAATACAAAGATCCTTGCACTCGAGAACCGGCGCCTGCTCGGCGATCGATAGATCGGACATTACTGGCTCGGACATCACTGGCTCAGACATGGACTAATCCCTAAGACTGATCTCGCGAAGGCCATCCGCCAGAAGATTGAAACCGAGGACCAGGGATGACACCGCGATCGCCGGGACCACCATGGCATGGCCGGCAAAAGCGCCCATCGGCACCGATTCGGCGATCATCGCCCCCCAGTCGGGGTCCGGTGGCGGCAGGCCGAGGCCCAAAAATCCAAGCGTGGCAAGGGCAATGATGGTGTAGCCCATCCTGAGACAGGCATCGACGATCAGCGGGCCGCGGGCATTGGGCAGAAGCTCTACCAGCATCACGTAGAAAGGGCTCTCGCCCCGGGTCTGCGCGGCGAACACGTAGTCCCGGGTTCGTATGTCCAGGATCAGACCGCGCACGATGCGCATGATGCCCGGTGCGGACGCGAAGGTCACCGCGATCACGATGTTGAACGGCGAGGGTCCGAGCTTGGTGATGATGATGATGTAGAGCACCATCACGGGGAAGGAGAGCAGCACATTGCCGAAGAACGAAATCACCTCGTCCCACCACCCCCCCAGATAACCCGCCGCCGCGCCCATCACCATGCCGACGATATAGGCGACGAAGGTGGCGAGGGAGGCCCAGAACAGGACGCGCTGCGAACCCCAGATGATGCGCGAGAGAATGTCCCGGCCCTTAAAATCGGTACCGAGCCAGAAAGTGCTCTCGCCGTCCGGGGAGGCAGCGAGCAGCGGCTGCATCGGGGCAATCTGAGCATTCGGATCGAACAGCGGCAGCACCGGCGCGAGGACCGCCATCGACACCCAGAACAAAAGGATGATCAGTCCGACGGTGCCGATCCAGCTCTCGCGGATCAGGCCAAGGCTGCTGAACAGGCGGCCGATCCTGGAGGGGGCTTTGGGTACCTTGGCGGTGACTGTGCTCATGGAAACTTCCCCTCAAGAGAACCTGATCCGCGGATTAAGCAGGGTGTAGCCGACATCCGAGATGAATTGCGAAAAGACCGCGACGAACACCGCCACCATGGCACAGGCCTCGATCAGGAAGATGTCGCCGAAGGTGGCCCCCTCGTAGAGCAGCGCACCGAAGCCCTTGTAGGCGAAGAAAACCTCGACCACGATCACGCCGGAGAGGAGCCAGTTGAGCTGCAGCATGATCACGGTAAAGGGGGCGATCAGCGCGTTGCGGAGCGCGTGTTTCATGATCACCCGCTGGCGCGGCAGCCCCTTGAGCACGGCGGTGCGGATATATTGCGACGTCATCACTTCGGCCATGGAGGCGCGGGTCATGCGCGCGGTATAGCCGAAGCCGTACAGCACCAGGACGGAGACCGGCAGGACCATCTCGATCCAGGAAAATCCCCCGGTCATCGAGGAGGTCCCCGGCAGCCAGCCCAGCTTGAACACGAACAGCGAAACCAGCAGCGTCGCGGAGGCGAACTCGGGCACGGAGGTGGTCAGCACCGAGACCGTCGACACGGTTCGATCCAGCCCTGATCCCTCACGCATGCCGGCGATCACGCCTAGAAACAGCGAGATCGGAATCATCAGCGCGAACACCATGAGCGCCAGAAGGCCGGTATTGGCAAGGCGCGGGCCGAGGAGATCGGAGACCGGCGCCTTGAACCGGATCGACTGGCCGAAATCCCCTCTTACCGCATTGGCAACCCATTCGCCGTAACGCAGGAAGAAGTTCCGGTTGTAACCGTTCTGTTCCAGCCAGAGCTCACGCTGCTCGACCGAAGAGTAGGGACCGAGCACCTTGCCTGCGACCCCCAGCTTGTCGGTCTCGAAGATGACGAAAAGGACGAAGGAGATGACCGCCATGATGAGCACCATCGAGCTGAATCGGCGGGCAGCGAGGACCAGCATGATGTTTGAGCTTCCCTGATAAGGGAACGACCCGGTTGGTTCCGGGCCGTTCGCTTTTGGTTATGTTGGCATCACGCGTCGATCCAGACACGATGGAATTGATGATACTGGGTTGGATGAGCGTGGAGGCCTTTCACCCGGTTCTTGGCCACGAAGAATTTCGGCAGCCAAGGGCGACTGCACCATCACGGCATCGTCCTGCAGGATCTTTTCGACCTTTTCCATGGCGGCCGTTCGTTCGTCCACGTCGAGAAGCGATTCGGCCTCGTCCAGCGCTTTGTCGAACTCGGGATTGGCATAGGCGGTCTCGTTCCAGGGCACGCCGGAGCGGTAGCCGAGCGACAGCACCATCGTGCCGAGCGGCCGGTGGGTCCAGGCCGTAATGCCGAACGCCGTCTTGTCCCAGATCTCCCAGTAGTTGTTCGCCGGCATGATGTTGATATTGATGGTGATGCCGGCTTCCGCGCACTGCTCCTTCAGGATCTCGCAGCACTGCTGCTGCCAGGGACCGTTGGTGTTGCCGCAGTCGATCGAGACCTCGATACCGCTCTCGTAGCCGGCTTCGGCCAGGAGCTTCTTTGCCTCCTCGACATTGCGCTCCAGCTTCGGCAGCTCGAAATATTCCGGATGGATCGGGGCGACGTGGTGATGCTCGCCCACCATGCCGCGGCCCTGGAACAGCAGCTCCGGATAGCGCGATCGCCTCGCAGCAAAGCTGGATCGCCCGGCGCACCCGCTGATCGTCGAATGGTTTTTCCGTGACGCGCATCCGCAGCGTACCGCATTGGGCCGTCACCGCCTCGTAGATGGTCGCCTCCGGGATGGACTGGGCGATCGGCAGGGACAGCATGTCGAACTCGTAATGCATGTCCACCTGATCCGAGGCTACGGCGGCGAGCTGTGCCGTGGATGCGGCGCCGTGATCGAAATAGTGAATCTCATCGAGATAGATCGGGCCGCCCATGATCGGGTCATCCAGATCCTTGCCCCAATACGCGTCCTCGCGCCGCTTGAGGATGGCCTTCTCGCCGACCACGAACTCGGCAAGCGTGTAGGGGCCCGTGCCGACCGGCCATTTGGAGAGATCGGCACCATTTTCCTCGAACGCCCGATGAACGATCGCCGTCGGGTAATTGTAGAGATTCTCGGGCATCGCCAGGACCGGCTGGGCAAGATTCAGACGCACGGTGTAGTCGTCCACCTTCTCGACGGCACCTTCGCGCATCTTCTGACCCATCTTGGGCTTACCGTCGTCATCCTTTTCGCCGGTGTCGTATTCCTCGGTCATCGCCGAGAACAGGCCCTGATTGGAGGAACCGGTCTTCGGGTCGAGCCAGCGGGTGAAGTTGAAGACCACATCGTCCGCGTTGAAGTCGTCGCCATTGTTCCACTTGATCCCCTGGCGCAGATAAAAGGTCCAGGAGGTGAGGTCGTCGGAGGCCTCCCAGCGTTCGGCCAGATAAGGCCGGGTTACGTTGTCCGGTCCGGTATACGTCAGAAACTCGCAGATATGACGGGCGATGTTGGATTTTTCGACCCAGTCGAAGGTTGCGGGGTCGCTCATTTCCTGGATCGAGATGGAGCAGCGCAGCGTGCCGCCCATCTTGGGTTCGGCATCCTGCGCCAAAGCGGGCTCAACCACGCCGTCGCCCAAGATCTTGCCGGCCATGCCGTAAGCAGCGCCCGAACTCACACCGAGCAGCGTCGCCGTACGCAGAAATTCACGTCGGTCGACTTTTCGTTGTTCAAGCTGTTCGATCAATTTTGGGATGTAAGGATGTGTTTTGCCCTTCGTCTTGCATGTCGCCACCTTGATGTCTCCCTGATGTCATGTTTGATCAGAACGGAATCCACGGAACCACAAGGCCCGTGAAGGCATGTCGATACCCCGTTGTCGTCAACCCTAGCCAAACATCTAGACCTGTCAACCGCTCGCCTCAAGGCGATCCCTTCGCCACGGCGAGACGCATAATAGGTCATTAAGCTACGACGCTTTCCTAACGGAAACAAACCGATAGCACTTGATCGTAAATAAAATAGAATAATCACATGATTTTTACTACTCAACACAAGAATGGCCTGACTGAGCCCTAACTAAACAGCCGAGCTGTCTCTTTTTTGTGATGGCTGGCGACACGCAGGGGACTTCAATCCCGTGCTTGATTTCAGCGTCTTCTGACAAAGTAAAAATGAAGGACCATCGTCGATGCATGGTCATGCGAACCGGCAACGTCGGTTTTGGCCGACATGGTTGTTGGCTGCCATCATCTATGGCGGCTGGGGCCTGATTACCTGGTTGTCCTCCGAGCCTGCCGGTCTGGCTACTGCTGCCGCATCGGCGCGATCCTGCTCGCATGGCACGGTTCCTTGCAGCATGAAGCCATCCATGACCACCTGGCGCCGACGCGGTGGCTCAACGAGCTGCTGGCGTTGCCACCTTTGTCGCTCTGGCTGCCTTTTCCCGTCTATCGCCGCAGTCACCGCGACCATCACGATTTCGGAATCCTGACCGAACCCTGGCGCGATCCGGAATCGTTCTATGTCGATCAGGTCAGCTGGAACGCTCTGCCGAAGATCGTGCGGGTTGTTCTGCACGCCCACAACACGTTGCTCGGCCGCCTCATCCTCGGCCCGTTCCTGGTCATAGGGCAATTTTTTGCCGGCGAAGCCCGAGCCCTCCTGTCCGGTGACCGACAAAACCTCATCGCCTGGCTCTGGCATGTCCCGGCAACTGCGCTCATCATGTTTTGGGTCCTCGAGATCTGCGGCATGTCTCTGTGGATCTATATCGGCCTTTTCGTCCTGCCGGGAACGAGTTTGACACTGCTACGTTCCTTTGCGGAGCACAAAGCCGCCAACACGCCGTTCGAACGCACGGCAATCGTCGAATTCGGGGTGGTTTTTCTCGCTGCTCTTCTTGAACAACAACCTTCATTTTGTCCATCACCGGCGCCCTGATCTGCCCTGGTACGCGCTGCCGTCCTTCTACCATAATCACCGCCAGCAGCTTCTTCAGGAAAATGGCGGACTTTACTATCAAGGCGGTTATTTCGAGATTGCAAAGCGCTTTTTGTGCCGATCCGTCGATAAGCCGGAGCATCCCTTTTGCTGACCTGCATTGTCCCCGCGTTCTCGATCGGCATCATGGAATGCCCTGCCCGCCATAGCTTGCGACCAATGAGCCGACGATCAGGTACCAGCCATCCACCAGAACGAAAAAAATCAGCTTGAACGGCATGGAAATCAGCACGGGCGGCAGCATCATCATGCCCATCGACATCAGCACCGATGCCACCACCATGTCGATGATCAAGAAGGGGATGAAGATCAAGAAACCGATCTCGAAAGCACGGCGCAGCTCACTGATCATGAAGGCCGGAACCAGCGAGCGAAGCGGCGTATCGTCGGGGTTCTCCAGGACAGGCGGCCCGTCGGTCCCAGGCTCGGCAGCAAGTTCGAGGAAAAGTTCGAGATCCTTGCTGCGCACATGTTCAAGCATGAAACGCCGAACCGGCATGACGGCCTTCTCGAACGCCTCGATTTCATCGATCTGCTCGTCGAGGAGCGGAACGATACCTTCCGAATAGACCTGATCGAGTGTCGGGGCCATGATGAAGCCCGTCATGAAGAGGGCAAGCGACACCAAAACCGCGTTGGGCGGTGTCTGCTGTAGCCCCAACGCCGTGCGCAGAAAGGAAAGAACGACGACGATCCGCGTGAAGGAGGTCACCATGACGATGATCGAAGGTGCGAGGCTCAGCACCGTGACCAATGCGACCAACTGGATCAGCTGACTGGTAACGCTGACGCCATCCGCCAGGTTGATGTTCAGGCTTTGAGCGAAGGCCGGCGACGCGATGATGATGCCTGATGCAGCAGCCAGCGCTCGAGACCACAAACGCCTCATGCTGCAGCACCGCTGTTGGCCGGGACAGTTGGCCGCTGGCGGCCGTCGGGGTCCTTGATACCGGTCTCGATCAAATGTTCCGTCTCGGGACCGATCAGCAAAAGATGCTCCTGGTCATCTCTTCGAATGATCACCAGGTGCCGACGTGCATCCAGGGCAAGGCTTTCGACCACCTGCAAGCGGGCCGAGCCGTTGGCGGCACCGGGAATAAAGCCGAGCCGAAACCGCCTGGCCATCCAGGCAGACAGGGCAATCAGGCCGAGAACCAAGCCAAGGGCCAGGATGAAGCGAACATAGTTGGTCGAGACCAGCTCCATCATGCGCTAAAACTTCTGAGCTTGCCGATAGGCAGCACCTGCGGCCCGGCCTTGATAAGCGGATGTCAACTCGCCGCGTCTGAGCGCCAAGGCTTTTTGGAAAATCTCGATGGTCTGCTCGACATCATCAAGCGTGGCCAAGAGCTGCGGCTGCATCTTTCGACGATGGTCCGGCGAAAGATTGGCGATGCGTTCTGCACAGCGTTCGATGCGCAAGCGCAAATCTTTCATGGACTCGTCCTTCTCCTTCGAAAGAAGGGCCCTCGAATGGGCAAGGCAAGCCAGCACCGCCTCGATCTCGGTCTTCAGGCTTTCGATAGTCACCTCTCGATCATCGCTCGTCATTCTCGGCCCATTTCATCATTGATCCGATAAAGATGGGCGAGAATTTCGGCGACCGCCGCGAAGGCGGCGACCGGGATCGGCGCATTGATGTCCAGGCGATCGAGAACGTCGACCAGATCCTGATCACGGCGTACCGTGACACCGTGCTCTTTGGCGACAGCAATGATCTGCTCTGCGATTGCCCCATGCCCCTTGGCCACGACCCTTGGGAGATCATCTCCCTTCGGGTCATAGCGAAGCGCAACGGCGACATCAGGATCTTTGGCCACCTCATCCGCCTTTCAAACCCGATGCGCAAAGCCTTGGCGCATCAATTGTTGCCCGTCATCCTTGTGACAACGACCTCACACTTCCTTGATAGAGCGGTAACCTTAAAAATCCGTTAAGGTCTCGTTGGAAAAGTTTGGATGAGCGAGCGATCATGACCTTCAGCGAACAACAAATGCTGCGCTATGCGCGCCACATCGTTCTTCCGGAGCTGGGCGGCATCGGCCAGGCCAAACTGCTGGAATCGAAGCTATTGATTATCGGGGCCGGCGGCCTGGGTTCGCCGCTTCTTCTTTATCTCGCCGCCGCCGGCATCGGCAGGATCGGCATTGTCGACCATGATCGGGTCGACCTCAGCAATCTCCATCGTCAGATCGCCCATCCCACCTCTCATATAGGCCTTGCCAAGACCGCCAGCGCACGACGGACCGCGGCCGCCCTCAATCCCGACATCGAGCTGATCGCTCATGAGGAACGGCTGGACGCCGACAACGCATCGAGGTTGCTTGATCCCTACGACATCATTGCCGATGGCAGCGATAATTTTGCCACGCGCGATGTGGTTCATCGGACGTGCCTCGCTTTGAAGAAGCCGCTGGTCAGCGCCGCCGTTCAGGGGCTTGAGGGCCAGCTTTCAACCTACAAGGCTCATCTCGGCGCGCCCCATCCATGCTATCGTTGCGTCTTTCCTGACACCCCGCCCCCCGATCTGGTGCCAAGCTGCGCCGAAGGCGGCGTGATGGGGCCAATCGTCGGTGTGATGGGCTGTCTGCAAGCGGTGGAGGTCATCAAGGAACTCGTAGGCGTAGGAGAAAGCCTCTCCGGTACGCTTTTGCTGTATGATGGCTTGATGACCGAGATGCGCCGGATCAAGATCGTTCGAAATCCGGACTGCAACACCTGTGGGGCCAATTCACGGCAAGAAATCGCCAAAAACGAATAGAATTTGAGTTGCCCGTCGACTAAAAGTTGCTTTGCTTAAAAATGTGACCAGGTCATGCCCGCGTTTACCTTTTCTTCATCAATTCATTCTATGCAGGATCGACTTGCACAGAAGGCTTCACTGAGTTAGGGAGACGTGCCGAGACGAAGGCACATCTTTTTTGTGAAACTTTTCTGCGTTCGTCGGTTAGCGGCATCAATTGTGGCGTTTGGAGGACGCATGTCGGACCTCATCACCGAGGACTATCGTCCAAGCGAGGACGAACCTTATATGAATGATCAGCAGCAAGAGTATTTTCGTCGCAAGCTGATGAGCTGGCGCGAAGAGATCTTGCGGGGCTCCAGCGAGACGTTGCGTCAGCTCAAAGAGGAAGACAATCGCCTCGCCGATATGAGCGATTGGGCTTCGTTCGAAACCGAGCGCAGTTTTCAGCTGCGCGCCCGCGACCGCGAGCGCAAGCTGCTCTCCAAAATTGCAGCCGCAATCGAACGGATCAATGACGGCTCTTATGGGTACTGCGAAGAGACGCAGGAGCCAATCGGCCTGCAGCGCCTGGAAGCCAGGCCGATCGCAACCTTGAGCATCGAAGCCCAGGAGCGCCATGAGCGTCGAGAGAAAGTTTTCCGAGACGAGTAGGCTTTTTGCGTCTTCGGCATCACGCGGTCATCGATCGCGATCGACAGAAGCGAACAGGTGTTCGGTGACGGCGACCCGGCTGATCCAGGTGGCGATAGCGTTCATGGCGCTTGGCCCGGCGGGACGGCGCAGACTGACGTGGTCTTGCTCGGCATGGCCCAGCTTTCTGTTTCGAACAGGCTTTGGGTCGCGAGGGTCTTGAACGCCAGCATGGCCCTCAAACGGCATGGCAGTCGACATCGTTCAGGCGGGCGGTGATGGCCGCTTTGGTCGGCTGACTGGTCTGGGCGCCAATGCTGGTACAGGCAAGGCTTGCTCCGACGCTTGCATGTTTGAGCGCTTCGGAAAGCGTAGCCCCTTGATCGAGGACGGCCGTGAGAATGCCGACAAAGGTGTCGCCCGCCCCCGTCGTATCGACCGGTTCGATCGGCAAGCACCCGACACGAAACCGGCCATCGCGACCGGCGGCGATCGCACCGTTGGCGCCAAGCGTGATTACCGCCGTCAGATCATGACGTCTGCTCAACGCTTCCGCGATCGGCATGGCGTCCTCGCCAATATCATCAAGTCCCGCCGCCATGGCGGCCTCGATCTCGTTGACCACGAGAATATCGAGAGCATCAAGGACATCATGAGGCACTTCTGCTGCCGGCGCCAGATTGAGGATGGTCCGGGCACCGAGCGCCTTGGCGCGCTTCAGCATTAAGAAAGTGGCGTCCGGCCTGATTTCGTTCTGGCAGAGGACCGTCATACCGGATGATAGATGATCATCCGCGATCTGGTCGGGATGGGTATCCAGATTGGCGCCACTTGCGACGATGATCTGATTTTCTCCGGCCCGATCGACGCCGATCACGGCAATTGCCGTCGCGTTCTTCGAGACGGCAACCGCGCTGCAGTCGACACCGGCTTTGGCCATCACATCGCGAGTGAAATCACCGAAGCTGTCGGCACCGAGATGGCCGACCATTTGCACGTCGGCCCCAGCCTTGGCCGCCGCAGCCGCCTGGTTCGCGCCCTTGCCGCCGGCCGCCAATTCATACCCCGGACAGAGCACGGTTTCGCCAGCACGCGGCAGCGCCTCCACCTTGAACAACATATCCGCATTGAGCGATCCGAAAACCAGCAGCATCTCAACCTCCCCAGCACGACCCAGCGCATTTTTCCTTCGGGCGGTCAGCCCATCTCCTTCATAAGCACCGCGTCCTTCGGAAGCAAACGGCATGTGGGTTCTAGGCTGCGGCCGGATCGATCATGCCCTGGTGTCAGCTCCAGCTTGCGGCAAAACAATGTCGCGCTTGTCAACTGGTGAATGCCTATTCTAAGTTGCCGTCATGTCCATGTCCCCGCGAGAATGAGGACGTTATGAAAGGTCGTCGATGAGCAAGAGTGTTGAAGCGATAAAAGTCGACAGCAGAAACGTGGCTTGCGATGGTGGCAGCGGTCAGTTGGGACATCCGCGCGTTTTTCTCGCCATCGACGACAGCAATCAGGTGGCCTGTCCCTATTGCGGCCAGATTTTCGTCCTCGACCCCGACAAAGCCCTACCTGGCCACTAAACCGGACGGCGCTCATGAGTGAGGTTGGCGATGAACTGGCAAAGGTCGGCGCGCCTTTGCCTGATTGGACAGCGTTGCCGAGGCCCGATCACCGCTTGATGGCGGGACGCTACGGTTGGCTGGAGCCCTTGGCGGCCAAGTCGCACGCAGCATCTTTGTTCGCCCACTTCCGAGAACCTACGGAGGTATCGGGCTGGACCTATCTTCCCTACGGACCGTTCGAACAACCCGAGCAATTGGCCACGTGGGCTGAGGGTCATCAACTTGGCAATGATCCGATGTTCTTCGCAATCATCGATGCGGCGACGGATCAGGCGGTGGGTGTCGCGAGTTTCCTGAACATTCAACCCCAGACCGGCTCGATCGAAGTCGGCCATATCCATTTCAGCCCGGCCCTGCAAAAAACCAGGCTTGCGACCGAAGCCATGTATTTGATGATGAAGCTTGTGTTCAAGCTCGGTTATCGGCGCTATGAGTGGAAATGCGATGCCCTCAACAGGCCGTCTCGAGCCGCAGCGTTGCGTTTCGGCTTTTCCCATGAGGGTATTTTTCGGCAGCATCTGGTGGTCAAGGGGCGCAACCGCGACACCGCCTGGCATGCCTGCATCGATCAGGAATGGCCGGCACTAAAGGCAGCCTACGATACCTGGCTAAAGCCTGAGAATTTCGATGAGCTTGGACGCCAGCGTCAGCGCCTTGTCGATCTGACGAGGCCGATCCTGAAGAACGTAAGCTGACCGGGCGGCAACACCCTCGGCGATAAAAAAGGCTGCCGGCAGAACCGGCAGCCTTTTTCGAGATCGTTGCTGGCGTCGGACCGCTGTCCGCGCCGGACACTAACGTTTGGAGAACTGGAAGCTCCGGCGGGCCTTGGCGAGGCCGTATTTCTTGCGCTCCACGCGACGCGAATCGCGGGTCAGGAAACCACCTGATTTCAACGCGGGGCGAAGGCTCGGATCGAAAGCAACCATCGCCCGGCTGATGCCATGACGAACAGCGCCAGCTTGTCCGGAAAGACCGCCGCCGTTGACCGTGCACATCACATCGAACTGCTGCGCCCGGCCAGCGGCCTCGAACGGCTGGTTCATGATCATGCGCAACACAGGGCGTGCGAAATAAGTCTCGACATCCCGGCCATTGACCGTGATGCGACCGGCACCCGGCTTCAGCCAGACCCGGGCCACCGACTCCTTGCGACGGCCGGTCGCATAAGAGCGTCCTTGCGCGTCGATCTTGGGTTCGGCCGGCGCAATCTCGGCCTCAGCCGGCGGTGCGGATGAGGCGATGTTGGCCAGATCTTTGAGATCGGAGAGGGAACGAGTCGGGTTTTCAGCCATCGCTGCGGTCTCTAATGCTGTTCTTTCGGTTGAACTCGGCAACATTCAAAGCGACCGGGGACTGCCCGTCATGGGGGTGCTCGGCGCCGCGATAAACGTGCAATTTGGTCAGTTGCTGCCGGCCAAGGGCGCCGCGGGGCAGCATGCGCTGCACGGCCTTCTCGATCACCCGTTCCGGATGCGCGCCGCTCAGGGTCTGCTCGGCCGTCGTGCTCTTGATGCCGCCGGGATAGCCGGTGTGGCGATAATAGGTTTTCTGCGCCCGCTTGTTGCCGGTCAGGCCGATTTTCTCGGCATTGACCACAACGATATGATCGCCGCAGTCGATATTCGGCGTGTACATCGGCTTGTGCTTGCCACGGAGGCGATCGGCCACCATGACGGCGAGGCGTCCAAGAACCAAGCCTTCCGCATCCACGACGTACCAGCCGCGCTCGACATCGTTAGGCGTGGCAGAATAGGTCTTCATCGAAACCGGGCCCACATTCGTTTTAAAGGCCGCCATACAAAAGCGTTGCCGAATGAACAATCCAGCACGCATTTATGCCAGCTAGCCAACATGAAACTGCCCGAACCGAAGCGATTCGAGCGCTGGAAAGGTAGTTAGGCCGAATTCGTGGCGAAGTCAACGCTTGGATCCAGGTTTGGACCCTATTGCGCTCAGTCAATCGACGGCGGGATGGCATAAGAACCGCTGGCTTGGCAAATCGGCGCCGCATCGCCGTCCGAATAGATCGTCACCTCACCGACGGCAAGGCGCCGCCCGAGCTTCAAGATCCGCCCCTCGGCGATCAGCGGGACCGGTTTGGGCCTGGCAAGAAAATGAAAGGTGAGATCCGTCGTCACTGCAAGCTCCGCCCGCCCGATCAGCGACATGACCACGCCGTAAAGCGTGACATCAGCAAGCCCCATGAGTGCCGGACCGCATATCGTGCCGCCGGGGCGCCTGATCAGGTCGCTATAGGGCAGCTTCACCGTCACACGGCCGGCTTCCCAGACCTGGATCGAGAGGCCGAGCTGGCCGACCAGCGGCACGCCGTCCCGGGCGATCTGCAGGAACTCCTCGGCGTAGATCTTGGCATCCGTGCTGTCACTCGTCGTCATCGCTTCAAACCCGTCATCCTCCATGTCGGCGATCCTGCCCGGCTACCGAGGCTGGGTCAATGACGTTGCCCAAAGGTTGATTCTGTGATAGGAATATTTTCTGTTTGCATGATCGTCATTCCCATCTCCTGCCCCACGAGGCCGCCATCCCCGTCGGTCGACAAAAGCAAGGAATGGCATCGCAACCATCAACCCGTACCCAAGCCTCTGGAGATGATGCTTGCCAAAAAGTATCGAGGTCATGATCGATGATGTCATCCGGCGGGAGGGCGGGTTTGCCGATCATCCCGCCGATCGCGGTGGGCCCACCAATTTCGGGATCACCCAGAAGACCCTGTCACGTTATCTCGGTCGCAAGGTGACAAGGGACGAGATACGCCGCCTCTCCCACGATCTCGCCGCGGAGATCTACCGGCGGGTCTATTTTCTGGAGCCCAGGATCGACACGACGCCAGAAAGCATCCGCGCGTTTCTGTTCGACAGTGCGGTCAATCATGGCCCGAGACGGGCGATCCGCTTTCTGCAGCAGGTCTGCAATGCGGCAGGGTTTGGCCATCTGGTGGTGGACGGCCTTCTCGGCCCGTCGACCAGGCGTCAAGCTGTTGCGGCCGAAGCCGAGATGGGGGCCTGGTTGCTGGCAGCACTGGCCGAGGAGCGGCGCATGTTCTATCGGCTCATCGTCCAGCGCGATCCCTCGCAACAGGTGTTCCTCAAAGGCTGGATGAACCGCCTTGCCGAGTTCGACCACATGATCGAAAGGCTGGTGGCATGAATATCTGGGCCGCCCTTACCGGGCTTTTCCGGCCGGCAAAGGAGCTGGTCGAGGTGTTCAAGCCGAATGCGGAAAAGGAGGCGGAGCGCGAACATATCGAGCGTCTGAACCTGAACGAGCAGGATCTCGCATCGCTGGAACAGTTTGCCGCCGAATTCCGCTCGCGCCGCACCTCGACTGCCTGGGACAGCTTCATTGACGGGCTGAACCGCCTGCCGCGCCCGCTGATCACCCTCGGCATTCTCGGCCTGTTCGTCCTTGCCCCCGCCGATCCCATCCGTTTTCTGGAGATCGCCCGCGCCTATCAGATCATGCCCGAGGGCTTCTGGGCGCTGCTCAGCATCATCATCGCCTTTTACTTCGGCGGCCGCATGCAGGTCACCCGCCAGCAGATGACCGTCAGGGGCGGTGCGCTCGAGGCCGCCAAAGACATCGTCGAAGCCCGCAAGGCGTTCCGTGACCTTGAAGCCGAAGAAGAAGGCCAAGACGAGGCGCCAAGAGCCGAGCCCGTCTTTCTGAAAACGCCCGGGACCGCCATGTCCGACGCACCGAAAAACCGTGTCGTCGACGCCTGGCTTCGACGAAAAAAGCCAAGCCCTGAGACACTCTCCCATTGATCAGGCCCATTGATCAGGCAAGACGAAAGCCAGCGAAGCCCCGCCATCGACCAGATCCACAGAAACTCGGAAAATCGCGATTTGCGCTTGCCCCCGAACAGTCCCTATATAAAACGTCTAGGGATGGTCACCATTGGTGCAAGGCAGGAGGGATCATGACAGAGCAAGCGGCTGACCTGGAACACGACGTCGACGAAGTGAGAGAGGCGGATGAGCCGGGTCCTGTCCTGATCCGTCATGATGCTCACGGTATCGCCGGCCTTACGCTCAACCGCCCGGATGCTTTCAATGCGCTCTCGAAAGAGCTTCTGACGGCGCTGCAGACCGAACTCGATGCCATCAGGAACGATCCCGACATCCGGGTCGTCGCCATCACCGGCAAGGGACGTGCCTTTTGCGCCGGCCACGATCTGAAGGAGATGGCGGGCGAGCGCAACCGGGATGCTCTCCTCGGCCTTTTCGGCCAGTGCAGCAAGATGATGCTGACCTTGACGGAACTCCCTCAGCCGGTGATCGCCCTGGTCGACGGCATCGCGACCGCGGCCGGCTGCCAGCTGGTGGCCGCCTGCGACCTGGCGCTGGCCAGCGCCGATTCCCGCTTTGCCACCTCAGGTGTGAAATACGGCCTTTTCTGCTCGACCCCGATGGTCAGCCTCTCGCGCAATCTCAGCCGCAAGGCGTCGATGGAGATGCTGCTGACCGGCGACTTCATCGAAGCCGAGGAAGCGTTGCGCCTGGGCCTGGTCAATCAGGTGGTGCGCTCGGATGAGCTCGAAGAGGCGTTCGAGGCGATGATCGAGCGCCTCCTCGACAAGCCGAGGGATGTGCTGGCGCTGGGCAAACGCGCTTTCTATCAGCAGCTCGAAATGGGCCTTGCCGACGCTTACGACTTCACCACCGAAGTGATCGTCGACAATGCCCTCGGCAAGGATTTCGAAGAGGGCCTTGCAGCCTTCATCGACAAACGCAAACCCAATTGGGACCGTGACGACGGCCAGCGTTGACTTGGGTTGGTGCTGGCTTCAGGGAACCGAACGAGTCCGGGGACCTTGGAAAAGCTGATAGTCTGGGGAGATGGTCTTGGCAGAGCGCGCTGTTTCCGACCAGCCGCTTCGTTACGACGACGAGGCGATCAGAAAAATTCTGCGCGAGGTCAAGACCATCGCGGCGGTCGGGCTTAGCGCCAACGACATGCGTCCCTCCTACTTCTCCGCCCTTTATCTTCGGAACAAAGGTTACAAAGTCATCCCGATCAACCCGCGCTATGCCGGCGAAGACATCCTCGGCGAGACCACGCTCGCCTCGCTCGACGATTTGCCGGAGCCTCCCGACATGGTGCAGGTGTTTCGACGCTCGGAAGAGGCCCCAGCCGTGGTCGCCGACGCCATTCGCATCGGCGCCAAGGTGGTCTGGATGCAGCTCGGCGTCCGTCACGACGAGGCAGCGAAAATAGCCGAGGCCGCCGGTCTGAACGTGGTGATGGACCGCTGCCCTAAAATCGAATATGGCCGGCTCTTCGGCGAGATCGGATGGATCGGCGTCAACCGCCGCACCATCTCCGCCAGGAAGGGGCAGGCATTGCAATTGAAACGCCCCAAAGGCGGCTTGAAGCGAAGGAAACGTGATGAGTGACGATACCGAGGATTATGGTTTCGAAACCCTGGCCATTCACGCCGGTGCCCAGCCCGACCCGACAACTGGTGCCCGCGCGACGCCAATCTATCAGACGACCTCCTTCGTCTTCGACGACGTCGACCATGCGGCCTCGCTCTTCAATCTCCAGCAGTTCGGCAATATCTATTCGCGCCTGACCAACCCCACGGTCTCGGTGTTGGAGGAGAGGGTCGCCGCCCTCGAGGGCGGCACGGCCGCTTGTGCGACCGCCAGCGGCCATGCCGCCCAGTTCATCGCGTTCTTGAACGTCATGCGTCCCGGCAACCAGATCATCGCATCGAAGAAGCTCTACGGGGGCTCGATCACCCAGTTCAGCGAGACCTTTCCCCAATTCGACTGGCATGTGCGTTTCGCCGACCCCACCGATCCGTCAAGCTTCGAAGCCCTCGTCACGAACGAAACCAGGGCGATTTTCATCGAGAGTGCGTCCAATCCCGATGGCGTGATCGCCGACATCGAGGGGATTGCCGCGGTGGCGAAGCACGCCGGCGTTCCCTTGATCTGCGACAACACCATGCCCTCGCCCTTTCTCTGCCGGCCCTTCGAGCACGGCGTCGATATCGTCATTCACTCCATGACCAAATATCTGGGCGGGCACGGCAATTCGATGGGCGGCATGATCGTCGATGGCGGCAGGTTCGATTGGTACCAGAACGACAAATTCCCGCTGATGACCGAGCCGACCAAGGCCTATCACGGCGTCAAGTTTGCCGAAACCTTCGGTGATTTCGGCTTTGCGATACGCTCGAAGGCGATCGGGCTGAGGGACATGGGCCCTTCCCTTTCGCCGTTCAACGCCTTCATGATTCTGACCGGCATCGAAACCCTGCCGCTGCGCATGCGCCGCCATGTCGACAACGCCATGACCGTGGCAAGCTTCCTCGAGGCCCATCCGGCCGTTGCCTGGGTGTCGTATCCGGGGCTGCCGTCTTCGCCGCACCACAGTGCTGCCAAGCATTACATGCCCCATGGCACGGGCGCCGTGTTCACCTTCGCCGTCAAAGGCGGTTACGACGCCGGGGTGAAGGTGGTGGAGAGCTGCGAGCTTCTCTCCCACCTCGCCAATATCGGTGATACGCGCTCTCTCATCATCCATCCCGCCTCGACCACCCATCGCCAGCTCGATCAAGCACAAGCCGAAGCAGCAGGGGCGGGACCCGACGTGATCAGGCTTTCCATCGGCCTGGAGACGGTCGACGACATCATCGCCGATCTCGATCAGGCGCTGAAAGACGCGGTCAGCTTCGATGGCAAGAGCGCTGCCTGATTTGAGAACAGGCTGCGGCGGGAGACCTGAGCGGCCGGCCCGTGGCGCGCGCACACGCCGGCCATCAGATGATGTGGTCAAACCACTGCTTGGGCCGATGCCCTGGTGAGAGCATTCTGCAATCGAATGAAGTCGGCCGAATGAAGTCGGCGCCGGGCTGGTTCGGTCCGAC
Source organism: uncultured Alphaproteobacteria bacterium (assembly GCA_963787265.1). GTDB lineage: Bacteria > Pseudomonadota > Alphaproteobacteria > Geminicoccales > Geminicoccaceae > JANQPX01. Next base: position 52,309 of record CAWBCX010000025.1, on the reverse strand, counting down.
CGAAACAATGCCCTAGTAGCTGGCATCCCGCGTCAGGGTCGACGGCGGCAGCTGCTGTTGCTGCTGTCCCTCCGCGCTTGCGGGCACCTCGGCCGGGCGTGTCTTCAGCATATGATCCGACGCCTTTTGCGCTGCGACCGCGGCCGATGCCGGGCCGAGCTTCCGCCCGCGCAGCACGTCATCGGGATCTTCGACCATGCGCACCAGGGTCAGGCCCGTGGTGCAGTTGGACGGCGGCAGATTGGGGTCCGGCCACTGGTCGTGATCCATGCAGGACGTCGGCAGGAGAATGTCGTCGGTCACGGTGACGGTCACAGCATAATCGGTGGCGCTAGCGCCGCCGGCGCCGAACGGCGCACGACCGAGATGACGGAGAAGTTCCTGAACGGCATCGAGGCGCCGATCCCGCAACGACCCCCCCGCATCCAGATAAATATCGGCCTTGCCGTCCGGATCGACCTCGCTCAGAAACATCGCCAGTTCTTCAGGTGCGGCCAAGGCCATCTCCGCGGTGTCGCTGGCGAAAGTCACCTGATGGGAGAACCGAACCGGCTCCACCAGGAATTGGTCCGTAGCAGGCCTTGACGGCAACGCGGTCGAGCAACCGAGAAGGCCCATTATGATAGCCAGAGGCAAGGCCAGCGTTGCCCGATAGCTCCGATAGCAATGTTTAAAGGCGATCGTCATCAGATCATCCAATCAGTTTAGTTAACAATGAAACCGGCGCGCCGCTTGTTGGTCCTTTTGGCCAAGGGCTTGTTCGACGCATCGATGCGCTCGTGGGGCAAGGCGATATTCGGGTTGTTCGTCGGCTGGACCATGTAGGGCGTGATCAGAATAACGAGCTCGGTCTCGGAGCGCTGATAACGCTCTGATCGAAAAAGCTGACCGAGATACGGCAGATCGCCAAGCAGCGGGAATTTGTTGATGTCGGTCGAGACGTCCCGCTGGAAGAGGCCGGCCAATGCCATGGTCTGACCGCTGGCAAGCTCGACGCTCGTCTCCGTGCGCCGCACCGAAAAAGCCGGAACGGCAATGCCATTGATAATAACGCCGCCTGTTGGGCTGGGCGTGCTGACCTCCGGCCGGATGCGCAGATTGATCCGGTTGCCAGGGAGAAGTGTGGGAATGAAATCGAGGGAAACCCCGACTTCCTTGTATTCGATGTTCGTCGTGCCGTCGGCACCGGGAACGGGAATGGGGATCTCACTGCCCGCAAGAAAATTACCGGTCTCACCGTTGATGACCGTGAGATTGGGCTCGGCGAGAAGGCTGATGATCCCTTCCTGGTGCAAGGCGTCGATGAAGGCTTCGACATTGATGTCGCCTGAGCCGGGAGCGCCGTTCACCAGATCGTTGGCCAGGCCGCCGATGTCGCCGATGTCCGGCCCGGTCGAGAGGCCGATCAGAAAATCACCGGTATTGCCGAGCGCGCTCCAGTCGACACCGAGATTGACCACATCGTCGCGGCTGACCTCAGCGAAGCGAACGCGAAGATTGACCTGCTGCGAACTGCTGATGACCGTGTTGTTCGCCGTGGGCCCCTCGGTAGCGGCCAGCTGGTCCGAAAGTGCTGCAACCTGAATAGCTTCCTCGACGTCATTCACAGCACCTTCGGCGACCAACTGATCCGAGACCAGCTCAATATTGGTGTTGCCGTCCGGCGACAGCGCTCTTAGCCGGGCCTGCGCGATCGCCGCGTCTGGAACGACCTCGAGGTCGACCCCGAAGACGACGTTGCCATCGGCACCCATCCCGAAAATATTGGTGCGCCCAAGCTGGTTGCCGTGTACGAACAGCGTCGTCGGGGACACCACCCTGACATCGGCGATATTGGGGTCAGCCACGAAGATATCCGACACGGCCGTGCCGAGATTGATCAGCTGGCCGCGGCCTGCGCTCAGTTCCAGCACCTGATCCGACGGTGTCTCCACCAGCTCGACCAGCTTGTTGTCGGGAACAGGTCCCGCGCGCAAGGCCGCCGTCTTGGGTGACCTGCCGACATTAGGAGTCAAGACGACCTGCTGGATAACAGGTTCCGATCCGCCCGGTTTCGGAGGCGATGGCAGGAAGGTTGGTGTCGTCTCGGTCTGACGCTCGTCCCGATCGGCAGCACGCGGCGGCAAAATGGTTTCGGGTGCAGCCACCGCATTGGGAACGAGCTGAGCCTGCTCGACCATCCCGCGCGCCACCTCTTCAGCCGGTGCCGCCACGTAAGCGCTAGCCGATGGCAGCGCTGCAACCGTTGTCTCCGATCTGGTTTCAGCCCCGCGGCCAAGCAGATCGGCGGCGGTTGGCGGCAGCAATCTGACCTCGGCAGCTTCGTTGGCCTCGGCGGGTCGCAATCCCTGCTGCGCCATCAGGACATCGCGTTTGATGCTCAAAAGATCGGCAGCACCCGCAGCTACTATGGCCGGTGCATTGGCATTTTCGACAGTCGCGTCCTCGTCACCGGCACGACGTCCATCGATGGCCGCAAGTGGATCAATGGCGTCGCCCGCGGCTTTAATGACGGGCGGCTGATCATCGCTGATAATGATCACCATGCTATCCTTGCCCTTGGGCGCCACGTGGTTCGAAGCGGACCTGGCAGTATCGCCGGCACCACCAACGCCCTGTTCGCGCTCCAATGACCAGCTTTGCGTCCGCGCCTCATCGCCGGAAGTGACGAGCATGAGGCTGGCCAGGATCAGTGCAGAAGCACAACCGTGGCGGCCTTTATGCAATCCGAACATCATACTCTTCCAAATAAAAATGCTGCTCGCCCTGCAATGCCGGTCTTTTCATCTGATCGATTGCCCTCGGGGCAGCTCCCGGATCGCATCGTTATCCCAAAAGCATGATGTCGATGTGACCTGGATCACGTGACGGAGGAGGGCGGAAAGAGTCACGAAGATGATCGCCGACCTTTCGGATCATTCGCCCGGGCGCAAAGGACCCGATCTCGAAGACCCGCTCGAGCGCATCCATCCGACCAAATCGATCGGATCGGTTTCCAAAGATGATGCACGACCAAAGAGCTTGTGCATCGTCAACTGACCGTTCTGCATGTGTCGATAACCAGAACGACGTCGCCCCGTTGACCGAACGCTTTGAATTCGCCATGCCCATTTCTTCACCAAAGGAGGGACCGGCTTGGCCAAGATCGTGATCACCGAATTCATGACCCAAAGCGCTGTCGACGATCTCAACAAGGATTTCGACATTGTTTACCAACGTGATCTGTTCGAACGCCCGGATGACCTGAGGAAGCTCGTGGCTGACGCCGAGGGTCTGATCGTACGCAACCGCACCCAGGTTCGAGCTGACCTTCTGGAGGCTGCCCCAAAATTGCGGGTCATCGGCAGGCTCGGCGTCGGGCTCGACAATCTCGATCTGGACGCCTGCTCGGCCAGGAACATTCCCGTCTTTCCGGCGACAGGCGCCAATGACGCTTCGGTTGCCGAATATGTCATCGGATGCGCTCTCCATCTGGTACGCCGGGTGTTCACGGCAACGCCGAGCGTTCTGCAAGGCCAATGGCTGCGCGAGGCCTATTTTGGTGAAGAAATCGCAGGGCGCCGTCTTGGCCTCGTGGGCTTCGGCTCGATCGCCCGACTGGTCGCGAGGAAAGCCGCCTGTTTCGATATCGAGATCAGCGCCTTTGATCCTTATGTCGAGGCTGACGATCCAGCCTGGACCGGCGTGACCCGCGAGATCAAGCTTGCCATGCTGCTGGCCGAAGCCGATATCGTCAGTCTGCATGTGCCTTATCTGGAATCGACCAAAAACCTGATCGATGGCGCTGCCATCCAAGCGATGAAACCGGGTTCTATCCTGATCAACGCGGCGCGCGGCGGTATCGTCGATGAGGATGCCCTGGCCGATGCCCTCAAATCCGGTCATCTGGGCGGGGCTGCCTTGGATGTTCTGGCGACCGAACCGCCGACCAAAGCGACTGTGGCCAAATTCATCGGGATCGACAATTTGATCCTGACACCCCATGTCGCCGGGCCCACGGTGCAATCCGATGTCCGCGTCTCAAACGTTACCGCCGCCAACGTGCGCGGCGTGTTGGCAAAATGCGGGAGCAGGGATAAGGATTAGAGGGCACGCGAGGAATGTCGCTCTCTCGCCCAACCGATCGCCGGGGATGGGTGGGAAGAGCTGGACCGGAGCCCAAACGCTGATCGACGTGAATTGACCAGGCTCGATCACCGCCTGCAAGATGGAACGCACAGCCGCCTCAGGCCCTTCAATTGCTGGTTGCACTTTGTGCCCGATCGGGCTGTTCTGGGATTGTCGGGCGCACGATCGTGACGGGATGACCTTCCTCATCAGGTTCAGTTCAACCACGTCATGTCAACCAAGTCATGGGACAGGAGATTTTGGAATGACGATGACGCTGCGACTTTGCGTCATGATTTTTATTGCGAGCTGTCCACATCTTGCGCAGGCCGAACAGCATAAACTTGCGGCCTCCTCCGTCAGCAGCACCTACCATGCCGCCGGTGTTGCTCTCGAGGCCGTTACCAGCATTTATCTGATGCCTGAAACCGGCATCAAGCTTACATCGACCTCGACCAACGGTGTCCTCGAGAATATCGAGCTGCTCGCCAAGGGGCAGGTCGATTTCGCGATCATTCCGAGCCTTTTGGGCTTTCAAGCGCGCACCGGCACAGGGTCAGCCGCAGCGCTTGGCCCGCATAAGGAGCTGCGCGCGGTCGCGATGCTGGTGCCGACCTATTATCATGCCCTGCTGCGCAGATCGGCGATCGGCTCCGGAAGCCTCGACGATCTTTTCAAGCTCGGGGACCAGAAATTGCAGATCGGCTTGGGCGCCTCTGAAGCGGCCGGCGTGACCCGTTTTCTGTTTCAAAAACTCGGTGCGGATGTCGGCAGTTTCGATGACCTCCTGTCCGAGGGACCTGACGCCACCCAGGCCTTTCTCGATGGCGAGATCGACGGGTTGGTGACCACCGGCAACCTGCCCATCGACGAGGTCGCGAGGCTCCTGGAAGAGGCAGGGGACGACATCGCCATCTTGGGGATCACCGACAATCAGCTTCGGCGTGCCGATGAAGGCTTCGGTCTGCTCGAACCTGCAACGGTGCCTGCCGGAACCTATCCCGACCAGACGGAAGCAACCGAGACCTTGGCCTTGCCGGTATTTCTGGCGACGCGCGCCGACGTGGACGAGGAGGTGATCTACCAGATCGCCAAGATCATGTTCGAACAGATCGGCTTTCTCCGAACCATTCATCCGGCGATGGAAGCCCTGGATTTCGAAACTGCCATCGATAACCTCCCCGTTCCGCTTCATCCCGGTGCCGCCCGCTATTATCAAGATTTCGGCTTGTCGATCGCTGAGACGACCACGACGGCCCCTGAATATCCCGTCTACACCCTCGATGCCGACAACCCGGAGCAGCGCCGGATCGAGACGAATACCGGCGTCGTCGGGATCATGGTCGACCCGGATACAACATCGCTGCAGACGGCAAGCGAGTTGGCGGTTGTGGTCAATTCAACCGCGGGTGATGTTCGGGTCGTGGTGCAGCGCGGCGAGGGCTCGGCCAAGACCGTGAATGATCTCCTGTATCTGAAAGGCGTCGATCTCGGGATCGTGCAGGCAGACGTTCTGGCGCATTTGCGCGATGAGGAGGGTGCCGATTGGTTGCCCAATCAACTCCACTACCTCGCCAGGCTCTATGATTGCGAAGTTCATATTCTGGTCAGGGACGACATTCAAAAATTGCAGGATCTCGTCGGCAAGACCGTCAATTTCGGCCCCGCAGGCTCGGCATCCGAAGTGACCGCTGCCAATATCTTTGCCCATCTGGGCCTTGCCGTCGAACGGAAGAGCGATCCTTTTGAACTGGCTGTGGAAAAACTGAAGGAGGGCGAGATCGATGCCATCGTGATCAGCGGCGGCAAACCGATGACATCCCTGGCATCGATCGAACGGTCCGCCGGGCTCAAGCTTCTCGATATTCCCTTGATGGACTATCGCGACCTTTATCAGGAAGCATCGATTAGCAGCAGCGACTATCCGAACCTTATCGATCAGGGCCACGAGGTGCGCACCCTCAGCGTTCCTGCGATCCTTATCACCTATAAGTGGCCTCGAAACAGCGAGCGTTCCAGGCTGCTTTCCTCCTTCTATTCGACATTGGAGGAGCAACTCGCCGAGCTTCAGGTGAAAAACCGCTTTCACCCCAAATGGCAAAATGTTTCGCTCGATGCGAGCTTCGAAGGCTGGCCCCGAAGCTCGATTGCTGCCGACGTGATCGGGAATGACGTGATCAGAAATCCTACCGACGACGATGTCGAAAGGGCGCCAACCACCCTGCCAACCCCGCGCGCCCTGCCCTTGCTGGATCTTCGCGGCGTTGACGATCAGGCTCGGCAGTCCATCCCGACCGACGGCCCGTCCTGACTAATCCCGCGCCTGACAGGCGACCGACATCGATTCGCGCAAGATCACGCAAGCACCATTGCCGCTACCAGCTTCCGGTATTCTCCATCGACGCCCAGGGTTCCGCTGGTGCCAACGCCTCGCCTCGCTGCAAGAGCTCGATCGAGATGCCATCGGGCGAGCGGACGAAGGCCATGCGCCCATCGCGCGGCGGCCGGTTGATGGTCACGCCGCCATCCATGAGGCGCTGGCAGCTCGCATAGATATCATCAACACGAAACGCCAGATGGCCGAAATTCCGCCCGCCGCTATATTCTTCCGGCTCCCAATTGTAGGTGAGCTCGAGCAAGGGCGCGCTTCGCTCGGCGGCAAGCTCGGTGTCGCCGGGTGCGGCGAGGAAGATCAGGCTCGCTTTATAGGTCTCATTGTCGACGCGCCTAGTCTGCACCATGCCGAGCTTGTTGCAATAGAAGTCGAGCGAGGCGTCGACATCGGTCACGCGCACCATCGTATGTAGGTATTCCATTGCCATCTTGCTCTCCCCCGAGCTTTGCTTTTCAGGATCCTGTCCTTCAAGATAGGGATGACGGGCGTCTGTCGAAAGCGGTTCCGATAAAAACCATCAAGAAATGTTTGATCTTGGTTTTTCAGCATCGGCCGATCCAGGTTCCTGGGCGGGCCGGTACTGCCTCAGGCAAAAAAGGGAAAAAACATGAACGGTGCGGAAAGCCTGGTGCGAAGCCTGATGGCCTCGGGCGTGGAGGTGTGTTTCGCCAATCCCGGCACCTCGGAGATGCATTTTCTGGCGCGCGCTCGATCGGATCGAGGGACTGCGCTCGGTGCTTTGCCTGTTCGAAGGCGTGGCGACCGGGGCGGCCGATGGTTACGCGCGCATGGCCGGCAAGCCCGCAGCGACCCTGCTTCATCTGGGCCCTGGCCTTGCCAATGGCCTGGCCAATCTGCACAACGCCCGCCGCGCGCGCTCGCCGGTGGTGAATATCGTGGGTGATCATGCCACCTATCATCTGCAATATGATTCGCCGCTCACCTCCGATGTCGAAGCCGTTGCCAGGACCTTTTCCGATTGGGTGCACACCTCGCCCCATGCCGACCGTCTGGCTGGCGATGCAGCGGCAGCCGTGCTCGCAGCCCGCAGCCATCCGGCCAAGATCGCTAGCCTTATCCTGCCCGCCGATTCCGCCTGGACGCCGACGTCGAGCGCCATTCCGGCCCCTGCGAACTGGCCGGCGCCAGCCGAGGTGCCCGAAAAGCGGATCGATCAGGTCGCCGACATGCTCGAAGAGGATGGCAAGAGCCTCCTTTTGATGACCGATCAGGCATTGACCGAACGCGGCCTGGATGCCGCCAATCGCGTGGCGCAGGCGACCGGCGCCGATCTCCTGACGCCGGTCAGCAATGCCAGGATCGAGCGGGGAGCCGGGCGTATCGCGCTCGATCGCCTGCCCTATCCCGGTGATCAGGCCTCGGCCTGTCTCGGCGCCTACCAGCGGATCATCCTGGTTGGGGCGGCGGAACCGGTTGCGTTCTTCGCTTATCCCGACAAGCCGAGCCGGCTTGTTGCCGAAGGATGTGCCGTCGAGACCCTGGCAGCGCCCGGCGAGGACATGGTTGGTGCGCTCGAACATCTGGCGGAGCGTCTGGGCACTGCCAAGCTGCCCCTCCAGCACGAGGCTCTGGAGCGTCCGGCGGCGCCGGTCGGCGCCCTTGCCGGCGATAAGATCGCAACCGCGGTGGCCCATCTTCTGCCGGAGAACGCCATCGTGGTGGACGAGTCGATCAGCACCGGGCGGCATTTTTTTCCGTTCACCAAAACGGCCGCGCCGCATACGTGGCTGCAGATCATCGGCGGCGCCATCGGCACCGGCCTGCCTCTGGCGGTGGGGGCGGCGGTGGCGTGTCCTGATCGGAAGGTGGTGTCGCTCCAGGCCGACGGCAGTGCGATGTATACGATCCAGGCCCTTTGGACCCAGGCGCGCGAACAGCTTGACGTCACCACGGTCATTCTGTCCAACCGTGCCTATGCGATCCTTCAGGGCGAGATGACCAAGGTCGGCGTGTCGGACCCCGGCCGGACTGGACGGGCGATGATGTCGCTCGACGATCCGCCTCTGGATTGGGTGGCCCTGGCCAAAGGCATGGGCATCGAAGCGCATGCGACCGACGATGCCGCCGACTTCACCAGGCTCCTCGGCCAAGGTGTGGCGACACCGGGACCGTTTCTGATCGAGGCGCGGCTCTAGCGGATTTGCCGAAAAGCCAGCCCAACCGAAGCTTTGTCCGAAAACGTGAGGAAATCCGCGCCTCTCGGGTTCGTTTGGTTTTTCGAGCTTTTCGACCGCATCATGCCGGACGTTCCAGGAGAAACAGCCTGGAGCCGAAGGAATAGCTCTCGTCCAGCTTGGTCGCGGTGATGTCCGGATGGGCTTCCAGGAACTCGGCAAAGGCTTTTTCTTCACCGATGAACCGATCATCGCGCCCGCCCGGATAATATTCGTCGAAAATCACCAGGGCATGGCGGCCGATCATGGGCTCGCAGAAGGCCAAGGCTTCCACGGCCGACGAATAGAGGTCCGAATCGATCATGATGATGCCGGCCTTCTTCATCTGATGACGTGCCTTGGTCGAAGGTTTGCAGGTCTCGGAGAACCACCCCTTGATCAGGGCGACGCGCTGCCAGTCGATACCGCGCTGGTTCAGAAAATCATGGGCAAAATCGATCGGGCAGCGGTATTGGCCTGACATCCAGATGTTGTTGTCCTCGACATTGGCCTCGGGCGGCAGGCCCTCGAAGGAATTGAAGCCGAACAGCCTCGAGCTGGTTCGCCCACGTCGCGTCAGGAGATCATGAACGATGGCGAGCGTGCTGCCGTTGTAGACGCCGAACTCCAGATAATCGCCAAGCTCCTCCTCGTCGATTTTTTCTAGGAGGTGGTCGATGGCGCGACCGACCGCAGCTCTGAACTTCGCTTCGTCGACCAGGAGATCGCCGCCCTTGACGCGCTTGAGCATCAGCATATTGCCGAGATGCACGCTTCTGCATTTTCGATAAAAGCGATGCACCACCTTGGCAGCGCCGAGCATGCCGATCTTGTCCAGGGCCATCTTGGTCGAGCTGCTGTCGAGCATCACCGTCCTCTATTTATCGGTAAGGGCTGTTGATTTTGCGCAAGGCATGTCAATGAAACAACTATAACGCGTTTAATTTCAAAATTAAACGCTTTTTAATTGATGAACAATCATGCTGCCGCCACCGTCAGTCCGACAATACAGGGCATGAGTCGAGCGGCGGGCGGCCAGATGGCGCCTCGCAACCCATCGGTTGTTCGGTCTGAGGGAAGAAGGTCGGTCGATGCTGTCGACATGCCGCCACACCAATGTCAGATCAGGTTGACACGTATGCGGGGCGGCGAGGTTCATCCTTTGTTTACCGCTTTGTTCCAACATGGCGATCCGGTCCATGCGATCCTGGCAATCCTCCCGCCCGCCAGGGAAGAAGGGCTGAGGTCGGACTCTGCAGGATCGCATGGGTCATGAAATGTCGTACCAGCACGGGATTAACATACGGTTGACACAGGGGCGGTTGACACGTCGAAGGTCTTGGAGCCGAAGCAGCCTGATCTGATTGTCTCGCTAGAACAGCAACCAGCGGAAACCCCATATCGGCAGGATCAGCATCATGAACCAAAGGACGGTGCAGACGGCCAGGAGGGCCCCGCCTATCAGCGTCCCGAGGACCAGTGATCTCATGGTCACGTCCTCCTCGGATCTGATCCGAAGCCTTTGCCGGCGTGGCTTGATCGGTTGGGACGGGCTATCTTGGAAAAATGACTCGTTCACAACCATCTGATCTCGGAGATCGGATGGCATGTCGTCAGTCATGACAATGCGTTGCCGCCGGTGATCGATAATATCAGCATAAGCACAGCAACCAGTTTTCTTTCAAGCCACACTATGATGTGTATACGGAAAGTGACATTGTCGAGTGTGCGTATCATCGTATTTGAACGAGCCAGACGCTCCATGTTCTCTTTAAGAGAAAATCGGCCGGAATCAGGCTGGATCGTGCGTCGATGATACCGGGACGAACCGACCGGGCCTGCATCGAAGACCATCTGTCTGCTATGCTCATGCGGCGATCGTGATGTCTTGCGGCCGGTCGAGGATAGCTCTGCGATGACCTACCGACATATGTTCAAGCCGGTGACGCTGCGCCACAAGAAATTGCGCAACCGGATCGTCTTCGGCGCCCATACCACCAACATGGCGGAAAACGGTCTGCCGACCGACCAGCATATCGCCTATTACCGGGAACGGGCGCTCGGCGGGGCGGCGATGATCGTGGTGGAACCGATGCCGGTTCATGCCGCTGCCGTTCTGACGCGCGGTAATTTTCGCCATGGCAGCGAAGAGGTCATCCCGCATTTTCGCCGGCTGACCGAAGCCTCCAAGGCGGAAGGCGCTGTGATGATCCAGCAGCTCTACCATGTCGGCGCCCATGGCGATGCCGACAATTCCTTGCACCCGAACTGGTCGCCGTCCGGCGGGCCGAGCTATCACGACAGCGACGGCAGCCATGCCATGAGCGAGGCCGAGATCGAAGAGACCATCGAGGGTTTCGTCGAGGCCGCAAGGCGCTGCCGGGAGGCGGGCTTCGACGGCGTCGAGGTGTGGGCGGCCTATCATGCGCTGCTCGATCAGTTCTGGACCCCGTTCTCCAACACGCGGGATGATCGCTTGGGCGGCTCGCTCGACAACCGGACTCGGTTTTCACGGGAGATCCTGCATCGCATCCGCACGGCCTGCGGCGACGAGTTCATCATCGGCCTTGCGGTGAACGACGAGCCCGACATCCAAGCCTCGCTCAGCCGCGAGGCCATGGCGGAGATCATCGAACGTCATGACCGCGAACAGGCGATGGACTACGTGACCTGCGGCTCCGGCAGCTATTTCGATTTCTACAAGCTGATGCCCACCTTCCTCTACGGCGAAAAGCTCGGCGTCGACCTGGCCAAGGCCCTGCAAACGGTGTACCAAGCACGCGCTGGTGACCGCCGAGAGCCACATCCGCACGCCCGACAATGCCGAGACCGTGCTCGGCGAAGGCGAGGCCGATCTGGTCTCCATCGTGCGCGGCCAGATCGCCGACCCCCACCTCGTCAACAAGGCGCGCGACGACCGGGCCGAGGATATTCGCGGCTGCCTCTCCTGCAACCAGATGTGCTGGGGCCGCCGCTCCCGCGACTACTGGATCTCCTGCGTGGTCAACCCGTCCGCCGGCCGCGAACACCTCTGGGGCGGCGACCGCTTCGAGCGCAGCCATGCACACCGAAGACCGTACTAGTCGTGGGGGCCGGTCCCGCCGGCCTCGAGGCGGCCAGGGTGGCGGCCGAACGCGGCCACAAGGTCACGCTGGCTCGAAGCGGGGCCGGAGCTTGGCGGCCAGTTCCGCCTGGCCGGCCTGCAGCCGCGCCGCGCCCAGATCACCGACCTGCTCGCCTGGTACGGCCGTCAGCTCGACAAGCTCGGCGTCGATGTTCGCTGCAACAGCTATCTCGACGCCGACGAGATCCTCGCCTTCGGCGCTGACAGCGTCGTTCTCGCCACCGGATCGCTGCCGGCCGGCACCGGCTTTCAAAAAGCGATGGCCCATCTGGCAACGCTGCCCGGCATCGACAACGGCCATGTCTGGTCGCCCGAGGACGTGATGATGCGCGTGGCCCGCCTCGGCGAGCGCGTCGTCGTGCTCGACGAAGGCGGCAACTGGCGCGGCTGCGGCACGGCCTGGAAGCTCGCCGAAGACGGCCACGAGGTCACCCTCGTCACCCCCGATCCGCTGGTCGGCAAGGAGCTGCAGCGCGCGGCCGCCGACTTTCCCCTCCGCCGCGCCTTGGCGACGCTCGGCGTTGTTTTCCGGACCGAGACTGCGCTGTCAGCATGGACGAACGAGGGGGCCGAGACGCTCGATCTGCTGACCGGCAGGCAGGGTTTCGTTGTCGCGGACAGCCTGGTGCTGGCGACGGTCAATATCGTCGGACAACACCCTTGCCGACACGCTACGAGCCGAGGGGCTCGGCCTTTACCGCCATTGGCGATGCGGCAGCGCCCAGGCAGACGGCCTACGCCTTCTTCGAGGGAAGAAAGATCGCGCTTTCGATCTGACGCCTCGCTGAGGTTTTGCGACGCTGATCTGGCGGCGGCGACCACTTGCGACCCGATCGAGACGTTCTTTGAACCATGTTTGGTTAACCTCTTGTCAGGCTCATCCTGGTAAGGACGTTTCTCCTCCATGCAGATCCTGAGAACCTGCCCGCCCGCCGGAAGAAGGGCGAGAGACGGTTTGCCAGGATCGCATGGACCCGAGCGCCAGGCCTGCCGGGACAGGGTTGAGGAAGGAAGAAGCGTGCAGCGCTGAAAAACGGATCGGTCCGGTCTGATCCGGCTCCAGCTTGACGGCTCGGCGGGCAACCGCGACGTGTCGACGTGTTGCAATGCTCATGCAGGTTTCCCTTGCTCTTGATCAGGATCAAGAGCAAGGCCCTGGAACACCCTATCCTGCATATTGGCAACGCCGCTTGAACGATGGGCCGTCGGGCGGCGAGCATGGAGGTTTCGAATGTACAAGACCATCATGATCCCGGTCGATCTGGAACATGCCGACCAGCTGGAGAAAGCGTTGGCAACGGGCGCCGACCTTGCGAAGCATTACCATGCAGCCCTTCACGCCGTGGGTGTGACCAGCGCTGCTCCCGGGGTGGTGGCGCATAATCCATCCGAATATGCCGACAAGCTCGAAGCGTTCGCGGCCAAGCAGACGGCCAGGCATGGGGTGGACTTCAAGGCGAAAGCGATGGTTTCCCATGATCCTGCCGTGGATCTGGATGAGACGCTCAAGCGGGCCGCGACGGAGATCGGCGCCGATCTGGTGGTGATGGCCTCGCATGTGCCGGGCTTTTTCGACTATGTGTTTGCGTCGCGCGCCGGCTACCTCGCCTCGCATTCGGACCTCTCGGTGTTCGTCGTGCGCTAGAGCGTTATCTGACCGAACGACGTCGGCTCCGGCCCGCCGACCACCCACAGGGTATCCTCGCATTGGGTGGTCGGGAGGGGGTGCGGGCCGGAGCCGTATGATCGAAAATGCGCTAGATGGCGCAACATGCCCGGCCCGATAGTCAGTTTGGTTGGCCATCCCTCAAGATGAGGTATGAACCGGAGCGAGGGCAGGCCTGCTTCAGGCATCGCTGAGGGACGACCATGGCGTATGATTGCGGCTTGACGCTTCGTTGGAACAAAACCGATCAATCGGAACCAGCGCGCGCCCTCTCCCTTTGGTCAGAAAACGCTTTAGCGGATTGTCCACACCATCACCTTGCCGATGCCCCAGACTAAAGAAATCGATAATCATCAGTAGCTTGCGCAGCTCTCCACGCGTTGCCAACAGACGATCGAACGCCGCGACGATCGGCTTTTATCGTTTTTCGATCACTTTGATGCCCGGGCGCCTTTGCTGCTGCGACGCTTCCGCCTCGGCGTTTGAGCGCGAAGATGAACTCCACCTCGACCGCGGCATTGCCCGGGAGTTCGGCGACGCCGATCGCGCTGCGCGCATGCTGGCCGGCCTGGCCGAAGATCTTGATCAGGATCTCGGACGCGGCATCGATGATCGGTGGCTGCTGATCGAAGTCGGCGCTGGAGGCAACGAAGCCGGTAAGCTTGATCGCGCGCTCGACCTCCTCCAGACCGCCCGGCAGGGTCTGATTCAGCCAGGACAGGCGCCTGCAGGGTGCAGAGCTGCGCCGCTTCCTTCGCGTCCTCGATCGACACGTTCCGTCAACCTTGCCGATGGGTTTGATCACGCCGTCGACCCAAGGGACCTGGCCGCTGACATAGGCGATGCCGTTATAGCACGACGACCGGCACATACTGGAAATGCCGGCGCCTTGACGTCCGGCAGGCGAAGGCCCAGCAGCGCCAGTCTTCGGCGGAGCGTCGGCTGTTCGGCCGGCGCCATGGGCGGGGCGGGAGGGCGGCTGCGCGGCTGACGACGCTTGGCCGGTGGTTTCTTGGGCGGTGCCACCTTGGTCTCTCCATGTCCGAAGCGGCCGGATCGACGCCGACCGCTGATCATGGTGATTAACTGATTTTCACGGAAAGGAGAAGAAGAACTGTGTGCTGCCGATCGTGACAAACCGGCTCGCTTCTCTCCTCGAAACCCTTGACCTCAGGCGTTCGAGCAGAGAAACGAGCCGATCGAAAACGCTCGATCAAGTCACCGAAATCGGCGCTCGGCTAGTTTTTGGCGGTGTCGACAAGACGGTCTTTGGTGATCCAGGGCATCATGCCGCGGAGTTTCTCTGCCGACCTCTTCCGAGCCATGCGCGGCGTGCGACGCCCGCATCGCCTTGAAGCCGACCTGGCTTGCCTTGTTCTCGAGGATCCAGTCGCGGCGAAGGCACCGCTCTGGATGTCGTTCAGGATGCGCTTCATCTCCGCCTTGGTCTCGTCGGTCACGACCCGCGGCCCGCGGGTGTAGTCGCCATATTCGGCGGTGTTGGAGATCGAGTAGCGCATGTTGGCGAGGCCGCCCTCGTAGATCAGGTCGACGATCAGCTTGACCTCGTGCAGGCACTCGAAATAGGCCATCTCCGGCGCGTAGCCGGCTTCCACCAGCGTGTCGAAGCCGGCTTGAATCAGCGCGCACATGCCGCCGCACAGCACCACCTGCTCGCCGAACAGATCGGTCTCGGTCTCCTCCTTGAAGGTGGTCTCGATGATGCCGCCGCGGCCGCCGCCGATGGCAGCGCCGTAGGACAGGCCGATGTCATGGGCGCCGCCGGTGGCGTCCTGCTGGATCGCGAGCAGGCAGGGCACGCCGGCGCCGCGCTCATACTCGGCGCGCACCAGGTGGCCGGGGCCCTTGGGCGCGATCATCAGCACGTCGAGGTCGTTGCGCGGCTCGATCATGCGGAAATGGATGTTGAGCCCGTGGGCGAACATGAGGGCGGCGCCTTCACGCATGTTCGGCTCGAGATCGTCCTTGTAGAGATCGGCCTGCAGCTCGTCCGGCACCAGCACCATGACCACGTCGGCCCAGCCTGCGGCCTCGGCCGGGCGTCATCACCCGAAGGCCTGCGGCCTCCGCCTTGGGGGCGGACGGCGAGCCGTCGCGCAGGCCGACCACGACATCGGCGACGCCGCTGTCCTTCAGATTGTTGGAATGGCCGAAGCCCTGGCTGCCATAGCCGATGACGGCAACTTTTTTTCCTTTGATCAGATTGAGATCGGCATCGTTATCGTAGTAGACGCGCATGGTCTCCCCTCCTTGGCCCATGGGGCCGTCGATAGTTGCGGTGATCCGGTTGTCGATGTTAAGCGTTTCGCTGGTTTCTTACTTCTCGGCCGAGACTCCGGCCCTCATCTGACGGACGGCCACGGCGACGTCGTCGCCAACCGGTTGGAGACCTTCCGGGCCGCGGGCGATGGCAACGACCCCTGCCCGGCTGACTTCGGCCAGCCCCAAGGGCTCCATCAGATGGATGAAGCTGTCGATCTGGTTGGAAGCGCCGGTGATCTCGAACACGAAGCTCTCGGTGGTGCTGTCCACCAGGCGCGCATGCATGAAATCCGCAATGCGCAGCGCCTGCACCAGACGTTCGCGATCGCCGGTGACCTTGATCAGCGCCAGTTCGCGCTCGACGATAAGCGCCGCCCATGGTGAGATCGACCACGTGATGCACCGGCACCAGCTTGGCGAGCAGGGCCTTGATCTGCTCGATCACCAGCGCGTGCCGCGCGTCACGATGTTGATCCGCGAGAGCTCGTTCGCCTCGTCGACCTCCGCTACCGTCAGGCTGTCGATGTTGTAGCCGCGCCCGGAAAACAGGCCGATCACCCGGGCGAGCACACCCGGTTCATTGTCGACCAGAACCGAAATGGTGTGTCTTTCTTCTTCTGCCGTCATCTTCTCAGCTTCCTAACAGATCCGGTCCGGACCGGGGTCTGGCCGATCGGATCGGCCCCGGTCCGGGTCAGTCGCTCTTCTTTCATCCGGCAGATCTATACCAGAACCATGCCGTCTTCGGAGCCTTTTACCTCTTCGCCGGCATTGGGGCCGAGGCTGATTTCGTTATGCGCAGCGCCCGCCGCGATCATCGGGTAGACGTTTTCCGCCCGATCGACCACGATATCGGCGATCACGGGCTTCTCGATCCTGATCATCTCCTTGATCAGATCGTCGAGCTCGTCCGGCTTGGTGGCGCGCAGGCCGACAGCGCCGAACGCTTCGGCAAGCTTGACGAAATCCGGCAGGCTGTCCATGTAGCTTTCGCTGTAGCGGTTGCCGTGGAACAGCTCCTGCCACTGGCGCACCATGCCCATGTAGCTGTTGTTGAGGATGAACGACTTCACCGGCAGCCTGTGCTGCACCAGGGTCGACATCTCCTGCATGTTCATCACCCAGGACGCCTCGCCGGCGACGCAGACCACAAGGGCTTCGGGGTTGGCGACCTGCACGCCCATGGCGGACGGAAAGCCGTAACCCATGGTGCCGAGACCACCCGACGTCATCCAGTAGCGCGGCTTTTCGAACTTGTAATGCTGGGCCGCCCACATCTGATGCTGGCCGACCTCGGTGGTGATGAAGGTTTCCCGGTCCTTGGTCAGCTCGTAGAGGCGCTGGATCGCGTATTGCGGCTTGATGACCGCCTTATCCATCTTGTAGCGAAGGCTTTGCCGCGCCTGCCAGGCGTGGATCTCCGCCCACCAGGGTGAAAGTTTCTGACGATCCGCTTTCAGGCCGCGCGCCCACCAGCGCTGCAGCAAGCGCATCCACCGCCGCACCGGCATCGGCCGCAATCGGCAGATCGACCGGCACGTTCTTGTTGATCGAGGACGGGATCGATATCGATGTGGATTTTCTTGGACTCGGGCGAAAAGGCATCGAGGCGGCCGGTCACCCGGTCATCGAAGCGCGAGCCGATCGCGATCATCAGATCGCAATCATGCATCGCCATATTGGCCTCGAGCGTGCCATGCATGCCGAGCATGCCGATGAACTGCTGATCCGAAGCGGGATAGGCGCCAAGTCCCATCAGGGTCAAGGTCACCGGAAAGCCGGTCGCCTGGATCAGCTCGGTGAGGCGCATGCAGGCCTCATCGCCGGCATTCACCAGACCGCCGCCGACATAGAAGATCGGCTTCTTCGCCTCCGCCATCAGATCGATCGCCCGCTCGATGTCCTCCTCGAGCGGTTCGGTTCTGGGCTTGTAGCTCTTGGGCTTGACCAGATCCTTGGAGGTATAGGGCGCTGCACCCATCTGCACGTCCTTGGGCAGATCGATCACCACAGGCCCGGGCCTGCCGTTTCTGGCGACATAAAACGCCTCATGAATGGTGCGCGCCAGCGTCTCGCCCGACTTCACCAGGTAGTTGTGCTTGGTGCAGGGGCGCGTGATGCCGACGGTGTCCGCTTCCTGAAAAGCATCATTGCCGATCATGTGGGTCGGCACCTGGCCGGTGAGACAGACCAGCGGCACGCTGTCCATCAGCGCATCGGTGAGGCCGGTCACCGTGTTGGTGGCGCCTGGACCCGAGGTCACCAGAATAACCCCGACCTTGCCGGTGCTCCTGGCATAGCCTTCGGCGGCATGCACGGCACCCTGCTCGTGGCGCACCAGGATGTGGCGGATGGAATTCTGCTTGAAAAACGCATCATAGAGCGGAAGGACCGCACCGCCGGGATAGCCGAATACCACCTCGACGCCCTGCTCGACGAGCGCGCGGAGAACAACCTCCGAACCGATCATCGATTGAGGTTGAACCTCGGGGCTGGTCATCGTGGCGGTGGCCGACATGGTCGGGGTCCTCTGACGTTAGCTGGATGGATGTGGAAAAAGCTTGGATAAAGACCAAATTCGCCCAGTTTACCTGGACGAACGGACAGTATGCTTGAAAGTCCGTTCGGTCAATAAGCCCATGGACAGGGCCGGATGATCGCTTGCGACCTTCGGCTTGTCACCGAATTCATTCAGTGCCTCGAGTTCGGGCAGCTGATGCCTGAACCAGGTGAGCTGGCGCTTGGCGAACTGCCGCGTCTTGGCCGTCGCTCGCTGCAGTGCCGTCGCAAGATCGATCCTGCCGTCGAGATGGGTCATGAACTCCGGCACCGAGACCGCCTTCATCAATGGAAGATTGGGATCCAGTTCCTTAGCTCGCGAAAAGCCTCGAGTTCATCCAGGGCACCGGCTTCGACCATGCGCTGAAGTCTGCCGCTCGATGCGCGCATGCAGTTCCGGCCGAGGCGGCATCAGGGCGAAGCCGACGATCGGCTCCGGCAGCGTCACGCGTTTTCTGCGGCTGGCCTTTCCAATAGAGAAGCGATTTGCCGGTCGCCTCCAGCACCTCGGCGGCGCGGATCAGGCGCTGCCGGTCACCCGGCTTCAGAAGGGCGGCCTGCTCGGGATCGCGCTTGGCCAGATCCTGGTGAAATCCCGGCACGCCCAGTTCGTCGAAACGCTGGCTGGCCTCCTGGCGCACCTCGCCCGGCACATCGGGAATCGGGGCAATGCCCTGGAGCAGAGCCTGGAGATAGAGGCCGGTACCGCCGACCACGATCGGCACCCGCTCCTGCGCCTTGATCGCGTCGATCGCGCGGATCGCCTGGTCCAGCCATTGTCCGGCGGAACTCGGCTGATCGGCCGGAGCGATGGCCGTAGAGATAATGAGGCGCTCGGCGATGCTCGCCAAGCGTCGGGCGTGCCGTGATGATCCGAAGTTCCCGATATTGCTGCATGCTGTCGGCATTGACGACGGCACCGCCGATCTTCTTCGGCGAGATCGAGCGCAAGCGCCGACTTCCCGGAGCCTGTGGGGCCGCCGACAATGATCAAACTCACCATGGACGTCATCATCCGGGAACGCCCGGAGCGGTCCTGCGACGGCCATCCTGCTCTCTCGCCGAACCAGGGTTTGTCGGCAACGGAGAAAGGCCGTAAAAGTCCGGACCATGACCTATCATCTTACCGTCATCGCCGATCCGGCGCGAACACCGCTCCCGCCGCGCTGATCGCGGACCTCAGTCGCCGCTTCCGAGCCGAGCCCTGCTGGCTGGCGGCCGACGAGGCCGTGGGCACTGTCGGTGTCGGGTGCAGAGCCCGGTCCATCCGGGAAGCAGCAGTCCGAGATCATCCTCGACCATGATGCGGCACGCGACGTCGACCTTGCCCTGTTGCCCAGCGGTGGTCGCCGCCGGCTTTTGATCAGCGATATGGATTCGACCATGATCACGGTCGAATGCATCGACGAGCTTGCCGACTTCGCCGGTGTCAAAGACCGAAGTCGCGGCCATCACCAGACGTGCCATGGCGGGTGAACTGGATTTCGAAGGCGCTCTTCACGAACGGGTGCGAACTCCTCGCAGGCCTCTCGGTCGATGTCATCGACCAGGTCTATGCCGAACGTGTCCGGCCGATGGCCGGTGCGCGCATCCTGGTGCAGACCATGCGTCGCTGGGGCGCCGAACACAGCCCTGGTTTCCGGCGGTTTCATTCCCTTTGCCGAACGGGTCGCCGTTGCTCTCGGCTTCGACGAGTTCGTCGCCAATCAACTGGAGCAGTCAGGGATGGTCGGCTGACTGGAAGGGTTCTGGAACCGATCACCGGACCAGAGGTCAAGCTTGCGACGTTGCAGCGCCTGATGCGCCAGCATGACCTTTCTCCCAGCGAAACCCTTGCCGTTGGTGACGGCGCCAATGATCTCCCCATGATCAGAGCGGCGGGTCTCGGTGTTGCTTATCGCGCCCACGCCCCTGTTGCCGAGGTCAGTGCGGCCGCTATTCAAGTCGGCGACCTTACCGCACTTCTCTACCTACAGGGAGTCCCGAAGAGTGAATTTTTTACTGAATAGTTGTTGTTTGTTTTTGAGGCCGATGAGAAAAGGATCGACGTCCTTCTCGGAACGCAGATCCTTTTCATCGCGCCGTCTCGACATTTGATACGCCGTCAGCTCTCGGCGAAACGCAGCGCCACGAACCGAAGGTCACCTTTGCGGTCGATCAGCAAGAGGACGGATTTCTTGTCCTCGTCCTTGGCCTGATTGACCTTGGCCGCGACCTCCGGCGGCGAATTCACCTCCTCCTGTCCGACCTCAACGATGACATCGCCCGGGCGAAGATTCTCCTCGCCCGCCGTGCTGCCTTCGCTGACTTCGGTGATCACGACGCCTTTCGCTTCGCCCGGAAGCTCGAACCGCTCGCGCATCTCATCGGTGATCGCGGCAACGGTCACGCCGAGGGAATCGATCGAAGACGAAACGCCGTCGCCAACCGAACCTTCATCCGCCCCTTCCTGGCTGAGGGCAGCAAGCTCCTCGTCTTCGGGCAATTCGCCCAAGGTGACCTTGACCGTCTCCTCCTGACCGCGCCGCCAGATGAGGACGTCGACGGCCTTGCCGATCGGCGTTTCCGCAACGATTCGCGGCAGGCCGCGCATCCGGTCAATCTTTTTGCCATCGAACTTGAGAACAACATCGCCCGGCTGAATTTCGGCTTCCTGCGCCGGACCGCCCGAGGTCACGCTCGCCACCAGGGCGCCGCTGGATTCGCTAAGACCCATGCTTTCGGCGATCTCGTCGGTCACGGTCTGGATGCGAACACCCAGCCAGCCCCGCTTCACCCGGCCATCTTCCTTCAGCGAATTGATCACCGGCACCGCCAGATTGGCTGGAATCGCAAACCCGATGCCAACATTGCCACCGCTGGGCGAAAAGATCGCCGTGTTGATGCCGATGACCTTGCCATCGAGATTGAAACTCGGACCACCTGAATTACCGCGATTGATCGGCGCATCGACCTGCAGAAAATCATCATAAGGACCGGCCCGGATATCGCGCGAACGTGCCGAGATGATACCGGCCGTCACCGTATTGCCGAGGCCGAACGGATTGCCGATGGCAATCATCCAATCGCCTACCCGCACCGTGTCGCTGTCGGCGAAGTCCACGGACGGAAAATCCCGATCGGGATCCTTGATCTTGAGCAGGGCGAGATCGGTCTTGGAATCCTTGCCGATCAGCTCCGCCTCGTAAGTGCTCTCATCACCGAACACCACCTGGATCTCGTCGGCCTCGGCAATCACGTGATTGTTGGTGACCACATAGCCTTCGGGGTCCACCACAAAGCCCGAACCAAGCGACGACGAGCGGCGCGGCTGCTGCTGCTCCGGTGATCGGTCACGATCGAAAAACTCGCGGAAAAAGTCCTCGAACGGCGAGCCTGGTGGCGGCTGCGGAAAGGGAAACTGCTCGCCCCCTTCCTCGCTCCCGGTCGCCAGGGCCTTGCTGGTGGAGATGTTGACGACGGCGGGCGCGATCTTCTCCACGATATCGGCAAAACTTTCAGGGGCCGCTCTGCGCCACCGATGGCTCGGATCCCAAGCCCCATGACGTCAGCAGGATGCCGAGCGCCATCACAAGTGCCGTTCGGACTTGACGGCGCTGACCGAGGTGACAGCCAGTCGGTGCCAACGGCCCCGTTCCGAAAGCCACTGCTCTCACCAAACTCATAAACACTACTCCGCGAGTTCTACACAAATTCTATCGTATTAGTTGATTTCGCGGCAAGTTCCCAGTGAACACCGCTTTCCGCGATCTTGTCATTGATCCAACGGAAGTCAATGGCAGAGGCAGAAAGAATTATAATTTTTGGTTGACTTTTAGTTTACCAATAATTCTCCTTATGCGCGCATGAGCCAAATCAGAAAAACGCCGACGGCGGCAACCATCAGGCCGCCGGTTCGAAGTCGATGATTTTCAAGGCCAAGAGCCAGCATCGCCGCCCGCTTCATGCTGTCGGGAGCCAACGCCCATAGGATGCCTTCCAAAACCAGAACCAAGGCAAGACCTGTAGCTAAATCAGACATCGGTATTGCTGCCAACCTTCACTGGAAAACATGCTAAATCACACTTGAACCGGGCAAATAGCGGAATGCATTTTTATCGGCGTGAGAACCATGACATTCAAGAGGGGATCGCGTGCCGACGTCCCTTTTCCGCAAAGCACGCCCGAACCACACGGAACAAACCTTGCCGACGATCTGCGTGCCGACAAGGCAAGAAAAAACCCGCTTCGAACCGCGAAATGATGGTCGCGGCGCAAGGCGGGCTTCTTCACGCAGGCAGCTTACGTCGGCATGCAACTACTCGACGCTGGTCGGCCCGCGTTCGAGCAACTGGCCAAGTGTCTGATCGATGCCTTCCACAGGCTCCTCACCGTTGGTCGAGCCGGTGATCGTCGGTGGTGTCGCGTCGCCCTCCGCCGAGCGCGGCAGGTTCAGGACCGAGCTGTCGAAATATTGGAAGAACTCGCCTTCAGGCGACAGAACAAAGCTCGTGCTGTCGTCACCCAGGGCATCCCGATAGGCCTGCATCGAGCGGTAGAAGGTGAAGAAATCGATGTCCTGACCAAAGGACTCGGCGAAGATCCGCGTGGCCTCACCATCACCTTGACCACGAATGATCTGAGCTTTCTTCTGCGCTTCCGCGATGAGAACCCGGCGTTCGCGATCGGCTGATGCTCGAATGCGTTGGCCAAGCTCGTAACCTTGCGCGCGCAGTTCTTTCGCTTCGCGCTCGCGTTCGGTCTGCATCCGGCGGTAGATCGCCTCGCTGTTCTCGGCCGGCAAATCTGCACGCTTGATGCGCACATCGACCACATCGACACCGAAGGACTCCAGCCTGGCATTGGCGTCATCCCTGATACGTGCCATCAGGCTCGAGCGATCGGCGGACAGGACGGTGAACAAGGGCGTGTCGCCCAGGACCTTACGCAACGAAGCATCGAGGACTGTGTCGATTCTCTGGCGGAAACTGTCCTCCTCACGAACCGTTTGGTAGAACTTCTGAGGCATGACGATCTTGTACCGAGCGAATGCATCGACCACGAGACGTTTCTGATCGCCAAGGATGACTTCTTCGGCGTTCGCATCGAAGTCCAGAACGCGCTCGTCGATGTACACGACATTGTCGATGAACGGGAACTTGAAATGCAGACCAGGCTCTTCCTTGGTGTCGATGTACTCACCAAACCGCAGCACAAGGGCCTGCTGGGTTTCATAGACGGTGAACACGCTGCCGAACAACGCCATCAACGCGATGCCGACCACAACGAATAAGGCGATAAGGGCACGGCTCATTGGCTGCCTCCATCACTGCTGTCGACAACGCCGCCCTGGCGCTGTCTGGCACGTCTCTCGAGCTCCGGAAGCGGCAGATAAGGAACGACCCCGCCTGCCCCGCTGGCCGAACCGTCGATCAGCACCTTGTTCATGTTGCCCAGCACCTCGGCCATCGTGTCGATATAGATGCGTCTGGTGGTGACGTCGCGTGCTCCCTTGAACTCGTTGTAAACGGCGATGAAACGCTGACTTTCACCTTCGGCAGCAGCGACCACTTCCTGGGCATAGGCTTCGGCTTCCTGCTCCATCTTGACCGCGTCGCCGCGGGCACGAGGCAGGATGTCGTTCTGGTAGGTTTCCGCCTCGTTCTGTGCACGCTCCCGGTCGGCCTGAGCCCGCTGCACGTCGCGGAACGCGTCAATCACCTCGTCAGGCGGATCGACCTTCTGCACCTGGACTTCCTGCACGGCGATACCGGCGCCGTAATTGTTCAAAATCGCCTGGATCTGCTCGCGCGCATCGTCCTCGATCTGCTGACGGGCTTCGGTGGTCGCCTCGGCGAAGGGCGTTTGACCGATGATCTCCCGCACCACGCTTTCCGCCACCGCCTTCACCGTGGTCTCGGGGTCGCGGATCTTGAACAGAAAATCTTCCGGCTTATCGATGAACCAGAGCACCACGAAATTGATATCGACGATGTTCTCGTCACCGGTGAGCATCAAGCTTTCATTGTTGATGTCACGTCCGGTGTCGCTCCGGCCGATCGCACCACCCGCCGAGCGGAAGCCGACCTCGACCCGGTTGACGATGGTTACCTTGGGCGTCAGCACGGTTTCGATCGGCGAAGGCCAATGCCAATGCAGACCAGGATCCTTCACGGCGACCTGCTTGCCGAAGCGCAGCACCACGCCCCGTTCCTCCTGGCCGACCTGATAGATCCCGCTCAAGAGCCAGAGGCCCAAAAGGACGAGGGGGATAAGGATCAGCGGGCGCTTGCTGCCGCCGCCGCCGAAGCTGAAGCCGCCGCCGCCCGGTCCACCACCGCCGGGGAAAATTCTCTTGACTTTTTCTTGACTGCGACGAAGGAGCTCTTCAAGGTCCGGTGGTTGCTGTCCACCACCACCACCTGGACGGCCGCCCCAAGGGCCCTGGCCGCCGCCACCACCTTGCCAGCCGCCACCTTGATTATTCCAGGGCATCGATCAATTACCTTTCCCTTTTGCGGATGGATTGCCTCTGAGGCTTTGCCCAGATCCCGGCGTCTATTATATCAACGGCAGCGGGTTGGCCAGGGCATCCTGTCCCAAACGTTCAGTTTCCGATCCCGTCTATATCGTTTAATCAACGGATAATTCAACCATGGCAGAGATCACAAGAGAGCAAGTCCTCCAAGCATTGGGAAGGATCATCGATCCCGCGCATGGGAAAAGCATCGTCGAATTGGGTATGGTGTCCGGTATCGTCATCAAGGATGGCAATATCGGCTTTGCCCTCGAAATCGAACCGAGCGAGGCCGAAGCCGCCGCCAAGGAACCCCTTCGTCAAGCCTCCGAACAGGCCGTGATGGCATTGCCGGGCGTCACCTCGGTCACCGCCGTTCTGACCGCGGAACGTGGCGGCGGCAGCGGAGCAGCACCCGACGGCGCCCGCAAGGTCGCCCAAGGCTCCGGGAATGCGCCGGGCGGGCAGCGGCCGGGCACGGGGCCCCAGGGTCTTGGCGGCAAGCCGCAGCTTCCCGGCATCAAGCACATCATTGCTGTCGCCTCCGGCAAAGGCGGTGTGGGCAAATCCACCACGTCGACCAATCTCGCCCTGGCGCTCGCTTCGAAAGGACAGCGGGTCGGCGTTCTGGATGCCGATATCTACGGCCCGTCCCAGCCGCGCATGCTCGGCGTCACCGGCAAGCCCAACAGCCCCGACGGCAAGAAGTTGATGCCGATGGAAAATTTCGGCATTCGCGTGATGTCCATGGGATTTCTGGTCGATGAGGATGCGCCGATGATCTGGCGCGGACCGATGGTGCAAAGCGCCATCACGCAGATGCTGAACGACGTGGAATGGGGCGAGATCGATTATCTCGTGGTCGATCTGCCGCCCGGCACCGGCGACGCCCAGCTGACCATGGCACAAAAAGTGCCGCTTGCCGGTGCCATCATCGTCTCCACCCCCCAGGACATAGCCCTCCTCGATGCTCGAAAAGCGCTCAACATGTTCCGAAAAGTCGACGTGCCGGTCTTGGGCATCATCGAGAATATGAGCTATTTCGCCTGTCCCCATTGCGGCGAACGCACCGACATTTTCAGCCATGGCGGCGCTCGGCAGACAGCCAAGGACTACGGCGTCGACTTTCTCGGCGAAATCCCGCTCGACCTCGACATCAGGCTGACCAGCGATAGCGGACGACCCGTCGTCGTCTCCGATCCAAATGGCAGCCAGGCCCGCTGCTACCTGGACGTCGCCGACGCGGTCATCGCAAAATTGGACACGGAGACAACGGAAACACGCAAGGCGCTCCCTAAAATTACTTTCGACAATTAGAGCTTCTTGCGGTCAAACGACGTCGGTGACGGCCCGCCCCCCGCCCGAGCGCCCGATACGATACGGGGTACGCTCGTGCCTGGTTGGGCGTGGGAGCGGGCGGATCGGAGCAACATCAGATCAGGTTGACCTGCTTGCAGTGCGCCGATACAGCACATGATGCCGAAGCGGGTGATCCAGCGGCAGCATCGGATGGCCGAAATCATCGGCGGTGTTGTGCGTCATGCCAAGCTTGGCCATCACCTTCCTCGAGCGCTCATTGTTCACGGGCGTGAACGCCACCACCTCATCCAGCTGAATCCGATCGAAGGCAAAACCCACCACCGCAGCCGCCGCTTCCGAGGCATAGCCGCGGCCCCAGTAAGCCCTGGCGAGCCGCCAGCCGATCTCGAAACATGGCATGAAATGGGCATGGAAACGCGGCATCAGCAAGGCAACGGCACCGGCAAAACTGGTAACGCCAGGCACCTCGAGCGCCCACCAGCCAAAGCCATGGCGCTCGATATGTTCGGCGTTTCGCGCCATCAGGACCGCATTCTCGCTTCGATCGAGACATTTCAGGAAATACCGCATCACCTCCGGATCGGCATTCATCATGGCAAGGGCTTCGACATCATCATGGCGCCACGGTCGGAGCTTTAGACGCTCGGTTTGCAACGTTGGTGCCTCCGCCGTCATCGTGCAGTCCTTTCATCATGGGCTGAAGTCATCAGCGGGCAGAAAGCGGACAACCGCGTTCATCTCAAGCCTGGATATCAGCAAGTGAGGCAAAAGAGATCATATCATCCGCGCTCGTCAGCAGCACGCACTCGGCAGCTGACAGGAGCAGGAGGGCCACCCCCCGGGGCCCATGGACCAAACACCCTGATAGGGGATGATCATGAAGATTGGGTTAACCAAAGGCAAAGGGTCCGCATGGTCGCCGGATCGATTTTTTTTCACCCCCTCCCCCTGAAGACCTCGTCGGCCGTCGGATGGCAGGCTGGCCGATAACCGTGCTGCAGCGCCAGGACCGTGGGCCTTGGCGTTAGCACCTCGACGACTTGACCAGCAGGCCGCCGCTGGCGTGCGTCATAGCCGCCCGGCTGCCAGCGGAGCAGATGATCACGCCGCACCAGCCAGGCCATTGTCGGCTCGCTCGAAAAACGCACCATGGTCCCATCGGGCAAGTCGTCCAGCAACGCTTCGAACCGCTTTTGCCGGCGGGAACCGTCTTCGATCCGCGCCTGATGCAGCAAGCGATCGAGTGCTTTCGCGTCCAAGGCCTCTGCTCGACGCAACGCCCTGGCGAGGGCTTTTTGAAAAGCGATATAAGCCGTCCGCCGGCAAAGGGCGCAAGGGCGATGCCCGGCAGCAAGAGCGGTCGCCTCGTCGAGGAAAAACAGCTCGGTATAGGCATTGGGCTGCATCACGTCGCGGTGCCAGTCCTTATGGGCCAGAACACACGTCACCCAGTGAGGATGACGCCAGCGCGCACGGCCAAGACGCTGATCGGACCCATGCAAGATCCCGCGATTGCCCATGAAAAGCCCGCGGGCCGGATGGGCCACGATCTCCCCAAATGCAGTGACGCGATTTTGCCATGCCATGACCAGAGCCAAGCATGATTTGTTCAACGAAGCAAACGCCCGTCGCCCTCATGACGATGACGATAAGGTGCATGGAGTCCTGCAACGCTCGACCACGGTAAACTCTGTTGGCGGACGGCGGATTCCCAGGATCTCATCGACCATGAACATTTTGCCAGGACAGCGTTAACAAGAGCTTAAGCCCGCTGGATCGGAACAACGCCGTCCTCGGGCAGACCCCGAAAAGGGACATGCGCCGGCCCGCTTCGGAGAAGACGGGATAAGGCGTGTTCCGGGCAGAGAACCGCAAGAATCGGGTTGCTGCACGCATGTTAACGGCGCAAGTTGACGCCATGATCAGCGGGAGAAACGCCATGACATTGGCAAGCGTCACCGAGTTGGGTGCAAGCAGCGGCAGGTCACTTGACGACCGGAGCAGCGCCCCACCAACCGACAACAGCAGGATTGCCAGCGCTATCGCCTATGTGGTCGAGCATGCCCATGAGCAACCCTCCCTCGACACCATGGCCAACCGTGCAGGTTTGTCCCCCCACCACTTCCAACGCGTCTTCAAACGCTGGGCGGGCATCAGCCCGAAAAAATTCCTGCAATTCGCCACGTTGAACAACGCCAAACGCGCCCTCGTCGAGGATGCAAGCGTCCTCGATGCCGCCCTCGATGCCGGCCTCTCCGGTCCGTCCCGCCTCCATGATCTGTTCGTCAGTTGCGAAGCGATGACGCCCGGCGAGTTCAAGGCCCAGGGGCCGTCGCTTACCATCCGCTACGGCTTCCACGACACCGCCGTCGGCCGCGTCATGCTCGGTGCCACCGAGCGCGGCATCTGCTGGCTGTCCTTTGTCGCCGATGACGGTCGCCCCGCCTTGGAAGAATTTCACCGGGAATGGCAAGGTGCTACCCTGGTCCGGGACGAGAACGCCACCCAAGGTTATGTCGAACGCGCCTTTGCCTTTGAGCGCAGCGAGCAAAAACCGCTGCCGCTCCTGATCCGCGGGACCAATTTCCAGATCAAGGTCTGGGAGGCTCTGCTGCGCATCCCCTTCGGCCAGCTGGTCACCTATCAGACGATTGCCGAGGCCATCGACAACCCGAAAGCGGTGCGCGCGGTCGGCAGTGCCGTTGGCAAGAACAATATCTCCTGGCTTATCCCCTGCCACCGGGTCATTCTGAGTTCCGGCGTCATGCACAACTACCGCTGGGGCGTGCGCCAAAAGAAGATTCTGAACGCCCTCGAAGGGGCGATCACCGACGTCGAAGCGGCATGACCAGGCGCCGCTCGTCGGTCGTTTTAAAACCTGACGCGAAGGAAAACAGGTGGGACGTCTCGATGGAAAAACAGCCCTGATCACCGGGGCCGGCGCCGGTATCGGCAAGACATCAGCCCTGCTGTTCGCCAAAGAAGGCGCCAAGATCGGCCTGCTCGACCATAAAGCCGATCTCGGCCACGCCACCGCCAAGGCGATCGAGGCAGCAGGCGGCGAAGCGCTGTTCATTGAGACCGATGTCGCCGATCCGGCGCAAATGGAGTCCACGGTGACGGCCGTCGCCGCCCGCTTCGGCGGTCTCGATATCCTCTACAACAACGCAGGCGGCGCCACCGCCAAGGACGGTCTGGTCACCGACATGCCGCTCGATGAGTTCTGGCGTACCATCGGGGTCGATCTGTTCGGCACCTTTCTCGGCTGCCGTTTCGCCATCCCCTACATGGTCGAGCGCGGCGGCGGCTCGATCATCAACACCACCTCGATCCGCGCCATGATCGCCACGGCCGGCGCCGATGCCTACACCGCCGCCAAAGGCGGTGTCCTGACGCTGACCAAAGCGCTTGCTCTGCAATGGGCGGATAAGAAAATCCGGATCAACGCCATCGCCCCCGGCGTCGTTCTAAGCGAGCGGGTCAGAAGTCTGGTACGCCCGGACGACCCTGTCTATAAGAAATCCCTCCTCGGCCCAAGCGAACCCGAGGACGTCGCCCCGCTCGCCCTTTTCCTGGCCTCCGACGAATCCAGGCAAATCACCGGCGCCATCATGCCCATGGACAGCGGCGCCAGCATCTGAGGGGCATCGCGGCGATCCCAACGCCTTGACTGGCCGGATCACCAAGCTCAAACAGCGCTTCGGCCTGGTCCATGTGGTGTTGATAGGCGCCATCGAGACATCATGGCGACAATCTTTGAAGTCAAACAGGATATCATGTAAAA
Source organism: uncultured Alphaproteobacteria bacterium (assembly GCA_963787265.1). GTDB lineage: Bacteria > Pseudomonadota > Alphaproteobacteria > Geminicoccales > Geminicoccaceae > JANQPX01. Next base: position 22,401 of record CAWBCX010000025.1, on the reverse strand, counting down.
TCAGCAGTTTAGACAGACCCGTAGCAGGAACTTCCCGCTAGCTCTTGGATTTGTCGATCACCGCCTTGATCTCTTCGAAGGCTTCGCCTGCACGCTTATTGATGATCTCAAGCGCCTCGCTGTTGGACTTGCCGGCAACGTCAGCCAGTTCCTGCATGTTCGAAACAGCGGCTTCGAACGAGCTTTTGGCGAGATTGAAGCGTTTTTCAGCACTGGCCTTGGCGTCACCCTCTTGCATCATCTCCTGCGAGGCAACCGTAAGCTCGGTCATGGCTTTCTGCAGAATTTCCGCCTGATGCTGCATGACCACCTGAGCCCCTTGAAAGAGGCGTTGATTGGCTTCGGCAAGAGCTGAAATATTCTTTTGCTGCGATGCCATGACGGCTTGCCAGTCAACGCCGGGCAACTTCATCTCCGCAAACATCTTGCTCATATCGGGAACATCGAAAGGATTGTCTTTTTTCGCCATGATGTCTCTCCTCCAGTGCGCCGGCGCCTTCAAAAAAATCGCTGACAGCACACGATCTCTTTAGCTGCGCATCAGCTTTTCCAAACTGATCTGATCGACCTGCTCCTGTCGATCCATCGGCCTCTTGTCTGGATAGCAGCCTTTCTATACCTGGTCATCGCTTATGGCCGCCAAGGCCGGCAAAACTTTCAATGCGCCTCAGATCCTTGTCCAATGAGGCCATCGTCTTTGCGAGATCATGGCTGTCATCGGCCGACCAGGTGCGAAGTGTCTTGGCATAGATGGCGCTCAGAAGGTGACGCTGCAGCCGTGAGCGCATGCCACTGGAACGGAGCCCTGCCGCATCCTGGAGCCATGCCATGGAACGATCGAGGCGGCAGGCGGTCATGAGCACCAGCTCAGCCTCTTGAAGCGCCGCTTTCGAAAGTCGGATGAGACCGGATCGCAGGGGCGCCATTGCCTCGAGCCGGCTCATCATCAGCTCGAACACGCGATCACGCGGCGGCAGGTCGATCAACTCCTCGCGATCAACCGCCAGCATGGCTTCGTCGAGCCGCAAGCTGAGTGCGTCGAGGATGGCCGACCTGCTTTTGAAGGACTTGCGGATGTCCGAAAGCGTCAGACCGGCCCGATCCGCCAACTCGTTGAAGGAAAAATCGGACCAGCCGGCCTCGGCGATGATCTCGAAGGCCAGCACCAGGAGGTCTTTGGACGAGGCCGTGGTCTTCTTGGATTTTGCCGCAGGCATTGATGCGGTCTCCGTGGTTTTGACGGCGAAAAATGAGCGCTGTCGTTCAGGCGAGCTCTTTTGACCGTCGCGTTGCGGCGGCAAGGGCCTGATCGAACAAGGGTTGAACACCATCAGCCGCCATCAGGACTTCAAGCGCCGCTTCGGTGGTTCCGCCCGAACTGGTCACATTCCGGCGCAAGATGGCCGCCGGCTCATCGCTCGCTGCCGCCAAGGCGCCGCTGCCAATGACGGTTGAACGGGCCATCGGCCAGGCGAGATCTTCCGGTAAACCATTGGCGATGCCGGCTTGTGCAAGGGTCTCGATCAGCAGGAACACATAAGCCGGGCCACCGCCGGACATGGCGGTAATGGCATGCATCAAAGCTTCATCGTCGATCCAATGTACAGTGCCGACGGCCGCCATCAGGGCCTCGGCGAGGCCTTGCTGCCCTGAAGTAACGTTCTTGTTGGCGAAGAGCGCGGTCACACCTTGACCGATGGCGGCAGGTGTGTTCGGCATGGCGCGAACGATGGCCGCCCCTTGGCCAAACGCCTTCTCGAATCGCTCGACCCTGGTGCCGGCAGCGATCGAAATGACCAGAGTTTCTCCGGCGATGCGCCGGGCATAGCTCGGAAGAACGTCCGCCATCATTTGCGGTTTGACAGCGAACACCGCGGCTTGACAGCGAAAGTCCGGAGCGATCTCGTCAGCCGCGCTAACGACCTTGACACCAAGGTCGGCACCGAAGGACGGTGCTGCAGCGGGCTCGACCACGATCACCTCCTCTTGAAGAAGGCCGTGATCGAGCCAGCCGCGCAGCAGGGCCGTTCCCATTTTACCGCAACCGACCAGCAAAAGAGGACCGGCAATCCTGGTCATTTAAGCTTCGCCCTCCGTCTCCAGCATGGCCGCGGTCAACGCCTCGACGGGCGGCTTGCCGCCCCAGATGACGAATTGGAAGGCTGGATAGAAACGCTCGCATTCGGCCACCGCGATGTCGATCAGATCCTCCATCAGTTCGCCGCTGACACCGACACCGTCGCGCAGCAGGAGCGCATGACGAAACACCGGCAAATTTTCATCCGACCAGAGATCGAAATGGCCAAGCCAGAGCTTCTCATTCGCCATGGCGAGCAGCGCGTAAATATCCTGCTTCTTGGCGGCCGGCACTTTCATTTCAAGCGCGCAGGACAGATGCATGACGCCAAGATCCGGATGCCAGCAGAACCACAAGCGATACTGGCACCAATGGCCGCTGATCTCGGCGGCAAGTTCATCTTCGGTCTGGCGATGAAAAGGCCACTCATTGGCGACCGCAACCTGCTCCACGAGATCCAGTGGGTTGCCGATCATTTCATCAGCTTCGGTGCGAATCGATACCATGGCGCACTCCTTATTCGCTGTCCCCGAACCCGGGACGGCAGCTTATGCTCGCGCCCACTTCGGCCCCGCTCGATGGAAGCAGGTCGATCAACCCAAACAAGTCACAGTCTCGAGTCTGCCAAAACGTGGTGGCGATCGCAAGACAATGCCGGCAGGCCGCACAGTGAACGTCGGTTTGAAAAATTGGGCTAATCGTCCGTTTTGGCTCGTGCAGCAGGGCGCCGGGGCGGCGACTTTTTGGTTTTCGCTGCGGGCTTTCTTGCGGTTGTCCTGGCAGGTTTTGCCCCCTCCAGTGCCGCAATACGGCTTTCCAGTGCTTCGACTTTCAAGGTCAGCTTTTCTTGCTCCGATCGGGCTTTTTGAGCAACACCTTTCATCGCTTCGAACTCTTCGCGTGGAACCATGTCCATATCGGTCAGCCAGCGTTCGAGCCGCTCGCGCAGACGTGTCTCAATCTCGTCACGGACACCGGACATGGTATGAAGGGCGCCATTGGCGACCTTGGCTAAGTCGTCGAAGAGGCGATTATCGGTTTGCATTGCCGTTCTCCTGCGAGGCAAGTTGAGAAAAAGCCACGCTTCAATCGAGATTTAGGAGCCATAAGCGATCAAGGCAAGGAAGCGACCGCGAAAGGCTGTCTGGCGACGAGTATGGCTGATAGGTATTAACGAAAAGAGTCCGCGCAAGAGGCGATATCGAATGATGGCCTATTCGGTGCTCGGAACCAAGGCTGGACCTCGAAAATGACGATCGTGCCTTGGCAGCCCGGGCATCGATGCCCTAGTCTGGTCATCTTGAATTCATCCCCTGCGTTTAAGCGAGAAAAAAACGATGGCCCTTGTGCTTCGTAGCGATCCGGCAAGTGATCAAGATCTTGATCCGACCCAGACCATGGCCATCCTCGGCAAAGGTGCTCGCCACGCGGCATCCATGCTTGCGACAACCCCGACAGAGCGTAAAGATCGGGCCCTGAAGGCGGCAGCACACCACTTGCGCGCTGATCGGGCCGGTATTTTGAGCGCGAATGCCCGGGACCTGGCCGCCGCCGAAAAGCGCGGCATCGGTAAAGCCATGCTCGATCGGTTGGCGCTGGATGAAAAGCGGATCGAGGCGATGGCAAGCGGCCTTGAAGCGATCGCAGCGCAGGCCGATCCGGTCGGCGAGGAGATGGCGCGCTGGCAACGGCCCAACGGCCTCGATATTGCCCGGGTGCGCGTGCCGCTCGGGGTCATCGGGATCATCTACGAATCGCGCCCGAACGTGACCGCCGATGCAGGCGCTCTTTGCCTGAAAGCCGGCAATGCCGCGATCCTGCGCTGCGGCTCAGAAAGTTTTTACTCGTCGCAGGCTATCCTTGAAGCTTTGCAAGCCGGGTTGAAGGACGCTGAGCTGCCAGCCGAAGCCATCCAATTGGTGCCGACCACCGACCGGGCCGCTGTCGGCGCCATGCTGACCATGGCCGGCGTCATCGATGTCATCGTGCCGCGCGGCGGCCGTTCGCTGATCGAGCGGGTGCAGAAGGAAAGCCGCGTTCCCGTTCTCGCCCATCTTGACGGCCTCTGCCATGTTTATCTCGATCGTGCCGCCGACCCTAAAAAGGCGAGGGACATCACCGTCAACGCCAAAATGCGCCGTACCGGCATCTGCGGTGCTGCGGAAACGCTTCTGGTGGATAAGCCTCTGGTCGCATCGTTGCTGCCGGACGTGATCGGCGATTTGATCGATGCGGGATGCCGCCTGCGCGGCGACGAAGCGGTGGTGGCGCTGGAACCACAGGTGGAGCCTGCCTCGGCCGACGATTGGACCACAGAATATCTAGATTCGATCCTGTCGATCAAGGTGGTGGAAGGCGTCGACGCAGCCATCCGCCATATCAACAGCTTCGGTTCCCACCATACCGACAGTATCGTTACCGAGGATCAGGCGGCCGCCGATCGATTTCTCGCCGAAGTGGACAGCGCCATCGTGATGCACAACGCATCGACGCAGTTTGCCGATGGCGGCGAGTTCGGCATGGGCGCCGAAATCGGTATTTCGACCGGGAGACTGCATGCGCGCGGCCCGGTTGGTGCCGAGCAATTGACGACCTTCAAATATCTGGTCCGCGGCAACGGCCAGACCCGACCGGCCTGAGCATGGCGAGCGCGGTCAAAAGCCTTCGTCGTCCGGTTGTCCGCATCAATCGCCCGCTCCTCGACCGGTCTGGAAGAAACCCGCGGGAGCCGTCCCCTGATCTGTTGACGAGACAAAAAACGCGAAAAAAAATCGGCCTGTTGGGCGGTTCCTTCAATCCCGCGCATGACGGCCATCGTGCGATCAGTCTGGAAGCGATCAAACATCTCGGGCTTGATGAAGTCTGGTGGTTGGTCTCGCCACAAAACCCGCTGAAGTCGACCGATCAAATGGCGCCGCTCGAAGCACGGCTCGCCTCGGCCGTGGCCATGGCGGCACACCATCCGAAACTGGTTGTCACGGACTTGGAACAGAAACTCGCTACACAATATACCGTGGATACGGTGCGCCGGCTGTTGCGCGATGGTAACGCCGATTTCGTCTGGCTGATCGGGGCGGATAATCTGATGCAGCTTCCGAAATGGCGATCTTGGCGGGATTTGCTCAACCTCGTGCCCATTGCCGTTTTCGATCGCGAGCCGTATTCTTATCGTGCGTTGGCTGGCCGGGTGGCGAGAGCCTACGCGGCTCACCGGATCCGGGTGCGAGACGCGGCCGGATTGGTCCGGGCAGATCCGCCAGCTTGGGTGTATTTCCGTCTGCGCCGGTATCGTGTGTCCAGTACCGCGATCCGACGCCGAGGGGCTTGGCCGATCGGTCTCGGGTCAGGCAAAACGGCTGCAGCGCAGGACGGGCTAAAGGAGGGTCAGTCATCATAGGTACCGAGACGGTTACCAGGACGTCAGACGACGATCTCAAGCATCTCATCGAAACATCGCTTAACGACGACAAAGCGATCGACCTCGTCACCATCGATCTCGCCGGAAAAACCAGCATGGCCGATACCATGGTGATCGCCACGGGAAGCTCCAGGCGACATCTGGAATCGATGGCCGAGCATTTGCTTGAACGGCTGAAAACCCGGGGGATGACCGGCACGATCGCAGAAGGTCGCGGCCAGTCGGATTGGGTCCTGATCGATGCGGGCGATGTGATCGTGCATCTCTTCAGGGACGAAACCCGGCGTTTTTACGACCTCGAGCGCCTTTGGGGTGTCGCCCTGCCTGACACGCAAGCGGTAGCTTCTGCCGGTACCTGACGTTGATCTGTGCCGTGGATCGGCATCATCCCTGATCTTGGGATGAGAGCCGACCAATGGTCACAAGGGTATGGATTGATCGGATGGGATGGCGTTCTTGGCGGCTCGAGCAGTGTCGAAGGCGGGACCATGTTCAACAAGCCCCGGCTCGAAGACGTAGATGATGCGCATCCTGATCTTGGCCGTGGGTCGCGACCGCAGCGGCGCGACGGCCGACCTTGTCGCCGATTATGCCAAACGATGCCCCTGGCGTATCGACCTCGTCGATCTGCCGCCAAGGCGACAGGGATCGGCCGATCAGCGCCTTGCCGAGGAGGCGGAGAAGCTCCGTCACCTCATGCCTGATCAGGCCGCCCTGATCGTGCTCGATGAGCGCGGCGAAGATCTGAAAAGCCGGTCGCTTGCCAAGCGCATCGATCATTTTCAGCACGAAGGCAGGGGCACGCTCTGTTTCGTCATCGGCAGCGCCGATGGTTTGGATCGGTCTCTCCTCGAACAAGCCGATCTCCGCCTCGCCTTCGGCCGTGCCACCTGGCCGCACCGCTTGGTCCGCGTCATGCTCGCCGAACAGATCTACCGCGCCAGCACCATTCTCACGAGGCATCCCTATCACCGCGATTGATTCGATATGTGTCGGCCGAACTGGCGTGGTTTTACCGGTTCTTGGTAAATCAATCGTTAAAAGTCAGGTCCTGGAAAATTTCTTGTCGGCGACAAGCTGGCCCGATGCAGTTTCAGGCCGCCTCCTTGGCAACCTGGCGGCGTTTTGGATCAGCCTCTTCGTTCGCCTTTGATGCGGCGGGCGGCTGAACGAGTTCGATCCCGATCCGGGACAAGCTGCCTGCCTTCAAGAAAAGCCTTCCCGCATAAAGATGAACGCCGGAGACGACGGATAATGGCAATGCCATGGCCATCGGGGCGACACGGCCGATCAGGTCGAGAGGCCGAATGTCAGCCAGGCAAGCAGCCTCGTTGCACCCGGCGATTGATCTCAAAGCCTGGTAGGCGGGATGAGCAAGGATCGCCGGGATGAACCCAAACTCGATGACGGCGACGGTCGACGGGATCGAACACTCCGGTTTGATGCGAACGTCGTCAGCAAGGCGACGAGACCGAGCACGGCCGTGAACGCGACGAGCGCCGGCTTCGAAGCGCAGTCTCGGCACCAGTCTTAGGCCCTTGAAAAACCGATGGCGTGCAACATCCAGGCGTTTCAGCAGCCCGGTTGACGGCTGGCGCAGCGCATCGAAAAGGGCGGCGAAACGCCATCCCTTGAACGGGTAAGCCAGCCCATCGATCCACGGCCTGCCGCTGCTGATCCAGTTCGTCGAAGGTGCGTCTGGTCATGAGGTAGCCATCGGCCATCAGCGCCAGCGCTTCGGTGTCGCTGAACGCATCGAGATCGGTGCGCATGCGGGCAAAGCAACGTTTGCACGCGGCGCTCAACCCCGAAACTGGTGACCTCGGTCTCGGATCGGTCGTTGATGATATGCCCATGATCGGCTGGCCCGATGGGCTTGAACTCGGAGGTTCCGACCTCGCGCATCATATGCATCAGCACCACGTTCTGCGGCTTCTTTTCCAACAGTCGGGCAAGCTGCAGCTCGCGAACGCGATCCATGAGGATGTTGCGGCTGCGCTCGATGGCCGGACCGATGCGGGTGTCCGGGGCCGGATCATCCTGGCGCTGATCGGACGCATCGCTGATCAGGAAGTGCGTGCAGCCCCGCTCAATAAGCGCATCGGAACCGAGAGGGTCATGAACACTGCCGTCGACAAGTTCGGTCTGAAGATGCCGTTTCGATCGCTCGGGATGGGGGTAGAGATGGCTGAGCGCAAGCGGCTCGAACATCCCGGGCACCGCGGCCGACGCTGCCACCGCCTTGCCCAGCGGCATGTCGGCATAGTCATGGATCAGGCCATTGTAGCGGCTCTGGCAGAGGACCCAGTTCTTGTCCATGTTGCGTGCTGCTGCCGAGCGCGGCGGCTCGCCCATGCGATCGACACCGAAGCGCCAATTGTGCCCGCTATTGAGCGTGGTCGCGTTGATCATCAGCATCGGAACTTTGCAGTGGCGCGCGGCATTGTCGCTGATCGGGTTGAAGTCGCGCTGGCCTCTGGGGTGAATGTCCAACGTGCGCATTTCGACCGGGCGGTTCTGATCGCCCCCCCAGATCGGCCGGTAAAGATGACGATCGAGCATGTCGCCAAGGCGATCGGTGCGCGAATAATCGGCGCGCGCCAGGCGAAAATTGCTCTTCGGATTGGACAACACCCGCCAACGCAAATTCTTTTGCACGACGGACAAGAAGTGCTGCTCCATCTCGGCGATGATCTCGATCAGGCGTGGCGTGTCGACCTCGCCATGGGCATCGAGCTCGCGTTTGAGGTAGAGGTAATAAAGCGCACCGATGATCGAACCGCCGGAAACGCAAGACAGAACATCGACCTGGCGCAGCAGATCAAGCTCGGCCAGGCGAGCGAGGACTCCGACATGAAAGAACGAAGCCCGAAAACCGCCGCCCGACAGGGACAGACCAAGACGTCGTCCCTGGGCAGCATCATGGAGTTCGTGGGGAGGCATCGTTGTCATCATGAGAATTGTTTGATCATGATTTTCCGAAAAATTCTATCCAAAAAATCACAATGAAACGAGATAAAATCAATCTAAGAGAGAATTTTTCGGCTGAACATGGTTCGATCCCATGACCGGGCGTTCTCGCGCCACCCGCCCCGAAGCCTTCATCCGTTGCGGTCACACCTCTAAAAACGGATGCCGAATTGCGTTTTCCAGTACTCGGTATCTTCGAGGGTGTCGTCAGTCCTGCCATTGGCGTAGGAAAACGAAAGCCGATAATTTTCGGCTTGGCTGAACAGATAGGAAAGCGAGACGTCCAGGCGATAGAGATCGCCGACATTGTCGTCGACGTTCTTGAGGTAGCGGTTGGAGATACCGAGCTCGATATGCTCGAAGCCGGTCTTTTCAGCGCCTCTGAACTTCATGCCCAGCCGTCCGCCGATACGAAAGAACTCGGCTTCATCATCCAGGTCATTGTTGCCACCGTCATCGAAAATCCGCCCGAGGTCGGTCAGCGCATCGATGTCCAATTGGAAGGATAGAGGTCCATAAGTTCTGGGAAAACCGATGGGCAGGGGCGCCGTTGGTGCCAGCGTCGGCGTCCAGCGGAGCTTCAAGATACCGATATCCGTCGCAAAATCGCTGTCGGTCAAATAAAGGGGCGTCACCGCGAATTCCGAACCGGAACGGTCAGGTTTGAAGAAGCTGAACGCCTCTTGAAGGCCGAAGCCTAGCTTGTCGATCTCGTTCTCGGTGCCATTGAAAAATCGCTCGAACAGGATAAAGGGCGTGGTCGAGGTGAACACCAAGTCACTGCGCTCGACCTCGAAATTAAACCCGACCACCGCATCAACCTGATAGAGCGTTTCCTCGTCGTCGAGATCTGCGGTGATGCTGAACTCCGCCGGACGTACCGAACCCAGATTGTTGCGGTCCTTGTTCAAATCATCGATTTCGCTGGTCAGTCTCAGACCATCTGCATCCCTCGGGTTGAAGATCCAGTAGGGCCTTTCCAGCGTTTCCTGGATTTCGGCGCCGCTGAGATCGGCGATTGAAGCTTGGTCTTCAGGCTCGGGTTCGGGCGATGAGCAGTAGATCCGGACAAACCGGCCGGTGATATCCAAGACTTCGGCGACCTGAAACTGGCGACCTGGAACTTCGTAGAAGGGGTTGAGAAAGGCTGAGGAGACCCGCTCCTCGATGGTCGGTCGACGAAGACGCTCGAACACATAAGCAGGTCCGCCGGCTCGATCGACGAAGTCGCCCAAGCGTTGTTGAATGCGCTCCAGGGTCGAGGCATCGTTCTTGTTGCAGGACCGGCGAGGATCGGCTTTGCAAAAATCGGGCTGCACCAGAGCCAGCTGTTTCTCCGCCAGCAAGGTATCGCCGTTGCGATCGGCATCGAGAGCAGCATCGCTCAGGCCGCTCACGGCGATCAACCACCGAACCAGCCGAAAGGGATCGACGGTTCTCGGTTCCTGCTCCGTGCCCGGGGTGCAAATCTGGTCGAGAGGAAACAGCGGCTCATCGCTCGTTTGAGCCATGGCTTGAGGAAGCTCTGCCAAGGTCAAGGCCAGCGTCAAGGCGGCAACACCCGCACCTTGCCTGCGCCAGCTTGTCCAAAGAATACCGGTCGATCCAAAGCCGATCATGGACGACCAGATAGCAAGACCGCATGCACAGCTGAAACCTTTTTTCAACCGGTGCGCTTCTTTGTCATGATCATTGGCAATGGTGCAACAGCGCTCGGCTGTCGCCCTTGAACCTGAGCGCCATGTTCCTTCGTCAAACCCAGCTCAACGAGAGGCCGGCCATGTTTCCAGACGATAGGCGCTGTCCCAGAACATCCACTCCAACGTCGATGCCCGCTCGAATGCTTCCATCATCTGGTCCCGAATGATCGGGGTCGTCGCCGGCGCGAGCCGGTCGGTGATGTCGATCACCTTCTTGATACCTTCGGCAAACGCATCATCGGCATAGGTGTCGATCCAGGCCTGATAAGGGTTGTCCTGCGCAGCGATCGCCAGCAGATGCTTGCCGACCTCCCCGTAAATCCAAAAGCAGGGCAGCAGCGCCGCTACCGACACTTCATAGGGCGCGTTGTGGGCCGTTGACAGCAGATAGTGGATGTAATGAGAGCAGGTCGGCGAAGGCCTGGCCGCAGCCGCCTGCTCGGCATCGATACCGAAGTCCTTGAAAAAGCTTTCATGCAGGGCACGCTCGACCACCACGCATTCTTCGGCACTGCGGGTGAATTGGATCATGGCGTCGGGATCGGGCGATCGTGCCCCGGTGATCGCCAGCGCCTTGCCGAAATACATCAGATAATGCGCATCCTGCAGCATGTAGAAGATGAAGCGTTCCCGGGACAGCGTGCCGGCAGCGAGCTCCTGATTGAAGGGCATCGCCAGGATTTTCTCGTACAGAGGCGTGATCCGCGCCCAGGCCTCTTTGGAAAAGCTCATGATTCCTCACCTCGCTGCGGCCAGAGCGCGTGAAAATGATGCACCGGCCCATGACCATGTCCGACGTCCAGCTGATCGGCGGCTCTGATCGCCTCGCTGATGTAATTCTTGGCCGCCTTCACGGCAGCGGGAAGCGCAAAGCCGCGCCCCAAAAGGGCTGCTATCGCGGCAGACAGCGTGCAGCCGGTGCCGTGGGTATTTTCCGTGTCGATCCGTTCGGCATGAAGTTGCTGTCGATCCTCGCCATCATCGAAGATGTCGAAGGATTGCGCGCCCTCGAGATGTCCGCCTTTCAGCAGCACGGCCTTCGGGCCGAGCGCCTGAAGATCTCGGGCCGCCTTGGCCATGGTTGCCTCGTCATGGGGGGCATCCCTGCCGAGCAGCACGCCAGCCTCCGGAAGATTGGGGGTAATCAGCAAGGCGAGGGGCAAGAGATGGACCACCAGCGCTGAGACCGCCTCGGGCCGCAACAGCGCATCGCCGCTTTTCGCCACCATCACGGGATCGAGCACAATCGGCTTGACGCCGTAATGCCTGAGCCGTTCGGCAACCACCTCGATTACGTCGGGTCTGGACAGCATCCCGATCTTGACGGCATCGATGCGGATGTCGCTGAACACCGCATCCAGCTGGGCCGCGATCATCTCCTGCGGTATGTCGTGGATCGCGGTCACCGCCTTGGTATTCTGTGCGGTCAGGGCGGTGACGACCGAGGCCCCGTAGGTGCCAAGGGCCGAGAATGTCTTGAGGTCGGCCTGGATGCCGGCACCGCCGCCCGAATCGGACCCGGCAATGGTCAGAATATTCGCGATCGTCAAACCTTCCGGGTTCATGCGACGGCCCCTCTTTCCGCCTCCAGCGCTTGGGCGACCTCGCGCTTCAGCATCTCGGCCGAGGCTTTCGGATCAGCGGCCGCAATAATCGCCGAGATCACGGCAATACCGTCGGCACCCGCCTCTATGGCCTTGGCCGCGTTGCCGGAATCAATGCCGCCGATCGCCACCAGCGGCAGTGCCGTCTGCGCGCGCACACGCATGATCCCTTCGGCTCCGACGGGCGATCCGGCATCGGCCTTGGTTCCCGTCAAGGCAAACGGACCGTGCGCCACATAATCGAGAAAAGCCGCATCGGCGGCAGGCGTCTGCGCCGGATCGTCGATCGAAAGACCGATGATCGCGTCATCGCCGAGGATGTCTCGCGCTGCTGCCGGCGGCAGATCGCTCTGACCGATATGGCAGCCGACATGTGCGGCCGCGGCAACGTCGACACGATCATTGACGACCAGGGGAATGCCGAGCGGATCAAGCAACATCTTGAACGCCAGGGTCTGCTCCAGGAGATCTCTGGCTTCAGCCTTCTTGTCTCTGATCTGGACCAGGCTCACCCCGCCTTCGACGGCGGCCCCGATCACGTCCAGCAACGATCGGTCCCCGGCCATCTCCGGATCGGTGATCAGGTAGAGGGAGAGGTCCAAAAAAGGAAATCGTTTCATGCTATGCGTACACCATCAAAAAGTGCGGTTGCGTCGAGTGCCGCCAAGTGATCCAGCAGGCGCCAGCGGAGGCTGCCGGGACCCGCCGCTTCGACAGCGGCACGCTCCGCTGCGAGACCGAACACGGCAAGCGCCTCGGCAGCCGCAGCAAGCGGATCGGTTTCGACCGCCAGAAATGCGCCGACAACACTGCTGGCCGTGCAGCCAAGGGCCGTCACCCGGGTCATCATGGGATGGCCGTTGGCAACCCGGAGCGAACGCTCGCCATCGGTGATGTAGTCGACGGCACCGGTGACCGCGACCACCGTCTTCAGCTGTGTCGCCAGATGCTCCGCCGCCTCGATCGCCTCATCGCTCCCATGGGTGCTGTCGACCCCCTTGGTCGGGCCGAGCGCGGCGCCCGCAAGCGCCAGAACCTCGGACGCATTCGCCCGGATCACCGTGGGTTTGAGCGCGGCGAGCTCGCTCGCCGTCCGCGTTCGATAAGGCGTAGCCCCGACGCCCACGGGATCCAGCACCCAAGGCTTGCCCTTGGCGGTCATGGTTTCCGCTGCCTTGATCATCGAGGCGACCCAGGGCGGCGTCAGCGTGCCGATATTGACCACCAGCAGCTCTGGCAATCGCCGCGAAATCGACGACTTCCTCCTCGGCATGAACCATGGCCGGCGAGGCGCCGAGCGCCAAGAGCCCGTTCGCCACCACGTCCATCGACACGAAGTTGGTGATGTTCTGAACGAGGGGTGCCTCTCGACGGATCGCTTGCAAGCTCGCCCAACATCGGGCAGCATCAACCTTCATCGCTCGCCTCCTTAGAGCCGAGAACCGCATGGGACACTTGGGGAAGGGTCGATTGCGGCCATATCGGCTCCCTGCGCTGGCATGACCCAGATCAGGTTCGACGGGTTTGCTCTCAGTCCCTCCATCGAGGGACACCCCGGCTAGATACAGCAACCATGAACGTGGCCCTTTGGCCGCGTGCTGTCAACCAGCGCTGAGCCGGCGTGGTGCCGTGCCGAGCAGGCACGGGCGCAATAGGGAGATCTCCAGGACATGACGCATGAACAGACGGTCCATTTTCAAGACCGGCACGGCGCTGGGCGCTGTCGGCCTCGCGGGCGCTCTCGCCTACAGCAAGCCCCGCCATCGCAAGAGACAAGAAAACCTGGCGCATGGTGACGACCTGGCCGCGCAATGCGCCGGGTGTCGGCGTCAACGCGCAACGCTTTGCCGATCGTGTCGGCGCGATGAGCGATGGTCGCCTGACCATCGAGCTCTATGCCGCAGGTGAGCTGATTCCACCTTTCGAAAGCCTGGATGCGGTACAGCAGGGCACCGCCGATCTTGCCCATTCGGCCCCGTTTTTCTGGCTCGGCAAGTCCAGGGCGCTCAATTATTTCGGCTCGATACCGCTTGGACTGTTGGAAAGCGAAATTGCCGCATGGCTCTATTTCGGCGGCGGCATGGCGCTTTGGGAAGAGGTCATGGCACCGTTTGGCATCAAGCCGCTTTTCGCCGGCTCGAGCGGCATCTCGGCTGGCGGCTGGTATCGAAAAGAGATCAACAGTCTGGATGACCTGAAAGGCTTGAAAATCCGTATGGCCGGCCTCGGCGGCGAGGTCATGAAGCGGCTTGGCGCGAGCCCCGTTCTCACACCGCCTGCCGAAGTGTTCCAGGCAATGTCCAGCGGCACCGTCGATGCTGCCGAGCTGATCGGGCCTTGGAACGATGCCGCCTTCGGTCTTTTCAACGTTGCTGATTATTACTACCTGCCGGGCTTTCACGAGGTCGGTCCGACTGCTGAAATCCTGATCAATCAGGGGGCCTGGGAGGCCCTGTCGGATGATCTGAAAGCGATCGTCGAAAATGCCGCCAAAGCCTCGGCCATCGAGTACAATGCCGATTATCGATATCACAATGTCAAGCTGTTAAAGCCGCTGGTCGATGAGCACGGGGTCGAGCTTCGCATGTTCCCGGATGACGTCAATGACGCGATCGGTGGCGCGACGATGGAGATCCTGGAGGAGCTTGGAAACAGCGATGACCTGACCCGTCGGATCCACGAGTCCTACATGGCGTTTCTGCGCCAATCCGATGCCTATGTTCAATGGTTTGATCGGCCGATCCAGAGAATGCGCGCCAACGCTCTTTCGGCATCGTCAGAGTAAGCATCGTCAGAGCCAAACGAGCAGGGGGCATTTTCCAGTCGAACCAAGTCGGTTCCGTCCGCTCGAAGAATGCTCCAGGACACCGACCCGAACAGGCCGATGGGGTCTGTCTGGAAAAATTGATGCAAAATCAAAACTCAGTGCGCCGCAAGCTGAATGATTGATGGCGCCAGAAGTCGCCTCGTTGCGACAATGATCGTCAGCAGCTGGGATATTCGTCCGAACAACATAACGTCCCAGCCGCTGACGATCGATCAATGGGGCCGGATTAGTTGGCCGCGCAAGGATTGCACGGGTTACAGGGATTGCAAGGGTTGGCTGCAGCACATGGGTTGCAAGGATTGCATGGGTTGCACGGATTGGCGGCCGCGCACGGATTGCACGGGTTGGCAGCACAAGGGTTGCACGGGTTGACGGTGTCGACCACGGCATCGCCTGCGGCTTTGGCATCCTCGCCGATACCCTTGGCCGTGTTGCAGCCGGACAGCGCAACGGCGCTGCCGATGACGAAGGTGGTGGCAGCCAGCGTGCGAATTGCGGTGCTGGAAAGAAGTCGACGGTTTTGTTCACTCATGTTGGTCCCCCCCTTAGGGATGTATAGAATTAAGACAGGATGCTAGTTACACGACCCATCGAAGAACTGCAAATCGTTACTGTGTTTTAATGATAGGTGACAAAGGATCTGATGGGGAATCAACTTTGCTCAAATTTCGGTGGGCGTCGAACAACTTGGGCATCAGTTCGTCGCCATAGCCAAGCATGATCGCAAGGTCGTACCAGCGCCGGATGCTGTCGGCGAGCGGCGCATAAACCCGGCGATCTTCGGCCAAATTCCAGAAATAGGACACATCCTTCTTCGCATTGCGAATGGCGAACGCGGATTTGGCAGGATCGCCCTCGCCCGTCAGCAACCTTGCCAGCCTTTGAAAACCGGCACTATCGCCGCCGCTGACGGAAATGAGATCGACCATCATCTTGGGATCGATGCCTGCCTTTTCAGCCGCCGTGCAGGCTTCGATCGTAAGCGCTGCGTTGCCGAGCGACAGGAAATTGTTGATCAGTTTCAGCGTATGCGCCGTGCCGAGCGGACCGGTATGAAAGATCCGCTCACAGAACGTCTCGAGCACCGGCCTGATCTGGTCCAGGAGGGCCGCCTCGGCCCCGATCATGATGTTGAGCCGGCCTTCCTCAGCCTCCTTGGGCGTCAAGGTAACCGGCCCGTCGACCATCTTGGCCCCTTTGGCGGACAACGCCTCCGCAAGGGCCAGCGTCGAGGACGGCTCGGCGGTGGTCATGTCGACCAGGATCAGCCCGCGGCGGGCTCCCGGAAGGACGCCGTCGTCACCGAGCACCACCTTGGTCATCACGCTGCTGTCGGAGACGCAGGTAAAGAGAAGGTCGACTTTGGCTGCAAGCTCTGCAGGCGTCTTCGCTTCAGTGGCGCCGCGGCTGATCAGATCATCGACCGGGACCCGGTTTCGGTTGGCCATCACCGTCAGGGGATAACCGCCTTCGAGAATGTTCTTGGCAGCGCCATGGCCCATGAGCCCGACGCCGATGAAACCCACCTTCATGGTCATTCTGTTCTCCCTGCACACTCAACCCCTCGCCATCTATGGCCGACCATGAGATCTGAGGCTAGAGTTGTCGTGAATGAACCGTGAGCCGGATGGCTCGAACAATCTGATCTGATCGAGGAGGCTTTTCATGCTGGGCGATCCCCCCATGGTCACGCTGAAGCGGCAATTTCAAAGACCGAGCGCCGAGCAGATTGCGGCGTTGGACGGCGTGCCGACGGGCTTCGTCGTCGATCTGATGATGGGCCAGGGTGCGATTGACCGACGGATCAAACCCCTTTGGCCGGACAGTGCCTTCACCGCACCGGTGCTGACGGCCGATTGCGGCCCGCGCGACAATCTGGGATTGCTGGTCGCCCTCGAAGTCGCAGAGCCCGGCGATGTCATTGCGCTCGCGACGGGAGGCTATGAAGAAACCGCCGTGCTTGGCGATCACGTTGCCGCCATGGCCAAGAACAAGGGCGTGGTCGCGTTCGTCACCGATGGCCTGGTGCGCGATGTCGACGGGCTGATCGAGGTCGGCTTTCCGGTCTATGGTGCCGGCGTTTCGCCGAACAGCCCGTACAAGAGCGGGCCTTGCGAGGTCGGTACGGCCGTGACGCTCGGCGGTGTTGCCGTGGCCTCCGGCGACCTGATGGTCGGTGACCGCGACGGTGTCGTGGTGGTGCCAAGAGCGAAGATCGACCAGGTCATCGCAGGTCTTGCCGACGTGCAGGCGAAAGAGAGCGAGATGGGTCAATTGATCGCCGAAGGCTTGACGGCACCCGGCTGGGTGAAGGAGCTCTTGGCGTCGGATCGTACCAGGCTCCTGGATTGATCGGCGCATGAGTGGCGCCCTCTTCCCGCCTGAATGCCGGCCGGAAAAGGCTGAGCTC
Source organism: uncultured Alphaproteobacteria bacterium (assembly GCA_963787265.1). GTDB lineage: Bacteria > Pseudomonadota > Alphaproteobacteria > Geminicoccales > Geminicoccaceae > JANQPX01. Next base: position 5,395 of record CAWBCX010000025.1, on the reverse strand, counting down.
TTCATCAATCCCAAGGCCAGGCGTTTTGCCGGGTGGAGCGAGCGGCAGAACGCGGTGCTCAGCCGGGAGGGATTCCGTACAGCCGAAGCGGTCATTCGTCATTGGCCGGGCTACGCGCCAACACCGCTTGTCAGCCTGAACGGCCTGGCCAAGGCGATGGGCATCGATCGGCTCTGGTACAAGAACGAGGCCGACCGTTTCGGCCTGAAAAGTTTCAAGGCCCTTGGCGGCGCCTATGCCGTCGCCGAGCTCATCATGCGCGAGGCCGCCAGGCAGTCGCGGGCCATGCCGGTTTCGAGCCCGCTCCTGTTCGCCGGCCGATACCGAGATCTCGCCGGCAGCATTACCGTCGCTTCGGCCACCGACGGCAACCACGGGCGCTCGGTGGCCTGGGGGGCCAGTCTGTTCGGCTGCAAGGCCGTGATCTACATCCACGCCACGGTCAGCGAGGCCAGAAAGCAGGCGATCGAGGCCTACGGTGCCGAGGTGCGCCGGGTGGACGGCAATTACGACGACAGTGTTCGTCAATGCGCCATCGATGCCGCCGAACACGGCTGGACCGTGATCTCCGATACGTCCTACCCGGGCTACACCGAAATCCCGAAAGACGTGATGCAGGGCTATGGCGTCATGGCGGCCGAAGCCATTGCCCAGCTGCCGCCGGAGGAGCAGCCGACCCATGTTTTCGTCCAGGGCGGGGTCGGCGGCATGGCGGCTGCTGTTGCCGCTCACGTCACCTGGCGCTGGGCACGCCGCCGCCCGATGCTGGTGGTGGTCGAGCCGGAAAATGCGGCGTGCCTCCTGGCGAGCGCCAGGGCTGGCGGTCCGGCGACGGTGACCGGTGATCTTGAAACCGTGATGGCCGGTCTTTCCTGCGGCGAGCCATCCTTGCTTGCCTGGGACATTCTCGACGAGGCGGCCGACGCCTTCATGACCGTCCCGGATCATGCCGCCGAGGCCACCATGCGCCTCCTTGCAGACGGCCAGGGCGCCGACCCGGCCCTGGTTGCCGGTGAAAGTGCGGTGGCTGGCCTGGCAGGGGCGAGCGCGGCTTCCGGTAACGGCGATCTTCGCGTCAAGCTCGGTCTTGATCGCCAGAGCAGGATCCTGGTGTTCGGCACGGAGGGCGCCACCGACCCCGCTCTTTACCAGACCATCGTCGGTCGCCCGGCAGAAGACGTGCAAGGTCGCCGGCCGGTTTGATTCACCTTGCCCCCTGTCGCTATCCCGGCGTCGCATGTCATGTTATAAGAATGATGTCCTATAAACCGATGGTATCGGCCCCCTGCCCTGGACGCGTATTACCAAACGAACCCGAGGCTCAAGCTGACAGCCGGTTTTCGCGTTTTTGGCGCTGTCGGGTCGAGGCAGGGAGGCCGGTCTCCTGCAGATTTAACGAAAATTATAGCGGTCACGTCTCGGTCCGCACCCGGCGGACCGCGTCTTGCCAGCCGGCATAAAGCTCGGCTCTATCCCGCTCCGCCATCACGGGCTCGAAACGGCGATCGCACCGCCAAGCCTGGCTGATCGCCTCCGTCGATGGGTAAAGCCCGGTCTCGAGCCCGGCAAGATAAGCGGCACCTAGGGCCGTGGTTTCGGTGATTTCGGGCCGCTCCACCGGCAAAGCGAGCATGTCGGCGAGGAATTGGCAAACCCAGTCATTGGCCACCATGCCGCCGTCCACCCGAACCGCAACCGGCCGTCCATCGCCCTTGATGTCGCTGTTCATGGCGTTCATCAGATCCTTGGTCTGATAGGCAACCGATTCCAAGGTGGCCCGAACCACCTCGCCGACGCCGCTGTCCCTCGAAAGTCCAAGAAGCGCGCCCCGCGCGTTCGGATCCCAATAGGGAGCACCAAGGCCGACGAAGGCAGGCACCAGATAAACCCCCTTCGTACTCGCCGTCGCCCTGGTTATCGCCTCGGTCTCGCCGGCATCGGCCACCAGCTTCAACCCGTCGCGCAACCACTGCACGGCAGCGCCGGCCACGAAAATGCTGCCCTCGAGCGCAAAAGTGGGTTTGCCCTTGAGACGATAAGCTGTCGTTGTCAGGAGTTGGTTGGTCGACTTGATCGGTTGATCGCCGGTGTTGAGGAGCGCAAAGCAGCCGGTGCCATAGGTGCTCTTCAGCATGCCCGGGGCAAAGCAGGCTTGACCGACCGTTGCCGCCTGCTGATCGCCGGCAATCCCGGTGATCGGCAAGGGAGCGCCGAACAGCGCGGTCGGCGTCGTCCCGAACAGCGTGCTGCAATCCTTGACCTCGGGAAGGAGGGCGCGGGGAATATCGAGGAGGTCGAGAAGATCGTCGTCCCAGTCCTGCTCGTGAATGTTGAACAGCATGGTCCGGGATGCATTGGTGGCATCGGTGGCATGAACGGCGCCACCCGTCAAATGCCAAAGAAGAAAGCTGTCGATCGTTCCGAAAGCGAGTTTGCCCTTGACGGCATCCTCCCTCGCTCCCTGAACGTGATCGAGAAGCCAAGCGAGCTTGGTGGAGGAAAAATAGGGGTCGAGCAGCAGGCCGGTCCGCTCCTGCACCAGCGCTTCATGTCCATCTGCCTTAAGTCTCTGGCAGAAATCGGCGGTTCGTCGATCCTGCCAGACGATGGCCCGATGCACGGGCTTGCCGGTTGCCCGCTCCCAGACCACCACGGTTTCCCGTTGATTGGTGATCCCGATCGCGTTGATCTCTCGGGCGTCGAGCCCGGCTTTGGCGATGGTGTCCCTGGCCACGGCCAGCGTGTCGTTCCAGATGAGATCGGCATCATGCTCGACCCAGCCGGATTGCGGGTAATGCTGCTCGAACTCGCGCTGGCTGGTCGCAACGGAGCGGCCATGTCGATCGAAGATCATGGCGCGAGAGCTGGTGGTGCCCTGATCGATCGCCAGAATATGTTCCGCCTTGGCCACGTTTGCTTCCTCTTCGCTGATTTTTCACTGCTCTTTGTCGGATCGATTGTCTCCAACGCGCCCGAGACTTAAAAGGGCCTGTCGAAATGATCACGGTCAATGCGGATCCGTGCAGGATTCCAGACGATGGCGTTCCGAGGAAGATCTGAGCCCTTGGACGAGCAGCGACGTGGCGCCAAGACAATAGGCGGCAAAGCCAAGAGCAAATGGTCTCCATCATCATGCCGACATCCAAAAGCAGCGCCCATGGTCACGGGTCCAAGCGCCGATGCGAAAACGCTGATGGCGCTGGCAAGAGAACGTATGGCACCCAGGTGTCTTCGCGCCATAAAGTTCGGCCCAAAGCGCACCAAACCCGGTAAAGGCAAGTCCCGATGTCAGCCCTAGCAAGCGCGAGATAGGGAAGCAGCCATAAAGGAGCCTCTACCGGTGTCAGCAGGACCAGGCCATCGCAAGCGGAAGCAGAAACAGCGGCATGACCCGCATCGCCGTAAACCGATCGATCAAGGGGCCGGAGGCAAGAGATGCCAAGAATGGCGCAAAGTGCGAAAATCCAATATTGCCCGGTCATCCAGGCTGCCGACCACCCTTTTCCTTCAGCGAGCGTCAGGTGGTGGAAAAAGAGCGCCGTCATGACGAAAGACGGTGCCAGGAAAGCGGGAAGAATGAAGTAAAAGCGCAGGCTCTGAAAGCATTTGCCGGCGTGTGTGGCTGCGTTCGGACGGCCGACTGGTCGATGTCGGCCTTCTCAGCATTGTCAAATGCCGCTCATGACGTTCCTTATGGTCGCCGAGCAGCCATAGACTTGCGGGAAGCAGCAAGCAAATGATCGCCAGCCCGGCCCATCCATAGGTCTGGCGCCAGCCAAGGCTTGCAATGGCAAGCACCGCAATCAGCGGCAGAATTGCCTCGGCAACGGCCATGCCGACCGAGGCAATGGCCAAAGCCTTGCCCCTGTCAGGGCCATGATAACGCGCCATCGAGGTGGCCGCCGCATGGCTGGTCAACCCTGTCCGATCTGCCGCAGAAGAAAAATTGCGAAGGCGAGAATAACGATGGAGGAGCCATGCTCATGGCGAAACATGCGCCGGCCAAGCCGAGCAGGGCGATGCTGACATAAAGTCTGAGATCGAAACGATCGATCAGTTGTCCCGTCCAGGGAAGAAAAAGAGCGCTTGCAAGCGTGCCGACCAGATAGAGACTGCCCCATTCCGTATGGCTGAGCTCGAAAGTCGTGCGTACCGCAGGTCCGAACAGGCCGATAAAGAAGGTTTGCCCGGCACTCGATGTGAAACTCAAGAGAAAGCCGAAGGCCAGGAAACGGCGATGACGACCGGCAAAGGCAAGATAGTCAGCCAGGGACATGAGGTCTTTTCGATCCTTTGAACACCAGAGATAATCGGCCAGCCCGTGGCCCGATACGGACAACGCCTATTCATAGAAGGGTCGGCGGGGAACGTCCATCCCGGGGCAAACCCTCGGCGACTGCGAACAACAACGCGAGGCTTGGTCGATATCATCGCTGATGAGGAGCGCGCGCACGGTCTGTTCCACCCAAGCTTTCCGCCAACTTTCGACCAATGCCTGCCTCGACCCGCCCCGACATGGCACGGCAGCGAAGAGGCGCCGAAAGTGCCTGACGTAAGGCGAATGAAGGAGATGATCGAACAATCAGCGCGAGAAGATTGGCACGAAACGGTTAATAATTCATGAGCATCAAACTTAACGAAACCTGAAGATCCGATTTGCCGTTAAGGGCGACGAGCAAGGATTTAAAGAGTGGTGTCATCTATAGTGGTCAACGCTGCCGACGCCTTGAATTGCCAGTAAATGTTGGGAAAACCTGTTGTGAACAGGGCTCATTCCAACATCTTGCTGCTGCCGGATTGCTCGAGTTGACCATGGATGATCACTTGATAGACCCCGATGAGTGCGTCGCTGCGCTGGCACGTCGTACGGTAGGCTGAATGCAGGGCGGCCTCGAAGGCCTTTTTTGCGCTGCATTCAAGACATTGAATGAAGCTGCGTTTGCGGTCGACCACGAGGGCAGGGTGGTTGAAGGCAATGCTGCCTTTGAAACCATGTTCGGCATGACCAGGGCCGATTGGATGGGTCTGACCCTCGATCAGCTTTGCATCGATGCTGATATCGAGGAAAAGCCCGCATCGTCAACGCTCGTCACGGTTGCGCAAAGGGCCGCTTGCCGCCGCTATCGACGTCGCGATGGCACGATCTTTTGGGGAGAAAGATCGGAAGCGCCTATTCGAGATCGCGACCATGCTTATCTCGGCGCCTTCTCGATTATTCGAGATGTGACCGAACGCGTTTTCCTGAAGGAATGTCTGAAGTCTCTGCTTTCCTTGCCGAACATGAGCTCGCAGCATGCCTCCCATGGGATAGCCAAACTCATGGACGTTGGGTGTCGGCATTTCGCCGCAGAATACGGGGCCCTCGGTCGAATAGAAGGGGAGAACTATGTTGTCG
>CAWBCX010000024.1:0-78771 GCA_963787265.1 uncultured Alphaproteobacteria bacterium | reverse complement strand
CTTCATCCCCATGGCGCGGGGCTTTCTTTATCTCGTCGCGGTCATGGACTGGTTCAGCCGCTACGTGCTGAGCTGGCGGCTCTCGACCAGCCTGCATGCCGACTTCTGCGTGGATGCCCTCGAAGAAGCGCTGGATTGCTATGGCAAGCCTGCGATCTTCAACACGGATCAGGGTAGCCAATTCACCAGCGAGGCCTTCACCAAGGTGCTGCTTGATGCGGAGATCACCATCAGCATGGACGGCAAAGGTCGGTGCATGGACAACGTCTTTATTGAGCGTCTGTGGCGGTCATTGAAATATGAGGAGGTCTATCTGCACGCCTATGACACGGTGGCTGACGCCAAGGCCGGCATCGGTTCTTGGATCAGCTTTTACAACGTATCGCGTCCGCACCAGGCCTTGGGTTATCGAACCCCAACCGAGGTTTTTGCCGGCGGCGCCGGGGCTGTGGATATGATGGACAACGCTAAAGCGTTGACCACATACCCACAGCTAACAACAGCAGCAGGATTCCACCTTAGCTGATCAAAAAGCTGTCTAAACAACCCGGACCACCTCAGCCCGGCCACGCTTACACTGGAAGACAGAGCAGCACCAAAAGGCTGCATAGCCGCGTGGTTCACCGGAGGGAAACGCTAAAGCTGTGCTCGAAGGTTCTTAGCTCTAGTCTCGACCTTTTCCGCCTCTTTGTGACGACGTAGCTCACGTAGTACAATGGCGTAGTTTTCGAGCGTAACGATCAACTCGGGGTGATCGGAACCCAAACTGCGTTCTTCAATCGTTAGAGCTCTATCAAGAAGATTTTCTGCATCCAGATAGGCCCCATTGTCGAAATGGAGAAGAGCCAGATTGTTAAGTCCGAGTGCTAGATTGGGGTGGTCGGGTCCGAAATTCGATTCTTCAATATCTAATGCACGTCGATAAAGCGGCTCTGCTTCGTTAAAACGCTCTTGCGCTCTTAAAAGTTCCGCAAGATTGTTCAAGGTGAGAGCTAATTCTGGATGATCTTCACCAAACACGGTCTCCTTAATCCGCAAGCTTTCACGATAGAGTTCTTCGGCGAGTTTGTCATTGCGGTTCTCAAATTGTGCCACCGCAAGATTATTTAAACTCTGTGCTGTATCTGGATGGTCCTTGCCAAGCGCATTTTTTCTTATCTCAAGGGCTCTTTGATGAAGTTCAATTGCCTGGTCTTGCTTACCCTGGGCTCGGTAAAGTTCAGCAAGGTTCGACAGTGTCGTTGCGAGCGAGGGGTGTCTGTTGCCATACATCCGCTCCTCAACATCGATAGCATGCTCATAGAGAGGCTCAGCGTCGCTAAAGCGTCCTTGGGCAGAATATAATGCCGCCAGATTATTCTGGGTTTCAGCGGTAGAAAGATGATCTTCTCCAAAAGACCGTATTCGAACCTCCAAGGCTTTCAGATAAAGTTCTTCTGCCTGATCGAAAAGCCTCCGATGCGTATAAAGGACAGCAAGATTATTCATCGATTGTGCTGTATCTGGATGCATCTCGCCTCGGGCCGCTTTTCTCATGTCCAGTGCCCGTTTATGAAGCGTATCCGCTTCATCATAGCGACCTAAAAGCCGATAAAGCTCCGCCAGATTGTTATAGCTTTCAGCTACGTCTGGATGATTGCGTCCAAGTGTCGCTTCTCGCATGGTGAGAGCCTGTCGATAGAACATCTCGGCGTCTTCATATTCTCCTTGCGCATGAAGAATATAGGCTAGGTTGCTGATGCTTGTCGCATGCCGCAGATCACCTTGCTCAAAACCAGTGCTTGTTTCATAAGCTTCTCGGAACAGCACTTCGGCATCCTGAAGCCGGCCTTCATCTGCTGCTTGCAGACCAGCGACGCTGACATCACGCCACGGCTCGGATTGGGCGGCGCTGGGTGCAAAGATACATGCCAGCAAGACGAGCCGTTGCAAAAGGCTATTATCGTTGAACCGGAGTCTCATTTGTCTCTCGATCCCTCTCATCCACGATCCAAAGTGCTCTCGCTAGTCTTACGCCGAGGTTGGTTAATTAAAGGTTACCTTTCCTATCAGGGGTGACAAAAAAGACGACGCCCAGAAATCCAGAAGCCAGCCTTAACCCTTGATAAAGAGATGGACGTTAGGATCATATTGATGATGACAGCACAGATCTGCCGGCTAGTATGTCGAAACACTGATAACTTTTTTTAAAAAAGTAATTTTATCAACTATTGATAGGTATTTTTATTGGATAAAATCGACATCTTAGTTTCATGCAAAACGATTTTGCGTTTGCGAATAATTTTTGTTAAATGGAAGAGGACGGTGACGTGAAGTGGTACGTTCAAGTAATACTGAGGACGAGCCCGAATGCGGTGGGCTGGTCGACGCCTCCAGGTGAAAGTGGATAAGACGTGCTAAGTGCTGTTCGAAAGCAAGGGATAGCTTGCGACCTTTTGATTCCGGCCGTCGTGCTTATCGAGTCCGTGGTGGTGTTTGCAGTTGGGCTGATTGCCGCGTCGTTAATCATTGGCATGCCGACAGGGTCGTTGGGCTTCGATATTGCCATCCTGGGCACATTGTTAGGAACCGTCGTTCTTATATCATGCCTGCGAAGCGCTGAAACTTATACATCCAGAGCATTGTCGTTACCTTCACATGTCCCCGTGCGTGTGATGGTAATCGCTACGGCGGTCTGCTTGGGTACCGGCCTTGCCATTAGTTTACTCAGTGCTAATCTCGGTTGGAAATGGGGTCTCGTTTGGGCAATTGGTTCAGTCATCGTGCTAACTCTGAGCCGTATGGCAATGGTTCCAGCTTTGCGTCATTGGATGCCTTCTGAAGGTTTTGATAAAAGAGTCGCCGTGGTCGGCGCGGGAGATGAAAGTGATGACGATCTCACGTCAATCGATCGATATCTCTCAGGACGATTTGATAGAAACTGTATCTCTACAGTCTATGCGTGTCCCAATGATTTAGAAAGTACTGAAGGTGAGAAATGGGTTCAGCGACTTCATGATGATGGTGTTGAAGAAGTTGTTATCATGCCGTCGCTACATAACAACCGCGACTGGATACATAAAACAGTCAAGGCGCTTGAGGTCTTACCCATACGAGTTAGCCTAGCCATTCCAAGACCTGTCATCGACACTAACTGCCCAGGTTATATATTTGCAGCACTTATTGATCAGCCGCTCAGTGCTTCTGAACAAGCAGTCAAACGACTTTTCGATGCGTCAGTTTCGTTGGCTCTACTTGTTTTTCTCGCCCCGCTGATGATTTTGACTGCATTGCTGATCAAGCTGGAGAGTTCAGGTCCAGTCTTTTTCAAACAGAAGCGATACGGATTCGGCAAAGAAATCATCCATGTCTATAAGTTTCGCTCGATGTATCATGATATGAGTGATCAACTAGCTGACAGATTGACCGAACGCAATGATCCGCGCGTTACCAGGATTGGTGCGTTTATACGCCGGTTTAGTATTGATGAATTGCCGCAACTATTGAATGTGTTGCGTGGCGAAATGTCGATGGTGGGGCCTCGGCCAAACCCCCTTAACGCGAAGGCCGGCGGTGAACTTTATGATCGTGTTGTCGACAATTTCTATACCCGCTATCGAGTACTGCCCGGGATAACGGGATGGGCCCAAGTTAATGGACTGCGCGGCAATACGGACACTAAGGAGAAACTAGTACGTCGGGTTGAGTATGACCTCTATTACATCCAGAACTGGTCTTTCTGGCTCGACCTTAAAATTGTGTTGCTGACACCACTGGCAAGCTTAGAGGGCGAAAATGCTTTTTAGAGGAAGTACCTTATTGCTGGCAAGATCATCGATTATTCTTCTATTCGCGTGTAAGCGTGTTCGATGCTGATGAACCTCAGCAGCTCAGCTTTCCTTCTTTTTAGCGCGGCGTTCATCTGCTTGTTCGTCGCGCTATTTCCATTTGGACCCTATCAACTGACATTGCTAATCGCTAGACGATTCAAGCTAATGCTGCCTAAGGTTCACAAGGATTCCGAAGATGCAAAACCATTAAGAATGGCAATTTGCCTGTGCGCTTATAATGAAGAGGCAGTTATCAGGAAAAAGATCGAGAATATGCTGGCCTTAAGAAAGGTCGCTGGTGAGCTTGACATCTTGATTTACGTCGATGCGGCAAGCGATCGGACCGCTGGAATTATTCAGGAGTATGGAGCAGAGGTAACACTTGTCGCTTCTGAAGAAAGGCACGGTAAGCCTTGGGGAATGAACAGACTGGTTTCCCTGACAGAAGCGGACGTCATTCTGTTCACCGATGCGAATGTGATGGTCGACGAAGCAGCGATTGCGAATTTGCGGGGTCATTTCGCCAATCCTGAGATTGGTTGTGTTACCAGCCATCTTTCCTATACAAACCCCGACGATTCGGCGACATCCGAGGTCGGCTCCTTTTATTGGCGCCTTGATGAGTGGACCAAAGGGTTGGAAACGGAAACTGGTTCGGCGATGGGGGCAGATGGCTCGTTGTTCGCAATCCGGCGAAGTCTACACCGTCCCACGCCCGATCATCTTATCGATGATTTATTCGTGTCGATGAGCATTCTTTGCAAGGGATATCGGCTCATTCGAGGCGCCGATGTGCGTGCTTACGAATGCCACACGACGGTCGCCAAGGATGAATTCAAGCGGAAGATCAGGATTGCCTGCCAATGTATTGGTGTCCACCGTACCCTATGGCACGAATTAAAGACTCTTTCACTTTGGAATCTCTATAAGTATTTTGGGCATCGATACATTCGTTGGATTGGAGGCTACTTTCTCTTGACATCTGCCTTGCTGTTCGCCGCGGCCATTTGGGTGGGGTCTGGTTTCTTCGCAATGGCAAGTTTGGTAGCGTTGGTTGTCATGGCGATGGGATTAGGAATGATGATGAATTTTCGGCCGGTGCAGCAGATCGTCAACATACTTCTTGCCTTCGCTGGAAATGCACTTGGAGTTTGGCGTTCCTATTGGGGAGAGCCAGTGGTTACCTGGGATCTTGCTCACTCAGCGAGAAATGATCTTTCCAGTGATCAACCGAGCCGTTGATAGGATATCCTTGATGAAAGTCGTTGTCGTCGATCCTTGGCATTTTACGCCCCCATATGATCGTCTGCTTTGCAAAGGCCTAGCGGCGGCTGGCCATCAGATTACATTTGTGAAGAGTACAAATCATGCTGACATTAACTCTCAAGCCGGAGAGAAAGCGCCAGGTATAACAACGCTGGGACTTTTTTCGGCGCCAGACCCCTGGTTGCCGCGATCATTGAAGTTGGCGGCGAAAGGCATTCAACATATTCGCGGCATGCTTCGTTTGCTGGCAACCTTGCGTACGCTGAAACCAGATATCATCCATTTCCAGTGGCTTTCCCTACCTTTGGTTGACGCTCTCTTCTTGCCGTTGTTTCGAAGGATTGCCCCTTTGGTGCTGACCGTTCATGACAGCAATCCTTATAACGGTGCCGGGCCGTGGCTACTACGAGCTGGTAGTGCTCTCGCCATGCATCGTTGCGATCATTTTATCGTTCACAACAAGATCTCAGAGGAGCGCCTAATTCGACAGGGTTTGTCGAGCGATCGCATCCATCAGATTGCACATGGTCTCCTTGAAAACGCCGCTTTGGATCATACGCGGCAGCCTGTTCGGACCGACCATCGCGTCCATTTTCTTCAGTTTGGTAAGCTCAAAGATTATAAGGGAGCTGATATTTTCTTGGAGGCACTTTCATCGCTCAGTGCCGAAGAGCGGAAAAGATGTCGTGTCTCGATCGTCGGACGTCCCTATATTGACACCGCCCCCCTGACCGATCTCGTCATCAAGCATGATCTCGACGGTGTGGTTAATTTTTGCTTCGATTTTATTAATGACGCTGAAATGATTGCGCTTTTTGATGAAACTGATTTTCTTGTCTTTCCTTATCGTGAAATTGATACCAGCGGTGTTCTGATGGTTGCGGTTGCTCGTGGAATTCCTGTGATTGCCTCCGATATCGGTTGCTTTGCCGAGATGCTGACTGATGGTGACGAGGGCGTCTTGGTTCCTCCTGAAAATCCAGAAGAATTGACAAAAGCAATAAGGAGGTTGATTTATTCGCCGGAAAGTCAAGCCTCAATGACAGCAAAGATGAAGACTTTGCGAGAGCGCATTCCGAGCTGGAATGCAATCGCCATGACGACGACGTCCGTTTATGAGCGCGCGCATGGGGAACCTGCATCACAACCGTTGGGCGCTCACACCTGATTAGTACTTTCAGTCTAAGGTAACGTCCGAATCTGAACGACCCAGAAAGCCGAACCCCAGTGACTTCTGGGGACGAAAAACCTGCATTCCAGCTCCCTTTCGAACGAGGAACCGATGAACGATCGCTTTGATAAAGCCGTTATCGTCACGGCGGCAGATAGTGGTTACTTCGAGCTCTTGAACGGTATGATAAAATCTGTTCAACGTTTTGAAGAATGCCGACAGATACCGATCGCTGTTTTTGATGTTGGTTTCACACCAGATCATCGTGAGCAGCTTGAGCAAGACAATATCATCGTGATCGACCCAAGCTGGCACTTCGGGCGCACTGATGAAACGACAAAAAATTATGAAAGAGCCGCGTTGGTTCGTTTTTTTATTAATGATTATTTGCCTGGATACGACTATTCAATTTGGCTTGATCCGGACCTTTGGCTACAGGATTCGGGTGTTATTAGGCGTCTGATCAACGGCGCTCGGGAAACTGGGGCAGCGATTGCTCACGAGAGTGATCAACTGTATAGATTTCAGTTGTGGCTATGGGCCTGGAACCTCAAGCATAAAGCTGCCGGTAGCGGCTTATGGCGAGGGGCGAAGCTTATGGCGTATCCCAACTACAATCTCGGCCTCTATTGTTTGGCGAACAATGCGCCTCATTGGGAATGTTGGCGACAACGCTTCGAAGCGGCCCTTAGACGAACCAATCGTGTGACGCCTTATGAGCAGTTTGCGTTCAACGAGGTCATTCATGTCGACAAAATTGCCACAACCGAGCTCGAATCCGGTGACAATTGGATATGTGATCGTTGCCCACCAATTTGGGATGAACAAGCCCAGCTTTTCTGTCGGCCAGCTGCGCCCTTCACCCCGCTATCGGTAATTCATTTGGCGGGGCCGGCCAAAAGCCGAACCTATGAAATCGAGTTGGCTTCCGGCGGCAGGAAAACAATGAGCCTTCGATATCCTTTCGCCGATCATGATCATCTGGGAAAAAACGCGGATCAATGCGCTGCAGCCGACACTGGTCATTGGTCGACACAGCAATTGGCGAGTTGAGACGGTTGATGGGCGACTTAGATCTCTGCGCTCTGAAAGGTGTTGACCACAATACTTCGAGCTGGAAGAGTTGAGCCGTGCTGGAACGTCAGCAGATAGCCCGAAGTGCGGTCTGGCGCATCGTTGAGGTGATGGGGGCTGAAATCTTTGCATTTGGCGCCTTCATCATCTCGGCACGTTTGCTTTTACCAAACGAAGTTGGAGTTGTTGCACAAGCCACGTTATTTATTTTGACAGGCCAAATGCTACTTCAGCAAGGACTTGGAGAGGCCCTAATTCAATCGGATGAAGTCAGCTTAAAGCACTTCTCCTCAGCATTTTGGACCAACCTGGCTGTAGGTACGATCGCGGCACTTGTTCTTACCATCATAGCCCACCCTGTCGCCCTTCTTCTGGATGAACCTCTTCTTGCCACCGTCTTGCAGGCTTTGGCACCGATCTTGATCCTGTTCGCTGCCAGCGGCATCTATCAAGCGAAGCTTCGTCGGGATTTGTTCTTGCGCGGCTTTGCTTTCGCGTCGGTCTTGGCATCATTATCAGGCGGCATCACGGCCGTGACACTTGCATGGTCGGGGTATGGGGTGTGGAGCCTTGTCGCACAACAATGGACCTATGCAAGTGTCAGTCTTGTGGTTTTCGCTCTGTCCAGCGGTTGGCTGCCCAGCCTCTTTCTCTCGAAAGATCATGTTCGGACACTCGGCACTTTTGGCGGCTTGGCGACGATATCGGCGCTTCTGCAACTCGCGATGCGCCGTCTTGATCTCCTCATTCTTGGCTACTTCCTGCCAACTCTTCAGGTTGGTTTCTTTTCGGTCGCCAATCGATTGATGATGTCGGCAGGTATGTTGACCTATTATTCTATCCAGCAGATCGGCTTACCTGTGCTCTCGCGTTTAGCCCATAATCCCGAAGCGCATCGTCAAGCGATCAACAGGACACTTCGATTGGTAAGCTTGATTTGCCTACCAACGCTAATCGGCTTAGCGCTGATTGCCGACATCGTTATACCTACGGCACTTGGAGCAAAATGGCTTGGCAGCGTCAGACCGTTTCAGATGCTATGCGTCTTCGGTACCTTCTACGCGATGGCTCATATCATTGGTCAGGTTCTGCTCTCAGCGGGTTTTGCCGGTTTCTTCGTCAAGCTTTCGGCCATCAATGTCATCATGTTCCTGGCGGCAGTAACGTTTGCTGCCCCCTTCGGTATGGTTGAAGCAGCCTTCGCTGGTGGTATGGCTAATCTTGTAGCGCTACCGGTTTATTTCTTGGCGTTGAAAAAAAAGTTAGAATTTAATCTTAGGCAATGCTTCCTGGATCAGTGGCCGATTTGGATTGCGGCTGGTACGATGACCACCGCGGTTTTAAGCTGGTCTCATCTTGCCGGAGAATATATGAGCGCGGTTTGGGTGCTTCTTGGGTGCATTGTGATCGGAGGTCTCACTTTTCTCGCTGTCATGTTGATGCTGTCTTATGAGGACATTAAGGAGATCTGTGGTAGTTTCTCTGAAATCTCAGCCCCCAGGGCAAAAAGTCAATGACGATCACGTCCGGTGATTTTTCCCACGATAGTTGGCTTCTAACGCCTTGGCGGTAGTTCATGTTGAATTATCTATGTCTCAACCAACATCAAGGCTCCATGGCAGCTCCTCTTGGCGTTAAGATGTCCCGATCGACCAATATCCCGAAACTGGTGTTCTTATGACTGATTTGACCCATCCGAACATGGCTGGTGAACCGAGGCTGCCATCCCGATCTTTTGTCGGACATCTTCAAGGACAAGCTCAGCAGGCGCTGAGCATTACGTCGCAAGATCTCCTTGATAGCCTGCTTCGGCGTAAGGGCATCATCATTCTGTCGATGATTGTCGGCGGTCTGATTGCCTATCATGTCGCCAAGAATTTGCCACCCTGGTACACGGCCAATGGTCTTTTGGTAGTGGACACTTATAAGGCGACGATCCCAGAACTGGATACATTTACATCCGATCGTACTGTCGAGCCCTGGGGAGGGAGAAGCGAAGCTCGAGTTTTGACGTCTCAGCAGATGATCGATTTGCTGGTTCGCGAGATGTCGCTGGTTCGGGATCCGGAATTCAATGATACATTGCGTCCGTCTACCTTGCAGCAATGGACGGATAATTCTTGGCTGCCGGAGCCTATCAAGGATTGGATTATCGGGCTCAGCGATCCGATAGAACCGCGCTATGATGTCGCCATGGAGCGTGAGATAGGCGAAAATATTGGCAAGGCTCTGAACGCGTTCAGCGAAGAGCGCAGCTATGCGATCGAACTTGAGTTCAGCGGGCGTGATCCCGAGAAGAGCGCCAGCATCATTAACACCTTGATGAAGCTCTATATTGCTCGACAGATTTCGGATAAGCGCGAAGCCACCTTGCAATCGAGTAACGGCCTTAAGCAAAAGTTGAGCGAACTCGAGGCTGAGCTTGTCGCTGCGCGAGCCAAAGTCCGTCAAGAAGAAGGTAATGCTAGCCTTTTGAGCACCCCTGAAGGGACCATAATTTCCAGAGATTTGACTGACTTGGTCAGTCAGAGGCGATTATTGCGTACGGAGCGCGATCAGTTGGCCGCCGATTTGGGGCAGTTGGTGGCAACGATCGCTGGCGGTGCATTAACCGCTCTTGATGCCGATTTGGTAACGCCAAGGTTGGAAGGACTTTGGCTGGATGAAGCAGCGGCACGCCGACGCGTTTCCGAAGCTTCGCTCGATCTCGGTGAACGGCATCCTCGAAGAATTGCCCTGAATAAGGAGCTTGAAAGCATACGCGAGCAAATCCGAGCCGAGGCGTCAGGCATTGCCAGGAGCTTGGAACAGAGGATCGCCAGCCTGGACAATCAGGATCAGCAACTGCGGCAGCAGATTGAAGCCGGACAAGGTCAGGCCGCCGAAGTTGCAGCAGAGCGCTCGCGCCTCGCTCAGCTTCAAGATGAGGTCGTCGTTAAGCAGGATCTTTATACCCGTTACAGAGGTTTCTACGAGCAGACACTGTCGTCACTAACGAATATTGATCTGAATGGATCGGACGTACGCATTGCTTCGGTCGCGGTTCCTCCTTTGAAGCCCTCTAGCCCTGGTGCTGGTTTGTTGACGGTTGTCGGCATGTTTGCAGGGCTCCTGGTATCATCGGGTGCGATTGTTGGCCGACGTTATCTAAGTTCCGGCGTCGAAACACTCGATCAGCTTTCACAGATTACAGGTCTGCAGGGGCTGGGTGCGATTCCATCTGTGGCAAGTTGGCTAAAACCTAAGCAGAATTTGTCGAATTACGTTGCCGAGTTCCCCAACAGTGGCGTGACGGAGACGTTGCGCGGCATCTTGTTGAAACTTAATCTAAGTTCGGTCGAAGCGCCTAAGAAGGTTATCCTGGTGACGTCGTCCGAGCCTGCTGAAGGCAAAACGAGTTTTTGCATTGCACTCGGACGGACGGCGGCACAAGATGGTTTACGTTGTCTTGTGGTCGATTGCGACTTTCGACGCCCTTCTTTCCACGCGCAAACCAATCTTCATCCCAGTGCTAGCCTCAACGACTTCTTAAGTGGTGCTCTGGATTGGGGACAAGATGCGGTGGTAAAAGACCCGGTGACCGGTATGGACATGCTCATGTCTAAGGCTACTCATTCCGAAATGAGGGAGTTCGTCTCTTCAACGCGGCTTCGCGTGCTGATTGCCGAGGCGAGAGAGCATTATGATCTAGTCATTGTTGATTCACCGCCTACTCTTCGCGTGCCGGATGCGATCAATTTAGCCGATACCAGTGATGCCATCGTGTTTCTCGCCGCTTGGCGGAAAACGCGGCGCAAGATGATCCAAGAAGCGCTCAAACGCTTAGCGGTTGCGGGGCGCCCTATCGCTGGCGTCGTGCTCTCTCGTGTGCGTGGCAGCGTCCCCGAAGAATATGTCTATGGCGGCTATCCAAGCGCCTGACATGTGAATTTTGACATGAAAGGTTTCTCGGTCATTGCCTTGAGGTGCTAGTGGTGTGTTCGTAACGTTTGGCGCCCGCGGTTGACGGCGGCGATGATCTTATTCGGATCGGCGGTCCAAACGAACGGCTTGGGCTCTTTGTTGTGCTCGTCGATGAAACGGTTGATCGCCGCCTGCAGGTCAACGACCGAGTGAAACACGCCCCGTTTGAGGCGTCGCTTGGTCAGTTTGGCGAAGAAACCTTCGACGGCATTGAGCCATGACGCCGATGTCGGCGTGAAGTGGAAGGTCCAGCGGGGATGGCGGGCGAGCCATTGGCGGACCTTTTCGTGTTTGTGGGGGCTGTCGTTGTCAAGGATGACATGGATGACCTTGCCGGCCGGAACGTCGCGCTCGATCACGTTCAGGAAGCGAAGGAACTCCTGGTGCCGATGGCGCTTCATGTTGCGGCCGATCACGGTGGGGCTATGGGTGAATTTGGGTGACGGGCTATCAGGCGGCGACGTTGGTTGATTGTTGAATGGCCTCGACACCGTCGACGAAGGTGACGCCTTTGACCACTTTGGGCAACAGCTTATCGCCCTTCAGACGTAAGCGGCCAATAAGGGCCGCCCTTGACGTGTCGGGTTTTATTGGGCCGGCTTCCAGTTCCAGGGCGCCAGATCGTTGAGGCGGTTGATTTTATGGTCGGGCAGCCTGTTCAGGAGATCAGCGACATAGGTCGTAAGCGCTTTGCCGCTCCCCTCCTGCCGCTCTGATGCTGTTTGTGCGAGACGTCCTGTCGATATGAGACAGGATTGGACGGCTAAATGGACGTCTCTTTAGACGGCTCAAGAGATGGCTTTGCTGGCAAGATTGAGATCCTCGAGGGTCGCACTGGTCGGCGATCTTGGAGCGAGAGTGAGCGGGCGCGGATTGCTGCGGAAAGCTTGATGCCTGGCGTGCGTGTCGCCGATGTTGCGCGTCGGCACGAGGTAACGCGCTGGCAGGTCTACGATTGGCGGAAGAAGTTGAAGGCCGGTGTGTTGGCTTTGTCTGCCGAGACGGCAAAGGAGCCGATGTTCGCGGCGCTCGTCGTCGAGCCGGAGGTGGCTTGTCCTTCACATCGCCCGAAGAAGCGTAGCGCCAAGACGAAGTCGTGCAAGATCGAGCTGGTGGTCGATGGCGTGACCTTGCGGGTGTCAGCTGACATCGACGACGCGCAATTGACGAGAACGATCCGCGCGATCCGAGCGGCATCGCCATGATCTCTCCGGCCGGTGGATTGCGCATCTATGTCGCCACGCGCCCGACGGACTTCAGGAAGGGCATCGACGGTTTGGCGCTTGTCGTGCAGGAGACGATGGGCCTCGATCCGTTCAGTGGCGCAGCTTTCGTGTTCCGCGCCAAGCGCAGCGACCGGATCAAGGTGTTGGTCTGGGATCAAACCGGCATCGTTTTGGTTCACAAGCGCCTTGAGGGTGCGAAGTTCGTCTGGCCTGCGGTGCGGGGCGGTGTGATGAAGATGTCTCCTGCGCAGTTCTCGGCGTTGTTCGAAGGTCTCGACTGGCGTCTTGTTCGTCCCGAAGCTGCACAGCGGCCGGCGCGGGCGGGTTAGCTGCGTCAGAGTGACTTGGCGGCCGGATTGTGGATGGCGGTGGTGCCGCCCCTGTGCATGATCCTGATCATGATCGACAGTGCTCTGGCCGAAGAAAACGCTCGCCTGAAGGCCCGCCTTGCTAAAACCGAGGCAGCCTTGGCGGATGCGGTCGAGGCGCAAAGGCGGCTGGAAAGTATTGTCAGCGAACTGCGCCGGGAGAAGTTTGGGCCGAAGTCCGAGAAGCTCGATCCAGAGCAGTTCAATCTGCCGCTCGAAGACATCGAGGTTGCGCAAGGCGTGCTGGAGGCCGCCCAGGAAAAGGCGCGGGATGCGCTCAAGGGAAAGGGAACCGGCAAGGGCGGCAAGGCCAACCGCAACCGCGGTCACCTTCCGAAACATCTGCCGCGGATCGAGCGAGTTATCGAACCCGAAACCACGCTCTGCCCCTGCGGTTGTGGCGAGATGGCCAAAATCGGTGAGGATGTCTCCGAACGAACTCGACGTCGTGCCAGCCCAGTTCCGTGTGCTCGTCACACGCCGTCCGAAATACGCTTGCCGGCGCTGCTCGGGCGCCGTGGTCCAGGCCCATGCCCCTGAACATGTCGTACCCGGCGGGCTGCCTACCGAAGCGCTGATCGCGCAGGTCATGGTGGCCAAGTTCGGCAACCACATCCCGTTTTACCGTCAAGCCGAGATTTACGCCCGTCAGGGGATCAGGTTGGACCGGGCGACGCTCGGCAACTGGGTTGGCCGCGCCTGCTTCCATTTGCGTCCTGTCGTCGATCATCTGCGGGAAAGACTAAAAAGTGCGGACCGGGTCTTCATGGACGAAACGCGGCGCCGGTGCTCGATCCCGGACGACGGAAAACCAAGACCGGCTACTTCTGGGCCATCGTGTCGGATGATCGGGGACACGGCGGCGCCGATCCACCGATCGTGATGTTCCACTATGCCCCCGGTCGAGGTGCCATGCATGCGCGTCGCTTCCTCGAGGGCTATCGCGGACGCTTCGTCCAATGCGACGGCTATGACGCTTATGACAAGCTCACCAAGGTCGATCGACCCGAGGGGCCGTGGACGCTCGTCCATTGCTGGACGCACGCGCGCCGGCGGTTCGTGAAACGCTGGGAAAAGGAAGGCTCACCGATCGCCGAGAAAGCCTTGCGCCAGATCACTGAGCTCTATGCTATCGAGAAGACGGTTCGCGGGGCCGCGCCGGCTGCGCGGCTCGCCGCGAGGCGCGAACTCTCCGCACCGATCATCGAGGCCTTCCGCCCCTGGTTCGAAGCCCAGCTGTCGCGCATCCCGAAGTCCTCCAAGCTGGCCGAAGATATCCGATACACCCTGGCGCACTGGTCCGGCCTGACGCGCTTCCTGGAAGACGGCCGCCTGGAACTGGACACCAACCCGGTCGAAAACCAGATCAGAAAGATTGCCCTGACCCGGAAGAACGCACTCTTTGCGGGCCATGAGGTCGGCGCTGAAAACTGGGCACTACTCGCCAGCCTCATCGCCAACTGCAAGATGGCCGACGTCGATCCGGTCAGCTACCTGACCAACACGCTCCAAGCGCTGCTCGACGGCCACCCCAAAAGCCGCATCGATGAACTCATGCCATGGAACTTCGAGGTCGCGTCAAGCCAAGCCGCATAGGGCATGAGGAAAGCGCTTACCATAGGTCTGGGGATTGAGGCCACACAGTTTAGCCGTCTCGATGGTGGTCATGATGGTGGCTGCATTTTCGGCGCCGCGGTCGGAGCCTGCGAACGGCCAGTTTTCGTCCAAAGCCAAGCGCTCTGATCGCGCGTTCGGCGGCGTTGTTAAAGGGCATGATGCTTTTGGCACCGCCGCTGGTGGGCATCGAACCCAGGTCAAGGTATCGCTGTCGCCACCGGGATGGGGGTGCCGGGAGCACGAAACGGCGGCAGGCCGTCTTGACCATGAGCTGCGAGCTCGAGTTGTTATTTGGCCGCCCCTACGACTTGCCCGGTTGCGCTGCGAGCGCGGATCCGTAGATGTCGTGTAAGCCCGCCGGCTCCCGCCATGAACAGGAGAGGAGCTATGCGGGTTGTCGGAATGGACATCCACCGGTCGTTTGCTCAAGTCGCGATCCTTGAGGACGGCCGCATCGTGAAAGAACAGCGTGTCGATCTCGTTCGCCACCGGCTGATCGCGTTTGCGAGAACGCTCTACCAGGACGATGCAGTCGTCATCGAAGCGACGGGCAACAGCAATGCCGTCGAACGGCTGCTTCGGCCTTACGTGAGGCATGTCGCGATCGCCAATCCTCGATTGGTTCGCGCGATTGCCTATGCGCGCGTGAAGACCGACAAGATCGATGCCCGGGTCTTGGCGGAGCTCTACGCATCCGGCTTTTTGCCATCGATTTGGGTCGCTGACGACGATACGCTTCGCCGGCGACGGCAGACGACCGAGCGCATGGGGGTTCTCGAACAGATCGTCCGGCTCAAGAGCCGCATTCACGCGATCTTGCACGGTAATCTGGTCCCCAAATATGAGGGGCATCTCTTCGGCAAGGCTGGCCAAGCCTGGCTCGATAGCTTGGCGCTTTCTGACGAGGAGCGAACCATCCTCGATCGGCTGATCGAAGAGCTGGAGCGGGTCAATCAACAGCTGGTGGAACTCGACAAGGTGATTGCGAGGGAGCTCTCGACGATCCGAGAACGCGGCGCCTCATGACGATTTCAAGGTGTCGGAACGATCGTCGCTTCGACCGTTTTGGCATCGATCGGCGACATCAATCGGTTTTCGAGCCCCAACAAGCTGGCCAGCTATTTCGGCCTTACGCCCAAGGTCCGCCAGTCCGGCGACCAACCAGCCCGTCACGGCCGCATATCGAAGCAAGGCAACGCTGCAGCCCGCAGGATGCTGGTGGAAGCGGCCTGGTCGGCCAAGACCGCGCCCGGCCCGTTGCGTGCTTTCTTCGTTCGCGTGCAGAAGAAAGTGGTGCCGGAGCTGCTGCCGTGGCGACGGCGCGAAAACTCGCGGTCTTGATCTGGCATATCCTGACGGACGAAGTCGATTATGCTTACGCCAGACCGGCCTTCACAGCCATGAAGCTTCGCAAGGCAGCACTCAAGGCAGGCGCGCCGCGGGAGTACGGTAAAGCGGGACCCGGACGCGACTACTGGATCAAAGCCATCCGGCATAAGGAAATGGAGTATGTCGAACGTGCCGAAAAGGCCTATGAGCTGATGGTCGCTGCATGGAAGGAAAAGCCAGACAAAAAGACCGCTGAATGACGATTCCCCCCTTCTCTACACCATCCGTCGTCAGGCAGACCCTGCCATCCTCGAGAAAGCGAGCGAAGGTATCCCAGCGTCTCAGCATGTAGTCAAAGGCTTTGGCGACGGGCGCACGTTTGGAGAGCTTGGCGCGCTCCTCGCGCATCCAGGTTTCGAGTTCAGCCATCAGCTGGAGCCGTTGGGCTCGATCACCAGTGCTGCGTACAAGCCGTGCTGCTGATGCGAGCTCGGGCCGAAATGGTCGTGGGTGAAGACCGTTCGGATGGATCTTGTCCTTGCCTTCGAGATTGAGCAGCGGATCGGCCCACCAGCGCTGAATGGTCGATTGCGCGCCGCACCAGGGATGCTCTTCGAGCGCCTGCTCCGCTGCTTTCGGATCGAGCGGCAGGTTTTCCGGGCAGAGCCCGCGCACATCGTCGGCAAGGGCGCCGCCTGCCTGGAACAGCCGGTGCGTCAGGGGCCGCAGCTCGACGCGGCCCCTGAAGGCGTTGTTGGCGATGATGCGCTCGCGGATCTCATCAGGCGAAAACGTGCCGTCCTCGTAGTTCCAGCCATTGCCGGAGCCGTCGGAGGCGGTGACGTCGAACTTCACCAGATGGATGTGCTGGCCGATGGTGTCGGTCGGGGTGAAGATCTGGAAATCGTCGAGGTTGAGGTTGGACGGAATGAGGTTGGTCGCCTCGTACACGACGCACTCGCCGGAATTGGCGCGGAAGAAGAACGGCTCCGCCGGCCGGGTGTGCTCGAGGGTCGCCTTAGCGTCTTCCTCGAGGGTGATGATGCGCGCCTGCGGATCGTGCCAGCCATGCTTGTTCACCGGCATGTCGAACTGCAGATAGGTCGCCCGGTAGCGTCTCTCCGGCAGCAGATCCTGCCAATTCCAGGGATCGTCGGGAGCATCGCTCGGCCGGCCGAGATAGAAGCGTGCCGGACACGGATCGGCGAAGGGTGCGCCCGGCTTCGGCGCATAACCGTTGACCTGGAACAGGACGCGTCCATCCGCCTTGTCCGGCTGATCGCAGTCACCGTTGGGCAGGCAGCTCGGATAGCCCTTCTCCGGCACGCCGTAGGTCGAGCGCGTGGTCACCGCATCGGCCTGATCGCCGGCGTGGAAGTCCATCGCGGTCTGCTCTTCGGGCGTGCCGTCGAGCGGCAATTGCCGGATGTTGGCCTTGGTCAACTTGGCGGCGAGGATGAGAAGCCGCTCATCGCCGTTCTGGCTGCGCACCCGTGCTGCGATGCGGTTCGCCTGACCGAGCGGATCGTCCTCTGCAATGGACGTATCGAAGTATTTCTTCTCGAGGTCCGTCGACTCGCCGTTCTCCTCGCCGAACAAGGTGTGGCCGGTCTCCCGCTCGCCGCCGAGCACGACGTGACGCATCAGGGTCTGATCGCTGTTCTCGGCATAGGCGTTGGGATCGATGTCCAAAGGCGCTTGCGGCGGGCGGTGCCCGGCGATGCCGGCGATGTAGAAGGGATAGCCCTCGAAGCCGGAGGTCGGCATCGGCGGCAGCGGCATGTCCGGTAAGGGCACCACCGCCGGGTTCGGCGTACCGCCGGCGACCTCGCCGTCCGGCAGCCAGCGATCGCGCGTGCCGGCCTCGAACACGTCATGGGTGCGCCAGAGCTCCCACATGCCCTGGGCAAAATGGGGATAGAGGTGGCAATGGAAGATCGAATCGCCGGGTGTCAGGTTGCGGTTGCCGGAGCCGCCATAATGCACCTCGTAGGTAAAGGAGGCGCCGGGCGAGATGGTCTGCGAGTTGAGATAGACCGATTCCGGATCATGCCAGTCCTGCAGCCATTGATGGGCATGCAGGTGGAAGACATGGGTCTCCTTCGGTCCGGCATGCAGATTGCGAAAGCGCACGGCATCGCCGAGATAAGAGTGATGCACGTTGGAGGGATCGTCCTCGTAGAGCGCGCGCACCGCCTCGTTATTCTGGTCGCGCTCGATCACCAGGGCGGGATCGCCCATCGCCCAGGAGGCGAGAAAAAACTCCTCGAGCTTGCACTCGACGCAGTCCTTGGCGGGGCCTTCCTTGTTGCGATTGGCGATCACCATCGCGCCGAGGCCGGCGGCGCCGTAATTGATGCCCATGCCGTCCTTGAGCGCGCTCAGCGGGTTCTCCTCGTTGTCGAGTTCGCGATAGGCCTGCACCGCGGTGATCTCGTCGTGGAAGATCACCGTGAATTCGCGAAACGGCTCGCCGCAGGAGGAGCCGGGGTTCGGCTTGGTCGCGCAGGTCTCGCCGTGCTCGCGCACGTCGACCACGGCGTTCAGGTCGGCGTGCACCAATTCCCGTAGGGCGTCGGCGTCATTGTCGACGTTCATGAGCATGTCGAGGATCGGAACGCCGTCCGCGGTCTCGGCGGCGTAGTCGATCACCGGCGTCTTGTGCTCTTGAGTGCGGCGCTCCGTGGCCGCCTTCAGCTGGTTGCCGCTCACCTGCGAGCGATACCATCGTGACCCCTCTGGCTCGACATTGACCGAGCCGAACAGGCCAAGGCCGAGCTGGCCGCCATCGCCCTCGCCGCCGGCCGCGGCCGCCATGGAATGCAGGAGATAGCCGCCCTCCTTGCGCGCAGCCCAGGTGTAGGTTTTGGTCTTGCCTGGTGCTGCAAGGGAGGATGGGTTGAAGCCGACATTGGTGCCGTCGGAGGCGATCGAGCCGACCAGTTCCAGCCCGTTGACGTGAATCGAGGCCGAGCGGGTCGCGGGCTCGTCGGAATCGATCGAGATCTCGCGCCCGGTCTCCGGATCGATCACATGCTCCTCGCCGTCGCGCTCCGGGCTCAGGAGATTGGTGAACACCACCTTCAGGCAGCCGCCCTCGTTCACCCGCAGCACGATCGGCCGCGGCCGCTCGTCCGGTCTTCTTGCGCTCGGCAGGTACTGCCCAAACATTACCCTCGATCTCGTTCCAACGTGCACCCAGCACCTCACCAGTACGGGCGGCAGTGAGAACGGTGAATTCGAAGGCAAGTTTTACGACCTCGCCAGCACCGCTGCCTCGGAGCTGCTTGATGAGGCCTGCAACTTCGGCGTAGGGAAGCGCAGCATGGTGACCATCTCTCCTGGGCTGCTTCGGCAGAGCTTTGGCGATCCCTTCGATTGGGTTCTCCCCCGAGCGGAAATGATTTGCCGGGCTCCAGTCCAGAACCGTCTTCACGCGTTGACGCACGCGGCGCGCCGTCTCCGGCTTTGCCAGCCAGATCGGAGACAGCACCCTGAGGATGTCCGCGCTATCGATCTGATCGACCCGACGGTTGCCTATGATGGGAAATCCGTAGTCCCGCAGCGTGTTGATCCACTGTTGGCCATGCTTGGCGTTCTTCCAGGCGGGTGCGTGCTCCTGATAAACCTTCCGTGCTGCCTCTTCGAAGGTCGGCACTACGCGCTTCGCTTTACGCCAATCGGCGAGGGGATCACCGCCGGCTTTGGCAACCTTGCGCATGGCCTATTGTTCCGCGGCAAGCTGAGCGGTCAGCGCTTCATTTTTTCGTTGCTCCGCGGCAAGAGCTGTCTCCAACCGCTCGATCTCGGTCAACGCCGGGGACAGCCGGTCATCAGCGCGGCTAAGGATTGCAGCGCATTGTTCTGCGGTGCTCGTCGCTTCTTGGACCTGGATTGACAAGTCGTCGCGCAGGGCAAGAAGTCCGGAGAGCTGATCTTCCGCTGTCCTAAGTTTGTTGCTCAGGCCTTGCGGATCCAGATTGGCCTTCCCTTCGTTGCATTCTTCGACATCCTGGCGGCAATCCTGGAAACCACTCTTCAAAACAACAGACTCTTGCTCGACGTTGTTGAGCTTCTTGCGTGTTTGATCGAGTTCGGTCTTCACCTCGATTGTTTCGGCCTTCAAGGTTTTATGCGCAGCTTGCACGGCGAGGATCTCTTCATGGGCCGAAATCAGCTTCTCGGCCAAGAGACCGGCCTCGGCCTCGGCTGCCTCGAGTTGTTCCGTTTCGATCGCTTTGGCCTTTTCGGTTTCCGAGAGGTCGGCTGCAGGCGCATCGGTCGATCCATCCAGGGACGCCAGCTTTTGCTCGGCAGCCAGAAGAGCCTCACGAAGCCGCTCGATCTCAGCCGTCTGCGCCAGATCAGGTGTCAACCCGTCCGCAGCCGAGGGAGCCGGAGGCGGTTGATCGACATCGCTTCCCAATGCTTCCTCGAGCACGATCAAATGTGAAAAATTCTGGTCGAGCTTTGTCCGAAACGCTTCGATCATCGCACGGGTCTCTCGAACCCAGGTGTCAGATCCGATTGGCTGATCATCGGAAGATACGCTGACCTGGCTGGACAGACCGACGGCTGTCTGGGTCAGCTCTGACGCCGATCTCAAGATCTCGGTTGATGTGCCCCGGATCCGTCTGAGGTCGATCGCCGCTGCATCGAACGCAGCATCTGTTGATGATATCTGGCCCTGAGCAAGGGAAAACGTGCCGAGAAGGCCGACCAGGGTTAAGACCGAAAGCTGCCGCGAAGAGCAGGGGAAGCGTGATCTCATGAACGTCTCCAATATACCGAAACCCGGCCTCAAGGGCCGGTCCCTGGCTCGACATTTCGATCCGAGTTCGCCTTGGCTCGTCGAGCCTCTCCGGACCCGAAAGCATCCTAAAGAACAATCAGCTAGAACCGATAGCGCAGACGAAATTCAGTAGTATGGGCCGTAATTTCGACATCGATGCCAGCCGGCTCGGTACGAGGGATGTAGAACAAGCGGTAGCCGAGGTCGACATGAAGTCGAGGATTGATCCGTATGCCTAGTCCCGCCATTGCATTGGCCAGATAGGCGATGTCGTCATCACCGATGTTGTCGAAATCCACGTAGATTATCCCGGATGCCCCGCCGATGTAGGGGCGGATGGCAGGCAGATAGCGACCGGCCGCAGGAATGCCGGCAGCTATCAGCTGATCGATTCGAAAGTCGAAATCATAATAGACACCGGCAGTCGCCGTCACGAAAAACACGCTTTCCTCGTCGTCGAAGACGTCAACGAGTGCCGAAGGCAGCGTGAAATCGAGTTCCGCATTGCCGATGGTGGCATCAAACTCGACCCTGATATTCTGGAGTTGATACCCTGCTGCCGCACCACCGCGCACGAAATAGCCGTCGAAATCGACCTGTTCGCCATTGATATCCAAATCACCCGCAAACACCGAGGCGGACAAGTTCGGCGACACATAGAAACCAGGCGTTTCGTCCAAGAGCAGACAGGACATTCCCCAAAAGCCGCTACCCTTTGAGCCGAAGTCCCTGAGCTGACTTATGAATTTCGTCTAGGGAAGTGGAACGGGGGATTTTTTGGGGAAACTTTTGCCAGCGCGGTGGCTCCTGCGCATGAGGTAGATTGCCGGTGCCAACCGACAGCAACCTCACCTCAGCGAACGGAGAGCCTTGGGATGATCGTACGAACCGCGTCGAAGATGCGCGCCCATTTGGCCGATTTTTCGGGGAAACTTTCTTCTGGCTTGAGCAAGCCCGCGCAGCGCTTTGTCTCCGAGGCGCTTTATGGGATCGCGGCGCGCGGCAGCGTGCGGCTGAGCGAGATCGGTCGGGCGCTGGAGGAGACGATCCCTTTGATCAAGACCGAGACGCGGCTGTCGCGTAACCTGGGTCGAGAGGAACTGCGCGAGCATCTCGGCGCCGCGGTGCTGCAGGAAGGCAGCGCCAGGATCCGGGAGCGGACGCTTCTGGTCCTGGACCTTTCAGATATCGCCAAGCCTTACGCCGAGAAGATGGAATACCTCGCCCGGGTGCGTGATGGCAGCACGGGCGGCTTGGCGAACGGCTATTGGCTGTGCCAGGTGATCGGGGTGGAGAATGAGGACAGCGCCGTCGTGCCACTCTACAGCGCTCTCTATTCCCAAAGGGCGCCCGACTTCCAGTCGGAGAACGAGGAAATCAAGACGGCCTTATCGGAGGTCTCGGCGGCCTGCGGTGGGCGCGGGGTCTGGGTCGTGGACCGGGGTGGCGACCGTGGCGAACTTTACACGCCGTTGCTGGACGGAGCGCAGTCCTTCATCATCCGCAACACCGGCGCGCGTCATCTGTTTTCCGGCCGGTGCAAGGTGGAGACCGCAACCTTGGCCGAGGCCTGCCCGATGATCTACGCCACCCACATCGTGCGCGAAGACAAGGGCAAGGAGATCTGCCGCCGCCTCGACTATGGCTTCCGGCCGGTGCGCCTGCCCGAGCATCCGGAGATCCCGCTGTGGCTACTGGTGGTGCGCGGCTTGGGCGAGCAGCCCATGATGCTGCTGACCAACCTGCCTTTGCGCAAGAACCGCAAAGTCCTCTGGTGGGTGGTCAGCGCCTATCTCACCCGCTGGCGCATCGAGGAAGCGATCCGCTTCATCAAGCAAAGCTACGATCTGGAAGACATTCGGGTGCTGACCTATGAGCGCCTGCGCAACATGGCCGTCCTCGTCAACGCCGTCGCCTTCTTCACCGCCGTGGTCCTGGGAACTCGGATCAAGCTCGACATCCTGGCAAGCCACCTGCTGAAAGCCTCCAAGCGTCTGTTCGGCATTCCCGATTTCCGGCTCTACGCTATCGCTGACGGTATCCGCGAAGTCTGCGCCAGAGCCCCCCGTCGCCCACAACCCACCGCTAACGACCCGCCCCAACTCAAACTCGAATGGGGCTGAGATTTCTGGGGAATGTCCTGAAGAGCAGAGCCTTGACGTCAGTGAGCCGATCACGCGACGATGTTTCATTCTTCTCTGGTTCTTGTGCTGCCAGTGTTGTGGCCAAACCGAGTCCGGCAAGACCGATAGTAAGATATGAAAGCGCGCTTGACGTGATCATCTTGCTCGACCCCGGAGTTTGTGGACTCGAAGAAGAATCAACATTAAGTTGTGTGTAAGTCAATCATCAATAAGTTGTTTTATATGTGACAATTATCAATTTTAGATTGTTTTTCTTCCGATTCAAAATCAACCGCTTTGTCATCATCGTCTTTTTGGTTGCTGCGGCGAGCACATCGCGCGCATCCGCGGACAAAGGATCATGGTGACAAGAGATCGGCGACGATGGCCGTCGGAATGACTGCAACCTGGTCAGCGGATCCCCCGGCGCGACGGACCGGTCAAGCGTTATTGGTTGAATGTTTTCCTATTTTATATTAGGAATAAAAAACGATCGCGTTCGTCCGGACCACGGGCGCAACGTCGCCGTCTTCGAGCCACGCCCAAGCTGAGCGACGGGCTGCGAAGACGGTTTCCATCGTCAGTCACGGTGGCCTGGTCTGGCGAGCCAATGATCCGCCTCGCTGGTATGGTCGTGGCTGAGCGACAGGCCGCGTTCCAGGATCTCGTCGATGAGCCCGGGCAGTCTGTTGAAGGTTCGATGCAGCCAGTAGAGCCAGCCGGCCGCAGCCACCGAAGCGCTCGCTTTGACGGCCGTCGGTATGTGATCGACCATACCGGGAGGTGCCGCCAGCCAGGCGAGCAGCAGCAAGGTGCACCAGCCGCCAACCAAAGTTGCCGCCGGGATCGCGAGGACGTAGACGCGCAGCAGCTTTTTGGCCGCGTTCGCGTCGATCGGGGTGCGTCTGAGGTCCATGTCTATCGTCCGATATGAATGTTCGGTCGAGCCAAGACGAGGGTGATGATAGCGATACCAAAGGCGGCCAGGACGACCAGGAGCATGTCTTCGAGAGGCATCTCGTCCGCGGCTGCCAGCTTTTCCAGCTCGGCCAGCCGGACCGTTGCCGCCTGCTTGGCTTCGACCATGCGGGTTTCGCTTTCGGCAACGGCAACATCGCGCCAGAGCGTGCCGATGATCACCGCGCTGCCGGCGATGATCGTGATCGCCAGGAGAGCGAGGATCGCGAGGTCCCGAAGAATCTTGGCACGCTGGACCCGGCTGTCACCGATCCCGGCACGACCTTCTCCGGCCGGACGCCGGACACCGAGATGACGACGAGATGCAGGCCTTGGATGGAGCGGTTCGACAATCACCGAACCATCGAGTCGTTTGATGGGCAAGCTAGATCTGGCCATGATCAATCCTCCAAATTGGCAGGAGATTTTTTCTCCTGCTCAGACAAAGAACCGAACCAATCGGAAAAACAAGAAAGCGATGGCGACGACGGCAATCGCCCAGCTGAGCATGCCCGCCATCGAGTGCACGACGGATCTGAGAAGCCGCATGACAACGCGTAGCAGGTAGAAGATCGCGACGACCGCGAAGCCGAGAAGCAAGAGATCGCCAAGCAACGCTATGTCGGCGGCACCGAGCGTCGAAGATTGCAAATAAGGGAACGCGTACCTCATCATCACCCATCCCTCCGGTTGGGTTGATTAGGTAAGTCGAGCCGTAAGGCCGCTTAGATCAGCGCTGCTGCATGCAGCATGACCCCGCAGCCGGCTCCCCTGGCGCCGGACGCTCCGCGATGGAAGGAGGGAAAGGTAAGTGCCCGGGTCGCCCGCAAAGCGCAGACACCGGGCATGCTTCGCCATCGATGAGCAATGGAATGCAAAAAATGCCTGTCAAACATATCAGTCCCCTCATCGTCACTTTCCATCTCAAAGTGACAAAGTTTCCCCAGAGGCCTCGCGTCTTGACAGGCGACGCAAATTGGGCTTGGCTGCCCTTGGATATACAGGTCTCATCACCCGTTTTCGGGCGGGGCCTCAATTCTCAAGAGCCAGCCAAATCAAAGGCTGGCTTTTTTCTTGAGTGATGTTAGAAGTGTAACGTATGTATCGATTGAATTCAATACAGACGTTAAATTCGGCCCTTCCGATGTAATTTCCACGTTAACTTGCTGAACGAACGAGCCTTTGGCGCGGAATGATCGTTCAAAGGTGACCTGGGACGAAATTTTTTTTTCAGATCAGCTGTTACAGGCAAGGCTTCGGAGAGTTGGCACTTAGCGACAACCAGGCAACGGGGATCATGGGCAAGAGCCACCACGAACGACGATCAGACCGAGCCAACGCCGACGACGTCGCGGAGATCGAGCGGCAACTCTGGGAATTCGCCAAGAGGCCTGATCCACCAAGTGTGCAGGAAGCGAAGCTGAGGCCAGGCGCGTTCTTGTATCGGGTCAATCGAGTTTGGCATTCGCTCGGTCGGGGCTCCGGCATCGCCTCCCACAGTTTCCGGGCTCTACGTGACGAATTGCTGAAACGTGATCCACCGGTCAGAAACCTTCAGCCCAAACTATATGGAACGTCACCGCTATCGCAGTCTGACGCAAGCCACCTGATCGATGTCATGCTTGAAACGTGGCACGTAACGAGGGGAAAGGGGACGGGTTGGGAGGCAACAGCTCTGCTTCGGACTTCTGAAGCAGAAGGACAGCCTGCTGATGCGGGGGATCTCGATGCTATTTGCGAGAACCTGCTCCATACACTATATAAAGGCGAAGAGGCGCTGCTACTGGAAGAACCTGTAGGGGTACCCCCTGAAATTTTTATGGAAGAGCGGGGTAATACATCCCTGGCGCTGATTCTGCCCACCAAGGGAGAGACCACGGCTCATTTTTCACCATCGAATGCTTATGGTGGCTTTTCCAGCGGCATGGAGCGGTTCTTTAACGCGGCTGCAAAAAGGCTTGACGAGCGAAAATCCATGCCACTCGTGATATGGGTTCTGAGGCTGGATGTCATCAGAGACAATGCAGAATTCCATCAGTCATTCCACTCGCTTGCCATCTATTCAGCATGCCTGACCAATTGGTATTTTCGCCTCTGCAAACATCGAGACCGACGGAAAAAACAAGAATATTGGGATATTATTGTCCGCCACTGCGCATTTGCTGTTCATGGGCTGCCTAAGATGACATCTAATGTTCTGGGGAGCAGTGTAAAAGCAGATGAGAAATCTATCGATGAGGAAATTATTGATCTTGGGCCAGAGTTTCTGGTGCCCTATTCACTGCCTATTGTTTTGAACAATCATCATCAAGTTAAAAGACATCGAGGTCATGACTTCGGTCTAACTGTTAGTATCGAACCTGAACCAGAGAGTTTGCGCCCTGCCGCCGGGCGTCTCAATTATTGGCTGTTCCCAGATCAACCAAAAAGTGACCTTGAAGAAACTGCGGAAACAACCGGCTTGCCCGTATTTGACGCAGAAATGTCTCCAGGGAAGGACTTTGATCTCGTTTATACTGCAGTCTACGAAGCGGCCGCTTGTCATCTCGGTTTTGCAAAGGATGCACGTTCGTATCTTAGCCTTGCCACATTATTATCAATGGGCTGGAAGATTCTGACGATAGAAGAGTTTCAGAAGAGCTTTGTTGTGTCAACGTCACTGGCCGACAACCAAGCTGGCAAATGAGGTGCATCACGGGGTCGAAAAATTCAAGAAAGCTATTGATTCCTTAATTGTCAGTGCTTTATATATAATCCCCACGAAGATAAAGAAATACAGCCGAATCAGTGGGAATTTCGATGAGTTTTTCCGAATATTTGGCCTCTCAAAAGGTAGATGTTGAGAGGTTGACGTGAGTTTCACTGCAATTTCAGCTTTTATGCAGCAGTTTTCGGAACTTCCGGAGCGCGATCTTCTCACTCTAGTTTTGGCTGGAGGCTGCAATCTCAAGTGTAGTTGGTGCGCGGTTAACGCTAGATCTGAACGGCAAGATAGCAAAGTCACTTTTGAGGCTGACAACTACCAAACACTGATTTCCGGTTTGATCTCTGACGATCTTATTAGTGGTGTCGCCATTGTCGGTGATGAGCCACTCTTGGACGCAGCTTGGCCTGTTGCTCGCGGTATTCTAGACTGCGCCGACAACCATCAGTTACCGAGTGCGCT
This sequence comes from uncultured Alphaproteobacteria bacterium, assembly GCA_963787265.1. Lineage (GTDB taxonomy): Bacteria > Pseudomonadota > Alphaproteobacteria > Geminicoccales > Geminicoccaceae > JANQPX01. The sequence continues at coordinate 51,910 of CAWBCX010000024.1, read as the reverse complement.
TATTACAAATGGCACAAAATTGTCTGAGCGTAGTCGGGAGTTGGCGACACGTCGCAATCAGATTTCTTCTTAGCCTCGATGGTATGCAAGAGTATCACGATGCTACCCGCCGCGTTCCGGGCGCCTATGATGCGTTGATCGAGGGGCTTAGGGCGGCTTCTGAGCTACCAGAGCTTCGTGACAGAATAACCGTCAGCAGCGTAGTGCAGCCGGACAAATATGAGTATCTCGACGGGATTCCCGAGGTGCTGGCGCGCTACGGCATCAAGCGCTGGGCTTTATCGCCTCTAATCCAGTTTCGGCGGACCAAGCCGGGGCGGCTGCATCCGCGGTTGTTTCCTGCCATCTACAAAGAATTACCGCGGCTGATCGCGCTTGGCGAGAAGGCCGGGATCGAGGTCATGATCGACGATGGGCTCAGCATGCTGCTTCAGGCTGACCGCGAGGGGCAGCTTGGCGATGCGCCGGTCGAGCGCCCGGCCGCGTCCGATATTCGCGTCCTGCGCATGCGGCCCGACGGCTTGACAGTGCGCTACAACGACCTGCTCGACACCGATACGTCGCGCGGCCTGACATGGGACGGTGTCGAGCCGCCTGCCGCCTTCTATCGCCGTCTCTATGCTGCCAATCCCGACAGCGCCGCAGCCTGAAGGACGCGATCGCGCAACCGGGAACGCCCGCAGCCTCTTGCTTCAGCGAGCGCAGGAGGTGACTTTTTAACTTTGCCAAGATGACACTTTACCTTGTTGCCTTCTTCGGCGGCAAGGCTATGATGTCGGTTTATGGCAAAGTGAACATGTCAGGCATGGCATGGTGAAACTCATGGACAACAAGGACGTGGACCGCGGCGCGGTGCTGGCGAGGGTTGGTGACGGCGATCTCGATGCGCCTACCGCCGCCCGGCTTCTCGGCGTCAGCGAACGCCATCTCTATCGGCTTTTGCAGACCTTCAGAAAAGGCGGTGTCGCGGCACTTGACCATCGCCAGCGCGGCAGGCGGTCCAACAATCGGATCGATGATGCCTTGAAGGAACGGGTTCTGGCGCTGATCCGCGGCCGTTATGCCGATCTCGGTCCAACGCGCGTTGCGGCAGCACTTGCAGAGCAAGACGGCCTCAAGATCTCCAAGGAAACCTTGCGCGCCTGGATGATCGAGGCGGGGCTATGGCTGCCGAGAACGGCCCGGAGAGAGGCACGGCAGCCGCATGTCGAGCGTGGCGGGAGTGAGGCAACGGGCACGCTCGATCCCGCTGAGCTTGCCTCTGGTATCCAGAGCAAGGTGGCCGGAGGAAAACTGTCGAAGCGGGCAGTTTTTCTCAGAAAATCCCTGGATATCGCGGAACATTTGGTCACCGAAGGCGGGTTCAGCGGCCTGAATGCACGGAAGCTCGCCGATGGCGTCGGCTGCTCGATCGGCACGCTCTACAACGTCTTCGGCAATCTCGACGGGGTGATCCAGGCGCTGAATGCGCGCACGCTCGATCGCTTGTATCAGACCTTGGAGACCGCGGCATCCGAGGCGGCGGATGCACCGGTGCTGCGCATGATCGCGCTCGCCAATGCCTATATCGACTTTGCCGAACGCCAGCCCTTGGTCTGGCGGGCGGTGTTCGACCATCAGCCCGCCGACCAGGCGGCGGTGCCGGACTGGTACCAGGCCAATGTCGAAAAGATCGCCGATCTGGTCGTCGATATTCTAAGCCCTCTCTTTCGAGACGCCGGACCCCCCGCCGCGCACAAGGCAGCCACCATCATCTGGTCCGGCGTTCACGGCATCTGTGCGCTGGCGCTCGGCGGCAGCCTGCGCCACGTCACTCAAGCGGTGCCGAGGCATCTCGCCGAAGAGCTTATCCAAGGCTACCTCGCGGGCATGACAGCGAGAGGTTAAAGGTGGTCTCCAACATATTTTTTGAACACTGTTCATTTTTGTTGACTCGAGTCAGTGAGGACTCGTAAATATGAACAGTGTTCAAAAACTAACAGGAGACGATCAATGACCATCCGCTTCAAGAACCGCCTCATCGCCGCCACCTTCTCTTTCGCCCTGCTCGGTATCGGCGCCGCCCATGCCGGTGACAGCGGACGCCACAGCGCCGCCGCCGGCGGTCATTCGAGCGCTGCAGCGGGCCATGGTGCTGCCGCTGTTGCTTCGGGTGCAGCGACGGTGGTTGCGGTGCCGATGGTCAGTGCCGGCTCGGCGGTGGCGGTGTCCGGCCTCGCTGTCGGGCAAGTCGGTGTCAGCGCCATGACGGCAGGCTCGAAAATCTTGGACCGGACCAACGGCACCCTGCCGCTGGGTCCCGTTGAGCCGAAGCCTGCGTTCAAACCGGATCCGGCCCCCTCGCTGGACTGACGCTGGCCGGTCTGCCTTCAATGCCCCCATGTTCGGAAGACATAAGGAAGTCGATCATGTCACGATTTTTCCCTGCTATCGCCGTCGCGACGTTGCTTGTGAGCGGCATGACGAGCCACGCCGATGCCGGCAGCGTTCAACCGGATCAGGCGATCCTGCCGATCGAGGAGGTCGCGGCCTTTGCCGATCAGGTCCAAGGGGATCTGGCAGCGCGCGGCGCTCATCTGGCGATCGTTTCCCGCGTCGGGCGTGATCCCTCGGCCTTGCCCGAGGGCATTACCTACACCCATGTCGGCATCTGGGTTTACTCCGACATGACCAAGGAGGACGGCAGCCATGTTCGGGGTTACCGGGTGCACAATCTCTACCAGCGTGCCGATGATCCGGATGTCAGCGATCTTGTCCAGGATGGCCCGATCGACTTCTTCGCCGGCGCCCAAAGCCTCGATGCCGGCATCATTATTCCGGATCGCCGTCTGCAGGCAAAGCTGCTCGATGTGATTACCGGGCCAAGCTATGCAAAGCTGCACAATGCGCAATACTCCGCTGTCGCCAACCCCGACAGCAATGAATTCCAAAACTGCACCGAGTTTACGCTGAACCTCCTGATGGCGGCGCTTTACGACACGGACGACATGCAGCGGATCAAGGCCAATATCCAGGAGCATTTCCGCGCGCAACCGATCAAGGTCGATCCGCTCAAGCGCCTGTTGGGGCCGATCGTGATGGAGGGCATAGCGATGAGCGATCAGGCGAGCACGGTTCGGACCGCCACCTTCACCACCACCGCCGATTTCATGGAGCGTTTCGATCTCACCGAGAGCGTCCACCGGCAAACCGTGGACAGCATAACGTCGCTCTAGTGGTCTCACTACGGCATTTGGTGTCAAGACACTGGACATTGATGGCCTCGTTCCGGCGCCGGCAGCATCTCGCTGCTGGCGCCGGTCTCCTTGCAACGAGACCAGGAACGGGGGTCGATAAAATCATGTCGGAGAAGTAAAAATCATCTGATACATTCATCGTCGGCATAGCGCCTGTTGTCCAACCCCAGGGAGGCCCCCATGGCCAAAGGTTTCGCGTCCACCGGCGACATGGCGGCCAAGACGATTTCTTTCACCGAGATCGGCGACGGCCTTTGGGCGTTTACCGCCGAGGGCGATCCCAATACCGGGGTCATCATCGGCGACGACAGCGTCATGATCATGGACGCCCAGGCGACGCCGAGGCTTGCCGAGATGGTGATCGAAAAGATCAGGGGGGTGACCGACAAGCCGATCAACTACGTCACCCTCAGCCATTATCATGCCGTGCGCGTGCTCGGCGCTTCCGCCTATGACGCCGAACAGATCATCGCCTCCGACACATGCCGCGCCATGGTCGCCGAGCGCGGTCAGGAGGATTGGGACAGCGAGTTCGGCAGATTCCCGCGCCTGTTCGAAGGCCATGAGAGCATCCCCGGCCTGACCTGGCCGACCATGACGTTCAGCGGCAAAATGACGGTCTATCTGGGCAAGCGCCGGGTCGATCTGATGCATCTCGGCCGCGCCCACACCGCCGGCGACATCGTCGCCTGGGTGCCGGATGCCGGCGTCATGCTGACCGGCGACATCGTCGAGAGCCATTCCGCCTGTTACTGCGGTGATGGGCATTTTGCCGATTGGGGCGCGACCTTGGATGCGATCAAGGCGTTTCGCCCGGAAGCCATTGCGCCGGGGCGCGGCGATGCGCTGGTCGGCGAGAAGGCGGTGGATGCCGCCCTTGCCTTCACCCGCGATTTCATCGACAGCACCTACCGCCCGGCCGCCGCCGTCGCCGCCCGCGGCGGCAGCTTGAAGGAAGCCTTCGATGCCGTGCGCACCGTTTGCGATTCCAAGTTCAAGGACGTCGCCATCTATGAGCACTGCCTGCCGTTCAACGTCGCCCGCGCTTTCGATGAAGCCCAGGGCATGGACACGCCGCGTATCTGGACGGCCGAGCGCGACCGGATCATGTGGGAAGCCCTCCAAGGCTGACGGGCGCGGCCTGGTCGTTGACTTGGTTCGTCGAGACGACGACCATCGTGACAAAATCGATGACCATCGGATGGTCGTATGATGTCAAGAATTTTTGAAACGCCGCTCTATCCCTATAAGCGTTCGGCTGATCAGGATGCAGCGATGCCTGCGCGTCATCCCGTAATCGTGGTCGGTGCCGGCCCTGTGGGCCTCGTGGCGGCGATCGATCTTGCGATGAACGATGTGCCGGTACTGGTGCTGGACGACAATGACCGGGTGAGCTTCGGCAGCCGGGCGATTTGCTTTGCTAAGCGCACGCTCGAGGTCCTGGACCGTCTGGGCGTCGGCGAGCGCCTGGTCGAGAAAGGGGTCACCTGGAACACCGGCAAGGTTTTTTTCGACCAGCGCCAGGTCTACGGTTTCGATCTCCTCCCTGAAGAGGGCCACCGGCGGCCGGCCTTCATCAATCTTCAACAATATCATGTCGAGGCCTACCTGATCGAGCGGGTTCGAGACCTGCAGGGGCAAGGCAAGCCGATCGACGTTCGCGGCCGCAACAAGGTGGGCTCGCTCGAGGTCGACGAGGACGCCGTGCGTCTTGCCATCGAGACGCCGGAGGGTGCCTATGACGTGACCGCGGATTGGCTGATCGCCTGCGACGGAGCGACCTCGCCGGTGCGCTCGATGATGGGGCTGGATTTCATCGGCCGGGTGTTCGAGGACAATTTCCTGATCGCCGATGTGGTGATGGAGGCCCCTTTTCCGACGGAGCGCTGGTTCTGGTTCGACCCACCCTTCAACCGCGGTCAATCCGCTCTTCTACACAAACAGCCGGACAATGTCTGGCGCATCGACCTCCAGCTTGGCTGGGGCATCGACAAGGACGTCGAAAAAAAGCCGGAAAACGTCACCGCGCGCCTGAAAGCCATGCTCGGCGAGGGGGTGACCTTCGAGCTGGACTGGGTTTCGATCTACACCTTCCAATGCCGGCGCATGGAGAAATTCCGCCACGGCCGCGTGCTGTTCGCCGGCGACAGCGCGCATCAGGTTTCGCCGTTCGGCGCGCGCGGGGCCAATAGCGGCATCCAGGATGCCGATAATTTATGTTGGAAACTCAAGCTCGTTGTCGAGGGGCTGGCTCCTGCCAGTCTGCTGGACAGCTACGATCGCGAGCGCATCGAGGCCGCCGACGACAACATCCTGAACTCGTCCCGCGCCACCGATTTCATCACGCCCAAATCGGCGGCAAGCCGGGTCTTCAGGAACGCCGTGCTGGATCTCTCGGAGCACAATGAGTTCGCGCGGCTGCTGGTGAACTCTGGGCGGCTTTCCCTGCCCAAAATCTATGACGATCCGGCCATCCTTGGCGAGGATGCGCTGGGTGGACCTTCCCGCACCCGGCCAGGGGCGCCGGCCGTCGATGCGCCGCTTCGGGGCGGCTGGCTCCTCGATCGTTTGGGGCATCGCTTTCAGATCCTGACCGTCGGCCAAACCATGTCGCTGCCGGACGTCGGCAAGACTTTTCAACGCAGCGACGGCATGCCCGTCGATATCATAGCGCTAGATGCCGCCGATGAGGATCCGTCAGGGGCCCTCGCCGCGCGTTATCTCGGCGATCATCCTGCCGCCGTTTATCTCGTGCGCCCGGATCAGCATATCAGCGCGCGCTGGCCTGCCTTCGATCCGGAGGCAATTGACCGGGCCCTCACCGGCGCGATCGGCAAGGCTTGATGGGAACGCCGATGACTGATCTCAACACCAAGCCCAATATCATCGATCCCGATGGTTTTTATGAAGAGCTACTGGCGCTGCATGAAGGCCTGCCGCCGGCAGAGAGCGAGGCGCTGAACGCGAGGCTCATCCTCATCCTGGCCAACCACATCGGCGACCGCAGGGTTCTGCACCAGGCCTTTGTCGCGGCGAAGAGACCTGAACCGGACCAGCTACCCAGAGAGAAGCTCTAGCTTCATGGCGTGATGCATGTTCGAGCCGAGCCGCCGTGTCCGCCTGATCGGAGAAAGCAGCGGAACAAACCTCGGCTGAACTCAGCCGATCGGGAGCGCGCCGAGATTCATCTTTTTTCAATAAGTCCTGGCAAGACTGGCGACCTTGTCCATGCGATCCTGGGAATCCGTCCGCCCGCCAAAGCTCGAACGCCCAAGATCTCGCGGACCGATCGATCTTGACAGCAACCGCTAAAAGAAATGAGCGCCTGCCTGGAACATGGAGCGACCTGATCTGCCATTGCTCCAGTTCTGCCGGCGGCATCACGCCGACAAGACCGCAGGCGCGCGTTGCGCCTAAGCGAGGGCAACGCCGGCACGGGTCGTGTCCTAGATGGTGAACTCGTCGAGATCGAGGGTTGAAGCTTTGCCGATCTTGCTGCTGCTTTGACGGAGCCAGGCTTCGGCGGTGTCGCGCCCGGCGCCTTTGAGGTAGGTCAGGAAATTCCAGGCCGTGTTGTTCTTGCTGCTGACGCCAAGCGTGCTCATCACGTCAGGATCGGCGATGCGGTGGAAATGGATCGGCCGATAGTGCTTGTCCACAAGCACACCCTTTTCGACCAGTCGGGTAATGGTGTTGATACTGTCCAGTTCGCGCATCAGCGAGCCATTCATGGTGACTTCGTTGAGGCGGTCCATGATATCCTTGGAGGTGACGGGCAGGGCTTCGCGTTTGGTCGGGTTGAGCTGGACGATGACCACGTCGCTCGCCTCGCAGGTGCGGATCAGGGGCTTTAACACCGGGTTGCCGAGATAGCCGCCGTCCCAATAGTAAGCGCCCTCGATCTCGACCGCCCGATGCAGTTGCGGCAGGCAGGCGGATGCCAAGATGGTATCGGCGGTCAGCTCCTCATTATCAAAGATCCGAAGCTTGTTGTTCTGCAGATTGGTGGCGCAGACGAACAGCCGGATCGTGTCTTGTCGCTGCAGGCGCTTGAAATCAAGGCGATCAGTCAGGAGATCACGAAGCGGATTGCGATCGAGCGGGTTCAGCTGATAGGGCGAGACGAACTGCGCCATCACGTCCAGCCAGATGCTCGCCGGCGACCAATCCATGTTCCAGGCGCGATTGAGGCTGTGGAACGGGGTGGATTGGTACGGGTTGAAGGCGGCAGCACCGACCTCGCTGATGCCGCGCCAAAACTCATCGAGGGCGACTTTGGCACCGTCCCGGCCGTCGAACAAGCCGTGAGCGAGCACGCAGGCATTCATGGCACCGGCACTGGTACCGCTGATCCCCTGAATATCGAGACTCTCTTCTTCCAGGAGCCGATCGAGAACCCCCCAGGTGAAGGCGCCATGGGCACCACCGCCTTGGAGAGCAAGGGTAATTTTCCGTTTTTTCATCGCTGATCGTCGTTTTGCCTATGCATGCAGCGATCGCTAGCAAACCAATGAAGAAAAAGCGATGACAAACACGAAAAAACAACCCGAACTCTACAAACCGTGGGGTGCTGACATCGTTTCCAGACGTTGGCGCCCTCGGATCATTTATGGTGGCCAAATCAGGCTTGGCCTTGCTCGCCATGGCGGCATCGGCCTATAAGGCGGAATCGTATTCTCTCAACCACGGCGGCTATGTTGCTGACATTCGCGATCGCTTTTCCCACGATCGATCCGGTCATGATCGAAATCGGCCCGCTGGTCATCCGCTGGTATGCTTTGGCCTATATTGCCGGCCTGGTCCTGGGCTGGCTCTATCTTCGCTGGCTGGTCCAGCGCCCGGGCTGGCAGCTGACCCCGCTCGATCTGGACGATCTTCTCCTCTACGTCACGCTGGGCGTGGTGCTTGGCGGCAGGCTTGGCTACGTTCTTTTCTACCGGCCGGACTTCTATCTCTCCCATCCCGGTGAGATCCTGGCGGTCTGGCAGGGCGGGATGTCGTTCCACGGCGGGCTCATCGGCGTGCTGGCCGCGATGGCGCTCTTTGCCTGGCGCCGCAATATTCATTTTCTCGACATCGGCGATGCGGTGGCGGCGGCGACGCCGATCGGCCTGCTGTTCGGCCGGATCGCCAATTTCATCAATGGCGAGCTCTTCGGCCGAGAAAGCGATGCGCCCTGGGCCGTAATCTTTCCCCATGGCGGCGGCATTCCCCGCCATCCGAGCCAGCTTTACGAAGCGGCCCTCGAGGGCCTCTTGCTGTTCCTGGTTCTCTTCTGGTTCGCCCGTCAGATTCGAAAGCCTGAGCATCGGGGGCGGATCGGCGGGCTCTTTCTGATCGGTTACGGTCTCGCCCGCTCCTTCGTCGAGCTGTTCCGACAGCCGGATGCCCATCTCGGCTTTCTTTTGGGCGGGGTGGTCACGATGGGCCAAATCCTGTCCTTGCCGATGATCATCATCGGTCTCGATCCTGGTGATCAGGAGCTATTCGAGCCCTGGGTCCTCTCGCGTTGAGCAGTCCTGAGGCACCGCTTCTCCCGCTGATCCGGGACTTGATCCGCAACCAGGGGCCGATCTCGGTTGCCGACTACATGGCTCTTGCTCTGGATCATCCCGACTTCGGCTACTATCGAACCCAGGACCCCTTCGGCGCCGCTGGTGATTTTATTACGGCCCCCGAGATCAGCCAGGTTTTCGGCGAGCTTCTGGGCCTCTGGCTGGCAATCGCCTGGCAAGAGGCGGGGGAACCCTCACCCTTTCGCCTGATCGAACTCGGCCCTGGCCGCGGCCAGCTGATGGCGGACCTGATACGTGCCACCGCGAACGTACCGGGCTTTCCGGATGGTGCCGATCTTCATCTGGTCGAAAGCAGCGAGAGGCTTCGGGCAGTTCAGCGTCGGGCGTTGCCGGATATCGAGATCGATTGGCATGAGCGCTTCGAGACGGTGCCCGAAGGTCCGCTTTTTTTGATTGGCAACGAGTTCCTGGATGCGCTGCCGGTTCATCAGCTCGTCAGGACGGAAAGCGGCTGGGCCGAACGCGTGCTGACAGTAGCCGACGACGGAGGTCTCGGCTTCTCGTCACGCCCTGCAACCCCTGCTCTCGTCAACCTCGTCGCCGGCAGCGACAAGGCGGCGGTGGGTGATGTGGCCGAGGTCAGTCCGGCCCGAAACGCGCTGGTTGAGGCTATCGGAAAGCGCCTCTTGCGTGATGGCGGCGTTGCCCTGTTGATCGACTATGGTGCCTGGGTCGACCGGCCGACCGGCGACACGCTCCAGGCGGTCAGCCAGCATCAGCCGGTTGATCCCCTTTGCCGGCCGGGTCTCGCCGACATCACCACCCAGGTCGATTTTCGAAGTATCGGAAAAGCAGCCGAGGCCGGCGGCGCTGCCACCTTCGGCCCGTTGCCGCAGGGCACTTTCTTGAGAGGCCTCGGCATCGAGCCCAGAATTGCCTCTTTGCTCAGGGACGCCGATGAGGAACAGCGCCAAATCCTGCGCAGTGCGCTGTTCCGCTTGACCGATGCCGGCGCCATGGGCGAAATCTTCAAGGTCTTGGTCCTCGCATCGCCGAACGGCCCGATGCCGCCGGCATTTGGTTGACAAGACGCCGCCGGCATTCGGTTGACTGCACGGCCAACTCTTTCAAGACGATGGAGCCTCGATGCTGACCGCCGACAATCTCAACATCATTGACAGGCTTCGCCACGGTTTTTTCACGCGCGAGGGCGGGGTAAGCCAGGGACAGCTTGCGTCGTTGAACTGCGGCTATTCGGGGGGCGATGAGCGGGATGTCGTGGCTGCCAATCGCGAGCATGCCATGAAGGTCATGGGTGTTGGCCCCGCCAACCTGTGTACGGTGAAGCAGGTGCATGGCACAGCGGTCCACGTGGCGCGAAACCCCAGTCCCGGCCCCTCTTCTATCGAAGCGGATGCACTGGTGACGGATCGGCCTGGCCTCGCCATCGGGGTCTTGTCGGCCGATTGCGCGCCGGTCCTCGCGGTGGATCCGATCGCCGGGGTGATCGGTGCCGCCCATGCAGGCTGGCGGGGGGCGCTTGGCGGCGTGATCGAGGCGATGGTGGCAGGTATGGTCGATCTCGGCGCCCGGACACCGCGTATCGTAGCGGCGCTCGGTGCTTGTATCGCCAAGCCTTCCTACGAGGTGGGCGCCGACATGCTGGCCGCGTTCGAGCGGGATGATCCCAAGGCGATCGTGTTCTTCGACCCTGTCGCCGGCAGCGACCGGTTTTTGTTCGACCTCAAAGCTTACGGCCTCGACCGTCTCGCCCGGGCCGGCGTTTCGAACCGAACGGCCTTGCCGGACGATACGCTTACCGACGAGACGCGCTTTTTCAGCGCGCGGCGATCAAGAAGCCGCGGCGAAGAACGCTTCGGGCTCCTCCTTTCCGCCATCGCGCTCAAGAGCTAGACATGGAAGAGACGAAGCTGCTGATGGTGACTGTGCGTGCCCGATATCGATGACCTAGACCTTACCGATCCCAAGACTTTTCGTCATTGGCACCGGATCACCATCCGCAGCGCCGATGAGGACCCGCTCGGCCATGTGAACAACACGATCTATGCCGTCTGGATCGAGGTCGTCCGGGTCATGCTGATCAAACCCTATCTCGAAGCGAGCCCGGACTGGATGAACACGGTGCTCGCCAGGATGAAGATCGATTTTTTGAGCGAGACCCGGTTCCCGGGCGAGGTGGAGGTCGGCGGCAGCCTGGTCAGGATCGGCAACAGCTCGCTGCACTCGGTCTACGGCGTGTTTCGCGATGGCCGGTGCCTTGCCACCAGCCGCTGCGTCAATGTCTATTTCGACATGCGCTCAAGACGTTCGACGGCGCCGACCGACGCGGTGCGCAAGGTGATGGAGCAGGATCTGATCCAGGCCGGCTTGAACGATGCCGAACGATAGGGAAAAGGCCATGAAGCTTTCGCCCATCAAGAGCGAACCGAGCCAGAAGAGTTATGACGTGGTCATCATCGGCGGTGCCGTGATGGGCTCGGCGGCTGCCTGGTTTCTTGCCGACAATTCGGATTTCAACGGGAAGGTTCTCGTCGTCGAGAAGGACCCCACCTACGAGTGGACCTCGACGGCGCGCACCAACAGCTGCATCCGCCAGCAGTTTTCGGCGGAGATCAATATCAAGATCTCGCAATTCGGTGTCGACTTCATCAAGAGCTTCCGCGACCAGCTTCGAGACCCCGATGCCCCCGATATCCTGCTGCAGAGTTTCGGCTATCTCTATCTCGCCGACAACCGGGCCTTCGCCGACATCCTCATCGAAAACCAGAAGCTGCAGGCCTCCCTCGGCGCCGGCACCAGGATCATGATGCCGGACGAGATCGCCGAAGCCTATCCGTTCTACAATCTGGACGACATTCTTCTCGGTAGTCACAATCTCCGCGATGAGGGCTATTTCGACGGGGCGACGATGTTCGACTGGTGGCGGCGAAAGGCCAGGCAGAACGGCATCGAATATGTCACCAACGAGGTCGTCTCGATCGGGCGGACAGGCGATCGGGTGGCGAGCGTCACGCTTGCCTCGGGTGAGGTCGTATCGGCGGGTACGGTCGTCAATGCGTCCGGTCCGCGGGCGGCGGTGACGGCCGGGATGGCCGGGCTGGAAATTCCGGTGGAACCGCGCCGGCGTTTCACCTTCATCTTCGATGCGCAAACGCCCCTGGATCGACCGTTGCCGCTGACCATCGATCCCTCCGGCGTTCATATGAGGAGCGATGGCCGCTATTATCTTTGCGGCTGCCCGCCCGACCACGATCCCGCGGTCGCCTTCGATGATTTCGATCTCGATCACGGGATCTGGGAGGAAAAGCTATGGCCTGCGATCGCGGGCCGGGTGCCGGCGTTCGAGGCGGTGAAGGTGACCAACAGCTGGGTTGGCCATTACGCTTACAACACACTCGACCACAATGCCGTCATCGGCCCCCATACGGAGGTTGGAAATTTCCTGTTCATGAATGGCTTTTCCGGCCACGGATTCCAGCAATCGCCGGCGATGGGACGGGGTATTGCGGAGCTGATCACTTTCGGCGAATTTCGGGAACTCGACTTGTCGCCGCTCGGCTATGAGCGCATTGCCCGAAACCAACCCTTCCTGGAACGCGCCATTATCTGACCCTTTCGAAGGACAAGAATCATGAAGAAAATCGTGCTCACCGGGGCCGCCGGCAGGCTTGGCTCTTATCTCAGGGAACCGCTTGCGAATATGGCGGACGCACTTGTTTCGACCGACCTCGTGGATGAGATCGGCAAGCTCTATCCGGGGGAGGCCTACCGGGCTGCCGATCTTGGCGATCTCGATGCCATGATGAAGGTGATCGAAGGGGCCGATGTGGTGGTGCATTTCGGCGCCATCGGCGACGAGGCGCCGTTCGACGATATCCTTCACTCGAACATCATCGGTGCCTACAATGTCTGGGAAGCGGCCAAGCGCCAGGGCGTCAAGCGCATCGTCTATGCAAGCTCGATCCATGCGGTGGGGTTGTACCGGAAAAACCAAAATATCGGCGTCGACGTGCCCCATCGCCCCGATAGCTATTACGGCCTGGCCAAGTGTTTCGCCGAAGATCTGGGCCGCCTCTATTTCGAAAAATGCGGCGTCGAATTGGTGCATCTTCGCATTTATTCCTGTGCCAACGTCAACAGTTCGCGCGGCCTCGGCGCCTGGCTTTCCTATGATGACCTGATCCAGCTGGTAACCAAATCGATCAATTCGCCCGTGACCGGTTTTGCAATCTGCTACGGCGTTTCCAACAATGACCGCCTGCCGGTCGACAATTCGAGCGCCCGCTTCCTCGGCTACCAGCCGAAGGACAATGCCGAGCAGTTCGCCGCGGAGATCCTCGCCAAGGAAGAGCCGATCGATCCCCTGGACCCCCGGCATAACCGCCTGGCCGGGCCGTTTGCGATCACCGAGCTTGGCCAGAGCGGTGTTGCCCTGATGAACATCACAGACGGCAAAAAAACCACCTGACAAGGAATTCGCCGGTGCCGAAGAAGCAAGGTCCGATTATCGACCGGACTGATGAACCGATCGCCAACCGACATCTTGGAACGGGTGCTGTTTTGCGTGTCAGCAATTACCGATGGCCGGGTACGTTCCGGTTTGACGCCGAGCAGACTTTGGTCACCGTGCAACGGCAACCCGTCCTCGGCCTGGCTCTTGATTTTCTTGGTGGTGATTTCAGCAGCTTGGAGACACTCGCAGCAAGAACTTCAGCCTAGTTGAGCAGGCCCGCTTTTCGATAAAAACGCTCTGCACCCGGGTGCAGAGGGATGGCGATGCCGTCGAGAGCCGTGTCGAGGGTGATGGCTTTGCCTTTGGCGTGACCTCTGTCCAGGAGCTTTCTGGCATTGTCGTGCCAAAGAGCTGAGGTAATGCCGAAGATCAAGTCGTCATCGGCTTCGGCGCCGACGATCCATTGAGCACCGACACTGATCGTCGGCGTTGCCGGGATGTTCTGATAGGTCCCGGCTGGGATCTCATCTCTTGCGAAGAACTCGTAGCTCATGAGAAGAGCATCCACCTCAGGCCCTTGGATCGGCACCAATTCCGCTTCAATGCTGGACGTTAATTCGACGACGGAGCCCGTGGGATAGCCGGCAACGATCATGAAGGCATCCAATTCATTGGCCTTCATCTTGGCAATGGCTGGACCGGGTTTGAGATAATCCGCCTGGATATCATCTTCGCTGAGCCCGTAAGCGTCGAGAATGATCAGTGCATCCACCAGGGTGCCCGAACCTGGTTCATCCAGGGAAATACGCTTGCCTCTCAGATCCTTGACCGATTTGATGCCGGCATCCTTGCGTGCCACCAGATGAATGCTTTCCGGATAGAGGCTGGCAATTGCCCGAAGGTTCTCCGCTCTCCCTTGTCCTTCGAAAATGCCGGTGCCCGAATAGCCCCAAAAGGCAATGTCCGATTGGGCAAAACCGCTCTCAAGCACGCCTGATCTGACAGCTTCGATATTGGCGACCGAGCCGTTCGAGCTCTGGGCAATCGCCACCAAACCAGGAACACCGCAGGAGCCTCCTTTATCGCACGGACGAGCACCCGGAGGGTTGCTGATGATATCGGCAATCAAGCCCCCGATCGGATAATAGGTACCGGCGACACCGCCTGTCCCAATACGGAAAAACTGCATCTCCTCGGCGTGGGGCGATGGCGGCAAGCTGAAAAGCACCGCCATCGCTGCCAGAAGCCTAAGCATGGCCATCATCATACGCTCCCTGAACGCAAGTCGATTTTGTTTGTCAAACTCTAAGCACTGAACTCATCACCGCCCCGGATAACGGGCTGATGCTAACCTCGTCTCGCCGAAAAAGTCGAACATCAACGGCAAGCCGTTGAAGACCGGACCAACTTAGTGAGTGGCTTCAAATTTTACGAGAAAAACAGCAGATCGCCAATTCAAGGATCGAGCTCGGCGTCCCAGTAGAGAAAATCCCGCCAGCTCTCATGAAGAAAATTAGGCGGAAAGCCGCGACCGTGATCCTGGAGCTCGAAGGTGCTCGGCATCTCCGGCACCTGCATGGGATGCATGCCGCATTCCTTGGGCAGACGGCTGCCTTTAGCCAGATTGCACCGTGTGCAGGCTGTAATCACGTTCTCCCAACTGGTTCGACCGCCCCTGGAGCGTGGGATGACATGATCGAACGTCAGCTCATGAGCGCCGAAGGGTTCGCCACAGTACTGGCAGGTGAAATGATCGCGAAGAAAGACGTTGAACCGGGTGAAAGGCGGTCGCCGATTTTGCGGAACATATTCCTTGAGAGCAACTACGCTCGGCAGCTTATGTTCCGATGAAGGTGAACGGACGACCCGATCGTAATGGCAGAGCACGGCGACACGATCGAGGAACATCGCCTTGATGGTCTCCTGCCAGTTCCATGTGGATAGCGGGAAATAACTGAGCGGCCGATAATCGGCATTCAATACCAGGGTGGGGCAGGCGTCGAGCGGTGGTAGCGAGGAGGGCTCGACTGCACGCATCTTACCGTTCCGACCTTAAGAGTTTGGAACGTTGGATGAGCCAGCTTCTCGTGGATTTGAGTAACGTAGCCATATCACTACAGCTAGTTGATATTTGTGACACTTACAAGGCTTGGAAAACGAATTTTGAATACCATGAGGCACCATGACGACCACGTTGCGATAAGACGGGCTGGTGAAGATCAGGTTTTTTTCCGGCGGCGGTTACGAAGCCCCGATTTTATCGTTCCCTAGGTGTTTTTATAGTTAACATATTGAAAAAAAACAAAGAGTTTTAATATGCCGAGTCAATTCAGGCTTGACAGAGGTCGGTTCGAAAACCCATGCTTTCAGCCTATCGGATCGACGGTTCTGCCGTTCGATTCTTCATTCTATAAGGCGGGAGAGCGTCATGAGAACCGTACTTGTTCACATGGAAGACAGCCCTCAGCTTTCGTCCATCCTGCAGGCAGCGCTATTGATAGCGAAGCGCTTTGGCAGCCATATCGAAGCGCTCTACGTGCCGCAGGTCTTGCCGAGCATGCTGCCACTTAGTCCCGAAGGCGGGCTTGCGACCGCCGATGTGATGGCGAGCCTCGAACAAGGAGCCGAAGATGCCAATCATCGGCTAAGGAATGTCTTCGATGAGTTCATGAAGGCGGAAGATGTCGTTCAAACCCCGATCGGTGCTGCGACCGATGCCCCCTCGGTCAGTTGGAACGAAGTGAGCCAGACGGATCAGGATACCCTTCCCGGCCGAGGACGCGTGTTCGATCTGATTGTCGTTGGCAGGCCCGTGCCCGGTCAGTTCGCGCCGAGCATGGTCGCCCTCGAAGCTGCCCTTTTCGAAAGTGGCAGACCGCTCTTGATCGTGCCGCCGGAACGAAAAGAGGAGATCGGCCGTAAGGTTGCGATCGGCTGGAATGGCAGCACCGAGACGGCTCGTACCGTGGCGTTCGCGATGCCCATTCTTCAGCATGCCGAAGAGGTTCTAATAGTCAGTATCGAGCAGGGCATGGTCCCCGGTCCGACCGGGCAAGAACTTGCTCAGAACCTGACCAGAAACGGCATCGCAACGCGCGCATGGCACGTCGACGTCGATGGACGTTCGGTTGGCGAGGCGATGCTCGCCGAAAGCAAGGCGTTCGGTGCTGACTTGCTGGTCAAAGGCGCCTATACGCAAAGCCGGCTTCGCCAGATGATTTTTGGCGGTGCGACCAGTCACATCCTCGCCCATGCCGACATTCCGGTCTTCATGGCTCATTAAATTTGGACGAGGCGACGCCGGCTCGAAAATTTTTGACCATCAAGCGAAGTAGGTGCCAGCCCGCTCTCTCTTTCAAATGCGAGGGTACGCTTGGGGTAGTTGGGAGGGGGAGCGGGCCGGGATGTTTCCGCCCGATTGGCACGCTCTAAATCTCATGGGATCGCCACGGTTCGGAGGGCTGCAGCGCAGCCTAGGCTTGGTCCGGCGCGGCGCGGCGATGGCCGGCCTTGATAAAGGGATAGATACGCGTGAAGTCGGCGCCGGGTTCGGCCTGATCGAGGTCGGACCAGAGAGCGTTGACTTGTTTCGCCAACTCGGCGGCTGTGCCCGTATTGGTGACCTCTTCAAGGTAGAGGCGAACATCTTTGGCCATCATGGCTGCAGCAAATCCACCGTCATAACGCTCCGTTACGATTCGTTTCGGGAATTTGTCACGGCTGGCGGTATTCTGGCCTGTGGAGCGGTTGACCACATCGAGCACCGTTTGCATGTCGAGGCCCTGAGAGGTCCCGAAGGCGATCGCTTCACTGGTAGCCGCCATGGCGGTCGCCGAGAGGAAATTGTTCAAGAGTTTGACCGCCTGGCCCATGCCCGGCTTCTCACCAACATGGAACAGATGCCCGCCCAGGCAGGAAAGGATCGGGCCTGCTCGATGGACAAGGTTCTGGCTGCAGCCCAGGATCACGGAAAGCGAGGCGGCTTCCGCCCCGGCAATACCGCCGGAGACCGGCGCGTCGACAAAGTCGATCCCTTCCTTGGCCAACAAGCTCGCAGTATCGCAAGCAGCCTTGATGCCGATAGTCGACGTGTCGATGACAAGATCGACCTTGCGCTGGGGTGCTGTCATCAGGTCGCGCGCGACCTCAAGGCTCACGCGGCCATCAGGCACTGAAAGAATCACGATGCTTGCCCGCTCGCCAACGACCGTGTTGGACGGAGCTACTTCAGATCCGGCGGGGGCAAGTTCGGTGCTATTGGCATCGGCGACGACCAGAGGATATCCATGGCTGACTAAATGTTTCGCCATCCGATGTCCCATCTGTCCAAGGCCGATGAAGCCTACGGTCTGATGTGATGTCTCACTCTTGCCTGATGATCGTGATGAGATGATATCAGCTCCGCTTGAACCTTCGCGCGGCACCGCCTCCCTTCACATCACGGGGAAGCGCTAAGGTTTCATCTTGCACCGACTTACGCGAAGATACTCGATCGATGGTCGAAGGTCGACAATTGTCGGGTAGGTTCTCGATGGTATGGCCGCATCATTTGATTTTTCAACTGAAGAGCAACAACCGCTGAATATCAAACAATTAGGCGTTTCCGAAGGGAATCGTTCGCCGTGGTCGCACGACTAGAGCGTTTTCTGACCGAACGACGTCGCTCCGGCCCGCACCCCCTCCCGATCACCTATAGGGTACCCTCGCATTGGGTGGCGGGCTGGTTCCGTATGATCGGAAAATGCGCTAGCCGCCGCCGAACCGTCGGAAGATCGTAGCGCGGTTAGGCGCGCTCTTGACCAGGATCGCAGCGGAACGTTTGGCCGCCTCGGCCTGCTGACGATTTTGTTCGAGCTCGAGCCGGTGAAGCTGATCTCGAAGCCGGTCGTTCTCCAACCTGATCGTCTCAAGGCGCCGGCGCTCACTGCTGAGATCATCATTGGTCTGTTCTAATTTGTGAAGAAGTCGGACAGCTTCTCGGCGCCAATGCTCGACATCACTCCAATGCTCGGGATCGGAAGCTTCGCCATTGACCCTGACGCTGCTGGCCGCCGACCCGTTTATCGGGGCAGCAAGGCCATTGATGGCAGCACCCTTACTTTCGGCAATCATCAAACTTTTGTCGTCTTGCGGGGCAGGTTCATACGGCGCCCCTTCCTGGTCGAGTTCTTCCAGAACCTCCTGAACCGCATCGGCGTCGATCACGTGGCTTTCTTCCAGTGCGCCAAGGACAAGGAGACGTGAGCAGACAAGATTGATCCGCCTCGGCACCCCATCACAATGCTCGAAGATTGCAGCGCAGGCATCAGCTTCGAAACAGGGATCGCCCTGCCAGCCGACCTGCTTCAGGCGGTGTTCGATATAAGGGCCAATTTCAGTCTCGTCCAAGGTCTCGAGATGATGGCTCGCCACGACCCTTTGACGAAGCTGTTCATAGTCTTGTCCGCCTAGGGCGTCTCTGAATTGTGGTTGACCAACCAGCAGAATCTGCAGCAAAGCTTTGCCACCATGATGCAGATTGGCGAGCACGCGCAGTTCTTCAAGCGCAGGCATCGGCCAAACTTGCGCTTCGTCAACCACCAAGAGAGGTCGTTGACGGGCTTTTTGGCGTGTGATCAGGAATTGTTCGATCTGCTGCTGCAGCTCGGCCTGTGAAGGCTCACCGATGGGCAGCTGAAATGCCTTGGCAACGAGTTGGAGTACATTGCTCGCTTCGATCTGACCGGCACTCACTCGCCCGGCGACGAACGGGCCGGCACTCAGCTGCTCAGCCAGATAATCAACCAATGTAGTCTTGCCGGTCCCGACATCGCCGGTGATGACAATAAAGCCTTCACGCTGATGCAGACCATAAGTCAGATAGGCCATCGCCCGGCGGTGACCCTTGCTTCCGAAAAAGAAGCGATGGTTCGGGCTAAGCTGGAATGGCCGGGACGAGAGCTTGTAATAGGACGTGTACATGCTGTCAGTGCGTTCCGCGGGAGGCAGATCGTCGACCGACTGGGATCATCGGGCGTCGCCACCGATCTGAGGTGGAGCGATGGACATGATCTTGACGACTGATGAAGTCGAGTTTGACCGCTCTTCTCCCGGGTCATCTTCGATGCTCAGGCTCGATGAAGGCTGCGCCACACCCCACAGAGCACTCACACCAACGCCGATACCAATGACGAAACTCGCGACCGCTTTCCTCAAGCGGCGTTTCGGCATCGATCTCTTGGGCTTGGGCAACGCCAACCTTCGGCTCGCCGGGGTTTCTTCAACCATAGATTTTTCGCTGGTAATGCCTGAATTCTTACTCAGGACAAGGGATACATTGTGGCGATCACCGATCCGTTTCAATGCATGATTGATCGAATTCTCATCGGTCACGCCGGCTTCGACGACAAGCACGACCTGTCCGGCAATAACACTCAACACGGTAGCTTCCTGGCTTGACAAAATTGGGGGTGCGTCGAGCACCAAAAGCGTATGGGGGTCCTTGGTCAGGAAGCGGAGGATCTCAAGCATGCGCCGGCTGGCGAATTGATCCAGAATATCCTCCTCAAAGCCACCGCTTGTTACCAATGTGAGACGGTCCAAGCTCGTCTCAAGGGAAATTTCGGCAGTCTCGACGGTGCTGTCACAAAGGGCCGTCGTCAGCCCCGGATGATCACCGGCACCCAAATGCGCGCCGACGCCACTGCCATCCATATTGGCATCCAAAAGCACCACGGAATGACGGTCAATGGTCGTCAGGGCGAAGGCAAAATTGATGGCGGCCATTGATTTTGCCCGGCTCTCACGAGCACTGCTGACCAGGATGATCCGGTCGCGCCAGCTGGATTGATCCGACAAAGCCTGTCTGATCAGCGCCCTCGCAATTTCGTCCATATTGGCAGGCAGCGGTTGGGTTCGATCTCTTGGATCGACCAAGCCCGACGGTATCAGGGTCTCCCAATCAAGCTCGATCTTGACCGGGCTGATCTTGGCATTGACCGCGGCGGGCAAGCTGCCGATATCGAAGCGACCTTCGGGCATTTCCTGCCGCGCCGGCAAACCCCTCGTCTCTGGGCCACGACCATCCGCATCAGTGACGATGCGGGGGGGCGAGAACGGCTGGCTGGCTGCCACATCAGGAGAAGGAACATCGGGAGAAGGAACATTGTCGGAAGCTCCGAGTTCCTCACTCAGTTCGAATTCGGGTTCGTCATCGGACGATGCATCGGGTTCAACGCCATCGCTATGACCCGGAGCAATCGGTTCGATGACCGACGGCGCCCTCTCCGACATCTCCGCGTGACGTGATGATGGCAGCGCTTGCTGTTCGACCGCTTCGGCAGGGGATGGCTCAGGTTGCTGCTCCATCGGCTCCGACGACGACGGCAGCTCGAGAGGTTTTCCGGTCTCGACGTGCTGGCCGGCATCAGCACCTGCCGGCTTGAATCGGTCAGACGGCGGTTCCGGTTTCGACCCCTGCTCCGGGACGGCAACACGTCCAAGCTTTGGCACGGACCGCTCGACCAACGATAGTCTTGATCGACGCCGCGACCGCCAACCTGGTTTATAGGCGTTGCTGATGGCCATCGATTCCGTCCCTCAGCCGAGCAACTGTGTCCGGAGACTATCGCCCCACGGTGTCAGCAAATTCATAACCTCCGCTATCGCTAACCGCTGAAAATACCCAAAGGCCAAGACAGCCTAGCCGAAGCCAGCGCGAGTAACCAAGCTGTTTGCGCTCGGCAGGTGACAGGATTTCAGATATCGTTCCGAGAACACCGACATCAAACCGTTTCTTGAGCTGCCATGCACTCTCGAAAACCCCCTTGGATTGGTTACGAAGTATCGCTATGGCACCCCCGATACCAATCCCCGCCAATAACACAAAGACCAAGCACAGCAGTCGTGACGGCCCGGTCGGTTTGTCGGGAAAATTTGGTCCGTTGATCAGCCTAAACGACGTTTGCTCCGTACCGCTGCCCTGTTGACCTGCCTGCCCATCAGTTTGCTGTTGCAGTTCATCGCGACGAGAAACCAGTTCGGCAAGCGCCCCCTCCAGATTGTTCTTTTTCGTCTCCAACCTGGACTGCTCAGCCTCAACCGAAGACGTGCTTTCAGTCAAGGCATTGAAACGATCAATTTCTCTCTGCTTTTTCGCCAGATTGTTGTTGAGCGTTGAAAGCTCAGCAATCTTTTCCTCGTGCAACCGTTTCAGATCGTCCAGCTGCTCGTTGGTATCGCTATCATCTGAAGGAGCGTCGCCAAGCTCAACGTCCGCCAATGGCGGCACGCCATCACCCCCTTCCGCAGCCTTCAGGTCTTGGATAGCGTTGATAACCGTCGATACGTACGGGTGCGAGTCGGCATATCGTTCTCTCAGTTGCTCAAGCTTGGCTTCTAACGCTGCCAGCTCGGCGGCTTGATCTGCCTGCTGGGATTGGTTGATCGGCGCCTGACCATCAGGTGCCTGCTGACTGAGAGGCAGTTGCGCAAGCTGCTGGGCAACATCATCCCGCGCGATAATCGCACGCTCGATACGCCGTTGAAGCTCTGAGACCTCCTCCCGAAGGACGGCGACGTCCGCAGCCTCGGCAGGTATGCCTTCGAAATAATCCGCATTGCCTTGTTGAAATCGCTTCAGATCTAAATCGGCGATCCGAAGCTGATCTTCGAGATCGATAATGTTCTGCTGAAGGTCGGCTACATTTTCGGAGGCAGCCTTGCTCAACCGGGAGGAAAAGCTGGAGAAAAGCGTCTCCAGAACCTGATGTGCGGTCGTGGGATCGCCATGGTCGTATGACGTGACGAACAAGGTCGGTGCTGTCGCCCGTATCATGATGTTCTCGGCAAGGGCGCCAGCGTGCAGATCGTCAAGTTCTGCAGCTTTGCGGACGTCCGCGAGACTTTGCTCGCTAAGGAGCACCATTTTCAACAGCGCCACGGGACCTTGGTCTGACGACTGACCAGCCAAAGACCGACTTTCAGCCAACGTGTCCTGATCGGCGAGCCTATGAAGATCAGCATAGACAACAGCCGATGACATATAGTTGCTTGGCCAGAGCGCCACCGCCGTCCATCCGCACACGCAGATCGTCCAAGCGGCCACCAATGATAGCCATCGCTGGCGCCAAATGCTGCGCATCCACGTCGAGAAACGGCTGGAGTCACCCATGGCGCTCAGCGGCTTCATGCGAACAGCCAGCTTGTCGGTGCCAGGCGCAGGTTTTTCGATCTTGCTTTGTTCATCACCATTCATCGCGTCAACAGATGTCCGAGACAATGCCAGCAAGAATACGCTTTCGCTTTTTCACCGCTGCCTTGGCCCTTCATCCGTCTAAAGATGTCTTTTCGCTCGAAGACGCAGCACTGGGGTATAGCTGCTTCCCGTACATTTATGACACCACGGTCCAGGGGATAGGCGAACACCAACGGGGTCGATAACACCACTAAACCCCTCCCGCCGTCGGTGGTACTGCATGATGAATCGATCATCCATGCCCCCCAGACAACTAAACTGGCGAACTCGCTGCCATATGAACCGTTTCAAAGTCATTCCCGTACCAAAGGTTTGACTTTTTTCGAACGATATTTCGAGGTGTTTTGAAGGGAGGAAAACTTACAGGAACTGAAAAAGAAACGCTAGAGTGGATCTCACTGAAAGAGATATTTCGTTCGCCAACAGCCATTCTCAGCTTTCCGATCGTGAAGCCGGGCGTGGCAGCACGGACGCGTCAAGATCGAGCGTGCCTGTTAAACCATTGATTCTGGGCCAGATAGGCTAAAATGATCGTTATGATGCTGTAGACGGATGTTGATCCACGCCAGAGGCTTGCATCTGATCGATGGCCAGGTTTGTTGATCGGGGTCTGTCGAGGTGCTTCCACAATGGAGAAAAAAGAATGCGATTGGACCAATCGACCTGGCGCGAGGTGGAGGCTTATCTCGACCGCTCAACGGGGATCATCTTGCCGGTTGGCTCGACTGAGCAGCATGGACCGAATGGCCTCATCGGAACCGACGCGCTTTGCGCCGAAATCATCGCACGAGCCGTCGGCGAGGTTGCCGAAGCCATGGTGGCGCCAACATTGAACTTCGGCATGGCTCAACACCACATGTCGTTTTCCGGGACGATGACCTTGCGTCCCGAAACCATGCTTGCCGTGCTCGTCGATCTTTTGACCTCAATCGCCCACCATGGCTTTGATCGCTGCTTCGTGATCAACGGGCATGGCGGCAACATGGCAACGATCATGACCGCGATTTCCGAACTCCATGCCCGTTCTAGCTTGGGGGGGCAAGAGCGTGGAGGGCTGCTTCACTGTCGATTGCGCAATTGGTGGACACCCAAAGGCGTGGCCGCCCTGCAGCAGGAAATCTTTGGCGATCGCGATGGTTCCCATGCCACGGCAAGCGAGATCGCGGTCACCCAGTTTGCATTCCCGGATTGCATCAAGCATGTCGAGATCGAACCCAAGCTTGCGCCTAAGAGCAGCGGCTTTACCGATGCCACCGATTTTCGCCGTCGCTATCCGGACGGCCGTATCGGCTCCGATCCCACACTCTCTCATCCGGATCACGGCAAGCGGCTCTTCAACGTGGCGGTCGAGGGCTTGGTCGAGGATTATCGGGCCTTTGTCGCCGAGGCGTGACGAGACTTTCCCCCTGCAGTCGCGGCGAAAGCAATGTTATGGATATGCCATTATATCAGATCGGTGGTGAGCGCAAAGGGCACGAAATCGGCGGCAGCGACGGTCGACGGTGGCGTCTCGATATAATCCCGGCTTTGCATTTCCATCAGCCGGCTTGCAGTCCGCTCGAATTCGAAGGCGCCGTCACCTGCCTGATAGAGGTCATGCGGCTCGGCATCGGCGCTCAGGATCAGGTTGACCCGACACTCGTACAAGACGTCCACCAGGGTCATGAAGCGCCTGGCTTCATTGTGCTTGTCGCGCGCGAGCTTGGGCACGTCATGGAGGATGAGGGCGTGATAGCGGTCAGCCAGGGCCAGATAATCGGCAGCCCCCAGCGGTTGCTCGCACAGGGCGGCAAAGTCGAACCAGGCGACACCATGGGCAGCCTTCGGCACCACGAGGCGACGGGAACCGATCTCGATCTCGTCGATCTCACCCGGTGCATCGTCGGTGAGTTTGGCGAAGATGGCCGAAAGCGCCTCATCGGCGTCCGGTCCGGTCGGGCTGTAATAGACCGGCACGTCCTGCAGACGCTCGAGCCGGTAATCGGTCGGGCCGGCAAGGGCGACGATATCCAGCCGGGCTTTAAGACGTTCGATGAAGGGCAGGAAACGGTCGCGATTGAGGCCGTTCTCGTAGAGCCGGTCCGGGGGGAAGTTGGAGGTGGCCACGGTCACGATGCCGGCATTGAACAGATGGTCGAACAGACGCCCCAGGATCATCGCATCCGCGATGTTCTGCACGTGAAACTCATCGAAGCAAAGAAGCCTGACCTCGGCGGCGAGAGCGCGGGAGAGGGCAGCGATCACATCATCCTGGGACCGACCCTCCCGCCCCCTGGCGAAGGGTGTTCAGGCGGTTGTGGACTTCCTGCATGAAGGCATGGAAGTGAACCCGCCGTTTCGGTTCGATCTGTGCGGTCTCGAAAAACAGGTCCATCAGCATCGATTTGCCGCGGCCGACCGGACCATGGATGTAGAGGCCGCGAGAAGAGGTCAGGGCATCTTCGGATCGATCACGGCGGCGGCCCCAGGACGGCCACCGTCCGAGACCGAGGCTGGCGAATAGGCCTTCGTCTGCCTTGAGCGGTGAGGCTGTCTCCAACCGATCGTGAAGCTGCTGAAGTCTCTCGATCACCTGAGCCTGGATCGGATCGGGCTGCAGGACACCGCTTTCCAGCATCGCGGCATAGCGTCCTTTTGGACCGGTTGCGCTCGGTTGCATTCGGTCACCGGATTTGATCATAATGAGTGAGGGTCTGCCTGGAATATGTTGATGACAAGTCGAGGATTCATTCGTCGACTTGGTGCCATCCGCTTCGGGAAGGCTGTTATGTTGGGTGACGCTATCGCCCATCATCGTCAAGCCCCTGGCGTCGCGAAAATCAGACATGGCGTCGGCCGTTCAGCACCGCCGAGAGAGGGAGAGCATGCAGGTCCTGGTTGATTTTCCCTGGGAGAATGCCGAGGATTGGCTGGCTGAAATGAAACGGCAGGCCCAGCATCATCACCTGCATCAATGGCCTGATGTCAGTGATCCCGGCTCGATTGAAGTTGCCGTGGTCTGGACTCCGGAACCAGACCTCTTTTCCGCCATGGATCGGCTCAAGGCCATTATCGTGCCGGGGGCGGGTGTGGACCAGCTTTGGCGTCACGCCAGCCAACTGCCGGATGTTCCAATCGTTCGCTTGGCCGATCCGGTGATGGCAACCCGCATGGCGGAATATGTCTTGTCGATGGTGCTGGGTCACCACCGCGGGTTCGGACGATATCACCAACAGCAGGTCGAGCGGGTCTGGGCCCGGCATTTTCATGCGGATCCGGGCGAGATCCGCGTCGGCATCATGGGGCTTGGCGTCATGGGCCAAGCGGCTGCCCGACATGTCGCTGCCATTGGCTACGATGTCACGGGCTGGAGCCGGCGCCTGAAGGCGATCGAGGGTATCGAGACAGTCGCAGGAGAGGCTGCCTTTCCAGCCTTTCTCGAACAAAGCGATATTTTGGTCTGCCTTCTTCCGCTGACCGCCTCGACCCGCGGGCTGCTGAATGCCAAGACCTTTTCGCGCCTTCCGAAGGGTGCCTTGGTGATCAATGCGGCAAGGGGCGGTCATGTGGTGGTGCCTGACCTCTTACAAGCGCTCGATGACGGCCAGCTTGGCGGCGCCGTGCTCGATGTTTTCGACGATGAACCGCTCGCCCCCTCCAGCCCGCTTTGGCGCCATCCCAAGATCACCATCACCCCTCATATCGCCAGCCTTTCCAACCCGGTGACCGGTGTCCAACAAATCGTCCGCGCGCTCGATGCGCTCGATGCCGGCAAGCTCCCCGAACATCTCGTCGATCCGGCGACGGGCTATTAAGGGTTGATCGGGGCTGACGAGCGATGACGTCTCTTCCGTTGAGATCTGCGGGGCGGGCAGGGGCTCTTCGCGCAGGAGCGTGATGCTGATCCGGCGATTGCGTGGATCGGCTGGTCGTTCCGGGATCAAATGATCGGTGTCGCCTTTGCCGATGACGCTGGCGACCCGGTCTGGATCAAGGCCGGCTGCGAAGAGGGTCTTTCGGGTCGCGTTGGCGCGGTCGACTGACAGGGACCAGTTATCGTAACCATCGCTTCGGCTGAAAAGCAGCGAATCGGTATGGCCAGTGATCCAGACCTTGTTCGGCATGCTCTGAAGGGAAGCAGCGACCGCCTTCAGGAGATCGACCGCCTTTGGGTGCAAGTCAGCGCTGCCCAGCGGAAACATCGACTGGCGCGCCTGATCGATCATCTGGATCCTTAGCCCTTCCGGTATCCTCTGGATGGCAACATGATTTGCGAGCTCTTGGAGTTCCGGCAATTTCTGGATGGTGGCGATGAGGTCCTCTTCAACCTCATCGAATTTTTCTTCCTCGGTCAACGGTTTGGGCAAGACCTCCTCGAAGCCTTCCTCCTCGATGCTTTCCTGCAGCGCTTTCGCCAAAGCCTCGTCGAGGTCCTCCCACGCCGCCGATTGCATGGCAGAGCGGGTGACGTCACGTCCGTCGTCATCGATCGGGCCTATCACATTGTCCAGCGGGAGCGGGACGACTTCCGTGGCGAACCTGTGTTGAGGATTGCCTTCGATTTCGATCATGCCAGTCACGATGACTTCCTTCGAAAAGCCGAAAGCATCGTTCATGGAACCGGCGACAATCTTGATTTTCTTGATGTCAGGCACGGAAAAGGAAATAAGCAGCACGAAGAAGCAGACCAAGAGCGACATAAGGTCAGCAAAGGTGACCATCCACATCGGTGCGCCGGCTGGTGCGTCATCCTTCGCCATTGCTGCTGCCTCCTAAAGCGCCGGCCTAAGCCGCTTCCTCGACGACGCGTTGGCCTTCGGGGAGGTAAGCATTCAAAAACTCGACCATGATATCCGGGTTGGTCTTGTTCTGAATGTGCAACGTGCCCTCGATGGCGATGCTGCGATTGAGCTGCTCGATCGCTAGTTTGGCCACCATCTTCTCGCTGATCGGAATGGCGATCAAATTCGAGATCAAGGCGCCGTAAAGCGTGGTCAGGAGAGCAATGGCCATGGCCGGGCCGATGGCGGCGGGATCGGACATGTTGGCCAACATCTGCACCAGGCCGACCAACGTCCCGATCATGCCGAAGGCAGGTGCCGCGTCCCCCAAAACCTTGAAGAACCGCCCGCCTTCCTCCAGCCGCTCGATGTAGAGATCGCGCTCGCAAGTCAGGGAATTCTTGATAAAGTCGGCGGCCAGGCCATCCACACAGAGCTGGATGCCTTTTTTTAGAAATTCGTCTTTGATCTCAACATTTTCAAGGCCCATAAGGCCCTCTTTGCGGGCGATCTTGGCAAGCTCGCCGATCTGAGAGATAAGCTCGCGAGCGCTGACTTTGGTACCGCCGAAGGTGACGGACACCCCCATCATGAGAGCGCCAAATACTTCCGACAGGTTAAATCGGATAAGGGTCGCCATCATGCCTCCGCCGATCACGATGAAGGCACTTGGGACATCGACGAAGATTGAAATATCACCGCCAATAAGGATAGCCGCGAGCACCACAGCCGTGCCCCCAAGCATTCCAAGCAACGTTCCGAGATCCATCGGCCTGATACTCCGAGCGTAAGAACCGTTTGCTGAGCGTTTCCAGCGCCATCAACGATCGGGCGACAGCCCGTCATGGTGACTTTACCATCACGCTCGATAGCAAAAGGTTAAGCCGATCATGCCGCTCTCGACGTCGCGCCCAGATTTAGTCCCTGTACGGCTCTTTTTGTTTTTCATCGATCTCGCATACCTAGGTAGCGCGCATTTGAGCGAAGATGGCTTGATGAGCAACGCGCGATTAACCCTAATGTTGCGATGGATCGCCAAGCTGGCACCGTCGGCCGGATGGCGTTGTGTGATCGGCAATGATGGGCGCAGGCTGGAGCCTTTGCCCGGGCGATCCCGATCAACCTTTGCAAGGTGGAGGAGAGGTGTCTTATGCGTTGGGGTATTATTGTCGGGCTTCTGGCACAGCTGTTCGCCGTTGAGGCCAGCGCCGGCTCGGTCCTGATCTATGACGGCAGGGGGACGCTGGAGAGTGTCATTCGCCCTTCGCCCAGCGGGTTTATCGTTTATGACGGGCGCGGCAAGATCGTGAGCGCGATCAGGCAAACCGGTTTGGGCCGCCGTTCGATCATCGACATGGACGCGCCCGGAATAAGGGTCCTGGGCACCAGCCTCTCCCATGAGCCAAGTGGGCTAAGTGGCGGTGTTGGTTTCGACTAAGGGCGAGGTGAAGCCGAAAGCGACAAAAACGGGGGTGGCATTGCACCACCCCCGAAAGATGTCTCAAGGTAACGACGACGACGTTGGAGATGCCGTCTGTTGATTGGGCGACGCCTTAGTCGGTAACGTTGGAGATGTTGAGCGCGTTGCCGATCGCAGCCGAGGTGATCTCGGCGCTGTCGAACCGGCCGGCGACCGCCGTCAGGTTGACCGCGGTGGCATCGGCCCAGTTGTCCTGGCGGGATGAGACCAGAGCGTCGTCATGCTCGCCGAACTCCACGGACAGGGAGTTGCCGATGGCAGCCGCTGTCGTTTCGACCTTGCCGAGATCGCGATGACCGTGACGATAGCTCGGCGTAAAGATGCCGCTGACCAGACCGGCCTCTATGCTGTAGGCCATGTTCGACTGGTTCAGATCCACAACGGCATCGCCATTTGTCTCGACGTTGGTGGCGTTGCCGATGGCAGCAGAGGTCAGCTCGACCTTCTTCGCGCCGAGGACGAGGGCGCCCATGCCGGCGTTGGCGTTGCCGAAGTTCTTCTGGTTGCCTTCGACGAACGTGCCTCCCTTCACGTCCACAGAGGCGGTGTTGCCGATAGCCGCCGCCGTGCCGGTGACCTTCTTCGGCCCCTTGGAGATGAGGCCCTGAACGGCCAGCATCTCGCCGTCGTTGATCTGGCCGAACTCGATACCGTTGTCGATATCGAGATGCGGGTTGACCAGGATGTAGTGTGGGTGGACGTGGACGTTCGAAAGCCGCATGTCACCAAGACCCTGAATCGAGTTGTAGGGCAGGTAGTGAGGTCCGCCCGCCTGGGCAGCACCGGCAGCGACGGTAAGAGCAAGAGCCATGGCGGTAAGGGCTGCTTTTTGCATCTTCATTTCCTCCTGAGGGATGGGAACGTTTAGGACTTACGGACCTGATCGGCGTCATTGGCGGGAAGAAGCGGTGTTGGTTTGCCGTCGTCACCCTTCTTCTCGTCCTCCGACGTCTTCCCAACGCCACCAGCCAGATGTAGATCGGGTCCGTAGAGACGATCTGCACAGGATTTTTCCGGCAGGCGGTTGAGATCTCGCATGAGTTCGAAAACGGCACGCTCGATCACCGAGCGGACAGCGAGCTGGATCGGCTCGAGCGAGCGTTCGCCGAGGCCGAGATCGAGGAGCTTGCCGTCAAAGAACTCGAACAACCCGGCACGCAACTCGCGGCCGATAATCTGTTTTTGATAGGAAACGGTGTTGATCACCTTCAGGCTCTTGGTATGCACCAGGCGAAGGTCGAGGCCGATATTCATCACGTAATAGCGTGCACCGAAGGATACGATGTCGTAGAGAACTTCACCTTCGTTGGAGCGGATATTGTAGTTGAGCTCGGTGATACCGCCGATCAGGTGGTAGGCCGATCCCGGAATTTCGCCGGCGACGATCCGTCTGATACCCCCTTGCTGCGCCATGTCGCCGATCAGCTTGTTGTCGGCGAATTTCAGCTCCAGCTCGGTCACCGAGGTGTCGAAGCGTTCGACCTGCGGGATACCGGCCTTACCCAGCGCAGACATGGCCATCAAGGCAGCGCCTTGGGTCAAACGACGCCCGGTTTCGATGTCGTCCTTGCCGGTATAGTCGAGAATTTTGCCGACCGAGATCGTTTTGGGCGGCTCGGCGCCGAAACCCTGGAAATGCTCCCCCATGCAATAGAGCGCTGGCGTATAGGGGGTGGGGTTGTTCATGACCGGCGCGCTGCCGATCGGATCGGCATAGTTCCCGGTAGTGTTGTAGGGTTGGGTGCAGGCCGTGGCCATCAGGCAGCCGGCTACCGCGACGCCCCTGAGGGCGCTTGATCGTGCGTTCATGGTTTTTTCCCGGTGTTTTCTATGGAGCCGGATGGCTGGGCGCGTCGACGCTTAGTTTCGATCCCGAAAATCGTCGATCAGGTCCCTTGGAAGATCGCCCGGATCATCGGAGATGACGGTCACGGCGAGCTGGTTGCCCTTGTTGATCTGGTTGCCGTTGATCACCACCGAGCTGCCGACAGCGGCTTCGACATTGATCTGATTGCCGATCGCTGTCGCAAGGGTCGAACCGTAGATCGAATTGGTTTCGATGCGACGATGGTCTTCATCGCGACGAAAGCCGATGGCACGCTCGCCGGCGCTGGTGCTCTCCATGCCGATCGGCGTTTCCATTCGACGATCGCGCCACTCATCTTCAAAGGCCAGGCTCGGAAAGGCATGGGTCACAAGAGCCAACGTGACAGCAACCCGAAGAGAGTGTTTCAAGTCAAAATTGGATAAGATCTGCATGAGGACACCCGCTTAATAATAGTTTTTGACAAGATGTTTTCTCTTGGTTTGTGTAAATTAAATGTTAACATTGGTTAATTGCAAATATAAACGATATATTAACTATATTTTGTGATATTTGTAGTTAATTTTCTATTGAGAATTTATTTGGTTGTATTAATTTGCAACGCGTCATCGATAAGCGCCCGCTCGATAACCTATCGAGTGGTCGCCAAAGCACGGGGATGGCGAGGCGCTTAATCCAAAAGCTTGCCGATGGCCCGCGGTGCCGGGCCGCCCGTTGCCCAATCCAGAAGCTCCACCGTATGAACGGCCGGAATCGTTGTGCCGCTTTTGATCTGGGTGAGACAGCCGATATTGCCGGCTGCGATCAAATCCGGCGCCGTTCGCTCGATATTGGCAACCTTGCGGTCCCGAAGCCTAGTCGCGATTTCCGGCTGCATGATGTTGTAGGTACCGGCGGAGCCGCAGCAAATATGGCCTTCGGGAACGTCCTTGACCATGAAGAACCCCGCCTTGGCCAGGAGCTGCTTTGGTGCCGAGACGATCTTCTGACCATGCTGCATCGAGCAGGCGGAATGATAGGCAACCGTGAGATTAACATCGCGCACGGCAGCGTTCAGACCAAGTTCCGCCATGAACTCGGTGATGTCGCGCGTGATGGCGGCCAAGGTCTTGGCGCGTTCGGCATAGGCGCCGTCCTCGCGCAGCATGAAGCCATAATCCTTCACCGTGGTGCCGCAGCCAGACGTGTTGATGATCACCGCATCGAGGCCATCGAGATCCATCTCCCGAGACCAAGCATCGACATTGGCCCGCGCCGCTGTCAAGGCTGCCTCTTCCTTGCCCATATGATGGGTAAGCGCGCCGCAGCAACCTGCCTGGATCGGAACGACGACCTCCACGCCATGACGATTGAGCAGGCGGATCGTCGCCTCGTTGATGGCGGGATCCAGGACCTGCTGAGCACAGCCGCTCAAAAGAGCGACCCGGGCAAGGCGCGCGCCGTCGGCCTTGAAGACCTGCGGCCGGTCCATCCAGGACGGTGCCGGGATCGAGGCGGGAGCGAGGCCGATCATCGCGCCCAATCGTCCCGGCAAGCCGGGCCGCCCTTGCAGCAAGCGAGCGATGGGCTTGACCAGCCAGGCGCCGAGCAGAGGCAGGACGGAACAATGCCGGATAGGGCAGAACCATTTCCAGGAC
This sequence comes from uncultured Alphaproteobacteria bacterium, assembly GCA_963787265.1. Taxonomy (GTDB): domain Bacteria; phylum Pseudomonadota; class Alphaproteobacteria; order Geminicoccales; family Geminicoccaceae; genus JANQPX01. The sequence continues at coordinate 19,747 of CAWBCX010000024.1, read as the reverse complement.
GCGGCGAAGCCAGCGGTCGGCCAAGGGGCGAGCATAGGTTTCCTCGATATGCTTTCGCGCATGATCGACCAGATGCATGTAGTGAACGCCGGAAGGGCAGGTCGTCATGCAGGAGAGGCAGGAAAGGCAGCGATCGATATGTTTGACCACCTGCTCGCTCGCCGGCTTGTCGTTCTCCAGCATGTCCTTGATCAGGTAGATGCGGCCTCTCGGGCTATCCAGTTCGTCGCCAAGCAGCACGAAGGTCGGACAGGTCGCTGTGCAAAAACCGCAATGGACGCAACTGCGCAGGATTTTCTCCGCTTCCGCCATATCCGGATCGGCAAGCTGGGCAAGCGTAAAGCTGGTCTGCATCGCTCAAACGCCCTTGTACATACGGCCAGGATTGAGCACACGATTGGGATCGAAACTCTCCTTGACCCGTTTGGTCAGTGCCGCGAGCGGTGCTGGCTGCGGATGAAAGACGGGCACGCTCGCGCGAACGCTTTCCGGTGCCCTGATCAAGGTCGCATGCCCGCTTCCGGCTGCAGGAACCATGGCGATCGCGCTCGCGTATGGCACCGGCGCCTGCATCGCCATGATCCGCTGTGGCAAGCCAGACGAGGCCTCCGGCCCAATCGAAGTAATAGGTGATTTCCAGCATTGCCTGGACGGCCGCCACGACGTCCGGGCCAGCCTTCGGTGGCACCGAAAGCCGCCAGACTGCCTGATCGGGCCTGGCTGTGAGCGGGGCAATATCACGCAAGCCTCGCCACAGAGTAAGGGAACCGGTATCCTCAAGTTTATCGCCGCCTCCAAGATCTTTAGTGAGTGCGCTAAAACGAGCCTCCACCGACGGCCCCGGCCCTTCCAGCCGAAGTGCGGTGAGGGCCGCGGTGCCGAAGCCCAATCTCGCAGGCACGGATGTCGGCAAATGGGCGGCACCCGAAATTTCATGGGACGAGGTGATGGCCTTGGTCATCGCCGCGAGCGCTGCCCGATCATCGAGGTCGCGCAACACCAAAGTCCAGGTCGTTTCGGGCTTTGGCAAAGTCTTGATGCTGACTTCGCTCAACGCTGCAAGCGTTCCCATGGAGCCGGTCACGAGTTTGGAGAGATCGTAACCGGTAACGTTCTTCACCACCTTGCCACCAGATTTGAACGCCTGGCCATGGCCGGTCACGCCGCGAAAGCCCAGGAGATGATCGCGAGCAGCTCCGGCCTTGATCCGGCGCGGCCCAGAAAGATTGCAGGCGATCATGCCGCCAACGGTGCCACTGTGCTCGCCGCCCAGCAATTCGCTGTAGTCGGGCGGCTCAAAGGCGAGCGCCTGATCGGCATCAAACAGCAAGCTTTCGATCTCGGCGAGCCGTGTCCCTGGCTTTACCGTGAGAACCAGCTCGGCAGGCTCATAGTCGACGATGCCTTCAAGCTTCGAAAGATCGAGCCGATCGTCGGTCTCCAGGGGCCGTCCGAGGGAGCGTTTGGAACCGCTGCCGACAAGCTCCAACGAACGCCCATCAGCACAGGCTTGCTCGACCGCAGCTTTGAGATCGTTTTCATTGCTTGGTGCAAAAAGGATCATCCGTCACCCTAGATTGGCTGCCGACCCAACGATCACAGGAGCAATGCCGGTCGATCCGTCAATGGCGCTCGTTGTAAACAGCAGGATGCACGCAGACATCGCGTTTTGAACAAGCTCACAATCTAGTTGTGATGGGTGAAACCTCGATCGTCAAACCCCAGCACGCTCCAGGCGGTATCTGTGATGGGTAAAAAGCTGCTCGGGTTTTGCCGGGCCAACGAAAAGCGGCGGCCCCAAGGGCCGCCGCTTCGATCCGCTACTTAATCGGGATCATACCGTGCACTGACGCGTTCAGACGTTTCAGCTTCCAGTACACCAGGTTATCGGTTTTGCGACAACTTTTCCAAACATATGTGAATTATGTGTTTGGGTCGATGCACTAGGACATGTGACGTCGACGCATTGCAAAGCCAAGGAACAGGAAACCGAGTCCAAGCATACTGATCAAGCCCGGCTCCGGAACATCGATTGCTTCAGGCGCACCGACCTCGACCCCGATTTTGGTTGCGATCGCCGTCTCGAACTCGTCGAAGCTGTTAGCTTGCAGAATAAAGGCGCCGGGGCCGCCGATCACATTGGCCTGGTAGAAGTCGAAAACGCTTGACCCGCCAATGGCGATGCCATTGACCCGGGACACGCCGGCCGACAACGCGGCATCACGGGAAGCGGCGGCATCGCCGCTTACATTGTGTGCGCCATCGCCTGAAACGTCGATGATGATGTTGCCGCTCTCGAAGCCGTTGAGCGCGATCGTTTCGACTGCAAGGTTGATACCGCCGGCAATGTTGGTTGAACCGCCGAACCGGGTAATCGCGGCGAGATCGTCTGCGAAATCTTCAACGTCCTGGGCAGTTTGCAGTTGTGTGAACCCGATGACTTCAGCAGCACTGGTAGCGAAGAAGTACGGTGTTGACGGCAATGCCGTTGGGCGAATTGACGATCGTGTCGATGACTTCCGTTTGGCGGAAGGCATTGGCGTATCCATTGATCTGCTGGCTGAATTCGCTGTTGTTGATGCTACTCGAATCGTCGATGACCAAGGACAATTGGAGATCAACGGGAATGGCCTTGGCGGTACCTGCTAGTCCTAATGCAACAAGACCTGCAAACATCGCTAACATTTTACCTGGCATAAACCCCTCCGATAAAGTTTCAACGAGAGGTACTAACGCAAGGTCCGTGCCATCTATCGAAATTGAGCTTTATCAATATATTATTTGGAATGCGTTCTTCATACATGTTGTGTAAAATTTACACTTATTGGTTGGCGTGTAAGATTTCCTGTCAGGCAGCCTGATGCAATCGGAACGACATCCTGATCGCCTCAAGCACGTTTCGGGCTGCTGGCTGGAGCCCTGTTGCCGAGAGCGAAACTGGCACCAACGCGTTCCCTCGAACATCATCGAGGCGCACAGCGTCAGTGGCCATGCGTGCGGTTTGGCGATTGTTTGATCAACGGGTTAGTGTCGGTGCCTGCTACCATCCACCGATAATATTCAGCCGCCGGTGACGCTCATATGTCGGCTGACGGCCGGCTGCTTATGATATCGGTCAATGACGAAATCGTGCCCTTTTGGTTTTCGGGAGATCCCCTCCAAGATGGCCTGCTTGACCAGATCGTCTCCTTCCGAGGCACGCAGCGGGGTGCAGAGATCGGCTTCGTCATCCTGGCCGAGGCACATATACATCTTGCCGGTGCAGGTCACGCGGACACGATTGCAGCTCTCGCAGAAATTGTGGGTCAGCGGGGTGATGAACCCAAGCCGCCCGCCGGTCTCCTCGATGCGCACGTAACGGGCGGGGCCGCCGGTGCGATCCGGAAGATCGGTCAGACGCCAGCGCTGCTCGAGATCGGCGCGAACCTTGGAAAGCGGCAGATATTGCTCGGTGCGATCGCCGTCGATCTCGCCGAGCGGCATTGTCTCGATCAGGGTCAGATCGAAGCCCTCATCACCGCACCAGCGGATCATATGATCGAACTCGCCGTCGTTCACACCTTTGAGCGCAACCGCGTTGATCTTGATCGCAAGCCCTGCCGATTTGGCCGCCTGGATGCCGGCCATGACCTTGTCATACTTGCCCCAGCGGGTGATTTTTTCGAAGTTTTCCTTGTTCAGCGTGTCGACCGAAACGTTGATCCGGCGAACACCGGCATCGACAAGCTCGCCGGCAAAGCGGTCCAGCTGGCTGCCGTTGGTGGTGACAGTCAGCTCCTTGAGCGCGCCTGTCTCAAGATGCCGGCTAAGGGATTGAAACAGGCTTATGATATTGCGGCGCACCAGGGGCTCACCGCCAGTCAGCCTGATCTTCTTGACACCGAGATCGATAAAGGCCGAGCAAAGCCGATCCAACTCCTCCAGGGTCAACAGATCCTTTTTCGGCAGGAACGTCATATTTTCCGACATGCAATAGACACAGCGGAAATCGCAGCGATCTGTCACCGAAATTCTGATGTAATCGACGATACGATCAAAAGGGTCGATCATCATGTGCTGCGGTGCTCCCAACTGTTTCCGTTTCCCGTCCAAGCGCGGCGGTTCGCTCTTTCGATCCAGGTGTTGATCTTCGTGCGATCCAGCTTTGCTTGAACAGGATCGAACCAGAACCATACATTCCTCCCATCAATGTAGGAGCAATGGGTCCTAATGTGAATGTTTGAAGCCGGAAGCTTCTGCCCAGGCCGGCTCATTTCCTTGACGTTCTGCAAGAACTCGCACCAAAGTACGGGCGCCACAGGTTGGAAAGCTGCTGAAATCCAGTGGCCTTGTGCTGGAGCTGACGGGTTTGACCGATGCGACGATCGACAAGGACGAGATCGATATCCCCTTATCGAAAATAGGCTTCAGAGCCGCGGATACGCCAGAAGCTCAAGAAGCGAGGCTCGACCTCAAAGCGCTCTATGGCGATGCTCCCGATGATGAAGCCGACGTCCTGGTCGCCCTTGGCGGCGACGGCTTCATGCTGGAAACGCTGCACAGCATCATGGAACGCCCGGTGCCGGTCTACGGGATGAACCTCGGCACCGTCGGCTTTCTGTTGAACGAATATCGAAGCGATCAGCTGCGCGAACGCCTGGATGATGCTGCGGCGGTAGCCCTCCACCCGTTGCGCATGCGCGCCGAGATGCGCGACGGCACCATTCAGGATGGTCTGGCGATCAACGAGGTATCGCTGTTTCGGGAAACCCGTCAGGCAGCGCAGATCAAGATCGCCATCGATGGTGTGACCCGCATGGCGGAACTGGTGTGCGACGGCGTGCTGGTGGCGACATCCGCCGGCAGCACCGCCTACAATCTTTCCGCCCACGGCCCGATCCTGCCGACCGGCGCCAATCTCGTCGCCCTCACCCCGATCAACGCGTTCCGGCCGCGGCGCTGGCGAGGTGCGCTTCTGCCCAGCAACAGCCATTTTCGCTTCGACGTGATGGATCCCGAAAAACGTCCGGTCAGCGCGGTCGCCGACTACACGGAAATTCGCGACGTCGTCAGCGTCGAGGTCTGGGAGGACCGAACCAACAGCCTGACCCTCCTTTTCGACCCGGAACACGATTTGGAGGAGCGCATTCTCAACGAACAGTTTGTTCCTTGATCTTCTTGGCCAGCGGTGCTGCCCAGAGGGCAGGTCAACCGTCACTTTCTGCCGTCGTTATCCGCCTGAAAACCTAAACCAGGAATAGCTCGCCCCGCGTGCACCGACGCAGTCATAGGAGTCAACTGACGGTATACTATCCCATTGGTTCTGCCTCAACTTTTCCAACATGACGACCAGTCATGTTTCGGTCGATGCGCTAGGCATTGCCGATCAGAATGCCAGCTGCAAACACCAAGGCACCCCCGAGGACCACCTGGAAGGCGGCGCGGAAAAACGGTGTGTCCATATATTTGTTCTGGATCCAGGCAATTGCCCAAAGTTCGAAAAAGACGATGATGACCGCAATCGTGGTCGCGGTGTTGAAGTCGGGAATGAGATAGGGCAAAGCGTGCCCGAGCCCGCCGATCGTCGTCATCACGCCTGAGGCAAGACCACGCTTGACCGGGGAGCCACGGCCGGACAGTTCGCCATCATCGGAGGCGGCTTCGGTGAAGCCCATGGAAATCCCGGCTCCGACGGAGGCGGCCAGGCCGACGAGAAAAGTCTGCCAGGTATCGCCCGTAGCAAAGGCAGCGGCGAAGATCGGGGCGAGCGTCGAAACCGAGCCGTCCATCAGACCGGCAAGGCCCGGCTGAACCCATGTCAGGATGAATTGACGGTGGGAGGCCCTGTCCTCCTCGTCACGCTCGCCATCGCCGAGATGCTCGGTTTCCAGGCGATCCGCCGCTTTTTCATGGCCGGCCTCGGCAAGTGCCAATTCGCCAAGGAGCTTCCTGGTGCCGGCGTCGGTCGTGTGCTGTGCCGCCTTGACGTAGAAATGGTGGGCGGCCCGTTCCATTTCGGCGGCCTCCTCCCGAATGCGCTCGACGCCCAAATTCTGCATCAACCAGGTCGGCTTGCGGTGATAGAAACCAGCAACATGCTCACGCCTGATCAGGGGTATGATCTCGCCGAAGCGCTTTTGATGGAGGTCGATGAGCCGCTGTCGATGGGTTTCCTCTTCTTTGGCCATGCCTTCGAAGACCTTGGCGCTTTGGGGAAAATCCGCACGCAGATGTTGGGCATAGGTCAGATAAATGCGCGCATCATCTTCCTCCGCTGAGATGGCCAAAGCGAGAATCTCTTGTTCCGATAGTTCGGTAAAGCGACGTTTGGAGGAAAATCCGGGAATCATGACATTCTGTCCGATCCTATCAGTTTGTTGTCGGGCCGTGCCGTGGGGAGCTTGAGTTCCTTTTACACAACGTCCGTGCTGAACATCTACCCGTTACTGCCCTCTATGGCATGGAAGGCGTGAACCATGCGCACCGCCAGGTCAAGCGTCGGCTCGCCGGCCTGAGGGGCTGGCCAGCGGGAAGATGTTGGAGGCGCGGGATGAGTCAAGCACCAGAAGGCTTGGTTTTCGCTCTCCGTCGATGGATTATGTCGATCCGATCTGCTTTCTCTGAACTGAGAGGCCATGGTTGGTGACATGGTGATCGTCGGAAATCATGTTGGGAAGGAAGCAGGGTGATGACGGAAAGGTCGGGGATTATCGGCTTCATCGGGTTGGGTCTGATGGGGCAGGGTTTTACCAAACGATTGTCAGCTTTGAACTACCAGGTCAGAGGGTTCGATCTTCTGGACGACAGGGTCATGCTTGCCAAGGTTCATGGTGTCATGCCCGCAAAATCAGCGAGCGACGTCGCGGCATCGTGCGAGATGATTCATATCTGCGTGATGACCAAAGAAGACCTGGAAACTGCCATCTTCGGTGACCATGGCATTGCCGCCGGGGGCAGCGCCGGAAAAATTCTAATCGATCATTCCACCACGCCGGTCGAGACCACCAGAGCCTTGGCCAAGCGCCTCTTCGATCAGACCGGTATGGCCTGGATTGACGCGCCAGTGTCGGGCGGGCCCCCTGCTGCCGCAGCGGGGACGCTTGCCATCATGGCAGGGGGCGATAAGGCTGCCATGCAGCGCGCGCTCCCGGTCCTGAACGATCTCGGCAAGACAACGCACATGGGGCCGATCGGGGCCGGACAGATTACCAAGATGGTCAATCAGGTCCTGGTATTGAGCAATTATTGTATCCTGGCTGAAGCCCTAGCGCTGGCCGAGGCAGGTGAGGTCGATGCCACGAAAATTCCCGAAGCCCTCGGCCAGGGTTATGCTGGTTCGAACATGCTGCAAAAGCTTCTGCCGCGGATGATCGCGCGCGACTTTGCACCCGCCGGCTACGCTTTTCAGGTTCTGAAAGATCTGGATATGGTGCACGATCTTGCCAAAGGGCTCAAGGTTCCAACGCCGATGGCGAGCCAGGCCGCCAATCTCTTTCGCATTCTGTCAAGCAAAGGTCATGACAAGCTGGACGGCATCGCCGTGCTGAAGCTTTATGACGAAAAAGAGACGTTATAGGCGATGATCGGCTCTTGAGATCGATCGGAGCGTAACATGAGGGTCTTGTCCGAAAGGCTCAATAGGCAAGCATTAGCGAGGATCATCAGCCGTTCGGAGGATGATTCCGGCTTGCGGAGCCGGCAGCCGCAGGATTAACCCCTAGCCCATCAGGAAGTTGGCCAGACCGAACAGACAGACCCAAAGGGCGCCGGATGAAGCAACGATGAACATGGTCGCTTCCGGGAGTGTTAGACGCAAGTCCTGTTCGTCGATCAGGACGCTCGGGGTCTCGTTAAGCATGCCTTGCTGCGTGCCGGCCATCAATGATTCTCCATTAGGGTCATCATCATCATGGTCGGGGGGTCTTAAAAGACCGTTAACACGCCGATAATTTATTCTGGGACCGTTCCTCACGGTTCCGCTCCCGTCATGGTCCGGCGGAGGGCCATGATCTGATCGCTTGGATCGAGAACCACGTCGGCCATCCTCAGCGAGGTTCCGGCCGCGACCGGCCGGGCCAACTCGACATTTTGCGCGAGACCGATTGGCAGATAGTCACCGGCAATCGACACATTGGCCGGCATCAGCTTGCCCCAGACGCAAGCGCCCCCTTCGCCATCGAGCGTCTCACCTGCCATCATGTCGCGTTTGGCCGTTGCGATCACATCGCCCCTGAAGCCTCGTGGACATCCCGTCGGTTCATGGCGAAGCGCCGCCGAGGCAACGCTGATACCGAGTTCGAGACCGATCATATGAATCGGTCGATAGATCGTGGTGTAATTCCCGCTTGGATCGACCGTGAAGCCGTATTGGCTAAAACATGCCCTGGCATAATCGGTGGGTGCCTTGAAAACGATATAGACACCATAGCGAAGGTCGCGATAGACAGGCCGGCCATCCCGTTCCAGATCGGTGATTACCTCGACCGTGCCTTCGTGCTCGAGCTGACCACCAGCACTGATCGGACGCAGGACATAAGGCAAATCATCGATGCCGCAAGGCGGGAAGCTCAATCCCTTGGTCGGGACCTCCAGATCGCAGGCATTGGCAACGGCAGCCATCTCGATGCCGGATTTCGTCCCGTCAATGAAGCTATTGAACATCTTGGCGTTCATGCCGGCTTCTTTTGCCTCTTCCGCGGTGAAGCCGTGATGAGCCCAGACCGTTGCGGGCGTCGAACGATGCATGATCGGCAGGTATCGGGTTCCCTTGCCGGCGCAAACCACTGGAAAACCGGAAGCCCTTGCCCAGTCGACCATCTCGCATATCAGCGCCGGCTGATCACCATAAGCGAGGCTGTACACCAAGCCGGCTTTCTGAGCCCGTTCGGCCAGAAGAGGACCGACCAGCACGTCAGCCTCGACATTGACCATGATGAGATGCCGACCGTGCTCGATGCCGAAAAGCGCATGACGAACGCCGGCGCCCGGATCACCGGTCGCCTCGATCAGGACGTCAAGGCCGGGCGTACGGATAAGCGCCGTGGCGTCGTCTGAGAGATGGGTCTTGCCGCTGTCGGTCGCCTCGGCAAAGGTAGGAGCGTCGATTTGCGCTGCGGACCAGCCCAATCGCCGCATGGACGTCTTGGCACGGTCGACATCGAGGTCGGCCACACCGACGATGTGAAGTCCGGGCGTCAGCCGAGCCTGGGCCAAGAACATGGAACCGAATTTGCCTGCCCCGATCAAGCCGACCCTGATCGGCTTTCCCTGATCCGCTCGGCTCATCAGCATACGATGTAAGTTCATAGTCACGTCCCCGCGGTGCAAAAAGTCTTTTTGGTCGAATCATTGGCACCTATCTTTACCATATAGCTTTCGCGCGATACGCGCAAAGTCCTTTAAGGAGAAAAACAACCGGTGTTTGTGTGAAAGTGCCCGTTCCGTCGCTTATTTGTGCGTATTTTGAGGAGGTTAATACGCAAACCTCATCGGAGATCGATGCAGGGAAAATCAGAAAATCTTCTACTTTTAAGTGAAATTGACGGCGTATTTTCCTTGCCCAGAACGATAGCGTCCATGGATCGCGCTGCTGGAACGAAAGATGACCCATTGGACGTCCACAACATTGATTCTCTCTTGGTGATACGTGGAAAGCCTAGCAACCGATTGATTGGTCATCATCGAATCATGGTCAAAGGCGGTGGATCGGAAGCGATCGAATAAGAGGCGGCAATATTCCAGTATGCCGAAAGGCTGCCTTTTGCTGATGCGTGCTCGTTGGTTTTGTCCTAGCGTCGGATCGATGGTTAACGACCGGCGATGTCTGCACCTGACCACGATCAGCGACCCAACGCCTCTTCAGGGCCATCACGTCAGCCGGCCTCATGAACGGGCAAGACCAGTCTCATCGGCGTGCCAGGAGGATTTCAATGGAATCTGCAGTCAACCTAAGCCACATCTTGTCCGAGATCGGTGATCAATTGGCCCTGGGCCTCGCGATGTTTGGCGATCATGCGTTTTGGATCTTCGTTCTACCGGTGTTCTGGGTCATCGCCGCCTCGCTGATCTGGGCGAAAACGGCAAGTGAGGAGGACGAGCGCAATTCTGCGTATGTCGCCAATGCCGAACGAAATTTACCGAAGCTTCGAGAGCTGGCAAAACAACGTGCAACCGAGATTCTGGACATTCGATCCATCGATTGAGCGGACAAGCAAGACGGGCAGAACGGCAAACGAGAACCGTTAGCAACTCTGCCCGTCACAGCAATCAACGCCCAAACCTCTCAAGCTTGAGGGCGGCTAACCTTCAACCCATCAAGACCCGGACGATCTGCCGATGGCCGAATGATGTCCAGCTTATGGGATCGATATTCAAACACGTGGATTCCAATGAGAATCACGGTCATTGGCGAACTCCATATTCTCGACAGCACGCCCAGCATAGTGATCTTTGAACGTCGTTCTTGAGCCATCCTTGCCACTGACGATCAAATCATTGCCGGACCGCGAAAAATCGTAATCCCCGCGACAGCCACTGAAGCGGGCGGTATCATGACCTCGACTGTCGGAAATGACATTATCGCTGCCCGAACCAATAACGTAGGTGTCATTACCGGAACCACCATTCATATGGTTATGGCCCGAACCGCCATACATGGTGTCGTTGCCACGGCCGCCACTCATGGTGTCATCACCACGACCACCGTACATGCGGTCGTTGCCGCGACCACCGCTCATGGTGTCATCACCACGACCACCGTACATGCGGTCGTTGCCGCGACCACCGCTCATGGTGTCATCGCCACGACCACCATGCATGTGATCGCTGCCCCGGCCGCCGTACATGCGGTCATTGCCGCAGCCGCCGTCCACATGATCACGGCCTCGGCCACCACTCATGGTATCGTTGCCCCGGCCTCCGTGCATGTGGTCGCTGCCGCGACCGCCGTACATGCGGTCATTGCCGCAGCCGCCGTCCATATGATCACGGCCTCGGCCACCACTCATGGTATCGTTGCCCCGGCCTCCGTGCATGTGGTCGCTGCCGCGACCGCCATACATATGGTCGTTGCCGCAGCCGCCATCCATGTGATCGCGGCCTCTGCCACCGTGCATGCGATCATTGCCACGCCCACCATGCATGTCGTCGTTACCCCTGCCGCCATGCATATGGTCGTTGCCACCACGGCCGTGGGCACCGTGGCCCCCTTGGCAGTTGCCGCCTTTCTTGTCGAAATTCTGCACAAGCTGGGTCAGCATGTTCTTGATCTCGTTGAGGAGAAGCGCTGCCTGGTCGTTGCCGCCGGCTTTTTGCCCACCACCAAACAATTTCGAGAGCATGTTGCCCAGGCCACCGCCGCCGCCAAGCAGCTTGCCAAACAGATCGCCACCAAACTTCTTTGCCGTACCTCCAAAGACGGAGCTACCGACAGCACCTAATATTGCACCAAACATGTTCCCTCCTTAAGATTGATCAATTGACGATGCCCATCGACATATCTGGACGATTGATGCGCATCATTTTCTTGGAGCTTTCTGACGTTTAAAATCGACATTCTGCCCCAAAGCGTCACTCAACCGAGCTCGCCAATCGACATTCAATCACCAAAATAAATATCGAGCGGTTTGCTCAAATTGACCGTCATCCACTAATCCCAATCAGCTTATAAACGGCGACGCAATCAACCATAAAATCGGAGCAAAATCAATCCGCCAAACATGCTCAAAGGCCCTGGAACACATGGGTTTTTGAAGAAAATGCATTGCCACTCAACGTATTGATGACAGGGGTTTTTTGAATGTCACCCATGAGCCGAACCGGTGATGTTCGAGCATGTTTGGCATAAGAACAAACCAGCGAACTCGACCTCATCAAAAAAGAGTGCACCGGCCCTCTTTTGATCGATCCGAATTGGCGAAAAAAGCGGATTTCTTTAACCTTGATGGGTTGCCCGGCGCGACGCCTCTGATGAAGCTTGCGTCGTGCTCGACGACGCAATGGGCTCAATCCAAAGTCTCAATCATCAGTTTCACGTATATCGGGCGGTGCCAGCGTTCCATTGACCAGACCGCCGAAGAAGTCGCGAATCAGGCCCGGCGTCAAGATGGACAATGGATTGACATAGACGGAGGGCTGACTTTTCGGGCCGCTGATTTTATAGGTAGCTGCAAAAGCACCTCGACCATCAGCACCGGTGAGAATTCGCCCGATGATCGGCACCTGACCGATAAGGCGGTTGATGCTGTAGACAGGAATGATCGTGCCCGCGAGGTCGAGGGTTTCCGCTTTCAGATCGAAAGTCCCTTTGGTCGTCAGGCCCAGCTGTGAGCCGCGCAGCAGGCCATCGGTCAGCGTGAGTTTCTGATTTCGCAGCGAAAAGGGAAGGATCAGATTGTCGACTTGGATGCCTTCGCCTTCCAGAAGATTGCCGATGCCGGTCAGTGAGGCGACGGTCAGAAGCCTTGCCAGGAGCGGCGCGTTCGCAAGCGTAAAGCGATCCATCTCTAAACGACCTTGGGCCGTGAGCGGGTCCTGCGAGGTCAAGGTCGCGGCGAGATGGAAGTCGCCGCCATCGACGCTTTGACCAAGATCTAGCGCCTTGAGGAGGGCCCCTGCATCATCACTTCTGATATCGAGCCGCTGGAAATCGCCCGCCGGCACCAGCTCCAAGGCGATGTTGTCGCCGCTCGCAAGGGTGCCGAGAAAACTGGCCGTTCGCCATTCACGCTCCCGACGTGATGCGTCGGCCTGCATGTTCTGAAAGCCAAGCCCCTTATAGACCAGCTGATCGGACCTGATGGCCAGATCAAAGCGACCGCTCAGATCAATCTCGCTGTTATCGTCATCCTCAAGAAGGCTATCCAGATCGAGCGTCGTCGCTTCGACAACGATGTCCAGGCCAACCTCGTTCCTCTTGAGGCGAAGAGCACCTTGGCTGTTGCCGAGCCGGATGTCGGTAAGGGCGAGTGCTTCGATCTCGTAGTCCGGTTGGGAAAGGCTCAGATTTCCGATCGCCCGAAGTTCATTGGCGGTCAACTCGAACTGCTTGACCTCGATAGGGCCTTCGTTCGGCACGGCAATCGATGCGAGTAGTTTCCCCTTGTCGCCGGCCGCTTTTTGCCAGGTAAGGCCGGGCACTGCCACCGCCAGCTCGGCTAGATCAGCATCAAGATCAACCCAAAGATTGTCATTTGTCTCGGTCACCGTGGCGTCGAAGACGAGCGTGCCTTCAAGAGCGTCAACAGCGATATCAAAACGATCGAGCATGGCCTTGCTCAGCCGCCCGCCCAGGACGATCCGGCGCTTCGCAGTCCCCTCGGTCAAGGGTTCCTCGATGTCAATCGCCAAGGGCAGACCGGCGACATGGGCCTTGCCATCGAGCCGGACCGTCTCCGAGCCCAGGGTTAATTGAAAGGCCCCCTGGTCGAGCTGGACATCATCGCCAAGTCGGGGCAGGCCTTTGATGGCGACATTGCTGAGGTCGGCATTGGCGAGAACATCGACTTCCTCCTCGGTCACATGATCGTGCAACGGCATGCGGATATCGAGCTTGGCGCCAAACTCGCCCGAGGCCCGCTCCGGCGCAATCGCCAGATCCTTCGCCACGTCCAGGGGCGGGTGATCGAGAAGAGCGAGGGCCCGATCGATCGGGCCACTGGTATCGGCGAGCACCTGGAGCTGGGTCGCATATCTGCCGGGTTTACCGAGCCCGGTAATCGTGACGGTGCCGTCGATCAGATCGACCCCTGCATTCTCCCCGCCAGCAACGTCGAAATGCAGCCGGTCCGCATCGAAGCTTGCCGTACCCCTCCCCTTGATCAGGGGGGGCATGGTGTCGATGTAGCGAACGCTCAGCCCTTCGAAGACGAAGCTGCCCTTCAGCGCATCATCCCTTAATGGTTCCGGACCGAAATCATCTGGACGGAGGTCGAGTTTGGCCTCGGCGCTTGTCACCAGACCGGCCCTGATATTGTCGACAACCCATGTTCGCCCGTCCTCGGCAAAGGCGAACGGCCAGAAAATCGGAAGATCTTCCGCACGAACATTGGTCGCCTTCAGATCAAGGTCGGCATTCGCTTGGTCATGTCGCCACGAGACTTTGCCTTTTGCCTGCATCTCGGCGCCAAGACTGACCAGGCGAAATCGCTTGATATCAACAGTATCAAGGGTAGGCGCAATGACGCCTTCGAACTCGGCTAGCGTCACATCAAGGGGACGGGCAAGATAGGCCGGCAAATCCAGCACTCCCTCCGTCATCTGCATGTCGACCTCGAGTGAGGACATGGTGCCATCGAAAGCAACGGCACTTTCGATCGAGGCCTGCACAGGTGATCGAAATTGATCGAGCTCGGGAGTATACCAAGGCAGGTCGGACTGCCAGGGCGACAGCAAATCGGCAATGATGAGATCGGTCACCTCGACATCGAGATGGATCCGCTCGGCGGGCACATCGGCGCGGCCGAGGACCTGCAACGACGCATGCCCGCCTTCTTGAACGAGGTCAGCCTTCAGCCAACCACTCACACCGTCGACTTGTCTGACCAGGACGAGGTCGGCTGCTTCCGCTGTCAGCGTCTCAGCGCGGGTCTGATCATCATAGGAAACGCGACCGCCGCTGATATGCAGACGTTTGAGAAAGGCGATGCGATCGTCGGATTTTGGCGCCAGCACGAAGTGGCGAACAAAGGCGGCAAAGTCCACATTGGACAAGGACTGGTCTTTGTCCATCTCGGCGGAGTAGAGACCAATGACACCATCGACATCTCTGGTCAGCCGAAGGGACGGTGCCCGTGCTTCGACCTTGGAGGCGGCGATCAGGCCGTGTTTCAGAAGCGCTTCGATACTAAGCGCGACCTCGACTTCGGGAAAGGTGAGGAGAGGTCGTCCGTCATTGGCAAGGTAACGGACATCGAGTCCGACCAGCTCGATGGTCCGACGATTCTCATCCAAGCGTAGTTCCGTCCGGCCGACGGTGGCCTGGATATCGCTATGGCCAGGTGTTAGCGCTTCTTCAATGTTGGGCTTCAGCCAGTCAAGCGCCACCGGGCCCGTGCTCAATCGGCCGAGGAAGATGCCGACGGCAAGGCCCAAGCCGACAAGGCCCCAGACGAGCGCCCGTAGAAGAAAGCGTGCGAGCGTCATCAAGCCGTTAACCCACTCCCTCTTCTTCGAGGCTGATCTGACATCATCCCCTCTCCACCAAGCTCTTAAGCATCATATGTTGTCATTCGATCGTGTCTCGACAAACAATGTGATGAGCGGCGTTCGATAAAGCAGTCCAGCTTAGACCCTGATAGAACTTTGGCGACAAATCATCATGAAAAATCTAAATCATGAACTGACCATTGATGGTGTATTAGCAGGCCCTCATTCAATGCGCGATGGTATTGCCATAAGGTAAGATTGGATCAATTCGGCTTTCGCCTGCCGATTGTGACCCGATTGACACGACATTACGCCTTGAAGCTGACCAATATCTGAATCAAAGCGCCCGGAATTGGAAAAGAGCGGTGGGTTGGACTGTTGCAAGATGGTCAGACGCACCGTCTACATGGACCAACCGCATCGTTTATATGAAGATCGCAGCCTCTCTCTTCCGTGTGCCGCGATCATCGCGTGACACGTCTTCCGCCGGGATTTCGATGACGATGGCGCCATCACCACCGATTGACGATAGCTGGACGGGCTGGGCGAGAGAGGCGAAGCACCTCACCAAGCTGAGTTGGCCCATCATTCTGACCAATCTCGGCAGCATCGTCATACAAACCACCGACGTGGTGATGATTGGCTGGCTAGGCGCCGAAGAATTGGCAGCGAGCGCGCTTGCTGCCAATGTCCGCTTTGTCTTGTTCCTGTTCTCGGTCGGCATTATCGCTGCCATCTCACCGATGATGGCCCAATGTCTTGGCCGGCGCCAGAACGAGGTTCGTGATGTACGCAGGACCGTGCGTCAGGGGCTTTGGGTTGCCTTGGTCGTAGGCGTGCCTGCATCGATCATGATGTGGCGGATCGATGTGATCCTCGGTCTCCTGCGTCAGGAGATGAGCCTGATCGACCTGGCCAAGCCCTACGCACAAGCCGCGGTTTTCGGTTTTCTGCCAGCGCTTATGTTCGTTACCTTGCGCAACTTCATCGCCGCACTGGAGCGCCCCGCGGCGGCCATGGTGGTGAGCATTATCGGCATTTTGTTCAATGCCCTTGCCGATTACGCCCTCATTTTCGGTGCCTTCGGCATGCCCAAACTTGGCCTTCTCGGGGCCGGGATCGCCACAGCGCTCACCGAGTGCTTCTTGCTGGTCGGGCTCCTGACTTTTATCATGATCGACAGGCGCTTTCGCCGCTACAGCATTCTCGGCCGTTTCTGGCGCCCGGACTGGCAGCGTTTTACCGAGATCTGGAAACTTGGTCTGCCGATCGCGATCACGCTGGTCATGGAAATCGGCCTGTTTGCCTCCGCGGGTTTTCTCATGGGCTGGATCGGCACCCTCGAACTCGCAGCCCACCAAATTGCGCTCCAATGCGCTGCCGTCACCTTCATGGTTCCCCTGGGCCTGAGCCAGGCGGCCACCATTCGGGTCGGCATGGCGGTGGGGCGAAATGATCCCTCGGCCGTTTTCCGTGCGGGCATGACCGCGATCGCCTTGGGCATGCTGTTCATGGCGGCGATGGCGACAATCATGCTGACATGGCCGGAACGCATCGTTGCACTGTTTCTGGATGAAACCGGTGACAGTCATCTCGAGGTCGCCGGTTTTGCCGTGACATTCCTGATGCTGGCCGCTCTTTTTCAGGTCTTCGATGCCGGCCAGGTGGTCGGCATCGGCTGCCTTCGTGGCCTCAAGGACACGCAGATCCCGATGGTCTACGCCATCATTTCCTATTGGCTGGTAGGCTTGAGCGCCAGTGCAGGGCTCGCTTTCGTCCTGGGCTTTGGCGGGATCGGCATCTGGATCGGCCTGATCATCGCGCTCGCGGTGGCTTCAGTCTTGTTGATCCTTCGTTTCGTTCGACTGCATGGGCATCTCATGGAGCGTGTCGAGCGCGCCCGCACGGAACCAGCCTAGCGGTGTGAACACAGCTGATTGCTCAACGATTTCAAAACTGATCATTTAGGGTAAGCGGGTTAAGCATTATCTAGAGAAAATTCCGTTGCGGTCGCACCCCTAGATATGCTGGCCGCCGTTGATGTGGATCTCCGTGCCATTGACGTAGGAAGACGCATCGCTGCAGAGAAAATGGACGACCTCCGCAACCTCTTGCGGGCTGCCCATGCGCTTCATCGGCACCTGGCGCTGAACGATCTCATCCGTACCGGGCGACAGGATCGATGTCTCGATCTCGCCGGGTGCGACCGAATTGACGCGCACATTGCTGGAGCCGAGATCATAGGCCATTTCCCGGGTAAGCGCCGAAAGGGCGGCCTTCGAGGTTGCATAGGCCGCCCCCGCAAAGGGATGAATGCGAAAGCCTGCGATCGAAGAAACATTGACGATCGCCCCTTTGACCGCCTTGATCCGATCGAGAAGCCCGTTGGTCAGCAGCATTGGTGCGATCAAATTGACCATCATCACCTGATGCATGACATCGGCCGTGGTTTCGGTTGCACCCAAACGCGCGCCATTCTCACCCTTCGGTGAAATCCCGGCATTGTTGACCAGCGCGTTCAGGCCGCGGTCGCCGAGCTGCTGTTTCAAACGCGCGATGCTGTCGTTGACCGCGGCTTCATCGGAAAGATCGGCTTCGATATGCCGGACGATGCCTTCTGCCCAGGGACAGACCGTGGAAAAGGGCGTGCGTGCCAGTGTCAGGACTTCCCAGCCGTTCTCATGGAAAGTCTTGACGATCGCATGGCCGATTCCCCGGCTCGCCCCGGTGACCGCAACAATCCGTTTTTTCTCAGCCTGATGCAACGACGTGTGGTCGACCGGGCATCCACGGGGTTCTTCTGTCATGTTTGGTTCCCTTGGTTGGGAGCAAAAGACCGGGTACGAAAACCAACGTTCAATAAACGCGCTGTCACGACGAAGGCAATGCGCATGCCGATCGTAACCCGTGGAAACATTGGTGCGGGCAGAAGGGGTCGAACCTCCGACACCGGCGGTGTAAACGCCGTGCTCTACCACTGAGCTATGCCCGCACTGAAAAAGACAACGCCTATCTAAGTGCATAGGTGACGAAGGGCAAGTCTCTGTCGGGCGGTCGAGCTGGGGGGAAGATCGGGCCGGGATCAAGTGAAGAGGACTTGAAGTGAAACCCTGTCGATGGTTGTTTGGCGCCGCATCATCGATGGCAATAGAGGACCGCCGATGTCTCTTCTCGATATTGAAGCCTTTCGGAGCACCCCGCTTCGGGCCGAGCCGTTCGAATATCTGACTGTACCGGGCTTCATCAAAATGGAGCGGATGGACGCTATCCTCGCGGACTATCCGAAGATCGAAAAGGGCGGCAGTTTTCCCCTGGTCGCTCTGGATTACGGACCAGTCTTCAAGACGCTCTGCGCGGAGTTGCAAGGCACGGCGCTTCGCGATGCCTTCGCCGAGAAGTTCGGGATGCGCCTCGAAAACCACCCAACCACGCTGACCGTGCGTGGCCGTTGCCGGGCCAGGGATGGCCAGATTCACACCGATAGCGACACCAAGCTGATCACGGTCCTCGTCTACCTGAACGATCGCTGGGATGCCGAAGGCGGCAGGCTCCGTCTGCTTCGCTCATCGGACGACCTTGATGATGTGGTCGCCGAAGTACCGCCGGAAGCCGGGTCCATGGTATGCTTTCGCAACCGAAAGAATGCTTGGCATGGCCATGGTTCCTTCGAGGGGGTGCGTCGGGTTCTGCAGCTGAACTGGGTGACCGATGAAGCCGCGGTCCACCAATCGGAACGGCGCCACCGACACTCGGCATTTTGGAAGAAGCTCAATCCGTTTCACCGACCTGCCTAGTTTTGGCTGTTCCGGCCCGTTTTTGTGGTTAAGCCCGCTCCCCCTCCCTCCCCGATATTGTCACGGTAGGCTGTCGGGTGGTGGGAGGGGGAGCGGGCTGGTGCCGATTGAGCCTGCTAAGCGAGATTGGGCGGGTAAGCGGGCCAGAACGGAATCTCAGGGCAATAAGCGACCGCCTGACGCAGGTACCGGCGGTTCGCTTGACTTTATCCACACCGGAAACCTAAGGTGCGCTCGTCTTCGGCGGGGACGTTTTTTTGTCATGGAATGTCGCTGTCCTGGGACTGGGCTAAAGCTGATGGCACGCGACAACAAGTCGTCCAAGTTCGATGATCTCGACAGTCGCATTAAAAAATTGCGGCAGGACACGGGCCTTGCCAGGGATGACGAGCCGGAAAGGCCGTTCGGTCCCAGGGGTTACGGGGCAGGTGTTCAGATCGGCGTCGAGCTGATTGCGGGCATTCTTGTTGGCGGTTTCGTCGGCTATTGGCTTGATCGCTGGCTGGATACGTGGCCAATTTTCTTCATGGTCATGTTCTTTGCCGGCGCCGGTGCTGGCATGCTCAATGCATTCCGGTATATCAACCGGATGAACAAGCGACATGATCCGCCTAGCGGCGGTGAGTGACGGGGGCGATAACGAGAGAGGTTGCAGTGGCAACGGAAGAGACCTTGGAAGAAGCCGCGCATGACGTGGCTGCGCATGTCGAGCATGTCGAAGAGGCGCATAGCCCGCTCGAGCAGTTCGTATAACAACTCAAATAACAAAACCAAAATGCAACCAACATAAATGGCCAGGCACAAAAACAGTTCCTTTAGCTATGGTGGCT
>CAWBCX010000023.1:0-15478 GCA_963787265.1 uncultured Alphaproteobacteria bacterium | reverse complement strand
CTGAATGAAGTCACCACAGCCGCCGCCTGTTCCACGAGTTGATGCGGCCGCAACGTCATGCTTGGCGCCTGACTTCGTGCAAAAACGGCAAGAATTGGAATTATCCAGCCTATCGACCGTTTATTGTTCGAAACGTCTATATGATTCAAACAAGCGTTGAAAGGATCTCACGTGAACGGACGAACAAGCCGCGTGCTCGGCACGCTTTTCACCGTGCTGGCTGCTGGTTGGTTGATGATGGCCAATGCGTCGGCGGGAGACACCTACGAGCTTGACGACACCAAGCTCGAATCCTTCGTGGTCGCGGCCAAGGCCGTCCACGAGGTGGTCAAGGCTTCTGCCCATAAGATCAGTGAGGTCAAGACCGAGGAAGAGGCGGAAGCGTTGCGTGTCGAGCTCGATTCCCAGTTCGAAGAGGCGATCGAGAAGACCGACGGAATTACGCTTGCCGAGTATAAGGAGATCCACGAAGCCGCGACCAAAGACGAAGCTCTTGGTCAGCGCATCATGGACAAGCTGCAACCAGCCACCACCGCGCAATAAGCCCGAGCCAGGCTGGCGTTCCTCTTCCTTCCGCAGCCAAAGGGAATTCCTTCCCCTTGGATGCTTCAAGCGCATTGATCCGGCCTAAGTTCATGATTGAAAGACGATAACCGCCGCGACCAACGTCGCGGCGGTTATTTTTTACCCGGCAAGCTTCTTGGCAAACCCGCCTGCCTGGGTTTCGAAAAGACGGCGATAGATACCGCCTTTCTGGGTCAGGAGCGCCTCATGGGTGCCCTCTTCGACGATCCGGCCCTTCTCGAACACCAGGATCCGATCCACCTGGCGAACGGTCGAAAGCCGGTGCGCGATGACCAGGGTCGTCCGGTCTTGCATCAGCCGGTCGAGCGCCCGCTGGATCGACAGCTCAGAAATGCTGTCCAAGGAACTGGTCGCCTCATCCAGAATGAGGATCGGCAGATCGGCGAGGATCGCACGAGCGATAGCCACTCTCTGTCTTTCCCCGCCTGAAAGCTTGACGCCACGCTCACCTACCAGCGTGTCGTAGCCATCGGGCAAGGTCTGGATGAACCCATCCGCCTCGGCCAGTCTCGCCGCCGATCGGATCGCTTTCAGGTCGGCATCTGGCCGCCCATAAGCGATATTCTCGGCAAGGGAGCGATGGAACAGGATCGGGTCCTGCGGCACCAGGGCAATCTTCCCGCGAAGGCTCGCCTGGGTAACGCCGGCGACATTCTGCCCGTCGATCGTGATCCGGCCGCCATTCAAATCGTAGAACCGCTGGATCAGCTTGACGAAAGTCGACTTGCCGCTACCGGAATGGCCGACCAGTGCCACCTTTTCCCCAGGCTCGATGGTCAAGGAAAGATCATCGAACACCGGCATCCGGGCTCTTCGGGTAGCAGAACTGCACCCGATCGAACCTGATCTCGCCATGTGGCACGGCAAGGTTGCCGGCCCCCGACCGATCTTGAACCTCGGGCGTGGTCAGGGTGTATTCGACCACGTCCTCCAGATCGTTGACCGCATGCTGCGCTACCCGGATATGCTGGCCGACATCGCGCAGATAGCCGTTCACCAGCATGAAACTGGTGAGGACATAAGCGACATCGCCAGCGCTCGCCCGGTCCTGCTGCCAGAGCCAGAGGCTGACCCCCAAGAAGGACGGCCTGCACGATCAGCATGGTCACCGACTGGGCAACGCCAGTATCGATGCCGGCCCGCCAGCAGCGGATATGGGTGCGCTGCCAGTGATCCAGAATGCCTTCGAGACGATGATCCTCACGTTGTTCCGCACCGCTGCTCTTGACCAGCGCGTTGCAGGTCACCGCATCGGCGAGAGCACCGCCGAGCTTGGTATCGTAGGTGACGGCGGCCCTCCGTCTCGGCGCGAAATAGGCCATCGTCATATGGATGCTGACCCAGCAATAAACGGCGCAGCCGATCGCGAACAAGGCTGCCATTTCCGGCCAGCGGATGGTCATGGTGATGAGCACGCCCAGCACCACCGCCACCGACGGGATCAGGTGGAAGTACATGCTGTCGCCGAGCTGATCGAAGGCCCAGAACCCACGGGTGATTTTTCGCACGGTCGAACCTGCAAAGGTATTGCCATGCCATTCAGCGCTGTAGCGCTGCACCCGCGCGAAAGCGTCAGCACAGATCTGACGCAGGATGCGGATCGCTAAAAATGTCCAGACATAGTCACCTCCATTGTGAAGAATGACGAACACCAGCCTCAGCGTCAAAATCACGCCGAGCGCCATCAGCGCGGTCTCGTAGTCGACCGCGGTCAAGGCATCGATCATTTGACCGATGAACACGGGCACGCTGATTTCAGCGAGCATTTTGCCGCCGATCCCCAATGCCAGAACGGCAAGAATCCAGGGACGGCGACGCCAGTGCCGCCAGGAAAAGGCGAGCACGTCACGTAAGCCGGGAGTCATGGGTAAGCTCCGAGGGCTGTTATGAGCAGCCGACATGCATGATGGTCGACTTCGGTCGGGGGGTTAGTCTGAGGTTAAAATCAATGGGCGGTGCACGGGGGCCGTGACCGCAGCGCAGGCGTTCGCCGTCAGAATGACGGACGTCGAGTTAACGGGTAAGGAAAATTCGCCTGTGCATTGGAAACTCCTGTCAACTTTCGACCAAGAGGAAAACCGTTGATAACCTCAAAGAGAATGGCGCGCAAGAATTTTTTGCCCGTCAATCCCTTGGGACCGATCGATAGCCTGCTTAGACGGTGAAATCGGGTGCCTGAAAGACCAACTCCCAGCGATGCTCTGATCGTGAACGCGATCTGATTGACGTATACGTAAGGTCCGTTAATAATCGGTTAACCAAGATCAGGCATAATCAATTTCCGATATTTGAGCTGTGATCATCTGCGGAGACGAATAATGGTCATCGAGGCGATGGAGACGACGTCAGTCGACGCTGGCAATCCGCCCTGGCTCAAACACTATCCCGACGATGTCGACTGGCGGCGGCAATATACCGGCCGTGCTTTTCATGCCTTGCTGGATGAAGCGGTTTTGCGGTTTCCGGACAAGCCTTTCGTCGATTTTCTCGATCGCAAGATGAGCTATCGCGAAATCGACGGGCTCGCAAAAAGAGCCGCCAAAGGCCTGAAGGCGCTTGGTGTCCGAAGAGGCACCAAAGTCGGTCTTTTCCTGCCGAACTGCCCTTACAGCATCATTTGCTTTTTCGGCATTCTTCGCGCCGGCGGCACGGTGGTCAATTACAACCCGCTTTATGCGCCCCCTGAGATCGAGCATCAGGTCGAGGATAGTGAAACCGACATCATGATCACGCTCGATCTCGAAGCCCTGCTGCCGAAAGTAGCCCCGCTCTTGCACAAGACGAGGCTAAAAGCGGTCGTCGTCGCCAAAATGGCCAACTGTCTGCCGTTTCCGAAAAATCTGCTCTTCCCGATCGTCAGACGGAAGGACATCGCCAAGGTTCCGGGCGATCCGGCCTTTGTCGGTTTCGACCAGCTGATCAACAATGACGGCAGCTATTTGCCCGTCGAGATCGATTCCGAACGCGACATCGCGGTCCTTCAATATACCGGCGGTACCACGGGTTTGCCCAAGGGAGCTGTCCACACCCATGCGAGCTTGACGATCAACGCTGATCAGCTGGCGGATTGGGCATGTCAATTCACCCCCGGCGAGGAGCGGATCTTAGGCGCGATACCGCTGTTCCACGTGCTGGCCATCAGCACGGTTCTGACCTATGGAACCCGGATCGGCGCCGAGCTTATCCTGCTGCCGCGCTTTGATCTTGATCAGATGCTGAAGACCATCTCGACCAAGCATCCGACATTCCTGCCCGGCGTGCCGACCATGTACAACGCGATCAGCAGCCATAAGGAGATCGACCGCTTCGATTTGACGTCGATCAAGCTCTGCATTTCCGGCGGCGCACCCTTGCCGCGCGAGGTCAAGGAAAACTTCGAGCGCCGCGCCGGCTGCACTTTGGTCGAGGGCTATGGCCTGACCGAAGCGCCGGTCACCCACTGCAACCCGATCAACGGCCTTCAGAAAACCGGTTCCTTCGGCGTCCCGATGCCCGACACCACCATCGAGATCGTCTCGCTGGAAGACCGAACCACGGTGTTGCCGGCTGGCGAACGGGGCGAGATATGCCTTTCCGGGCCGCAGGTCATGCTGGGCTATTGGAAACGCGAGGAAGAGACGGCAGCGGCGATCAGGAACGGCAGGCTGCATACCGGTGACATCGGCTATCTCGACGAGGATGGCTTTGGCTTTCTGGTCGACCGGCTGAAGGAACTGATCATCTGCAGCGGCTACAACGTCTATCCGCGCATGGTCGAGGAGGCTCTCTATCAGCATCCGGCCGTCGCTGAAGCCGCCGTTTGCGGTGTACCCGACGATTATCGCGGTGAGACGGTCAAAGCCTATGTTGTCCGTTGTGAGGGCCAGGAGCTTACCGAAGCCTCCCTTCTTTCGTTTCTGCAGGACAGGCTTTCCAAAATCGAAATGCCGAGGATTATCGAGTTCCGGGATGCGCTGCCGAAATCCGCGGTCGGCAAGATCCTGAAGAAAGAGTTATTGCGTGAGGGACAACCCTCGGCCGAGGGTCGCTGATGAAGGAGCCTCGCCTTGATCTTGTGGTTGACGCGGAACCATCGATCTTTGGGATCAGCGAGCTAGCCAAAGCCTTCGGCATTACCTCCCGTGCCCTTCGCTTTTACGAAGATCGGGCGCTGCTCAACCCTCGCCGCATCGGCAAGACGCGCCTCTACAGCACGCGCGATCGCGCTAGGCTGCAGCTCATTCTTCGTGGCAAGCGCCTCGGGTTTTCCCTTGCCGAGATCAAAGCCTGGCTCGATCTTTATGAGTTGGAAAACGGACCACGTCGCCAATATGAGGTGCTGTTGACCGAAAGCCGAAAGCGCATCGCCGACCTTGAAAGGCAGCTGGACGATCTGACGCAAACACTTCGGGAGCTTAAGGACATCGAGCAGATCGCCTTGCGACATCTCGAAAAAGACAGCACAGCATCTCTCCGATCAACGGATCAGAAGCCCCTGAGACGAACCTGTATCCCTTGGCAGGAAAGCCCGCAGCAGTCGGTCAAAAAGGATAGACCCATGAAGAACGTCGTGATCGCGGGCTATGCCCGTTCCCCCTTCCATTTCGCCCACAAGGGCGATCTGGTGAAGGTCCGGCCCGATGATCTCGCAGCCCAGGTCGTGCGCGGTCTGATCGAGCGGACCGGCGTCAAGCCCGAAGACATCGAAGACGTCATCGTCGGCTGCGCCTTTCCCGAGGGCGAGCAGGGCTTCAACGTCGCGCGGCTGATCGGCTTCCTTGCGGATCTCCCGCTTTCCGTCGCCGGGGTCACGGTCAACCGCTTTTGCGGCTCCTCCATGCAGTCGGTCCACATGGCAGCCGGCGCCATCCAGATCGATGCCGGTGAGGTCTTCATCTGCGCCGGCATCGAGAGCATGACCCGCGTGCCCCATGGGCGGCTACAACCCGATGCCCAGTCCGACTCTCATGGAAAAGTACCCGCAAGCCTATATGAGCATGGGCATGACCGCCGAAAACGTCGCCCGTCAATACCAGATCACCCGCGATGACCAGCAGGACTTCGCGGTGAAGAGCCACGCCAAGGCCGCAGCTGCACAAGCGGCCGGCCGACTCGAAGGACGAAATCGTACCGATCAAGACAAACGGCCACTTGGTCGAGACGGATGGCTGCATCCGGCTCGGCACGAACCACGAGGCACTTGCCGGCCTGAAGCCCGCCTTCGACGAGAACGGCACAGTCACCGCCGGCACCTCGTCGCCGCTTGACCGATGGCGCCTCCGCCGTCCTGGTCTGCACCGAAGACTACGCGATGAAGCACGGTCTCGACGTGCTGGCGCGCTTCAAAAGTGCTGCGGTCGCCGGCTGCAAAGCCGAGATCATGGGCATCGGCCCGGTCGGCGCCAGCAAGAAGGCGCTTACAGCGCGCCGGTCTCGATATCGGTGACATCGACGTCGTCGAGCTGAACGAGGCCTTCGCGTCCCAAGCGCTCGCCTCCATGGGCGATCTCGGCATCGAGGAGGCAGCCGTCAACCTGGACGGCGGTGCGCTCGCGCTCGGCCACCCGCTCGGCGCCACCGGTGCTCGGATCACCGGCAAAGACGGCCAGCGTTGATGAAGCGCGAAGGGGCGAAATACGGTCTCGCGACCCAGTGCATCGGCGGCGGCCAGGGCATCGCCACGGTGCTGGAGGCGGTCTAGTGCACAATCCAAAAAGCCGCCGTCATCGGCTCCGGTGTGATGGGCAGCGGCATCGCCGCCCAGATCGCCAATGCCGGCGTTCCCGTCCTCCTCCTGGACATCGTGCCCGAAGGACGCTGAGGACCGAAACGCCCTCGCAAGGGGGCGCTGGAGCGAACCGCTGAAGACCGATCCCGCCCCTTTCATGAGCAAGCGGGCAAGGCGGCTGGTCAAGCCCGGCAATCTCGACGACGATCTCGACAAGCTCGCCGATGTCGACTGGATCGTCGAGGTGGTGGTCGAGGACCTGGCAGATCAAGCAGGACCTCTACGCCAAGATCGAAAAGGCTCGTCGTCCGGCTCGATCGTCTCCTCCAACACCTCGACCCTGCCGCTGGCCAAGCTAACCGAAGGCATGCCCGAGACCTTCGCCCAGGACTTTCTGATCACCCATTTCTTCAATCCGCCACGCTATCTCCGTCTCCTGGAAGTGGTGGCGGGTCCGGCGACGCGCCCTGAAGCGCTGGAGGCCGTTGCCTCCTTTGGTGACCGCGCGCTCGGTAAGACCGTCGTTCGCTGCAAGGACACGCCTGGCTTCATCGGCAACCGCATCGGTGTTTATTGGATGCAGGCGGCCTTCACCGAGGCCTTCGACATCAACCTTCCGGTGGAGGAAGCGGATCTCGCCATGGGCCGCCCGCTCGGCATTCCCAAGACCGGGATTTTCGGCTTGGCCGATCTTGTCGGCATCGATCTTCTGCCCTACGTCGCGGCCAGCCTGCGCGGTGCCTTGCCTGCGGACGATGCTTTTCACATCATCGACAAGGACCAACCCCGTATCAAGACGATGATCGAAGCGGGCTATACCGGCCGCAAGGGCAAGGGTGGCTTTTATCGCCTGAACAAAACCAATGGCGCCCGCGTCAAGGAGGCGATGGACCTAGCGACCGGCGACTACCGTACCGCCTCGAGGCCCCGCCTCGACAGTGTCGACGCCGCCAAAAAGGGCGGCCCGCGCGCCCTTTTCGAAAGCGACGAGCCGGCGGCCGGTTGGGCGTGGCGGGTGATGAGCAAGACCCTTGCCTATGCGGCCTCTCTCGTTCCCGAGATTGCCGACGACATCACCGCGGTCGATGCGGCAATGCGGCTTGGCTACGCCTGGAAATGGGGACCTTTCGAGCTCCTCGACAAGATCGGCCCCGCCTGGTTCCGCACGCGGCTGGTCGCCGCCGGCAACCCGGTACCGCCGCTGCTGCAGAAAGTCGGGGACGGCGCGTTCTATCGCGTCGAGGACGGCCGGCTGCAATACCTGACTGTCGACGGCGGCTATGAGGCCGTCGTCCGGGCGGACGGCGTTCTGCTGCTCGAAGACATCAAGCGCGCCAGCGAGAAACCGCTCCTCAAGAATGGCGCAGCCTCCTTGTGGGACCTCGGCGACGGTGTCGCCTGCTTCGAGATCCACACCAAGATGAACGCGATCGACCCGGACGTTCTCGATCTCCTGGGCAAAGCCATCGGTCTTGTCGAGAAGGACATGAAAGCGCTGGTGATCTACAATGAGGGATCCAACTTCTCGGTCGGTGCCAATATCGGGCTGGCGCTATTCGCCGCCAACACCGCCGTCTGGCCGATGGTCGAGGACATGGTCGCCAAGGGTCAGAAAATCTACCGTAAACTGAAGTACGCCCCCTTCCCGGTGGTGGCGGCTCCCTCAGGCATGGCGCTCGGCGGGGGCTGCGAGATCTGCCTCAACAGCGATGCCGTTCAAGCCCATGCCGAGACCTATATGGGTCTGGTCGAAGTGGGCGTCGGTGTCATCCCTGCCTGGACCGGCACCACCGAAATGATCACCCGCTGGATGCAACATAAGAAGCGCCCAGGTGGGCCGATGCCGCCGATTTCCAAGGTCTTCGAGGCCATCGGCATGGCCGAGGTGGCGAAGTCGGCCGCCGAGGCAAAAGACATGCTTTTCCTGCGCGAGAACGACGGCATCACCATGAACCGCGATCGGTTGCTGGCCGATGCCAAGACCAAGGCGCTTGACTTGCTCGATGGCTACCAGGCCCCGGAACCGGTAGAGATTTCGCTGCCCGGGCCGACCGCCAAATTCGCATTGGGCATGGCGGTCGAAGGTTTTCGTCTTCAAGGCAAGGCCACAGCTCATGATGAGGTGGTGGCGGGTGAACTGGCGACAATTCTCTCCGGCGATGGCACTGACATCACCGAGACGGTGTCGGAGGACGCTTTGCTGAAAATGGAGCGTCAGGCGTTCATGAGACTGATCCGAACGCCGGCAACGCTCGCCCGGATCGAGCATATGCTCGAGACCGGCAAGCCCCTGCGGAATTGATCGGGAGGACGACGAGATGACCACGTATACGGCGCCTCAGCGGGACATGCGGTTCGTCCTTCACGAGTTTCTGCGAGGTCGGACAACTCACCGCGTTGCCAGGTTACGAAGAGGCGACCACGGATGTGATCGACGCGATCATCGAGGAATCGGCCAAGGTCGCCGAAACGGTCCTATTCCCGCTCAACCAGTCAGGCGATCTGCAAGGATGCATCTTTGAAAATGGGGTCGTGCGCACCCCCGCATGGCTTTAAAGAGGCCTATGATCAATTTGTTGGCTCAGGCTGGGCCGGCCTTTCCGCTGACGCCGCTTATGGCGGCCAGGGGTTGCCCAAGGCCGTGCGGTTGCTGGTCGATGAGATGGTCTGTTCGGCCAATCTCTCCTTCGGCATGTATCCAGGCCTGACCGCAGGCGCTTATAACGCCATTCTCAAACATGGCACCGAGGAGCAAAAAGACCTCTATCTGCCGAAGATGGTCGACGGCCGCTGGAGCGGCACGATGTGCCTGACCGAGCCTCAATGCGGCACCGATCTCGGCCTGATCCGCACGCGCGCCGAACCTGATGACGACGGGAGCTTCGCCATCACCGGCACCAAGATCTTCATCTCGGCTGGCGAACATGATCTCACCGAGAACATCGTCCATCTGGTCCTGGCCAGGCTTCCCGATGCGCCGGACGGCATCAAGGGAATCAGCCTGTTTCTCGTGCCGAAGTTCCTCCCCAACGATCAGGGCGAAGCCGGGCCGCGCAACGGCGTCGCCTGCGGTTCGATCGAGCACAAGATGGGGATCAAGGCATCGGCCACCTGCGTGATGAATTTCGATGGCGCCAAGGGCTGGCTGGTGGGCAAGCCGCACAAGGGCATGCGCGCCATGTTCACCATGATGAACGATGCGCGCCTCGAAGTCGGCATCCAGGGCCTCGGTGTGGCGGAAACGGCGTATCAAAGCGCCGTCGCCTATGCCAGGGACCGGCGCCAGGGCCGTGCGCTGACCGGCGCAAAGGACCCGGACGAAGCTGCCGACCCGCTTCTGGTCCATCCCGATGTGCGCCGCATGTTGTTGACCATGCGGGCATTTAGCGAGGGGGCCAGAGCGCTTGCCTATTGGATCGGCATCCAGCTCGACATCTCCGAAAAGCATCCCGAATTGGAAGTGCGGCAGGCGGCCGACGATCTGGTCGCGCTGATGACACCTATCATTAAAGCCTATTTCACTGATCAGGGGTTCGAGAATGCTCATCTCGGCATCCAGTGCATGGGCGGGCATGGCTATATCGCCGAATGGGGCATGGAGCAGCTGCTGCGCGATGCCCGGATTACGCTTCTCTACGAAGGTGCCAATGGCGTTCAGGCCCTCGATCTGATCGGCCGCAAGCTGCCGTCTCATTTCGGACGCCTGCTCCGCACGTTCTTTCACCCGGTCATGGCCTTCATCGAGGACCATCAGACTGATCAGGACCTTCAGGAGTTCGTGCTGCCGCTGGCCAAGGCGTTTTCGAGGCTCCAGCAAGTCACGCTGCATGTGGCACAGCAGGGACTGAAGAACCCGGATGAAGCAGGGGCCGCCTCGGTCGATTATCTAAGACTGTTTGCATTGGTGGCGCTCGCTTTCATATGGGTCAGAATGGCTAAGCTTGCGAAGGAAAAACTGGCAGCAGGCGCGAATGGCGATGCCGGATTTTACGAGGCAAAGGTCGCGACAGCGCGCTTTTTCATGACCAAGATTCTTCCGGAGAACAGCGCCTTGTTCGCGCAGATCATGGCTGGCGCCGAGCCGGTGATGGCATTTGACGACGACGCTTTTTGATGAAGCCTGGGCGATCCATCGTCGTCTGGCTTTTCTTGGCGAGCTGCTGTGTTCTGGCAACCCGCGCGCTTGCCTGTGCGCCGCCCGAGAAACGGGCAGTTTATGCCATCGATCATGAGACTTATGGCCATATTGGCAGCCACACGCTCACCTTTCATTGTGTCGGCGATGACCTCATCGTCGACACCGACGTCAAGGTCGACGTGAAGGTTCTTTTCGTTACGGTCTACAAGCGTCGTGCCCGATATCGCGAGGTTTGGCGACAAGACCGACTCATTGCCTATGACGCCTGGACCGACGAAGCCGGCGATCAATATGTGACAAAGGCCCGCCTCGACAACGATCAGATGATCATCGACGGGGTCAAGCCGGGCATCAGAGTTCCTGCCAATACGGTCTCAAGCCACCCCTGGAATGCTGATGTCATCAACCGGAACCTGCTGTTCGGCATGAAAGATGGCCGCTTGCTGCGGGTGGTTGTCGAGCCAGCAGGCGAGGAGATGATCGAGATAGGCGATAAGACGCTAATGGCCAGGAAATACGTGGTTAACGGCGATATCGAACGGGAGCTCTGGTATGATCAAGCCGGCACCTGGCTGCGCTGGCGGCTTGAGAGCAGAGGCAATATCGTGGATATCAGCAAGCAATAAATCGCTGAGTTTCCCCACCAATCTGACAGTGCAGCCATTGGATCTGCAAGGCGCGGGGAGGCCGCTCCGCACGCTAAAGGCATCGATATCGTGAATCTGACAGATCTGATCCTGCCTCGAAAGCGACGTCGCGAACGCCGACCCGTCTAGGCTGAAGTTCTTACTCGAAGTAAGCGCAAGGCATTGATCTGACACACTTTTGGGTGTCAGTGATTGTCGTTTACTGGGTACGTTCTGGCTTGATGCCGAGCAGATTGAAGGCTTTGGCTTGGATTGGCGTTGGTCTTGCGAAGAGGGCGAGTTCGTAATTGTCGTTGAGCGGGGTGACGGTCTTGTTGAGGGTGAGGGTGGCAAGATCGGCGAGCAGACTTTGGAAGCTGTGTACCGGCAAGCCATCCTCGGTCTGGCCTTTGATTTTCTTGGTTCGTGCAGCGGGAGAAATTCTGGCCTTGGCGACGACGCTGTCGCGCAGCGCTTCGGCGGCCTCGCGATCGGTATCGTCATAAAGCATCGGCGCGAGGTCTTGGCGCATATGCCATTCGACATGATAGGCGAGCATGCAAAGGAACACATGAGCTCGAACCCTGGGGGCGAGCCGGTGATGGAGCGGGCGGATCTGAAGATCGACGGTTTTGAGAGCACGAAAGGCCCGTTCGACTTGGGCCAGCGACTTGTAGGCGCGGACCGCGGCCTCATCACTCAGCGTTTCCTTGGCCACGCTGGTGCGGATGACGTAGAGACCGTCGAGCGCCGCTTCGTTGGCGATCGCCTCACTCTTGCGAGCAAAGGCGAAATGATCATCGGTGATGGTGAGGGTAAAGTGTTTGGCCATTTTGTGGCGATCGAGCACAGCGCCGACCTTAAGGGCAATCTCAGCCTTGCCACGCAGGGTCCGTTGGCGGCGCTTGACGGCGGCCTCGATCTTGGCCAGGTCTCGTTCGGTGGCATCCAGCAGGTCTTCGCGCTTGCGTGCTCGTTCGTTGGCAAGCGCCGGATTGCGACAGACGATCAGCCGTTCATTCGGATAGTCAGGTGCCGTAATGCTGGCGAGGTCGCGCTCGTCGAAGAGTGATAATTGCAAAGCACCGCCTTCGACCAGACTACGGATGGCAGATGAGCGTAGGGCTGTGATCCAATCCAGCCCAGCCGGGGCCAGGTCTTCGTCGATGCGGGCTTGGGTGATCATGCCCCGATCGCCGACCAGGACGACATGGTCGAGACTGAAGCGCTTCTTGAGCTTGGTGATCTGGCTATTCAGGGTGTTGGGATCGGCCGTGTTGCCCTCGAACACTTCGATCGCCACTGGGCAGCCGTTGGCGGCACAGAGCAGACCGTAGACGATCTGCTGCTTGCCCTTCTTCTGATCGCGGTTGTAGCCATACTGTGCCAACTCACAATGCCGCCCTTCGACATAACTCGAGGAGACGTCGTAGAGCACTAGGCAGCCGCCTTCGAGATGGCGCTTGGCCAAGGCCTTCTCCACGGCTTGCTGACGCCCATAGAGCCAATCCAAAGCGTCATAGAGTGCTGTCTCGTCGACCGTGCCCAGGCCAAGCACCTCCCCCAGGCTGGAGGTGGCGGTCAGCGGAGAGAGGGCTCTTGCAGTCGCGAGTTTCGACGTTGGTGCAGCAAGCCTGGCCACGATCATGGCGATGACCAGCTCCCGGTAGCGGAGGCCTGCGGGACCGAGCATGCGATCCAGGCCGATCTTTCGAAGGGTGCCGAGGATCGACGCAATGTGGCCATGGGGGAGTGAGCGCTTGATCGTGAACACGGGTTGTTTGGCCGGCAAGACAGTGCCGCCCTTGAGCAACGCCTTGAAGCCCTCGATGAGTTCGGGTGGCCAATCGGAGAGATTGAGGACCGTGCGTTTTTTGACCTTGCCGTTATCGCGATAGGACTCACGCAGCAAGATGGCGGGCGGCGAGTTTCGATTGGGCACGGCTTCGATGTACATGGCCGCACTCTACCAAAAGCGACATCAACATCAAGTACAATTATTGATATTTACATGGCTACAATATTGGAATTCAAACGAAATATAACGTGAAATCAACAGCTTGGACAGGTTCGTAGTAAGAACTTCAGTCTAGGAAGTGGAGAAGGCCGTGTGGGGTCGAGATGGAACCTACCGCTGTTGATCGGCGTTTTCTAATTCCGGGCATTGTTGTCAAGGTCTCTTCCTTTGTCCTTGCCGGTTTCATGGTTCTCTCCGCGGTAGGCGTTTGTTCCTCCGCATGATGGTGGCGAGTGACGTGGGTGGATCAACGTGGAAAGCGCGTTTTGCTCGATCGAGCATCGCATGCCGATTGCGCAGCATGGCGTCGCCGCATTTCGAGATCCGCCCGGTCCAGTCGAGTTCGCCGGATGCGAAGCGTCTGGTGGTCAAGCCGAGATAGGCGCCGACGCTTCGAGACTTCTTGAAGCGGGTCGGATCATCGATGGTCGCCAATAACAGAGCGTGGTGATGGCGCCAACACCGGGCGTCGTCATGAAGCGTCGAGCTTGGGCATCGTTGCGCGCCAACCGCAACACTTGGCGGTCGAGCTCGGCAGTTTGCTGGCCGATCGTCTCTCGGGCTTTGAGCAGCGGCTCCGTTGAGAGGCTGAGTGCGGAGGTGCCCTCGATCAATTCCTTCGTGCGTGTTGTGAAGGTATTCAATTTGGCCCGACCGATCACCAGGCCAAGGTTCTTCAAGAGACCACGGATCTGGTTTTCAAGATCGCGTCTGACCCTGACCAACAGCGCTCGGCTGGCCAGGAGGGATCTGATGGCATGGCGGTCGAGATCCTTCACGCGGACTTCCCGATACCAGCCGGTCTGGATGATCCTGGCAACGCCGGCGGCATCATTGCGGTCGCTTTTGTTGATCTGCATGTTGAGCACGGCTTTAGCATGGCGCGCATCAATGCAGACGACGGGCAGGTCCATCCTTTTGAGCTCGGTCCAAAGCCAGGTCGAGATGGCGCCGCTTTCCAGGCCAGCGCGGATGACATTCTCGGCATGGTTGCTGATGAAGGTCGCGATCGCTTCAGGGTCCGTGGGCACCATGCCTTCTTTAACGATCACCCCTGCCTGATCGACAATACAGATCGCGGTTTGCTTTAAGGACACGTCCGGTCCGGCATAGCGTTCCATCTCAGCTCTCCTTGGCTCTACGGCCGTCACATGATCGGCCTTCTCGATCGTGACGATCAGGCGGGCATCGTCGGCTGACAGATGATCACGCTCCGTGGTCATCATCTTGGCGATCACCCTTGCAGACGGCAGCTTGCGCGGCCGCCCTGACGGTTTTGCTGCCTCGTCACGACGCTTGCGTGTCACCCCTTCGGTCACCACCCGCAAGCTGCCGTTGAACCCGGCTGCCCGCAGGCGGCGCCAAAGCTCGGCGCCGACATGACAACCGCCCTGCCATTCTGCCTCGAGCCTGCCCCTGTAGGGATCGAGCGAGCTCTCGCGCGTGCGGAAGATTTCGGTCCGACCACCCCGCACAACGCGGCGGCCGCCTGGGAGATCATTGGGCCGCGGCTGTAGCCTGTGCGACGGACGATCTCCTTGATCGGCACGCCTGCTTCGGCAAGGGCCAGGATCGCGGCATTGGTTGCCTCACGACGCTTGGCTCCCTCAAAGTGCCGCCGTTCCGCACAAGTCAGCAACGCCGGATCGATCTCGGCGGCGCCGATCGCGTCACGGATCTTGCGCATGGAGCGACGCACGGCCTCGAGAAAGGCAGCACTCGCATTCGCCATCAGATGCCATCGATCAGCGATCTGGACGGCCCTGGAAGCACCGGCTGCCGCCTTGCCATGCGTGCTGCCGGCCGACCACCCAAAGCCAGGCCAAGGCGATGCGCGACCACGTCCATCCGGCAGGTCCGGCGGCCGTAGACGTCGGCGACGTCGGGCGGACGCTCAGCAAAGATCGAGCGCGGGCATGGACGACGAGCCTATCAGGCTGTATCTCATGGCCTTCGACGAACAAGGCGTCCGGGACCAAGGTTAGCAATCTTCGTGATGTCGGCATGACCCTCCTCTTTGGTCACACCTAATCAAACAGTCGATGTTTTCACACTGTTCCTGCACCGAAAGCGCGTAAGAGCCCCGATTGGACGCCGATAAGGGGTCCCGGCTCGAAGCCGATTGACACCTACCGCCACCGCACCCAGTTCTTGCTCTACCTGCGGATCGTAATCGGCGCGAAATGGGTGGCGGTCAGGTTTTCGTGGCCAAGACCAAACCTGGCAGCGGTGGAATTTTTTGAGCTTCCTGGACGTCGAGGCGATCGCCGAGATAGTTGAAGAACGAGACGCCAAGTTTCTGGCAGGTCTTCATCAAGCCAAGGAAGACATCGCGCGCGTCACGGCCGTCCTCGGATCTGGTGCCGCCTGAGATTTTGCGTTTGATGACGTGGCAGCGGATGTCA
>CAWBCX010000022.1:0-11909 GCA_963787265.1 uncultured Alphaproteobacteria bacterium | reverse complement strand
AGGCGCAGATCAAGAGGGCGGCGTAGGTGCTGTCCACATAGATCAGGATGAGGGGGGCGATCGAGATCACCGGGGTGACCTGGAGGATCACGGCAAACGGAAACAGGCTGAGCTCGACCCACTTGGAAAGGCTGAACAGGACGGCGAGGCCGACGCCGCCGATGGTCGCGATGGCGAGGGCCGAAAAGGTGATCTGCAAGGTTACCAGGAGCGAGCCCGACAACGTGCGCCAATCCTCGATCAGGCTTTTGAAGACCAGGCTCGGGCCTGGGAGAATGTAAGGGGGGATCTCGTTGATGCGGACGATCGCTTCCCAGATCAGAAGAGCGATCAGGCCGATGGCAAGCGGCGCGGCGATGCGGACGGTCCGCTCGACGCGGGCGTTTTCCCCAACCATGTTCATGGCGAGGCCATCCCATGGCCTGGGGAAGCTGTCTCATGGCCCATCCCGCGACGCAGTTCGGCCGAGACCGCGCGGCAAAACTCGTTATAGGGCGGCGATGTGCGAAAAGCCTCGCTGCGCGGGTAGGGCGCGTCGATCCCGATGTCGGCGATGATGCGGCCGGGGCGGGCGGCCATCACCGCGATGCGGCTGGAGAGATAGACCAATTCGTAGACGCTGTGGGTGACGAAAATCACGGTCCAGCGCTTGTCCTGCCAGAGCTTCAGGAGGTCGTCGTTCAGCCTGAAACGGGTGATCTCGTCGAGGGCGGCAAAGGGCTCGTCCATCAACAAGAGCGTCGGCTCGGTCACGAGGGCGCGGGCGATGGAGACGCGCATCTTCATGCCGCCGGAAAGCTCGCGCGGATAGGCGCCCTCGAACCCGCTCAATCCGACCATGCCGATCGCGGTGTCAACGCGAGAGGTCGCCGATCGTTTCGCCAGGCCTTCGAGGCGAAGCGGCAGAAAACACATTGTCGAACACCGTCGCCCAAGGCATCAGCGTCGGCTCCTGAAAGACGAAACCAACCGCTGGCCGGCGGTTGGCGGACTTGTCACGCTTCGACCAGCGGATGTGACCGCTGCTCGCCGTTGCGAGCCCGGCGATCAGGCGAAGAGCGGTGCTCTTGCCGCAGCCGCTTGGGCCGAGCAGGCTCAGGAACTCGTGCTGACGCACGGTGAGGTCGAGGCCTTGAAGCGCTTCGGTGCCGTTGTCGAACACCTTGTCGACCCGCTCCATGCAGACCAGGGCATGGCCGGGCGCGTTCGGCTGATCGCTGTCGTCGATGTCGGCCTTGAACGATGTCGGCAATCACCACACCCCGTTTGTCCTATTCAGACATGAAGCGTCAACCTGCCCGCGGTCAAGGCGGCGCGACCGCCGCGATGGTCGAGGATGTCACATGTACCCCGTTTGTTCTTACATATCATTGGTTGTATATATCGTTATGTGACGATGACGAGAGGGGTGAATGGCAGGACGGCGGAAAAAACCCAAAGCGGAGCTGGCGCTCGAGTTGCGGCTGCTGCGCTGGGCTTTCCTGATGTTGATGTGGCGCTTGCCGCGGCTGATCTTTCGGATCCTCGGCTGGTTTGCAGGCGGCCTGATGAGGCTCTGGCCGAACAATCCGGACGCCTCGGAGGCGGGCGACGGGTTTTATCGCTCCTATGCCTGGCGAAAGCTCCGGGTCGAGACCCTGGAAGCCAACCGGGCGCGCTACGGCATGCTGGCGTGCGAGTGCTGCGGCATGATCGATGTCGCCGCCTTCCATGTGGACCACATCTATCCCCGCTCGACCCATCCGGACCTGGCACTCGATCCCGACAATCTCCAGGTGCTGTGCGATGATTGCAATATCGGCAAGGGCACGGCGTACACCACCAACTGGCGCGGTGAAAGGGAACCCAGACCGAACAAACCGCGTGGCTGGCGCCGGTTCTGGCTGCGGTCTTGAGCGCCTGAGGGAAGTCATCGTCTATCCCGCGGGGCACAAATTTCAATTTACAAGAGAGCAAAAATCTTCCGAGATCCTTCTATATTGAAAAGTACAGTTTTTTTATTGAAAACACGGTCATTCTAACTTGTCGACGGTCAATAATGACGCTTTATGTTGAACGATAATTGAATTTTCATTGGAGATTCGGTCATGGGTTGGGGCGTTCTTGGCGACATGGCGAGCGGGGCGGCAGGCTGGGCTGACGATGCCGCGGATTTTGTCGGTGACAAGGCCAAGGCCGCCGGCAGAAAATTCGACGAGGCGATCGACGGCGCCAAAGAGGCCATTGACGACGCTGCGGACGCGGTCGGCGATGCTGCCAAAGGTGTCGGCAAGGCGGTCGGCAATGCATCCTTTTCCGATGTCGGCCACACGGCTCTCGACGTGGCCGGCATGGTCCCGGTGATCGGTGAGGCCGCCGACCTTGCCAATGCCGGCTGGTATCTGGCCGAGGGCGACAAGGTCAACGCAGCGCTTTCAGCAGCCGGTGCGATCCCGTTCGCCGGCAATGCAGCCACGGCTGCCAAATGGGGCAAGAAGGCGGTTGATGCCGCTGATGTGGTCACCGATGCAGCGAAGGTCATCGATAGAGGCGCAGACATCGCCAAGGGCGCTGATGCGGCCAAGGGCGTAGGACGGCTGCCGTTACAAACCGGGGCAGGTGCCGCCGATCCCAGCAAGATCGCAGATAAGGCGTATGATTCTATTCGCGCCAACAATACCGATGTCGTTTCGATCTCTAAAAATACTGGATTTAAGCCGGAGAATATTCAGAAGGTTAAAGATCATCTCTTTAATAACGAACATGTTCTCGATCGATATGTCGATCTCGGCGTGTCTCCTACCGTTCAGCGGTTCGATAGCAACATTGATATTGCAAATTCGTGGCGGCGGTTGGAAAATGGCGCGCAGACGCCCAAAGACATTCAGCTGCTGAAGCATGAAACGGCGGAAGCTTGGCATATGCGCAAGCATGGTTCGGGTTATAGTGCGGCGCATGATGCCGCTCAACGTCGGTTTCCTTCGGGCCTGGAGTAGGAAAGATGCAGTTTGTTCGCGACGGTGAACTCTATAAGGTGATCAGCATCACGGGTCCGACGCATAACTTTCTCGGCTTGATGTTTGGCGGACAAGAAGGCTCGGAAATCGATGTCGACGTTATGGACGTCAAACCCGATGAGCCAAAAAAGCTCGATGCCGGTGAAATCAAGGTGCAGGTCTGTGAGGGCGTCGAAGCTGCCAATAAGGCCTTCGGGACACATTATCGCATCAAGCGAATCCAATTCGTGCCATCGGATTCGCCCCCTGCGGACAACTATCGAACGCTCGCCATGAAAGTGGTTGAACGGCTGGCAGGGAATGAACCATTCACCTCCATGAACAATTAGTGCTTCGCCTGGATTCCTGCCAATCTTTGCCTGTCGCGATTGAGCTTCTGAGGAGTTCGACATGCAAGACGTGAGCGTATCGGATGTTGACGATCGGTATGTCTTGACGTTCGATTTGCCAGGTTGAGCGGAACCTTAAAGCCCATTTGCCGCAGCCTACTGCTCCTTCATCTCCATGCCGACCTTCTCGTTGACGAAGTCCAGGGTGTAGGTTGCCGATATATCCAGATCCGCCGGATAGATTTCCGCCTCCTTGGCGAACTGCAGGAAGCTGTTCCAGCGGGCATCGGTCATGGCACCGATGCCAAGCTCTTGCTGAATCGCCCGAGTCGACGATGCCATAGGATTTCATCGCCTCGATCGAAAAGGCGATCTGCTCCTCGGTCATGTCGGGATTGTCGGCCTTGATCAGGGCGTTTGCAGGCGCCGGATCGCCGTAGAGATAATTGTACCAGCCCTCGATCGAGGCATCGACAAAGCGCTGCACCATGTCCTGGTTCTCTTCGACGGTCGATTTCATGGTTTCGATCATCGTCGAATAGCTGTCGTAGCCGCTGTCGGCGAGGAGGTGCACCACCGGCTTGAACCCGCCTTCGCGCTCGACCACGAACGGTTCCGAAGTGACGTAGCCCTGCTGCACCGCTTCGGGATCAGCGAGGAACGGGGCGGAATTGAAGGTGTAGGGACGGATCTGGTCGTCGGTGTAGCCGTAGGTGGCTTTGAGCCAGGCCCAGAAGGTGAGGCGGGCGTCGTTCGAGATCAGGATGGGCTTGCCGACCAGATCCTCCAGACTGTCATGGCCGACATCCGGATGCGCCATCAATATCTGCGGCTCTTTTTGGAAGATCGCGGCGACCATCACGGTGGGGATGTCGTTCTGGGCGTTGTTGAAGGCGGCGAACATGTTGCCTGCCATGTTGAAATCGATCTTGCCGGCGAGCAGCAATTGGCGATGATTGACCTGGGGGCCGCCCGGCCGGATGGTGACGTCGAGGCCGTGCTTTTCATACAAGCCGGTGGCGACCGCCTGGTAGAAGCCGCCATGTTCGGCCTGGGCTTTCCAGTTGGTGCCGAACGTGACCTCGTCGAGGGCCAGGGCTGCATGGCCGATCGACAGCCAGGCGAGGGCGGCGACAAGGGCGGTCTTGGGGAAAGCCATGGCGATCTCTCCGAGGGCGGGGCAAGGACGCCCGGCGCGGTTGGTTGTCATGCGCATGTGCATAGCTTCCAGGTATAGAAGCAGTTTCGGCGCCGTGCGTCATCCGGGCCGTGCCCAGATTCGTCAATTCGGGAGTGACAAAACATGCTTTTCGTACAGATCTCCGACATGCATTACCTGCAACGCGGCGTTCTTTCCTTCGGCAAGGTCGACACCCACGGCTGCCTAGAGCGCTGCATCGAGCAGATCCAGACGTTGAAACCCGTTCCAGACGCCGTCCTCGTCACCGGCGACCTCACCAATGACGGCGATCTTTCGGATTATCAGACCTTGGCGAGAATGCTGGCGGTGCTCGAGCTTCCGGTTTATCCGATCCCCGGCAATCATGACGATCGGGACCTCATCCGGAAGGCGTTTCCGATGGCCGAGGTGCTCTCGCCTGAAGGCCCGCTTTGCTACGCCATCGAGCATTTCCCGCTACGCTTGCTGGCGCTGGACAGCTCGGTGGACGGCAAGCCTTACGGCCGGCTAGGCGACATCCAGTTGAAGTGGCTTTCAGACCGGCTTGGGGAAAAGACGGAAAAACCGGCGATCGTGATGCTGCACCATCCGCCGTTCAGGACCGGGATCGGCCATATGGATTTTTCCATGCTGAGAGACGCCGATGACCTGGCGGCAGTGATCAGGGACCATCCGCAGGTGGAGCGCGTGCTGTGCGGCCATGTGCATCGCGCGGTGCAGACCCGCTTTGCCGGCACCATCGCCCAGATCCCGCCGGGTGTTGCTCATCAGGTGAAGCTGGTGCTGGGCGAGGGGAGAGGACCGTGGAACTCGGAACCGCCCGGTTTTCTGCTGCATTACTGGGCAAAGGACACAAGTCTGGTCACCCACCAGCTTTCGATCGGCAATTTTGAACCGGAGGGGAATTTCGCCGATCCTCACACGGGACTGTCGGCTTAGCGTCACCGCCCTATCGGCGACCGGTAATTTCCCGACAGGAAAAAGTCCCAGACGGCCCAGCCGAGCGCGAGCAGCGCCAGCCAGAACCAGAGACTGCCGGGCTCGTTCCAGCTTTCGAAGCCGATCCAGAGACCGATGAACACGATGACGCCGATCCGCCGGTAAGGCGGCGCCAGCCAGGGGTGGGGTTCGCTCTTGAAAACCATGCTTTATCCTAGGGGCCATCGCAACGAGATGGAACCGGCACCGGCCTCGTCCGGAATCGGGCGAGTGCCAGCTGCCACGCTTATTGCCCTATCCCCTCGATGATCCGCTTCATGCGTTCATCCGAGCCAGGATGCGTTGCGAGGTAGTCGCTGATATCGTTGCCTTCCTCGCTTTCGGTCTCGTCGGATGTCGCATCGGTCATCCGCAACAAAATATCGCCGAGCTTGGTGGGCTCGATGTTCATCTCTTTCATCAAGGCGACCGCATCGTCGTCGGCCTCGAGCTCGAAGCCTCTGGAATATTTGAGCTGGACCATCAGGGTCGGGATGGTGGCCGAGATCGAGGTAAGGGACGCGAGATCACCGGTGATGCCGGCGATCATCAGGGCGACCGTCGAGTTCTGCAGAACGCCTCGAAGCGAATGGCGGTGACGGATATGGCCGATCTCATGGGCGAGCACCGCCAGGATTTCCTCGTCATCAACCGCCATCCTCACCAGTTCGTCGGTCATGATGATGATCCCCGAGGGCAGGGCGAGCGCATTCGCTCCCATGACCGGGCTGGCACGAAATTCCAGCTGAACATCGTCCGCTTCGAGATCGGAGGAGGCGACCATCTGATCGAAACGGTCACGCAGACGGGTCCGGTCCGACGCGCCGAGGCTCGAGGGGTTGAAAATATACTCATCGAGGGTGGCAAGTGCCCCATCGCCCAGTTGTTCGTCGACATTGCGCGGCAGAGCGAACGCGACCTGCTTGGCGAAATAGGGCACGCCGTACTCGATGGTTGCCCAGCCGAAAGCGATGGTGAGCGCCAGCATCAGGATGATCCAGCGAAGCTTGCTTTCGACATGATGCTGGGCGAGATGAAAGCGCCCGTGGGGCAGAGCAGGGACGATGTTGTCGACGGCCTCATTGTCTTGGGTTTCCAGGCTGGCGCCGTCGGTCAGGTAGATAAACCGAGGTGTCCTGCCCACCCTGGGTGCAATCTTGATGTCGGCAAGCGGGTAGCGTTGCTCGCCGGCGGCCGCCCCGCGCACGCTGAGCTGCTCGGCTTCCTCGTCGAGCAGGACCTGAACCTGATGAACGCGGGACGATTTGCCATCGAAGAACGAGGCGTTAAAGGCGATGGACATCAAACACCGAGCCCAAGATCGAGATCCATCCCTTCACCAAGCTCTTCGCCGTAAGCGCCGACCTTGCTTTGCTGCTCGCTCACCAGCGTGTCGAGATCACCGTGAGGGAGGACGCTCATGCGCTCGATCTGATAGCGTGCCATGCGGATCTTGGCCCAGGGGATCATGAGACCGACGGTGAGCGCGATGACCACCAGATTGGAAAGGCGGATCCAAAGGACGCGCCAGAGATTGAGGTCGAGAAAGAGCCGGTGCTCGCCGACCTTGGTGTTGTTGAAGAAGTAATTCTGCAGCCGGGTGGTGAGGTAGGTGTAGCCGATGACGGCCAGAACGACCAAAGCCACGACGACCGGGAATGACAGCCATGAGAGAGAGGGCCCCCAGACTTGAAGCATCTCGGCCACCGCGGTGTCCATGGCCTCTTCTCCTCGCTCGGCGACCCGGATCATGGTGTAGGTGAGCAGTGCCATGAGGGCGATATACAACACGACGACCGGCAGGCAAAACAGCACGAAAACACCGTAGGCCCTGTAATAGGGACCTTTGGTGCCCTCGAAGCTGAAATCAGTTTGGCCGAAGCCGGAGTGATCGGCGACGAATTTGTTCATGCGAAAGGCGCTGTAGGGAAGAAGGCCACCAAACGTGAGGACGGTGCCGATGGGCATGAGGAGGTAGATCTTGACGGCTTCCCATAGCTTGCCCGTGAAGTTGAACCGCACATTCCGATAGCTGGAATTGCGCGCGTTGAAGGCGTGCGCCTTGATAACCAGCCAGGGCGTGATCAGGAACATCGCCACGAAGAACAAACCGGCGAGTGCGGGAAAAAAGGAGGAGCAAAGAGCATAGGCCACGAAGAAGACGAACATGATGATGCGGCCCTTCAGGATCTGGATTGGCGAGGCCAGATAATCGAAGGAACTGCCGTTCAGCTTGGTATTGCCATAGAAATAGCGCTTGTTGCGCACCTTGGCCCAGGCGGAATAGATGCCGAGCGTGACGATGGAAAGCAGAATGTTGACGATCCAGATACCGAAATACTCGCCGGCTTTGCCGGTAAAGGAAAACGGCAGGCCCGGACGCTCATCGAGCAGGGCGGTACGGTCTTCGACGAAGCCTTGATCCAATGCGAGCGCCATTAAATTCTCCTCATCGCCCTTATGATTGCCATTCATCTATCCGACTGGGGACATAGCTTCGGCCGCCTGAACAGAAGATGACCGGCTGTCGACACGCCGCTTGTCGGTAGTCCTCGTGGTTTCTAACCCGACCTGCCACGCCATCCTGTGAGCCTGATCACAGATCGAAGGGAACGTGGCCAAGGGGCGTCATTTTTGCTCGATCCTTTCGAGTAACCTTGCCGACATGCTCGACCTATGCTGGTTTCCTGATGGGTTGACCACAGCAATTCACTCAGAGCGGAAGAAAAACGACCGTTAAAGTTCAAACGGTTAGCTCTGTCCCGACGAGACCATGGCGCTGTGGCCGCAGCCTCTGACATCGCTGCTTGGAATGCCGACCTTATGGACCGGCTCTTCTCGATCGACAATATCTCGACGCTCCTGATGCTCATACTTCTTCAGGCCGTTCTGGGCTTCGACAATCTGCTTGATGCGGTCGAGCCCATGGCGAAATTCACCTTCGACTTCGTGCTCGCCCATCATGGTGGTGGTGGACGTCGTGCGGGGCCGCTATCAGCGCAAGCTCCTGGCGCTCAAGGCGCTGGAGAAGGAGGGCGTTGCCGCCTTCACCAGGACCTGACGGCGCCACCGGGATACCGACCGACGCTTGCTCCGGTTATTTCGTCTCGCGTTCCGGCGGCGTGCAGTACCGGCTGGGGTCGTCGTTTCTTTCCGCCTGGAGTTTGACTTCGCGCCGGGCGATGCTCCTTAGATGGACCTCATCCGGCCCGTCGATGAACTGCAGCGCTCGCCCCCAGCTCCATAAGAAGGCAAGCGGGGTATCCGGGGTGAGGCCCATGGCGCCATAGACCTGCATCGCCCGATCAAGGACGCGGGTCTGCAGGCGCGGCACCACGACCTTGATCATCGAAACGTCGTTTCGCGCGGCAGCATTGCCCTCCTTGTCGATCAGCGAGGCTGCGCGCAGGACCAGGAGCCTGGCCTGGTCGATCTCCATCCGGGAAAGGGCGATCCATTCGGCAACCGTGCCGTGGTCATGCAGCTTCCGGCCGAAAGCTTCCCGCTCGCGCGCGCGTTTGCACATCAGCTCCAGGGCAAGCTCGCATTGACCGATCGAGCGCATGCAATGATGGATGCGGCCCGGGCCGAGCCGTGCTTGCGCCAGCGCGAACCCTTTTCCTTCCTCACCGAGAAGGTTGCTGACCGGCACCCGCACCTTGTCAAACAGGAGCTCGCAGTGGCCCTCGGGAGCGGTGTGGTGCATGATGGATAGATTGCGCACCACGGTCAGCCCTTGACTGTCCATCGGCACCAGCACCATCGAATGGCGGGCATGGGCTTCGGCATCGGGGTCGGTGAGGCCCAAGCAGATGCAGATCCTGCACCTCGGGTCATTGGCTCCGGTGATGAACCATTTCCGCCCGGAGACCACGTAAAAGTCACCGTCACGCTCGATGGTCGTTGCAATATTGGTGGCATCGGACGAGGCGACGTCCGGCTCGGTCATGGCAAAACAGGAGCGAATCTCGCCGTTCATCAGCGGCAACAGCCAGGCCTCGCGCTGTTCAGGCGTGGCGAACATATGGAGGAGTTCCATGTTGCCGGTGTCCGGTGCGGAACAGTTGAAAAGCTCGGAGGCCCAGAAGACCCGGCCCATCACCTCGGCAAGGGGCGCATACTCC
This sequence comes from uncultured Alphaproteobacteria bacterium, assembly GCA_963787265.1. Taxonomy (GTDB): domain Bacteria; phylum Pseudomonadota; class Alphaproteobacteria; order Geminicoccales; family Geminicoccaceae; genus JANQPX01. Next base: position 2,302 of record CAWBCX010000022.1, on the reverse strand, counting down.
AGGTTGGTGAGCCTGGTGCCGGGCTCGCCGTCCTCCAGGCCCGGAAGAAACAGGTTCCAGAGCCCAAGGGTTTTCGCTTCCTCCTTGAGCGGCTCGACGAACGCTGGCGGATAGGCACCGGCTTCGACCTCCCGCTCCCATGCCGGGATGGCAGGCACCACATGCTGGTCCATGAAGGCGAGCAGGCGCGAACGCAGATCTTCGACTTTAGGTGAATAGGAAAAGTCCATGAAACCTCCTTGCTGTTTCCCGACAAGGTGCCTGAGCCTGGCCCGGATGCCAAGATGGCTGGACAGGCGCTGCCCTGACGATCGGTCCTGACGCTGCTGGCGCCGCCTCGATGGCATCACATGGTGCAAGATTGTTGAAGCAGCGTTAACCTTGAATTAAATTGCTGCGTGCATGATCCGCATTATGAACACGTCATCGACCGACCAACTTACCTGCTCCGTCGACGCGGAGCTTTTCGACAGCCTCGAGGATGCGATCGCCTTTGTTGCAGAACGCGGCGGCGGCAAGGTTCATACCGAGCTGGTCGGCAGTCTTCTGGCCGAAATTATCGCGGTCCCGTCGAATGTCGAGCTGGTGCCGCCACGTGGCATGGTGATGAAAAAGCAGGAGCTGCCGCCCGAAACATGAACAGGACGAGGCGCCTTGAGTGTCGACCCTGCATGGTCTCGCTGGCCGGCTCTCAGCTTGTCGGCAACGGGCTGAATGTGTTGAACATGATGACGGCGAAGGGCGACCATAGATCGCGCTGATCGACCGGGTAGGAGAGACGCGCGCGCACCAGTTTTCCTTCGGCTTGCCGAACCGTATCGTAAATGATGCGGTCTTCCGTCACGAGGCCTGCCAAGACAAACCAATCGTCTCGCTTGCGCCGATATTGAATTTCATACTCGGCGGCCGCCTCTTCATAGAGGGAGGAGAGGCGTTGCTCGGATCCTTCGATGACGGTAATCAAGAGTTCGCTCTCGCCATCCTTGGTCGTCATGCGCCGCTCATTCGCGCCGGTTTCCTCCATGTTCGAAAGGAGCAGGGTCGGGTAGGAAAGCTGATAGCCGACTTCTTCATCGGTAAATGTCTGAACGCCATAAAGAGACCGTTGCGCCTGAGCTTCTTCCAACAGCTCTCTTTCTTGCTCGTCGGTAAGAATGCCTGTTTCGTCAAGGGATTTGCTGCTCTGATAGACCCTGACGGCTTGCGCGGTGCGTGGACCGAAATCACCGTCGATCAGCGCGTTATAACCGCCGAGATAGACCAGCGCTTCCTGGACTTGACGCTTGCCGTCGAGCCAGACACTGGCGCTTGGCTCCGAAGTGGATGACGTGCGGTCTTCTTGAGCCAACGCCTCTTCGTCGGGGGCTTCCTCCTCGCGAACGATGCCGTTCACTTCATCCAGCCGGAGCTGCAGGCCGTCGAGTTCGCCGGCGATTTCGGGCAGTCTCTTGTCGACGGCATCAGCCTCTTCGGCAATCGTGCCAAGGCGGCGCTCGATCTGATCGAGCCGGGCATTTTCGGCCGGACGCCGTTGATCGCCGATGGCGGAAAGCTCAGCTCGCTCGCGCGTCAGCTTGACCTGCTCCGAGACCAACCGGGTCTTCTTGAGCGATGCCTCGCGCAGCTCATTCTCGACAAGAGAAAGAAGCAGTTCCAGGCGCATCTTGCTTCTGTTCATCGGCTGCACATCAATCTGATCGACTTCAGCTTGCGCAGCACCATTGGTTTGCGCCCCCGCATCATCAGAGAGACCGATCAGGCCGGCGCTGACGAAGAGCGCTAGAAAACTCACACGAGCAAAGGCAACTGCCGACGTCATTTCGAAATCCCCAAACATAGCGTTAGCGAGATCCACAGCTTGATATCAGCCGCCCTGGCACGCCGTTATCGGCGTGTTGATCTCATTGATCGAGACCTGTCTTGACGAAATTGAGCTTTTAACCTGGTTCGCGCCGCCGAAACAAGACATTAGCAACGAACGTTAACACATCATTGCCGGTTTGGTTGGCGATGATGCAACGAAGTTTTGCGATGCCGCGATCCGGCTTGGATCGGCTGGGCCTGGTTTCAATGACCTCGACCCTGGCGTTGAGATGATCGCCGGGACGAACCGGCTGCAGCCAACGGAGCTCATCCAGACCGGGCGAACCCATGGCGGCAGCCCGGCCAAGGAACCCGTCGACGAAAAGCCGCATGAAGACGCAAACCGTCTGCCAGCCGCTGGCGATGACGCCGCCATAGATCGACGCTTTGGCGGCGTCGACGTTGGTATGAAAGGGCTGCGGATCGTAAAGCTTGGCAA
>CAWBCX010000021.1:0-76240 GCA_963787265.1 uncultured Alphaproteobacteria bacterium | reverse complement strand
AAGGGGATTCAGCGGGCAAAAGCGCCAACCAGCTCGATTTGTGCCGACCAGAGGAAAGCATCGATCGGCTGAACCCACAAAAGGCGGTAGCCGCCATCGATCAGAAGATGGGCATCGCGGGCGAAGGTGGCGGGGTTGCAGGAGACCATGGCGATGTTTTTGACCTCCGAGGCCGCAAGCTGCTCAACCTGCGTACGTGCGCCCACCCGCGGCGGGTCGAGGATAACGACATCGATAGCGGTGAGCTCATCCCGGCGAAGCGGGGCCCGATCGAGGTCGCGGACCGCCGCTTGAAGGCAGCGATCGATCGGCGCCGATTTCGCTGCGCCGGTCAAGGCATCGATCATCGCGGGATCACGCTCGAAGGCGCTGGCTTTACGACCGCTCGCCGCAAAGGGCAGGCTGAACGCGCCGCAGCCCGCGAAGAGATCGACGATGTGCTCACCATCGCGGATCGCCTCGGTGATGGACTCGCGAATGGCGGTTTCTGCATGGCGCGTCGCCTGGAGAAAGGCGCCGATCGGCAGGTCGACGGCGATGCCGCCCATGTCGATCCGAACAGGCCGCCGGGCGGCGATCGGTTCCCCTGTTTCATGAGCGTCCGGACGCCAGGCCAATCGCGCGAGATCGGCGCTTTCAGCGAAGGCGCCAAGGCGCTCCCGGTCGGCGAGATCAGGCGAAGAAGGTGTCTGGAGAAGGAGATCGATGCCGGTGTCCGCTGCCGTCAACAGTATCTCACCGCCCTCTTTGGCCATGGCGAGCCGCCCCAAGAGCGCCTTCAATGATGGCAGCAACGCGGTGAGCGAGGGCAAGGCGATGGGACAGGCGCTGATCGACACAACGGTTCGGCCATAACGTTCGCGAAAACCGAGATCGACGGTGCCGCCGTCTGGCTCGATACGGCAACCCGGCCGCTCACGTTGCCCTCGGTCGAAGGCCAGCCTCAGCCTTCGGCGCGTTGCGGGGCGGCCTTCGATGACAGGTCTGATCTCGATGCCGGTCAGCCCCCGGCTCGAGAGGGCCTTTTTCACCTGATGAATTTGCCAGCGTTGATAGTCATCGGGGAAGAGATGCTGCAATTGACAGCCGCCGCAGCGTTCGAAATGGGAGCAAGGCGGGATCGATCGCGGTGCTGCCGTGATCACCTCCCGCATGCTGGCAGCGAAGCCGCCCTGGCGTCGGGCGTCCAGCCGCACGATCAGATGATCCCCCGGCAGCGCAAAGGGAACGAACACCGGGACACCCTCGAAACGGCCGATCCCATCGCCACTATGACCGATCGCCTCGATCCTGAGGTCGATCTCGCGCCCGCCGGCCGGGTCTTGCGGGCGGGCTTTTCCGCCTCCGGCCTTGGCGTTACGTCGCTTCCGGCCATGTCGCTTCGGGCTTCTCATTCTTTTGGCTTGATTTGGAGAAGGCTCAGACGTTCGCCGCTTAAGGCATCGACCACCGCCAGATATTGCTGTCCCTCTTGATCTTCGGCCAGCAGTACGAGCCGCTTGCCGTCGGCGATAACCTGATCGATCCTGGCCCCGGCCGGCAACTCGATATCGACAGGCCCTGCCTGAGCCCCGACCTCGTCGCTGCCCTCATCGCTACCGGCTTTCAGCATGATCAGGACGGCGAGCAGGATGACACCGATCAAAAGCATGACACCGCTTGTGATCACAAAAGCCTTGAGAACACCCGGAACGTTCGTCACGTTAGGGGCAGGTGTTTCGCCCATCGCGGCAGCTTCCTTTTTAGGCCTTTTGATCCGTGCTCAACCATGACTGATAATCTTACCGTAACGGCGGAGACGGCTGATGCCGATCTGCGTGTCGACAAGTTTCTGGCGACCAGCTTCCCCGATTTTTCGCGGGCCCGCCTGCAGGCACTGCTGGCCGACGGTCAGGTGCGCCGGGATGGTGTTCAGATAGCGGAGGGTTCGGCCAGGGTCAAACCGGGGCAGCGTTTTTCGGTGAACGTGCCCGCCGCCCAAGACCGGCCACTCCCGAGCCCGAAGCCATCCCGCTGGATATCCTGTTCGAGGACGAGCATCTCCTGGTGCTGGAGAAACCGGCCGGCATGGTGGTGCATCCGGCCGCCTGGCATCATTCGGGCACGCTGGTGAACGCACTGCTCGCCCATTGCGAAGGCAGCCTTTCCGGGATCGGCGGCGTGCTGCGTCCGGGGATCGTCCATCGTCTGGACAAGGACGTCAGCGGTCTGATGGTGGTCGCCAAGCATGACAAGGCTCATATTGGTCTGAGCGCGCAGTTCACCGTGCACAGCATCGATCGGGCCTACGAGGCCATCGTTTGGGGGGTGCCCGAGCGTCGGAGGGCAAGGTCGATCAGCCGATCGGGCGCCATCCGAAGGACCGGAAACGGATGGCGGTGGTGGCAAGCGGCAAGCGCGCCGTCACCCATTTCAAGCTCTTGGAGGCAGCCGGCCTTTCGGCGGCGAGGATGCGTCTGACCCTGGAAACCGGGAGGACGCATCAGATCCGCGTGCATCTGGCGACCCTCGGTCTTGGCATTATCGGTGATCCAATCTACCGGCCAAGACGTATACCAAGTATCAATAAAAACCTGGAACGAACGATATTAAATCATTAAAACGAATTACCTTGCATGCATGTCGTCTAGGCTTCAAACATCCAATCACTGAGGAAAAATTCTCCTTTGATCGACCGCCGCCTTTTGTTTTCAGGCTATTTTCGATCAATTGCAGAGGGAATTTTAATCGTTCATCTGTTGTTAACTATATGTAACCTAGATTTCACGCATGGCAGCTATTCGATAATACACTGGATTTTTGTCCGAGATCTGCAATATAATAAGTGTTAACACGACACGTCAGGAGAACCAGCACTTTGGGCAACTTTTTATCCGTACCGGCGGAAGGCACCGGTCTGTCCCGCTATCTCGATGAGATCCGGCGTTTTCCGATGCTGGAGCCCAACGAGGAGTTCATGCTCGCCAAGAAGTGGCGGGAGCATGAGCATACCGAGTCCGCGCACAAGCTCGTCACCAGCCATCTTCGGCTCGTGGCCAAGATCGCGATGGGCTATCGGGGCTACGGCCTGCCGATCAACGAAATCATCTCGGAGGGCAATGTCGGCCTGATGCAGGCGGTCAAGCGCTTCGATCCCGATCGTGGCTTCCGTCTCGCGACCTACGCGATGTGGTGGATCAGGGCGGCCATTCAGGAGTACATCCTGCACTCCTGGTCCCTGGTCAAAATGGGCACGACCGCGGCGCAAAAGAAGCTGTTTCTTCAACTTGCGCAAGCTGAAAGGCCAAATGCAGGCAATTGAGGACGGCGATCTGAAGCCGGAGGTAGTCAAAGCGATCGCGGATCGCTTGGATGTGACCGAAGACGATGTGATCAGCATGAACCGGCGCCTCAGCGGCAGTGATCATTCACTGAATATTCCGCTTCGGGCCGATGGAGACAGCGAATGGCAGGACTGGCTGGTCGATGAGGCCCCCAGCCAGGAAAAAACCGTCGCTGATGCCGAGGAGCATAATCATCGCATGTCGCTTCTGCATCGTGCCATGGACGTTTTGAACGATCGCGAAAAGCACATCTTGCGCGAACGCAGGCTCAAGGACGAGCCGAGCACGCTGGAAGAGCTCAGCCACGAATACAATATTTCGCGTGAGCGGGTGCGTCAGATTGAGGTGCGGGCCTTCGAGAAGCTGCAAAAGCAGATGAAAGCGCTCGAAGCCGAGCAGGCAGTGGCCATGGCCCAAGCGCTGCCATCACCCGACCAGCAGCAGCAGTCGGCGGCTGCACGCTGACGTTCAGGGCGTGATTTGATGGAAACGCTGTCGTTGGACCGGCAGCGTTTTTTCTTTGACGCTATCGATCGCCAACGGAAAACTCGAGCATTTTGATCATCCGAGGCCGACTTGGCTGGATTGGAAGATGCTCTCATCTCTCATCGTGCTGCAACGCCAAGCGATCTTCGGAATTGCTCCGTCATCCAGGCGGCGTTGTTCGTCGGCAGAACCAGGGGATCTTTCCCAAGCTCGATCTTGGCGACCGCCAGCACCGGGCCGTCCTCCTCGAACAGCAGCTTTCTCAAGCCATCGACGTCGGACGGGCTATTGACGGTCATGGTTTTTCGCAGGCCTGCCCCTTCGGCCATCGCGCTGATATCGGTTGTTCCGGCGGTCAAGCCGGTCTGTTGCCCGGTTTCGCCAAAGGCCTGATTGTCGAGGATCAGCACAGCAAGGTTTTGACATGGCGCGTTGGCGATGGTCGCCAGGCTGCCAATGCCCATCATCATTTCACCATCGCCTGTGATGACCAGGATACGTCGCTCTGGTCGGGCAAGGGCGAGGCCAAGGCCGATCGAGCAAGCAAGCCCCATCGCCCCCCAAAGATAGACGTTTCTCGGATCGTCGCCGGCCGCAGCCAGGTCCCAGGTCGAGGCCCCCAGACCGCCGACCACGAGGCTTTCCCCACGCGCTTTCAAGAGTTCCGCCACAAGACTTCGACGATTGAACAATTCGCTGCTTCTGCTGGTGGGGCTGATCATGGCGCATCCTCGCCGCTTCCGAACGTCTTCGCCCCGATTACCTGCTGCCCGATCAAGACAGCGGCGGCGACATTGGCATTGAACGTAAAGTCGATCGCCGCCGAGACAGTGTCGCCAATGGCATCGGCCTCATTAACCGGATAGCAGGTGACGGCCATGGCTTCCAACACCGTTTGCGCCTGACGTCCCATGGGCACCTGCCAGCCATTGAATTCACCCCATTGTCCGCGCATCGTCACCAGCATCAGGCAGGGAATTCGGCACACTGCGGGCAGCGATAGAGCGTTGATAACGTTACCGACGCCGCTTGATTGCATCAGGAGGGCAGCACGCTCGCCGCCGAGCCAAGCGCCGGTGAGAAGGCCAACGCCTTCGTCCTCCCGGGTCAGGGTGAGGACCTGCATGGCGTTGTCGCCTTGACAGAGATGGAGCAGCCTGGTGAGGCCGGCATCCGGTACGGTGCCGATCTGACGGATGTTTTTTGCTTTGAAGACCGAGTGCACGTCGGCTGACCAGTCGTGGCCTTTGAATGACATCACTTCTGTCGTTCTTGGTTCTTGGATAGAAAAGGCTTGGCCTTCTGCTTGAACCAAGCCAGCAGCCAAATCAAGGTGCCGCGTCGGCTTCGTATCCGCCAGGCTGGCCGCCAGGCAAGGTGCGTCATCTTTCGCCAGTCATCATCGGCATGCGACGTCTGCCATTGTCGACCGACCTCGCTCAGATCCATCAGCCGCCTCCCAAGATCAACCCCTTCGACACGCAAACACAGTCCCAGGCTTAGCGCAAGGGACGGGTCTTGCCGGCCGGTTCGATTGGGTGATCTGGTGTCAGGCAGGTTGCATCCTGATTGAGCTCTTCTTGCCATGCAGAGGCCTTGCGAGTTTGTGCCCGACATGATCGTCGACCCGGATTTCAGCAAATCGAAACCATCCCTGAGTATGTTCTTAAGGAAGTGTAAACGGAAACGTCAGAGGGAAAAAACGTGGTAAGGTCATGTTTTTAAAGCACAGACATGAAAAATATAAAACTAACGGCGCGTTAACACATTGGCGCCGCATCTTCCATAAAATCCCTGACATATACCGCTCGATATCGAGTGGCTGGCTTTTTGGAAGAGGTCTCGTTCATGCTGAACCGCTTGTTTTCAACGACTGCTTTGACCGTCGCTCAAGCTGAAAATGCCGGTAAGGCCTCATCGATTCTCGACGACGACAAGGGCGGTGTTGCCATGATGATGGGGCTGGCTGTCATCCCCCTCGTCTTGGTCCTAGGCTTGGCGGTTGACGGCGGGCTTGCCTACAACGCCCGAAGCAAGCTTCAAGGCGCTGCCGACTTGGCGGTTCTTGCCGGCGCCCAGGCCGCATCGGTCGAGGGCAGTGATGTCTTGGCCGATGCCCGCATGTATTTCGACAGCAACTATCCAAGCGGCTATAGCGGCGGCGAGATCACCAGCTTTCAAGGCGCCTTCGATGACGAGACCCGAGAGCTAACGATCGACGCCGAAGTGGAAATTCCAACCGCGTTCATGCAAATCGCTGGTTTTTCGACTGTTTCCGTCGCCGTGACCGCGACGGCGCAGCAGCAGCTCAGCGGGATCGAGCTGGCATTGGTCCTGGATGTGACGGGGTCAATGAACGATCCTGACCCGAGCGGCGGCTCGAAGCTCAGCTCGTTGAAGGACGCCTCGGACACCTTGCTCAACGTAATCTACGGTGAAGAGGATACGGTCGATGATGTCTTGATCTCGGTCATTCCCTATAACACCGAGGTCAATCTGGGTTCCGGCCGAACTGATCTCTTGACCGGTTTCGATGAAACCGCCTTCGGGCCAAGCGGTTGGAAGGGGTGCGTCGAGGCGCGCAACGCGCCTTTCGATCGGGATGATACGCCGCCATCGGAAGAAGGTTTTACCGCCTTGCTCTGGCCCGCCGTGGATAGCGGTTTCAACAGCAGCAATGATCCCAACGCGTACTGCCCGGACAGTGAGGTGCTGCCGCTGACAGCCGAAAAATCGGTCGTGGCGGGTCATATCGAGGATCTCTCCGCCTCCGGCTTCACGATGACCAACGTCGGTTTTACCTGGGGATGGCGGACGGTCTCACCGCGCTGGCGAGGCGAATGGGGAAGCGCTGCGGCACCGGTTGACTATGACGACCCGACCATTAAAAAAGCCATCATTTTCATGACGGACGGCATCGCCGACTGGTCTGATGACTATTACACCGCATACGGCTTTCTCAGTGATGGCAGTCTCGGCACGACGAACGAAACCTTGGCTGAGGCCGAGGTCAACGATCGCCTGCTCGAGAGCTGTGAGCTCGCCAAAGCCGAAGGCATCGAGGTCTACACCGTGATGTTCGCCCTCGACAACCCGACGATCGAGGAGGATTACCGGGCCTGCGCCACCTCCGATGATCATTTCTTCGATGCCCCGGATGGCGACGAACTCGATGCCGCTTTCCGCAAAATCGCCGGCCAGCTCACCTCCCTTCGCTTGACCCAATAGGAAAACACCGCGTGAAGAGGATGCCGCACATGTCTGAATGGCCGCAACAATCCAAAATAACACCGGCAAGGCTGATCCATCGTTTTCTCGTGGGCAGGAGAGGCCAAAGCGGCAGCACCATGGTTGAATTTGCCCTGATTGCGCCAGCTTTTCTCGCGATTGTCGGCGGTATTTTCGAGTTCTCGGGGATTTTCTTCGCGCAAACGCTGCTTGAAGGCGGCGTTCGGGAGGCTTCGCGATTTGGCATCATTGGCTCCTCGCCGGACGCCGATGCCGGTGCTGCCGCCATCCAAGCGATCATCAACAAGAACTCATTCGGTGTCATCGATGCTGATGACATCCAGATCGATACGCTGACCTACACGTCATTCGCCGCCATCGGCCAGCCGGAACCGTTTGACGATGCCAATGGCAATGGCCGTTTTGATGCTGATGAGGAAGACTTCCTGGATGTGAACGGCAATGGCGCGTGGGACGAGGACCAAGGAGAGGTCGGTCTTGGCGGCGCTGATCAAGTGGTCCTCTATCGTGTGACTTATGATTGGGACATCATGATCCCGATTTTTCAGCCTTTGTTTGGCGAGCAGGTGGCGCTGGAAGCGACTGTTGCCGTGAGAAACGAGCCGTTCGGCACCTGATGCTGCTGATCGACATGCCTGATCGCCCATCACTCCCGTTCGCGCACAAGCCGGGACCTGTCGCTAGAGCTTTTTCTGACCCAACGACGTCGGCTCCGGCCCGCACCCCCTCCCGACCACCCAATGCTAGGGTACCCTGTGGGTGGTCGGGAGGGGATGCGGGCCGGAGCCGTATGATCGGAACATGCTCCAGCGACTTCGGATGCCGCACGTCAGACATATCATCAGCTTTGGCTCATCACGTGCAGAGATGCTCGATAAAGGGGTCAAGGCGGTCAGCATCAGCAGCGAAATCAAGCATTGTGTAACGATCGCGAAGCTCGCGCGCATGACGGACCGCATCGCAGTAGAAGAAGCGATCTATGCCAAGTCTTTCAGCCTCCTGTATCACACCAGAAGCGTTGAACGCTGTTGACAGATCATCGGGCGATAAAGCGATGGCGTTGAGGTCTTTCCTGAGCATTGGCCAAATCACAGCCAGTTTTTCATTCATGAGATCCACGTCGGGACCACTGATCGCTTTCGCCTGGATCGCCTTTTGAAAAGCCGGGCTCAATGTACCGTAACGCGCCTTCATTGAGCGTGCATCAATGGCCGTCTCGCCCAGGATGGGCGGTGAGGTGCTTTGCAGAATGTCGTGCTGCAGTCTGGCCATTGTCCAGGTGGCAAGGCCGACTTGCTCACCGTGCAACGTTTCTGGATGGGGCCGGCAGAACATGTCAATATAGTGACTGATCAGATGTTCGCCTTGCGACCCTGGCTGGCTGTTGCCGGCGATCAACATGCCGAGGCCGCCAAGGATCAATAGTCGAACAAGGGCGCGCATGGCATGGAGATCGCCATCGTGCAGCTTGCCGACATGATCGAGCAGATCTCTCTCGGCATCGGCCTGCAATGCAAAAGGGGCCGCCAGATAGCGTGTGTCGAGGAGATAGTGGCTTAGGAGCCAGTCGACTTGCGCTGTGCTGCGGCAAAGGCTGTCACCAATGCCGGCATTGATCAGGCGAGCGGGTGCATTTGCCAAGACACCTAGGTCAAAGAAAACGCCTTTGGCCGGTGCTGCCGGAAGGCTGAGTTTTTCGCCGCCACGGCTGATCGAAGCTGTTGCCGTGGTGTAGCCGTTCATTGATGGTGCCGTGGGAAAAACAAGATAAGGACGGCCGCGTCGGTGACTGACATATTTGCAAAGATCGTTCAGGGTACCGGCACCGACGGCGATAAGGGTATCGACGTGCCTGGTCTGGTCCATCAGACTTTCGACATGTTCCTCATCGGCTTTGGGCGCATCGATGATGATGGTTTCGGCAAACATCAGCTCCCGAGAGAGCCTAGCCCCCAACGCGTCAAAGGTGTTGGGATCACAAACCAGTGCATATCGGCCGGTGATATCGAGCCCTTTTACGAGATCTTTTCCTTGACCTGTCAGATCGGCTTCGATGTGCAAGCTCTTGATCGGGCAGGGGAAGATTTCCCCGGATTCTTCTCGGCGGTAGGTGCCCGCGATGATGGTCTCGATCGGATCGCTCAGCACATGACCATCACCGATTGAGATCGCTCGGCTCCGAACCATCAGCCGGCCAGATACCAGCACTGCTCAACACGTCTGCGCTCCACCGGCCATCATCATGACGACTGAACCTCATGGGGAGGGCGTTGTGTGCTGTCCAGTCAGCCACTTCCACGCCTAAAGCACTTGCCAACACACGGCGCAGTCCGCCATGGGTCACGACCAAGACATCATCCTGTTGGAGGGCCCAATTGAACCCTTCAAGGCTACGGTCAACAAACTTTTCGAGCGTTTCAATGGTTGGGTGATCGAAGGACCAAAGATGGCCTTCGATAGGCCGATTTTCATAGATGCCAAAGGAACGTTCTCGAAGCCGTGCGTCTATTCTTATCTCCAATTCCAATTGCTGCGCAATGGGGGCGGCCGTCTGACGAACACGCATGAGATCGCTCGCACAAATGGCGGTTGGCAGCGCAGCAACCAAGGTGGCGGCCGCAGCTGCCGCTTGTGCTAAGCCAGTCTCATTGAGAGGAACGTCGAAATGACCCTGGCAAATTCTCTTCTTGTTATGCTCTGTTTGTCCATGCCGAAGAAAGTAGAAGCGACGGCATGCCGGGCGGAATGCCGCGCTGTTTGCTCGATCCTCAAGGCGCTTTCGCCAATCTTCGATAGACATCAGTTTTCACTCGACATTGATTAAGAGCTGACTGGCAGCGATACGATTGTTGCTCGTCAAAGCTTTGATTTCCTCAAGTCTTTGCTCCAGCTTCCGCAAATAAGATGGTGCCTCCGCTTTGTCACTTTGATCAGAGAGAAAAAGAGGCTGCTCGGAGGCAACGGCAACGATCATCACCAGACCGGCTTGACCCGTGTTGTTTGCGCCGAGAGGTCAACTGGCAGCGCCGCTCTGGTAATCTCACCCGATGCGATCACTTTGGGCAGGCGTTGCAAGATAGCGAGGTCAAGGGAACCATTCGGCTGACAAGCTGTCCCCTTGCTAAATTCGGCCCGTTTGCCGGCACTGAAACTGACAGTCTCGCGGTTTTCTTCTCTCGTATTTCCTGATGAACTCCCGGTATCGATGATTTTGGTGACGACATAAGTCGTATCCGTGCTGACGATGGTGCCAAGAGGTTGTTCTTGAAGGCGGATGATGATTCTGCTGTCCAAATTGAGGGTTCGTTTGAACACAACGGGCTGATCATCAATTCTATAGCGCAAGCTGACGTCTTCCACGGAGCCGGCTATTTGCCCCAGCATGCCATTCTCATGGGTAACGATTGAGCCACAATCCACATAGGGTTCAGGATTGCCGCTATAGCGCGCGACGATAAGCTTTTTGTTTCTGTCGGTATGATCGACGTCGAAGTCCGATTGCTGCAGAAACGCGATGAGATTGTACCAGACTTGGTCCAATCGATCCTGGACGATCGTCCGTTTAGGCTGTGCCGGCAGGCTGGTGGGGGGAACATAACCAACCATATCAAGAAAAGGCTTTGTCGGGCCGCAGCTGGCCAAGACCAACATCGCTATCACGGCCCATGATTTGCCGCGGCGCATGATTTTCTCCACCCGTTCAAAGCTTGATTTAACAGTCGCTTTTAAGACTTTGTCGGCAAGATTGCAAAAGGCTGGCTGCAAATCATCACGTTTCGGACACCAGGAGGTAATTGCGAAAGACGAGCGTGGTGATATCAAAAGGCTCAGTCCCGGGCTCTGCCAGTCCGCGCCTTCAGATAGCCAACTCGACTGGAGCCCTCTAGAACACTGGCGGCGTAATGCCTATAGCTTCCAAATTCGACACGATTTGACCCTTGAGCCTTGCCAAACCAGCTTCATCTTTGGCCTCAGCTCGTGCAACCAGAACGGCTTGGGTGTTGGAGGCACGAAGAAGCCACCAGCCATCGTCCGTTGAAACGCGAACGCCATCAATGGCGTTAATCTTTGCACCTTCTGCTTCAAGCTTGGCCTTAACCCGATCGACCGCTTCAAACTTCTGATCGTCCGGGCAATCAAAGCGAAGCTCAGGTGTGTTGATCATCGGCACCATCTGGTCGCGCCAGAAGGCTAGCTGGCGATCGCTTTGGTTCAGGATGGAGAGGAGGCGGATCGCCACATAAAGGGCATCATCATGACCATAAAAGCTGTCAGCATAGAAAATATGTCCGGACATTTCGCCGGCCAAGGGGGACTTTTTTTCTGCCATCACGGTTTTGATGAGTGAATGGCCGGTCTTGTACATGATGGGTTTGCCGCCAAGGCGTTGAATTTCGTCGAACAGCGCTTGGCTTGCTTTGACATCGGCGATAATCGGACTTCCAGGATGGCGCTCCAGAATTTCACTGATCAAAACCTGGAGCAGCTGATCACCAAACATGATCCGGCCCTTGCCGTCCACCACGCCGATACGGTCGCCGTCGCCGTCAAAGGCAATGCCAAGCTCGGCACCTTTCGTTTGAACCGCAACAATCAGGTCGGCCAGATTTTCAGGGACCGTCGGGTCAGGGTGGTGGTTCGGAAAACGTCCATCGATATCGGCATACAGCAAATGGTGCTCACCAGGTAAGCGGGCTGTCAGCGCCTTCAGTGCTTCGCCGCTGGCCCCGTTGCCTGCATCCCATACGACCTTCAGCTCTCTGCCCTCCTGAAAATCTTCGAGAAGGCGATCGATATAGGCGCCAAAGACCGGTTGATCACTGAGGTGACCCTCACCACGATGATAAGCGTTGTCGGCTGCAATGCGACCGAGATCTCGAATACGTTCGCCAAAGAATGACGTCTTTCCCATCATCATCTTGAAGCCGTTATGGTCGGGCGGGTTATGCGAGCCCGTCACCTGAATCCCGCCATCGGCATCGAGATGGTGAACAGCAAAATACAGCATTGGGGTTGGCCCAAGGCCAATCCAATGAACGTTGGCGCCACCGGCACAAAGCCCGCTTGCGAGGGCTTTGGCCAGTTCGGGGGAACTTAGCCTGCCGTCAAACCCGAGGCAGACGTTCTTTCCCCCTTCAGCAGCCAAGAGTGTAGCATAGGCCTGCCCCAGAGCTTCGGCATCGATCACGGATAGGGTTTCCCCAACGATTCCCCGAACGTCATATTCGCGAAGAATGGTCGGATGAAACTGATGACCGACCGGCTCATCCGCCCTGGCTGCACTCAACGTCATGCGGCTTGTTCCTTCTTCTTGGCAATCGAGCCGTCAACCTCTTCGCGGCCGATACTGATATAGCGGAAACCGTTCTCGACCATATCACCGACGTCGTAGATATTGCGAAGGTCGATCACCAAAGGCTTGCGCAACAAAGATTTCGCGCGCTCGAGATCAATGCCGCGGAAAACGTTCCACTCGGTCAGAACGACCATGGCATCGGCACCTTCGATGGCCTCGTAGGTATCGTTGCACCAGACAACGCCTGGCAGGTCGGGTTTGGCCATCTCCATACCTTCGGGGTCATAAATCCTGACCGTAGCCCCTTCGGCCTGAAGAGCAGGGACAATCACCAAAGCAGGGCTGTCTCTCACGTCATCGGTGTTGGGTTTGAAAGCAACACCCAGAATGCCGATAGTCTGCCCTCGAACCGAACCACCGCAGGCTTGGGTGATCTTGCGCACCATATTTCGTTTCCGGCCATCATTCACGGAGACCACGCTTTCCACGATCCGCATCGGTACATTGGCCTCTTCGGCAATTCTCAGAAGGGCCGCCGTGTCCTTGGGAAAGCACGATCCGCCATAGCCCGGACCCGGGTGCAGGAACTTTGGTCCGATCCGACCATCAAGGCCGAGGCCACGTGCTACAGTTTGTACGTCGGCGCCAACTTTCTCGCAAAGATCGGCCATTTCATTGATGAACGTAATCTTTGTCGCGAGAAAGCTGTTCGTCGCATATTTGATCAGCTCGGCAGTTTCGATCTCCGTCATCAGGATGGGGGTCTTCAAGAGGTTCAGCGGTCGATACACTTTTTCCATGACCTGCCGGGCGTAATCGCTTTCGACACCGACCACGACACGATCCGGGCGCATGAAATCTTCAATCGCCGAGCCTTCACGAAGGAATTCGGGGTTGGAGGCCACGTGGATCTTGAGATCCGGGCGGGTCTGGGCAAACAGCTTTTTGAGCTTTGCGCCGGTTCCAACGGGCACGGTCGACTTGGTGACGATGACCGTTTCCTTCGTGAGCCCCTTGGCGATCTCCTCGGCTGCCGCGAACAGGAAGGTCAGATCGGCATGGCCGTCACCACGTCTTGAAGGGGTGCCAACCGCGATGAAGACGGCATCGACATCCTGAACGGCACTGGCCAAGTCGGTGGTGAAGGTGAGCCGGTTCGCCTCGACATTTCGAGTGACCAGATCATCCAGACCAGGCTCGTAGATTGGAATCTTGCCGTTCCACAATCCTTCAATCTTCTTCTGATCCTTGTCAACGGCAACGACGTCGATACCGAATTCTGCAAAACAGGCGGCCGAAACCAGGCCAACATAACCGGTTCCGATCATTGCGATACCCATGATTTACCTTCCTTGCTCAGACGATTTTTGCAGCTTATGGGGTGATGAAAGTCTAGTGGTGCGACCACAACGGAGATTCTTCTGGGAAAACCTCAACATATTGATTTAGAGAGATTATTTTTCCTAAGCATGGGAACCAAATGTTGTGGTCATACCACTAGCTAAACATGCTTTTTGCAGGATAGAGGCATCCCCGACCTTAATTCTGGTCGTGCCATGGCATTGGCAAAGATGGCTTCCAGATAGCCCAGTCTGGAACCGCAATCGAACCGCTGGCCTTCATAGCGGAGGCCGTGAAAAGGCGATGCTCCGAGCATTTTTGCCATGGCGTCGGTAAGCTGGACTTCACCGCCAGCGCCCGTCTCCTGCTTGGGCGAGATGATCGAAGACCTCAGGCAAGAGGATATATCGACCGATCAAAGCAAGATTGGACGGTGCATCGGATGGCGCTGGTTTTTCAACCATGCCTTTTGCCTCGACAATCCTGCCATCATCGTTGCCGATGGCAAGAATGCCGTAGCGATGAGTATGATCCTTCGGGACCTCCATGACAGAGACGACATTACCTTTGGTCTGTTGATGAAGGTCGACCATTTCCTTCAGGCACGGCGGATCATTCTGAAGCAGCTCGTCAACCAGCAGAACGGCGAAGGGTTCGTCGCCGACAAGATCACGTGCGCACCAGACGGCATGGCCGAGACCAAGCGGTTTCTGCTGTCGCGTATAGCTGAGCTCGCCCGGTTTGGGCAGCCAGCCGGTCACGGCTTCCAGCTCGGCCGTCTTGCCCTTCATCTCGAGGGTCTCGTCGAGTTCGTAGCTATGATCGAAATGATCTTCGATCGACGATTTGCCGCGTCCAGTGACGAAAATGAAGTGCTCGACGCCGGCGGCACGGGCTTCCTCGAGGGCATATTGTATAATCGGCTTGTCGACCACCGGGAGCATTTCCTTCGGAATTGCTTTGGTCGCGGGTAGCATCCTGGTGCCGAGACCGGCCACAGGAAAGACGGCTTTCCGAATCACGACGGAACCCCCAAGCTGACTTCAGGCGAATGATGGATCAGGCGCGACATATCACCTTCAATGGGTTTCTGTGCCAGGACCAACTCGATGCGGTCATGAGACGACGTTGCGCTGTACCGATGTCTCATACCGCCTTCAGGGTAAAAAATTCAATAACCAACGAAGAAAAACCCGACTCTCGCTGAGATTTGACGCTGTCTAGTGGAATTGCCACAACATCTGATTCCCGCTGAAGACATGGGAAACGCTTCGTAACCTATTGGTTGTCATACGTTCCTTAGTCTGAGGAGCTGGCAACGAGATATGCGGCGATTTCGCTAACGGCCTAGGAGAACATCTTTTGCCTGATTCAATTGCGCGGCCAGATAGCTTGATCCACCGTGATCCGGGTGCACTTGTTCATCAACCGACGATGAGCGTCCTTAATCTCATCGGCGCTCGCCGTTGGTGATACGTTCAGAATGGAGCACGCGGTTGCCTTGATCCATGGTCGTGTTCGAGGCTTGGCCCTCATCAGCACGTTGCCCGTCGGCACTGGTCGCCATGCACGTGACTTCGCCACTCCGTGCTGATGGCGGTCGAGGTAGGTTTCCAAAAGCGGCGCAGATCTCGGATCATCCCGCTGGCATTCCATGAGCAAGCGCAAGAGATCTTGCAGCCCGAGCGAACCGAGCGATCGTCCAGCGAACGAGCCTTTGAGCACATCGCCATCCAGATCGCCGGTCTGGTGGTCCAATGTCATGGCAAGCATGTCGGTGACGATCTCGGAATTTTTTCCAGAACGAGATTGTCCGGAGGGTGAAGCGCTGCCGGATCCGGGCCAACCGTAACCACTGGATCCATCGACTCCTGAAGCGCGCGCAAAGCCATGATCGCGGCACTTACGGTGATGATGGCAAGGCCGATACGGCCCGTGAGCAGCAAGCCGGTGCCGGCGAGTGCTGCAAATGTCGCGGTGAACGTCCGGATGGCGCGAGCGAGCGTGGCCGGCTGAACACTGACGAAGGTGTATAGGCAGATGCCCGAAATCAGGAGCAGCAGCAGGACGGCGAGAAACGGGCTCATCGTTCTAGTCGACCTGGCTGCGCGATCATCTTGACAGCTTTGCTGGAACGCTTGGAAAGATCGGCCAATGCCTTCCTTCCTCCAGCTGCATAGGCAGCGACGGCACCCAACAGCTCGCGCAATTGGTCCGGGCTGCTGGAATCGAACCGGCAATGAGCACCTTTCGTCAGCTTGGCTATATGGCGAAAGGCACGTTCAGCCTCGGGTTTGTGGCCCTCCTGAAAAACAAAAACGCGCACACCGAGCATGCCGAGCTGCCCTGCGATCTGACCGATCTCGTCGAGATCCTCTTCAAAGGCGTCGCCGACAAACACAAGTGCAGCAACGCGCTTTCGATCCGTTTCCTTGATGGCGTGCTGCAGGATGCGTCTGATCTTCGTTTGTCCGGCAAGGCAAAAGACAGACGTCATCAGTTGTACCAGATCACTTGGATTGTCGACCCAACGGCTCGCCTTGCACTCATTGAAGCCACGATAGTACATGAGCTGAACGTCCAGCCCTCCGAGAGCCGCCGTCTCAAGAAACATTTGCCCTTGGACCTGGCAGGCCTGGTCCCAGGTGGGCTCCCGTGATGCTGTTGCATCCATCGCAAAGATCAGCCTTCCGCGTCCCTGGCCGGAAACAGGCGGAGGGGTTTTGGCAACCTTGCTGAGAAAGGCCTGAATAGGATCCCGCCCCTGACGCTCGCTCGGGAGATCGCCCTTACCCGTGGTTGCGCCGTCACGTTGCCGGGAATGGCCGGTCTTGGTCGGTTTATCGCTCATGCGTCTTATGTTGGTCGGCGGCGGCCGAGTTCCAGGTCGGAAGGGTTACATATCATCATTTGCAGGCTTTCCATGGAGATCATGATTGCACCGGTCACGACCAACCCCCTTTGATAATAGCTTGTTTTTTCGGCCTGATGGCCGTCTGCAGGTAGCTGAGCACGCCCCATATCGAGATCGTTATCAGAAGGACACCATGACAAATCAAAGCCGTGGTAATCGCGGGTGTCCAATCGACGCCGCCAAGTTTCAGCATGCTGGCCCACGCAGCCTGGGGTGGCCCGAGACCCGCGATGCCGCTGATCGGCAGCGCAAACGCAATGTTACTCGCCGCACTTGCCATCGCCAAAGGCAAGAAGGCGATGCCGGCCTTAATCGATAAAGCAGTCAAATAGGCAATGAGAGCATGCGAGCACCAAATGAAGCAGGTCAAGAGAAAAACCAAAGAGCGCTGCGTTCGAGGGCGAACCATCAACGCGCCAAAGCTTAGCTGCTCGGCCAGATGCGCGGCTTTGGGCCAGCGTGTCGTCAGTCTTCGAACACTGGGGAGCCAATCGATCAGGAACATGGGCAGCATCAGGGCGATGCAACCGGCGAGGGCCACGATCTCGTTGCTCCAGCCTGTGATATGAGGTGTCAGCAAGTAGGCGGCCGTCAACAGCAAGATCGCGGTGACGACGCCGAAATCCAGAAGGCGGCAAAGGATCAAGACGCCGGCCGCCCGGGCAAAGGGCGTGTCAAAGGCTCGCTTCATCATCAAGGGGAAGCCGAGCTCGCCAAGCTTGAAGGGGAGCAGGAAATTCAAGAGGATGAGGTTGGTGGCGATGCCGATCATCGTCCATGAAGGCAATGATGGCTGACCGCTGATGAGGATGGCGAAACGCCAAGCCCTGATCAGTTGAATGACGATAGCGAGAACGGCGGCTGCCGCCAAGAGCCCGAGGTCTGCGCCCTGTACCGCCTTGATGAGGGCTGGCCCCGCGCCATCCTGCAGCAGCCACCAAAGAACCAGACTGCTGATGACCAGCGCCAGGGTTGCTGAGATGAGCCTCTTGGCAATGGGTCCGTGCAACGGCTCTTAACCTGCCTCGTTCCCGGTGATTTTTTCTTTGATGAGGACCTTGGTTTCGAGGCCCGTGGTATGGGAGTTGATCATTTCGCTGAGCAGGCCGAAAAGCATGATCTGCACGCCGACGACCACGGCCAACCCGCCGAAGAGAAGCATGGGCCGTCCGCCAATATTGGCGCCGGCGAAAAGTTTCAGACCGGTGAGGTAGCTGAGGGTGATGACACCGAGGGTCAAGAGCACGATCCCGATCATGCCGAAGAGATGACCCGGCGTTCTGGCATAGCGGGTGATGGTGAGAACGGTCAAAAGGTCAAGAAACCCGCGCATGAACCGTTTGATGCCATATTTCGACTGCCCGTAGCGCCTGGCATGGTGCGCCACCGCTATTTCACCAACCTTGAAGCCCAGGGAATGGGCGAGGACGGGCACGTAACGGTGCATTTCGCCATAAAGATCGACGGAATCGAAAACTTCCCGTCGATAGGCCTTGTAGCCGCAATTGAAATCATGAAGCTCGATACCCGAAAGCCAGCTTGTCACCCGGTTATAAATCCAGGACGGCCAAGTCTTTGACATCGGATCATTCCGGCGCTCGCGCCAGCCGGAAACAAGGTCGTAGCCGGTCTTCATGGTTTCGATCAGGTGCGGCAGCTCAGCCGGGTCATCCTGGAGATCAGCGTCCATCGTCACGATGATGTCACCGACCGCCGCCTCGATACCGACATTCAGCGCCGTCGCCTTGCCGAAATTGCGGCGAAGCCGGATGGCCGTCACCAGGTCATGCTTGGCGGCAAGATCCTTCAGCACCGGCCATGAGCCGTCCCGGCTGCCGTCGTCGATAAAAATCAGTTCGGACAGATCGACGTCATGAACCTTAGCGACGGACAAAATCTGTTCCGTCAAAATCGACAACGACTTCATGCTCTTCGAACACCGGAATAACGATGCTGACACGGGCACGCTCGCCGTCAGCGGCTTGCTGCCAGTCCTCCGTCGGTGCGGCTTCTCTGATTTCAGCGACAGCCACCACCGTTCTCCCGGATAAGCTCGAAGCCAAGCGCGTAGCGTCGGCTCGATGATCGGAGCAGCATCGCCTCGACGCGCCCGCTTTTGCGGATAGATGTCGCCGGCACACCCAACTGAACTTGTGCAAAACGATGGATCAGGTCCTGCCTTGCTTCGGCGTTGGGCTGATCGTCTTGCCAGACCAGCAGACACATGCCTGCCTGATCGTCATCGAGATCGTCTCGGGATGGCCAGAGATCAAGCGGGAATGCTGGATCGATGACCCGGCTATCAGGAAAGGCCATCTTCAGATTACCTCCCATATGCATGCCGTCTGCAACAATGGTGCCGCCATCAAAACCCGCGGCGCGAAGGTCGGCAGCGAGTGCGGCAAAGGGGACGAATTCCCTGCATTTGCCACATTCATCGGCTCCCTCTGCATAGCGGTATACTCGGGCACCAACCACCACGGCAACCAAAATGGTGATCACGCTTAAATAGAAGGAGATTGTTCGATCATTCGGTGGACGTCGAGCCAGGATTGCAAAGAGAAACAGGGGAAGGATCATGAGCGCCGTATGCATCCAGCGCTCCGTGAAGTTCACCGCGCCGAATACGGGAATTAAGACGGCATGCAGACCGAGGATGACGAGCATGAGCCAGCCAAGAAAGCTGGGATCGAGAATCGTCGTTTGACAACGTCCCTTGCTGCGGCTGGCTCGAACAAGCGCTGGCCCGAAAACAGCCAAAAAAATCAAGAGGAACGGCAGAGGGAAGAGGACAATTGAGCGAAAAAGCGCCCAGCTGCCTTGGATCATCAGCTTAAAACCGCTGAGATCGTTGACGCTGCTCAGGATATTGCTGGAGACGCTGCCCGTCGATTGCCCATGGCCAAATACCCAAAAGGCTGTCGGGCTGACGATCAGCGCCATGACGGAAATTGTCAAAAGGCTTTTCAGGTTGAGAACAAGATGACGATAATCGGCAAGCATCAAGCAGGTCAGCGGGAGGCCGACCGCCAGCATCACGAAGTTCCACTTGGCGAGCATGCCGAGGCCAAAACACAAGCCCAGCAAGAGATAAAGGAGGGCCGTCGGTTGCCGGCAGAGTTTGGTAAAGACGAAGAGCGAGGCGGCAACCATGGCGCCTAAGGCTGTGGTATGGGTCAGATCATGATGGGCATAGTAGGCAAAGACATAGATTAACGCGAAGGAAAGCACCGAGAGGGCTGCCAATCGTCGATCAGCGATCCAATGAAGGGCCGTCAGATAAAGACATCCGTAAGTGATGGCGAGAAGAGTGTATCGAACGACGCCGACGGCCAGAACACCAGGTCCGAGCCAATCGACAACGGGGAGGAGAAGCCAGGTAAACAGCGGAGGCTGGCGAAAGCGATAGCCGGGCGCCCAGGTCTGCGCGAACAGAACCTGCTCAGCATCATCGATGCCGAGCACAGGGCTCAGGTTCAGGCGAAGGGCGAAATGGAGCAGAAGATAAGATAGAATTAAAAAGATCACGACAGGTGCTTGATGAAGCCAGCCCTGAGCCTGTCCGACAGACGATTCAACAATCAACCCGTGGTCATGGCGGGCTGACATCCAAGGTTTTGCCTTTTCCTGCATAGGCTTCCGCGTCTTCTGCTTTTGACGCAGTTCGGCCTACACGATCTGGCGCAGCGTTGCGAGCCCTGAAAAAGGAAAACCTGAGCGCGGGCTGCCCAGAGCTTTCAGAGAAGCAGACGTCCCGACCAGCCCAACAGATGAGCGAGAAGCATATAGCCCAAGGTAACGCATCCCGCGGTAGCGATGATGCCGATCAGGAATAGAAAGACGACATTGCTCGGTGTATCGAGCGGATGTTGACGCTTATCCTTGGCGAGACGTGCTCGAGCTCGCCGTTCCTTACCAGCAACGATCGTGACGTAGTACCGACCAAAGACCAGCGGAATGCTCATGCGAATATTGAGCGGATGTTCCGACGTCCATTCGCGGCCGGCATATCGGTGCTTGTCCTTGGTCGCAGGCGACCCGGTTGCTGGCGGCGGTGAAAGTCCATCTGCCGAATGTTTGGCTGTGCCGTCGTCGAGCCTTCCAGCGGTTGCTGTTATAGCTTGTTCCACGCGGTCGAACTCCTTTCAAGCCATCGTCGAACCGCCGAACAAGTGGCTCGATGCGTCATGGAAAGGATTATGGCCGCGTGGCGTTAAGCGAACGTTAACAGGCGTGCACAATCGTTGAGTAGCGGCCGATTGCCGGCAGAAAGCCTCACAAACGTTGGTTAGTAAGTCGCTCGTCCACCGGAGAGATCGAAGGCGGCGCCTGTCGTAAACGAGTTTTCAGCTGACACGATCCAGACAACCATCGAGGCGATCTCTTCGACCGTAACAAAGCGACCGCGGGGATCTTACTCAGCATGTAGTCAACAAATTCTTGCTCGATCTGGTCAAAGATCCGGGTCTTGGCGGCCGCCGGCGTGATGCAGTTGACCGCAATGTCGTAGGTGGCCAACTCCTTGCCGAGCGCTTTGGTCAGCGCGATCACGCCCGGCTTTCGCCGCAGCATAAGGGCTTGCTGTCGGGTTGCCTTCCTTGCCGGCGATCGACGCGGTCGAGCAGATTCGCCCGTAATTCTGCTCGATCATCTGCGGCACGACCGCACGGCAGCAATAGAAAACGGCATTGAGGTCAACATCGATCACCTCGCGCCAGGCCTCCGGCGGGTAGTCCCAAAGGTTCGCATTGGGTCCGGCAATACCAGCGTTGTTCACCAGAATATCGATTCCGCCGAAAGCCTGATTGGTCGATATCTCTTGCAGCTTCGACCGCAGTAAGATCCGTAAGGTTGACCGGAACACTGATCACCTCTCCAGAACTTGCGAGCTCCTCCCGGGTTGCGTCGGTGATGGTCTTATCTCGATCCCAAAGGCTGACCTTTGCGCCGGAGGCAAGGAAACGCTCTGCAATGGCCCGGCCGATGCCCTGGCCGCCGCCCGTCACCACCGCGCGTTTTCCTTGCAAATCGATCGTGTTCATTTTTCTGTCACCGTTCTTGGCCTCACCGCCTGCTGTTCTATCGTCTCGTCAAGCAAGATACCAGCCATCGACGACGTGGCTTTGCGCAGGTCCATCGATGAACGGCTTCTGCTTCAAGGTGATTGAGGTCCCATGCATCTTGGGTTAAGGGGTGATCTTCGAGAAGTCGCGCGGGCCTCGTGTTCTTATCAAACGTCTGCGAGAAGGACAGTGCTAATGCGAAATGGACGCCTGGTAGTCGCAGCGCTGACCTTGGTGCTGATACTGGGTGGTCGCTGTTCCTGTGCCCTTGCCCAAGGCGATCCTGCGCAGGGCGAAAAGATCTTCAAAAAATGCAAACAATGTCACACGGTCGAACAAGGACCAAAGAAAAGATCGGGCCTAGCCTTGCCGGTGTGGTTGGCAGGAGGCCGGGCAGCGTAGAGGGCTTTGGCTACTCGCAGGACATGATCGATTTTGGCGCCGCCGGCAATCTATGGAACGCGGGGACACTGGACGTTTTTTTGATCAAACCGCGTGATCTTATCAACAAAACCAAGATGGCCTTCCCGGGCCTTGGAAAACGAAGCGATCGGGAAGACCTGATCGCCTATCTGTCGCAGTTCTAGGGGCACGATCACAACGCTTTAGCGCCGCGCTGATTAGCGCTCGCTGGTTTAGCAACGGTAAGAGAAATCATCGGCGGCACCATCATCTGATTGACACCTCGATCCGGGTAGCGGCAGACTTTATCCAGATTTCCAACTTCTCGCTGGAGATCTTGACGGGCGAAAAGCCGGCCAACGGCATGTTGCCCGAACATCGTTGCGCCGTTCATCAGGGAGAAACGCAGATGATGCCGAGATCAAGATCCGCTTCTGCTTGCTGGCAGCAAGTGCCGCCGCTTTCCTATCGCTGCAGGCCGTGCCTGCCCGGGCCGAGGTCGAATCCTCCGATCCGATCAAGCTCACCCTCCATGACTGGACCGGCCAGCTGATCACCACCAACCTGATGGGCGAGGTCCTGAAAAAGGCCGGCTACAATATTGACTACGTCCAGGCCGACTACATCGCCCAGTTCGCAGGGTTGAAGACCGGCGATCTGCATGTGGCCATGGAGATCTGGGAAACCACCGGGCGCGATGCCATGGATGAGGCCACCGCCACCGGTCAGGTCGAAAATCTCGGCGAAACCGGCATGATGGCGATCGAGGAATGGTGGTACCCTTCCTATATGAAGGATCTTTGTCCGGGTCTGCCAAATTGGGAGGCGCTGTTGGAGGATGCCTGCGCCGAGGCTTTCTCGACAGCCGAGACCGCTCCTTACGGCCGCTATCTCGGCGGACCGGTCACCTGGGGCGGCTACGATGAGGAGCGGATCACCGCCTTGGAGCTCCCGTTCGAGGTGGTCCATGCCGGCACCGATGCCGCCCTGTTTGCCGAGTTGGAAAGCGCCTATCAGCGCCAGGCGCCGATCATGCTCTGGGTGTACGCGCCCCATTGGGCCCCTGCGAAATATGATGGCGAATGGGTCGAATTTCCACCTTACAGTGCTGAATGCTATGCCGATCCCGCGACCGGCATCAACCCGAACGAGGCCTATGATTGCGGCAAGCCGCGCGGGCCCATCTGGAAAGTCGCCTGGGCCGGCCTCAAGGACAAATGGCCGGGCGCCCACGGCATTATCCAGAACTTCACCATCGACAACGATGCCATGGGCAATATGGTGACCGAAGTCGATCTGAACGGCCAGAAGGTCGAGGACGTGGTGAGCGCCTGGATGGCCGAGAATGAGGCGGTATGGTCCGCCTGGATCAAGTAGGCTGGGCGCCGATCGCGCGTGAGCAGGGCATCGGCTGCTGGCCGGCAGTTGGTCACCGATCAGGAGAAGGCCGTCGCCAAGGAGTTGGGCGCCGACCGTCGGCGTGGGTTGGTCTGGGTGCTGGCCCTCACTGCTTTCGGGCTCCTCTGGTTAACCGCCCAGCCGGTGGCCGGTTGGGCGTTCAAGGTGCCGAAGGACTGGCAAATCCCGCTCAAGCGCTGGATCGGGGAGGGCATGGACTGGCTGGTCCAGGACGCCAGCTTCGGCATTTTTTCATTCACTGATATGACCCGCTTTATCGCTGCGATGATCGAGTTTCCCTATCGGATCGCGCAGAGCTTTCTCTCGACCGGCTGGCTCCAGGGTCAGGGCTCGGATGCGGTACAGCTGCTGCCGCCATTGTCCTGGCTCCTGGTGATCGGCTTGATGATGCTGTTGGGCCGCCTTGCCGGCGGCTGGCGATTAGCTTGCCTGATGGGCGGATGTTTCGCCTTCATCCTGCTGTTCGGTCAGTGGGATAACGCCATGGTCACGCTGGCCTCGATCCTGATCGCCGTGCCGCTCGGCGTGGCAGGCGGCCTGCTGCTAGGCCTCACCGCTTTTCGCTGGCCGATCGTCGAAAAGCTGGTCACCCCGGCCCTCGACCTGATGCAGACCATCCCGGTCTTCGCCTACCTGGTCCCTATCCTCTTCCTGTTCGGCTTCGGCCCTACGGCTGCGGTCGTCGCCACCATCATCTATGCGCTGCCGCCGATGACCAGGGTGGCGATCGTCGCCCTCAACAATGTATCCCCGGAGATCAGGGACCTCGGCCATATGGTCGGCTGCAACCGCCGGCAGATGACCTGGCGGATCATGGTGCCGTCGGCCATGCCGGGGCTGATGGTGGGGGTCAATCAGGTGATCATGCTCTCCCTCAATATGGTGATCATCGCCTCGATGATCGGTGCAGGCGGCCTTGGTTTCGAGGTGCTGGCGGCCCTTCGTCGGCTCGACATTGGCACCGGCATCGAAGCCGGCCTCGCGATCGTCGCCCTTGCCGTCGCCCTCGATCGCCTCTCCCAGGCGTTCGCCCATCGGGTGCGGTCCCACAGCAACAGGGCTGGGGAGGGCGTCATCAGGCACCATCCCTACACCTTGGCAGCCATCGGCCTTCTCCTGCTGACCACGCTCCTCGGCCTTGCCGTCCCGGCCATCCAGAATTTCCCTGAGAGCTGGCAGCTCTCCACCGGCAGCTTCTGGGCGGATGTCGTCCGCTGGATCAACATTAATTTCTTCGACCAACTCGAGGCCTTTAAGGATCTCCTTCTCCTCAACGTCCTGATCCCCATCAAGCGCCTGCTGCTAAGCCTTCCCTGGATCGGCGTGGTGGCCCTTCTGGCCCTTGCCGGCTGGACCCTGAGTGGCTTCCGCCTGGCGCTCACCATTGGCCTTCTCGCCGCTTTGATCGCGCTCACCGGCCTTTGGGACAAGGCGATGATCACGGTCTATCTCTGCGGCATCTCGGTCGTGATCGCCGCCTTGATCGGTATCCCGATCGGTCTTCTCGCTGCCGAGCGCGATGGTGTCTGGCGCATCGTCCGCGTGATCATCGACACGGCGCAGACGCTACCCTCCTTCGTCTATCTGATGCCGGCGGTAATGCTGTTCCGGGTCGGTGACTTCACCGCGATGATTGCCGTCGTCGCCTATGCCATCGCCCCCGCCATCCGCTACACCGCCCACGGCGTGCAGCAGATCGACCCGCAAACCGTCGAGGCAGGGCGCGCCATGGGGTGCACCTCCTGGCAGCTCCTCACCAAAATCAAGCTGAAGCTCGCTCTGCCGGAGATCATGCTCGGCATCAATCAGACGGTCATGCTCGCGCTGTCGATGCTGGTGATCACCGCCCTCGTCGGCACCCGCGATCTCGGTCAGGAGGTCTATATTGCGCTGACCAAAGCCGATACCGGACGCGGCCTGGTAGCAGGCCTAGCCGTCGCCTTTATCGGCATCATCACCGATCGCTTGATCACTGCCGGCGCCATCCGCATGCGCGCCAGCCGCCAGGCGCGGCCTGGACCGGCGGCTTGAGCGTGGGGCGTTGGGGTTCGAAGTTGGCATGGTTTTACTTAAGGATTGTTGGTCGCTATCTGAACAGTGGTCGATCCATGGGATTTCGCGTTAAGAAAGAATGAACGAAGGGGCTTTTCTTCATCATGAGACCGATCAGCCGGATTGATGAGGCGAGGCGCGTTGAGCTCGGAGCGCTCGAAAAGGGGGGGGCAGCCATGACCGATGCAGCGGACAGGATTAACGCGTTGCCGATCTGGAGCGGTGCGTTGACCATCGAGCCTTTAAAGGGCGGGCTCAGCAATGAGAGCTTCAGGGTCAGCGACGGTGGCAAGGATTATGTTGTCCGCTTCGGTCAGGATTTTCCGTTTCATCATGTCTTGCGTGAGCGCGAGGTCATGACCAGCAAGGCGGCGGCCGCCGCCGGCTTTGCGCCGGCCTTCATCCACGCGGAGCCGGGTGTGATGGTGCTGGACTACATCGATGGGCGGACGTTCGACTCCGATGATGTCAAGAACAACATCCCGCGCGTTGCCGATCTCGCCATGCGTTTTCACCAAACCATGCCGCACCATGTCAGCGGGCCGGGTTTCATGTTCTGGCCGTTCCATGTGATCCGCGACTACGCCCATACGCTCAAAGCCGGCAACAGCCGGATGATCCCGAAGCTGCCGCGCTATCTCGCCCTCGCCGAAGAACTGGAACGCGTGCAGCAGCCGCTGCCGATCGTCTTTGGCCACAACGACCTGCTGCCAGGCAATTTCATCGATGACGGCAAGCGGCTTTGGCTGATCGACTTCGAATATGCCGGCTTTTCGACCGCGATGTTCGATCTTGCCGGGATCGCCTCCAATGCTGAGTTCGATGAGGAGCAGGCCGCCATGCTGCTCGCCCTCTACTTTCGCCGGCAGCCCGACAGCGACCTGACCAGGAGCCATGCCGCCATGCAATGCGCCTCGCTGCTGCGCGAGGCGATGTGGAGCATGGTGTCCGAGCTTTATCTCGATGCACCCGGTGCCGACTATATTGCCTATACCCGAGAAAACCTCGATCGGCTCGAAGCGGCGCTCGACAGTTACCGTTCGCGATTTGGCAAGGCATGAGCTTGGGCATCGATGACGTTCAGAACGGGACGAATACTGCCATGAAGAGCGTGTTTGGAACCGGGCCATGACCTTGCCGAGACAAGCAGATATCGTGGTGATCGGGGGCGGCATCATCGGCTGTTCCACCGCTTATCATCTGGCGCATGACCACAAGGCCGATGTTGTGTTGCTGGAACAGGGCAAGCTCACCTCGGGCTCGACCTGGCACGCCGCGGGCCTCGTCGGCCAGTTGCGCTCCTCCGCAAGCATCACCCAGCTTCTGAAATATTCGGTTGACCTGTACCAACGTCTTGGTCGGGAAACCGGGCTCGAGACCGGCTGGAAGATGACCGGTTGTTTGCGCCTCGCCTGCAACGAGGACCGCTGGATCGAGTTCAAGCGCCTGGCGACCACAGCCCAAAGTTTCGATATGGAAATGCACCTCCTGTCACCGGCAGACGTCAAGAAAATCTGGCCGCTGATGCAGGTGGATGATCTGGTGGGCGCCACCTTTTTGCCGACCGATGGCCAGGCCAATCCGTCCGATATCACCCAGTCGTTGGCCAAGGGCGCAACCATGGCGGGTGCCAGGCTGATCGAGGGGGGCCACGTTACCGGCTTCCAGATGAAGGACAAAAGGATCACAGCGGTCGAAACGACAGCCGGCATCATGGCCTGCGACAAGGTGGTGAATTGTGCCGGCCAATGGGCGAGGCAAGTCGGTGCCATGGCGGGTGTGGTGGTGCCGCTGCAGCCGGTGAAGCATCAATACATCATCACCGAGCCGATCGACGGCATCACCTCCACCACGCCCACCGTCCGCGATCCCGACCGTTTCACCTATTTCAAGGAGGAGGTCGGCGGCCTGGTGATGGGTGGTTACGAGCAAGACCCGATAGCTTGGACCCTTGGCGATGTGCCCGATGATTTCGAGTTTCAATTGTTCGACGATGATTGGGATCATTTCGAGCAGCATATGAGCCAGGCGATCGCCCGCGTGCCGGCGCTGGAGACGGCCGGTGTCAAGCAAATGATCAACGGCCCCGAAAGCTTCACCCCCGATGGCAATTTCATCCTCGGCCGCTCGCCCGCTTGCGCCAATATGTATGTCGGCGCCGGCTTCAACGCCTTCGGCATCGCCGCCGGCGGCGGCGCCGGCTGGGCGCTCGCCCAATGGGTCATCGAGGGGGATGCACCCCTTGATTTGTGGACGGTCGACATTCGCCGGTTCTCATCACTGCACGGAGACCGCGCCTGGGTGGCCGAGCGGACGCTGGAAGCTTACGGCAAGCATTACACCCCAGGTTTTCCCCATGAAGAGTATCGAAGCGGCCGCCCGCGCATCGTCTCGCCGCTCTACGATCGCCTGAAAAAACACCGGGCCGTGTTCGGCTCGAAGCTTGGCTGGGAGCGTCCCAACTGGTTTGCCCCGGACGGCATGGCAGCGGAAGATGTCTACGCCATGGGCCGCCAGAACTGGTTCGAGCCGGTCGGCGCTGAGCACCGTCTGGTGCGCGAAAAGGTCGGGATCTTCGATCAATCGTCGTTCGCCAAATTCGAGCTCGCCGGCAAGGACGCCAAAGCCGCCCTCGATTGGCTTTGCGCCAATGACATCGGCAAGCCGGTCGGTCGGCTAACCTATACACAGATGCTGAATGCCCGGGGCGGTATCGAGTGCGATCTGACGGTTGTCCGTCTGGCCGAGGATTTTTTCTACATCGTGACCGGCACCGGCTTTCGCACCCATGATGCCGCCTGGATCGAGGATCACATCCCCGAGGACTTCGATGCTCGGCTCGACGACGTTACCGAGCAATTCGGGACCTTGTCGTTGATGGGACCATGCGCCCGCGACGTGTTGCAGGCCGTCACCGAGAGAGACTGCAGCAACGAAGCCTTTCCCTTCGGCCATGCCCACCTGCTGCGGATTGCCGGTCACGACATACGCGCCTTGCGTCTCACCTATGCTGGTGAACTCGGCTGGGAATTGCATGTTCCAATCGAGGCAACAGGTGAGATCTTCGATACCTTGATGACGGCAGGCCAAGCGTACGACATAGCGCCGGTCGGTTATCGAGCCCTGGAATCGCTTCGTCTGGAAAAGGGTTATCGCGCCTGGAGTTCAGACATCACGCCCAATGACAACCCCTTCGAGGCCGGCCTGGGATGGGCGGTAAAGCTCAAGACGAACATCGACTTTCTTGGCCGGACGGCCATGGCGGAGGCGTCGCTTTCGGTTCCCAAGAAGCGCTTTGTCGGGTTCACGACCGACCATCCGGGCATCGTCCTTCTCGGTCGTGAGACCATCCTGCGCGACGGTCACTTCGCCGGTTATCTCACCAGCGGCGGGTTCGGCTACACCATCGCTTTGTCCATCGGCTATGGCTATGTCAGAAACGCTGATGGCGTCACCGATGATTATTTGAACAGCGGAACCTACGAGCTTGTCGTTGCCACCGAACGCGTACCGGCCAAGGTTCACTTGGCGCCTATCTATGATCCCCGCAGCATCAGGGTGAAAGCTTAGGTTGCAACGACTTGGCTCTATCTCCCCATCATTGCGGGACCTGTCGATGTTCTCAGGCTTTTTCTTAGATTATGCCGATTGTCCGCCATCAGCGCTTTATTGACTAAGGGGCGTGCTATCCAGCCCGTTCAATGTTGGCCGGGAGGGCGTTGGTTTGATGATCTCCGGCCCTTGATCGGTCGCCCTGTTTGGCGGTGGTGACTGCCCGTCGCTTCGGGGCGCGCGCCAACGAAACGCATCCTTAGCCATGCCTCGTGCCTTGATCAGGTCAAGCAGGCTGTCGGCAAGGTTTGCCGATAGGCCGCGGCCGGCGACGACGGCATAAAAAGGGCTGTCGAGATCAAAGGGACCATCCAGCTCGAAATAAACATCCGGCCAGCGCAGCTGATGTCGTCGGAGTTCTGCCCAGCCTTCATCTTCATAACGCGGCGATGATGCGATCACCGACCAGTCATTGTTATCCCGAGAACGATCCGGCGTCGAGGGCGTATCGGTTTGAAACCAGCGCTGCTGCCATTGGCGACGTGGTTCCTGATCCAGAACGCTCTCGATGGCAGCGATCGAAGGTTTGAGCGCGCTGTCATGCTCCTTGGCGGCAATCTCGTTTACATAGGCGGTAAGGTCTTCGATGTCGGTATTGGCAGGCGTCAGAACATAATCCAGGAACACGCGCCTTACAGCCCGTCGCCGTTCCGTGCTTGCCATCTCGGAATCGAGAACGACCATCTGACATTGCAGCGTCAGATAGCTCAACTTGATGAGAAGTTGCTCTGGATGATCGTCGTACATTGCAAGGATGGTTTTTTCATCGATCGCCTCAAGTCCGTGCAGATCCAGGATGGCAATGAACCGGCCAAGCAGGCGTTCCATCAGCTTTACTTTTTGGCCCCTGTCGAC
Organism: uncultured Alphaproteobacteria bacterium; assembly: GCA_963787265.1. Classification (GTDB taxonomy): domain Bacteria; phylum Pseudomonadota; class Alphaproteobacteria; order Geminicoccales; family Geminicoccaceae; genus JANQPX01. The sequence continues at coordinate 46,228 of CAWBCX010000021.1, read as the reverse complement.
ATAGGAGATTGGCAGGAAACCTGGGCATTCAACGACCTGGGCCGATAATCGACCAAAGCCAAAACAGACAAAAATTAGAACGATCACGCCAAACCGCCCCATCCGAGCTAGCCCCCACTATCGCAATGATCTCTAGAGCCGATCTTTATTCTCAAAAAAATCCGAGTGAATTTTATCACAAGGATGTCACTTATCACAGCATCGGACATTGCCTTTCTGATCAAGCAATGGCTGGGGCTGAACGGGCCGGAAGTCTCATGGCTCTGCACGACGGTCAGAGATGTTTTGGAAAGCCCGTCGTCTGGTGTTTGTCGTTATTCGTCGAGCGGGCTAGGTTGCATGTCATCGTCATCGTTCATGGAGAGGGTAGAAGCGAATGAAGTCTCAAGACAAGGTTGCGATCGTGACAGGAGCCGGCTCGGGCGTCGGGCGAAGCGCCGCGCTTGCTCTATTGGGTGACGGGTACAGTGTCGCTCTTGCTGGAAGACGTGAAGAAGCCCTCGAGGGCACGGTGGCCGCAGCGTCGAGCGATGCCAAGGCGCTCGTCGTCCCGACCGATGTTGCCGATCCTGCTTCGGTCGAAACTCTGTTTGCCAAGACCAAAGCCGCTTTTGGGCGCCTCGATCTCTTGTTCAACAACGCCGGCGTCAATGCACCGGGTGTGCCGCTGGAAGACCTGACGGCGGAGCAGTGGCGATGGGTGGTCGACGTCAATCTGAGCGGTGCATTTTACTGCACCCAGGCGGCGTTCAAGCTGATGAAGGATCAGGATCCAAAGGGCGGGCGCATCATCAACAACGGTTCCATTTCCGCCTACGCGCCACGGCCCAACTCGATTGCCTACACCTCAACAAAGCACGCGATCAGCGGGTTGACCAAATCGACTTCGCTTGATGGCCGCAAATACGATATCGCTTGCGGCCAGATCGATATCGGCAATGCCGCAACCGAAATGGCCGCCCGCATGGCGGATGGGGTGATGCAGGCCAATGGTGAGATTGCGTCCGAGCCTTTGATGGACGTCGACAATGTCGGTCGTGCCGTCCTCCATATGGCGAGCTTGCCACTTGATGCGAATGTACTGTTCATGACGGTGATGGCCACCAAAATGCCCTATGTCGGGCGAGGTTGAGCGGCACGGTCACGTTCCGGCCGATAGCTGGCATCGATTTCACTCGACGTCTATTCGGGCTCGCCGTCTGGTTTGCGGCAAGATATTGACGATCTGATTACGCACATCCTTGCCAAATCGCTCATCCGACGTCAGATTACTTTAGATCTCCACTCAAGGAGGATGAATGATGCGTATGCTTTCTTTGGCGATGGCCTTGGCATTTGCGGTCGGTTCGGTCTCGATTGCGCAGGCTTGCCCCAGCATGAAAACAGCTGACTCGAAAGAGCAGCAGGTTGTCTCGACGGACAAGGCGCCAAAGGCGCCGAGTACACCGATCGTGATTCCGGAAAAAGCCAAGACCGAGGGCTGATCCAGCTTTCGAAGCTTCTTGAAGCCGCCGCTTTTGATGAGCGGCGGCTTTTCGCTGGCCGGATTCCCGACGTGCTGACCTCGAGCATTTTGCAATCGAAAGAAGTCGGTGCCGGTCCGCGTAACCCTTAAACCACGACCCGATCGATATCCGTTGTCGGCGTTTCCTGCTGGCGAGCCCACATATCCGCGTAGCTGCCGCCTCGCCTCAATAAATCTTGATGCCGTCCGTGCTCGATGACCCGCCCTTCGTCGATAACCAGAATTTGGTCAGCATCAACCACCGTCGAGAGGCGGTGGGCGATCATCAAGGTGGTGCGCCCGCTGGAAAGATCGTGAAGGGCGGTTTGGATCTGTTGTTCGGTTAGGCTGTCCAACGCCGAGGTCGCTTCATCCAGAATGAGAATCGGCGGATTTTTCAGGACCATGCGGGCAATCGCGACACGCTGCTTCTCGCCGCCGGAGAGCTTGAGACCGCGTTCGCCGACGATCGTCTCGTAGCCATCGGGCAAGCCTTCGATGAAGTGATGGATTTGCGCGGCTTTGGCAGCCTCCTCGATTGCAGGCTGATCGGCATCGGGGCGACCATAGGCAATGTTGGTGCGGATCGTATCGTTGAACAGGACGGTGTCCTGCGGGACGAGGCCGATGGCTGCGCGGAGTGATTCCTGGGTGACATCCCGTATGTCCTGCCCATCGATCAGAATGCGTCCCTCATCGACATCATAGAACCGGAACATCAACCGCACGATGGTTGATTTGCCCGCACCCGAACTGCCGACGACGGCAAGTGACTGACCTGCAGGGATGGTGAAGTCGACGTCTTGGAGAATAGGTCGTCTCGGATCATAGCTGAAACCGACCCCTTCGAAATGCACCTCACCGCCGGCGAGACGTAATGGTTTGGCGTCTGGGCGATCGGCGATTTCCGGCTTGAGCGCAAGGAGCGACGCCATGGTTTCGAGATCGGCCAGGGACTGCTTGAGCTCGCGATAGACGAAACCAAGAATGTTGAGAGGCTGGTAAAGCTGCAGAAGAAAAGCGTTGACCAAAACCACGTCGCCCACCGTAAGCGTTCCGGCTACCACCCCTTGGGCAGCCACGATCATGATCGCCGTCACACCGATGGCGACAATCGCGGCCTGGCCGAAATTCAAGGCGGCAAGCGTAACCTGGGACTTGACCGCGGCGTTCTGATAGCGGCCGAGGGTGGCATCGAACCGGTTCGCTTCCAGAGCCTCATTGGTGAAGGTCTTGACCGTCTCGTAATTCAAGAGACTGTCGACCGCTTGAGCGCTGACCGCGTTGTCCTCGGTATTCATGACGCGCCGGAATTGGGTCCGCCATTCCGTGGCGATGATGGTGAAAAGCGCATAACCGACGATAGTCACGAACGTGATCAAGGCAAATGGCCAGGGGTAGTTCAACAGCAGAATGGCGATGACCAGAACGAATTCGAAGATGGTCGGCAGGATGTTGAACAACACCATGCCGAGCATGAAGGTGATGGCTTTGACGCCGCGATCGATGGCACGCGATAGCTCACCGGTCCTCCGCCCGAGATGATAACGGAGGGACATCTGGAAGAGATGGCGAAAGACCGAGAGAGAAACTTGACGGCCGGCATGCTGGGAAACTTTGGCGAAAATGGCATCGCGCAACTGCGCAAAAACGGCGGTCCCCAACCTTGCGCCGCCATAGGCGAGAAGCGCGGCCAGTGGCAGGGCGATGATCGCACCGGCTTCGGGCGCCGTCAGGCCATCGACGATCGCTTTATAAAAGAAGGGAATCCCGACATTGATCAACTTGGCGCAAATCAAGAGGGTGACCGACAGAATAACCCTGATACGAAGCTCTTTCTCACTCCTCGGCCAAAGATAAGGGATGAGACCTTGCAGCGCCGGCCAGACCCCGACCTTCTCTTCCTTCGCCGTCACGCAATGGTTCCTTCTGCCAGCATGGCTAACGATCGAGAGCTTTCATCAAAGAGAGCTCTCTCCAGCCTCGTTGGTTCGAGCGCTCTCTCGCCTATCGGGGAACCGCTGGTTGACGCGTCGTCGCTGATGGCGCTGGCTCTACGCGGCCAGCTGCCGAAGAACATAATGGAGGATGCCACCATGGCGGAAATAGTCGACCTCATCGACCGTATCGATCCGGCAAACCAGCTGAATTTCCTCCGCTGAGCCATCGGCGCGCTTGATGGTGCAGGGCACATCCATGCGCGGCGTGATACCTTCCTCCAGATTCTTGAGATCAATGGTCTCGCTGCCGTCGAGTTTCAGGCTCTTGCGCGACACGCCATCCTTGAAGACCAGAGGCAAAACACCCATGCCGACCAGGTTGGAACGGTGGATCCGCTCAAAGCTCTCTGCGATCACCGCCTTGACGCCCAGAAGGTTGGTCCCTTTGGCCGCCCAGTCCCGGGACGAGCCCGTACCATACTCCTTGCCGCCGATCACCAGCAGAGGAACACCACGCTCATGATACGTCATCGCGGCTTCATAGATGGACATGACCTTGCCTTCCGGCATCAGCTTGGCAAAGCCCCCTTCCGTGCCGGGTGCCATCTCATTGCGCAGGCGGATGTTGGCAAAGGTGCCGCGCATCATCACCTCGTGATTGCCGCGTCGAGAGCCATAGGAATTGAAGTCCTGGGGACGGATTTGCCGCTCCATGAAATAGTCGGCAGCCGGACTGTCCTTGGCGATGGAACCTGCGGGCGAGATATGATCGGTGGTGACGCTGTCGCCGAGAATGGCGAGGATGCGCGCGCCTTCGATGTTCTTGATCTCGTCCGGCTCCATGGTGATCCCCTCGAAATAGGGGGGGAGGCGGCAATAGGTGCTGCCGTCATCCCAATCATACACCTGACCGCCGGTTACCGAGATTTTCGACCAGCGCTCGTCACCCTTGAAGACATCCTCATAAGCGGATTGGAACATCTTGTCGGTGACGCCGGTGCGCACCGCGGTCTGGACTTCAGCAGGCGTAGGCCAGATGTCCTTCAGGTAGACGGGCTTGCCATCGGCACCGGTGCCAAGCGGGTCTTTGGTCAGATCGACCTTGAGACTGCCGGCAAGAGCATACGCGACCACCAGAGGCGGGGAGGCGAGATAATTGGCCTTGACCTGCGGGTGGACGCGACCTTCGAAGTTGCGGTTGCCGGAGAGAACGGCGGTGGCCACGAGCTTGCCCTCGTCGATTGCCTTGGCAACAGGCTCAGGCAAGGGGCCTGAATTGCCGATGCAGGTGGTGCAGCCATAGCCGACCAGATCGAAGCCAAGCGCTTCGAGGTCGTCCATGAGGCCGGTCTTTTCGAGATACTCGGTCACCACCTTGGACCCGGGGGCCAGGGATGTCTTGACGTAGGCTTTGGGCATCAAGCCCTTCTCGCGGGCTTTCTTGGCCAAAAGCCCGGCACCGATCATCACGCCGGGATTGGAGGTATTGGTGCAGCTGGTGATCGCGGCGATCACCACATCGCCATGGGTCAGATCGTCATCGATCCCCTCCATGGCTATACTGGCATCGAGCGGACTCTCACCGAGGAGATCGGGCAGCGCTGCCTCGAACGCCTGCTTGGCGCGCGACAGCAACACCCTGTCCTGAGGGCGTTTGGGGCCAGCGAGGCTGGGCTCGACCGTCGCCATGTCAAGCTCTAGCGTATCGGTAAAGATCGGCTCGGGGCTATCCACGTCGCGCCACATGCCCTGGGCCTTGGCATAGGCTTCGACCAGGGCGATCCGCGCCGGATCGCGGCTGGTCAGACGAAGATACTCGACGGTGCGCTGATCCACCGGGAAGATACCGCAGGTGGCGCCATATTCAGGTGCCATATTGCCGATCGTCGCCCGATCGGCCAACGGCAGATGATCGAGGCCCGGACCGAAAAATTCGACGAATTTGCCGACAACGCCATGGGCACGGAGCATCTGGGTCACGGTCAGGACCAGATCGGTTGCCGTCGTTCCCTCGGGCAGTTCACCCTTGAGTTTGAAGCCGACGACTTCGGGGATAAGCATGGAGACCGGCTGGCCGAGCATGGCGGCTTCCGCCTCGATGCCGCCCACACCCCAACCGAGCACACCGAGGCCATTCACCATGGTGGTGTGGCTGTCGGTGCCGACCAGCGTGTCGGGATAGGCCAGCTGCTTGTTGCCCTCCTCGCCGGTCCAGACGACCTGGGAGAGGTATTCGAGATTGACCTGGTGACATATGCCGGTGCCTGGCGGAACGACGCGGAAGTTGTCAAACGCTTCAGCGCCCCAGCGCAAAAACGCATAGCGCTCGGCGTTACGTTCATACTCAAGCTCCACATTGCGCTCAAAAGCACCAGCTTGGCCAAACATGTCGACCTGCACCGAATGGTCGATCACCAGATCGACCGGCGATTGCGGGTTGATCTTGTTGGGATCGCCGCCGAGCTCGACCATGGCCTGGCGCATGGCGGCGAGATCGACCACGGCCGGAACGCCGGTGAAATCCTGCATCAGCACGCGGGCGGGGCGATAAGCGATTTCCTGGGTTGAGCGCTGAGTCTTCAGCCAGGCAATGACGGCTTCAACGTCGGCAGGCGTCACCGACCGTCCATCCTCGAAACGCAGAAGGTTTTCCAGGAGCACCTTCAAGGAATAGGGTAGCCGGCTGATATCGCCGAGCTTTTGCGCGGCGTCTTCCAGGGAAAAATAGTCATAAGATGCGCTGCCGACATCCAACTGCCGACGAACGCCCAAACTATCCTGACCAGAAACCTGCATTCTTATCTCCTATGTCCAATTTGGATCGTCGATCTCGAAAGCGACCCAGGGTTACGCTGCAGGCTCCGCCGAAAGCCGGAGATTGCGAATTTTGCGATCGGTCAGCTCGGCGCGTGTACGCAGTATGTGCACAGCGACGAAAAAACACATGTAAGCACCCCACATCACCAAGAGCGGTGTCAGCATGCTTGGATGGATCGCAGGGCCATCAGCGCGCATGATACTTGCTGGTTGATGTAGCGTATTCCACCATTCCACCGAGAATTTAATTATTGGTAAATTTACCGATCCGACAAGACATAAAATTGCTGCCGCCCGTGCACCGCGGGCAGGGTCGTCGAAGGCATCGTGGAGAGCGACATAGCCAATATAGAGGAAGAAGAGGATCAGGACCGAGGTGAGCCTGGCGTCCCAGACCCAATAGGTACCCCACATCGGCTTGCCCCAGACACTTCCGGTAATGAGGGCGATCGCGGTGAAGACGGCCCCGATTGGGGCGGCGGCGCGGGCGGCGATTTCGGCAAGCGGATGGCGCCAGATGATGCCGACGATGCTGGCGACCGCCATCATGCCGTACACCATCAAGGCCATCCATGCGGCCGGCACATGGACAAACATGATCCTGTAGGCTTCGCCCTGTTGATAGTCCGGTGGCGCGGCGATCAGTGAAGAATAGAGTCCGATCCCCATCAGCACCGCGGCACCGATGAGAGCCCATGGAAAAATAGCATCAGCAATGCGCTGATAGCGCAATGGATTGGCATATTTGTGCATCGCAAACTCCCTGATCAGCTATTTAGGCGATTTCAGCACGTCTTTGAAGATCAAAGCGCGATTTCGTCGCGCACTGCAGCCTGGGCGCACGATGTTCGATCACTCCATCGACAGACGGAGTGCCGCTGCACTGGCGAAAGGGGTCAGTGACAGGGCAGCCAGAAACATGGCGCCGAGGATCAAAAGCTGTGGCCGGCCACCGAGACCCATGACCTCACCTTCGACCGCGCTGACGCCGAACACCAGGATCGGGATGTAGAGCGGAAGAACAAGGAGTGCGATCATCACGCCGCCGCGTCTTGCCCCCACGAGCAGAGCGGCGCCGACACTGCCGATCAGCGTCAAGGTCGGCGTGCCCAGGAGCAAGGCCATGGTGAGCACGGTGATGGTTTCGAAAGATTGATTGAGCATGATCGCCAGCAGCGGGGAGGCGATCACCAGAAGAAGCCCGCTCATGACCCAGTGGGCGAGACATTTGGCGAGCACGGTGAGCTCCAGCGGCAGATTGGCAAGCGCGAACTGCTCGAGCGTGCCGTCATCGGCATCGGCTTGGAACATGCGATCGAGGCTGAGCATGACGGCAAGAAGCGCCAATACCCAGATGATGCCAACGCCAATCCTTTCCAGGATTTCCGGTGCCGGGCCGACACCGAGGGGGAACAACGTCAGCGCCATCACGAAGAAAATCAAAGGCTGCGCGCTGTCGACTCCGCTTCTGAGGCCAAGCTTGAGATCACGGCGCAGGATAGCGAAAAAGGCGCTCATCAGCCGGCCATTTCCAAGACCAGGGTGTTATCGACTTCGACATCGCCGTGGGTCGCGAGGATGGCGATGCCGCCGCCGGCGCGATGGCGATCGATCGCCGCTTCCAAGCGGTTGCGGTTGGCGGCGTCGAGGCCGACGCCCGGTTCATCGAGGAGCCAAAGCGGCCGGTCACCGGCGACCAGGCGCGCGAGGCTCAAGCGCCGCCTTTGTCCAGACGACAGAAACCGGCCGGGCGTGTCGGCCAACGATCCGAGATCGAAGGCTTCGAGTGCCCGGTTCAGCGCGTCGCCGGCAGCGCCATTGAGCGAGCAGGTGAACGCAAGATTTTCGCGCACATTCAAGAGGTTCTTGATGCCATCGGCATGGCCGACGTAATGCAACCGTGCGCGATGGTCGACGAGGTTCGATCTGATGTCTTGTCCTGCCCAGCTTATCTCGCCCATGGCGGGGGTCAAAAAGCCGGCCATCAGTCGGATCAGGGTTGATTTGCCGCTGCCGTTGGGACCAAGAAGGGCCAGAACGTCACCGGCTTCAAGGTCGAATTCGACACCGGCAAACACGGAACGGCCACCTCTGATACAAGCAAGATTTCGAGCGCTGAGCATGGGGTAGGGGCGTTTCCGCCTATCCCCGCTCGCGATGATCGTCGATCACTTTGCCGTCATTGGCAAGCGAGCCGGGCGCCACAAGGGAGACGGTGCCGGTCAGGCCGGTGACGGCTTTTAGACTAGCTTGGATACTTCTCTCGAGCGCCGACGTTCCGACGTCGACCTCGCATTCGAGCGTCATCTCATCGAGATGAGCGCTTTGGGTGACGACAAGACGGGCTTTGGCGATTTCGGGATGGCGTTTGGCGAGGTCGGCGACTTGCTTCGGGTGAACGAACATCCCCTTGATCTTGGTGGTTTGATCGGCACGCCCCATCCAGCCTTTGAGGCGGCGATTGGTGCGCCCGCAAGGGCTGGGCGGCGCCATGATCGCAGAGAGATCGCCGGTGGCGAACCGGATCAGCGGATAATCAGGGTTGAAGACGGTCACCACGACCTCGCCAACCTCCCCTTCGGCAACGGGATCGCCGGTTCCCGGGCGGACGATCTCGACGATTACCTCCTCGTCGATGACCAGCCCCTCCCGCGCCTTGGTCTCATAGGCGATCAACCCGGCATCAGCCGTGGCATAGCATTGAAAGGCGGTGATATCGAACTCTTGTTCAAGCTCTTCGGCCAGGGCAAGGGGGAAAGCTTCGCCCGAGACCAGCGCTTTGTTGATGGACGAGACGTCAACACCTTCCTCGCGAGCTTTTTCCAGCAGAATCTTTAGAAAAGACGGCGTGCCGACATAAGCTGCAGGACGCAATTGTGCGATCACATCGAGCTGTTTCTCCGTCTGTCCGGTGCCGGCGGCAATGACCGGGCATCCAAGAGCACGGGCACCGCTTTCCGCCATGGAGCCCGCCGGCGTCAGGTGATAGGCAAAGGTGTTATGGACGATGTCACCGGGTCGAAATCCTGCCGCGAACATAGCGCGCGCAAAGCGCCAGTAATCCGGTCTGGTGCCTTCAGGATCGTAGATCGGGCCTGGCGATACATAGATTTTTGCGAGACGTTCGATCGGTGTGCCGTTCAACTCACCGAACGGCAGCGATGCCTGCTGTTTTTCGATCAGCTCGCTCTTGCGTATCACCGGCAGGGTGGCCAAAGCCTCGAAGCTGTTGATCGTCGAGGGATCGATGCCGTCCAGTTGCCTGGCCACGGCTGGGGCATTTTCTGCGGCCTGATGCAGAAAACCTGAAAGCGCTGTCAGTAAAGACGTGTCGCGGTTGGCGGCAGACCGCACTTCGAGACGATCGTAGAAAACACCTTTAGTTTCGGGCATATTGCTCAGCTTTGGACATAGTGATAGCGCAACGCCCTCTTGTCTTTAGAGGTTAGGCCTTGATGTCTCAAGAGGATTAGTTGGGGTTGTCCAAGGTAACTGCATAGCGTCGGCGGAGACGAGCAACGTGGTCACTAAGCCAGACCGGCGATGCGCGCTCGGCCCAATCCTGCCAGAGGTGATCGAAACTCTCGGTCGCAAAATCGACACGTGCACCGCCTACCGCATCGGTAAGCGCATCCAGTTCGAGGCGGTGATGCCGGAAAGCCTCATAAGATCGAGCGTCCAAGGGTTCCCAATACAAATAGAGCAAGGTGGACGAACGGTCGGGGAAAGTTCGACCGAGGGCCGTTGCATATTTGATCAGCGCAGCAAGGTCGAGATGCTGGTATTCGGCACGGCTTTCGCGCCAATCGGCAAGGTGAGCGTGCCATGGTTTCATGCCCGGCGTTTCTGCCAAGATATAGTCATAGGAGGTCGCAATGGATGATCGACGTCTTGTCAGATATTCGATCGAGCGCACGGTGACCGCTACCGCATGATCATCACGAAGGGCGAGAAGATCCAGGTGAGGCGGCGTGCCTCGAAGGCCCGTCGGGCAGCGGACATCGAACTGGATGGCGTCAAAGCCGGTGTGGTTGGCGAGTTCGAGCTGCTGGCTTGCTCGTCTCCAAGGAAAGAAACTATTGATGGCGAGCGCCATGCCCGAGTGGGGTGTTTGCAACCTTGTGCGTCCAAGCGAGATCGGCAGATCACGCTCGGCGACCCCTTTGATGAAGAGATCTCTGGTATTTAGGCGATGAGCGTTCGCCCGCAACGGCGCATGGTCGTTGTCGTTGCGCAAGGCTGATGTCAAGGCAACGTCGATGCGTTGCAGCAACGTGGCCGATGCCTGGCTGTTCATCACGCCGGCATTTCCTCCATTTAGAGCCAGCGTTTGCGCCGCTTGTAGCTTTTGATGTCGCGAAAGCTTTTGCGGCCGCTGGTACTGACGCCAAGGTAGAACTCCTTGACGTCTTCATTCTTTCGCAGCGTTTCTGCATCGCCGTCAAGTACAACCCGGCCGTTTTCGAGAATATACCCGTATTTTGCGTAAGATAGGGCAATATTTGTGTTTTGTTCCGCGAGAAGGAGCGTGACATTCTCGTCATGATTGAGTTTCGCCACAATCTCGAAGATTTCCTCTACAAGTTGTGGGGCCAAGCCCATGCTGGGCTCATCCAGGAGAATGACCTTGGGGCGTGCCATCAGCGCGCGCCCGATCGCGCACATCTGCTGCTCGCCACCGGACGTGTAGCCGGCGATCGAGCGCCTGCGCTCCCGCAGCCTCGGGAAATAGCCGTAGACCATCTCGAGGTCCTGCTGGATCGCCTGGTTGCCATCTTGCCGGGTATAGGCGCCGGTCAGGAGGTTTTCCTCGATGGTCAGATGACCGAAGCAATGGCGGCCCTCCATCACCTGGACGACGCCGCGTTTCACCAGGTCATTGGGGTTGAGGTGATGGATCTCGTCGCCGTCAAGACTAATGCTGCCTTTGGTGACTTCGCCACGCTCGGATTTCAGGATGTTGGAGACGGCCTTCAGCGTCGTGCTCTTGCCAGCGCCATTAGCGCCAAGCAGCGCGGTGATTCCGCCCTTAGGAATTTCCAGGGAAACACCTTTCAGCGCCAGGATCACATGGTCGTAAACAACCTCGATATTGTTGATCGACAATAGCGGAGCGGGCGAGGCGTCGCCCAGCGTTTTTTGGGGATTGCTTGCCATCGCCGTTCCAGTCACGGTTCTTCGTTTTGTCGATCAGGCAGCGTCGGTGCCGGCCCGCCGACGGTCCTGGCCCGGCCTCGCACCGGGCGATACCGTCCGCGGGCCGGCGTCCGGCCTACTCGCAGTTCCGGATCTCGATGCCGTTCTCCTGGGCATATTGCTCGGCATCGGCTTCCACCATCGGACGAACCACCTCGTTCATTGCCGGAATCCAGTCGGTGAAGATTTCCCACTTTTCGCCGTCCCAGCGCTGCAGCTTGATCGCCGGCGAACCCTCGTGGTTGGCGCAGGTCACCTCGGTCGGCGGGATGACGCCGGTGAGCCCCATTTCCGCAATGCGTTCTTCGTTGATGTTGAGATTCTCGAAGCCCCAGCGCATCTCCTCGCCGCTCAGGACCTTATCGCCATATTCCGCCATGGCGGTGTACATCGCCTCGACGATGAAGGCCGCATTGGCGACACCTCGGTTGTAGAGAACCTCGCCGATTTCGCCTTCGGGGCCGGTGCCGTTACCGGCGCCGTAGACCTGCTCCTTGATCTCGGCAAACACGGGGGCAGCGTCACCGACGTCATGGAAGGTAGCACCGATATAGCCTTCGGCCGGCACGCCCGAGCCGCGCACGTCGACCTCGGCAGCTGCCCACCAATTGCCGATGAAGCGGTCCATTGGATAGCGGATGAGGGACGCTTCCTTGATCGCGGTCGGGTTCATCGCCCCCCAACCCCACATCATGATCCAATCGGGCTTGCTGCGGCGAATATCAAGCCAGATCGACTTCTGATCACTCATCGAGGTCGCCGCCACCGGGTAGAGCGACAGCTCGTAACCATAGTCCTTGGCCAGCTTTTCAAGGGTCGGGATTGGCTCCTTGCCGTAGGGATGGTCCAGGTGCACGAGGCCGATTTTCTTGCCGTTAAGGTTTTCCACCCCACCTTCCTGCTCGATGATGTATTTCATGATCGAGGTGGCCTGGGACCAGTAGGTTGCCGGGAAATTGAACACCCAGGGAAAGACCCGGCCATCGGCAGCCGAGGTTCGACCATAACCCATGGAGAACAGCACGTTCTGATCGGCGACCGCTTTTTCCAGAAGAGCGTAGGTGATGCCGGTGGAGAATGGCGAGACCGCGGCGACCGCGCCATTACCCTTCAGGCGCTCATAGCATTCGACGCCGACATCGGTCTTGTAGCCGGTCTCGCATTCCTCCCATTTGAGCATCACGCCGTTGACGCCGCCTTTGGCGTTGATCAGTTTCAGATAGTCGATCTGGCCGTTGGCAAGCTGGGCGCCGTTGGCGCCGTAGGGGCCGGTTCTGTAGCTCAGCAGCGGAAAAAATTGTTCTTCGGCACTCACGGCCGGTGCCGCAAAGGCACCTGCAAGGATCACCGCCGCTGCGGCGCCTGCGATCAAGGTCTTTTTCGTCATTGAAGCCTCCCGGTTCTAGGGTGCCGGAACCGTTCCGGCGGGTTGGTCGGTCCTACGGTCAGTAGGGAAAGGGCCAAGTCCGGAGCTTTTGCTTGGCGATTTGCCAGAGCCTAGCAAAGCCGTGGGGCTCGACAATCAGAAAAAAGATGATGAGGGCGCCGAACACCATGAATTCGATATGCTTGATCATGGCGATATCGATGGTGCCGAGGCCGAGCGACAGGAAGATCGGGTTCATCGAAGTCAGGCCGATATTCAAGAGGATCGGGGCAAGCACCACGAAGGCTGCCCCCAGAAACGAGCCGAGCACCGTGCCGAGCCCGCCGATGATCACCATGAACAGCACCTGGAAGCTGAGGAGGATGGTGTAGGCGTCGGTCTGCACCGAGTTGATCTTGACGAACGCCCAAAGGGCGCCGGCGATGCCGATCAGGAACGAACTGAAGGCGAAGGCCGAGAGCTTGGCCCAGGTCGGGCTGATGCCGATGATCTCGGCAGCGATATCCATGTCGCGGATTGCCATCCAGGAACGGCCGTAGCGGCAGCGGGTGACGTTCTTGACGGCGAAAGCCGCAAGGATGGTGATCAGGAGGACGAACAGATAGCGGTTGACCACGGGCGAAGCAGCGCCGGTGACCTCGAAACCGAACAGGGTCTGGGGCGGCGCAGGGGCGATGCCGGCGGGCGAGTAATTGGTGAACCAGGGCACTTTGATAAAGAGCCAGATCAGGAAGAACTGGGCGGCAAGGGTGGTGACCGCGAGATAGAGCCCTTTGATCTTGAGCGAGGGCAGGCCGAAGATCAGGCCGATACCCGCGGTGATCAGGCCGGTTGCGACCAGCATCACCAGGAACCAGACATCGAAGGGCTCGAAGCCGAACAGGCTGGGGCCCGGCAGGCTGTCCATGCCGAAAAGCGCCCCTGCGGTGGGAAAGCTGGTGACCAGCTTATAGGTCATGAAGGCGCCAAGTGCCATGAACGCGCCGGTGCCGAGGGAGAGCTGGCCGCAATAACCGGTGAGCACATTCAGTCCGAGTGCGGCGATCGACATGATCAGGAAGGGCGTGATCAGATCGGTCAGAACGTAATCCGACGCCATCAGAGGCACGATGAAGAGGGCTGCGGCCACCACCAGCCAGACGGCGTAGCGATCCATCGGCAGCTTGAAGATCGCCTGATCTTCGGCATAACTGGCGTGAAAGACTCCGGTTTCGCGATACAGCATCAGCGGATTGTCCCCGATCGCTTCATGGTTCGCTCTTGCCATCGACCGCATCGATCAGACAGCGGATGTCGGCGGATCGATCATAGGTCGCTGGTTGGATAGATTGGGCAAGACCAAGCTCAAGCGCCTGATTGGCATCCAGATAGGTCTGCTCGGCGAACATCGCCTCGACCTCGGCGATCGGCACGTTGGTGCAGCCTCCGAAGATGCCGTGCGACGCCGTGCTGCCCAAAAGGCTTTCCTCCGCCAGGTCCTTCACGGCCTGGACATTGTAGTTGCCTTCGAGCTCCTGGCTTGAATCATGGATCATGAAGAAGCTGTGGGGCGACGTGATCCGCTGATTACCGCCGCAATAGATGTCGACGGCCGCCGATTGAACCGAGCCGGTATTGTGGGTGACGATCTGAAGCCGATGGCGATCATGCAGGCCACGCAGATAGTTATGGATCTTGAAACCCGATTCGATGTAGCCGCCACCGCTGGACAGCAGGATCTTGATGGTTTTCAGGCTTGGATACATGGTGAGATGATCATTGAGCGCGCCGATCAGCTTGTTCTCCATATCCGGGCCGACATCGCCGTTCAGGCGGATTTCCATCGTGTCGGGAACGAAGGGCTGATCGCCATCGGCGTCATGCCAGGTGAGACAAAGCTCGTTTTCTTGTGCCGGCGCCGGCGTGATCGATGTCAAGGCGAGGCCAGCCATGGTCACCGCAGCACCCAACCTCCTGGCGAAAGGCAGGGAAGGCTTCTCGATCAGGCAGGGATCAGACACGCTCAATGATCCGCTCCCCGAACAGGCCCTGCGGGCGGAACAGCAGGAAAATCACCGCGAGCAGATAGGCGAACCATTCGGTGGTCGCCCCGCCGAAGAAGGGCTGGCCCCAATAGGTCTCGAAGATCAATTCGGAAACGCCGATGATGCAGCCGCCGATGACGGCGCCCGGAATCGAGGTCAGGCCGCCCAGGATGATCACCGGCAGCGCCTTCAGGGCGAGGTTGATCACGGTCGCTTCGATCTGGATCTTGGTGCCCCAGACCGTGGCCGCGACAAAGGCGGTAAAGCCGGAAAGCGCCCAGACGACGATCCACATGTGATGGAGCGGAATGCCGATCGACATGGACGCGGTGTGATCGTCGGCGACCGCGCGCAGCGCCCGGCCGACCCGTGTGTATTGAAAGAAGACGTAGAGCGCCAGCACCATCACCAGGCCGACAGCGATCGCCAGGAGATCGGATTCCTGGATGATCATATCCAGCCCGAAAGCTTCGCCCCAGGCATAGTCGATGGTGAAGATCGAGTCTTCCGGGAGGCCGATCTTGAGCAGCTTGGGCTCGCCGCCCCAGATGGCTTCGCCCAAGGCCCTCGACGAAAAAGCTGACCCCGATGGTGGCCATAAAGAGGCTGAGCCCGTCCTGGCCGACCAGCGGTCGAAGGACGACCCGCTCGACCGCAAAGGAAAACACCACCATCATCAGGAGCGAAAAGGCGCCGGCGAGATACCAGGGCACGCCGAGCTTGAGCATGCCGGCGAAGTTCAGGGCGGCGAAGAACACCATCGCGCCCTGGGCGTAGTTGAAGACGCTGGATGACTTGAAGATGATCACGAAGCCGATGGCCACCAGCGCGTAGAGAAAGCCGTTGCCGAGACCGGCAATCACGGTTTCCAGCACGCCTGCCGGATATTCCAGCATGTCGCCGAACGGTCCGAAGATATAGGTTCCGATGATGTCCACGATGCCTATCCGTCACCGTCGTCGTGGCTGACGCCGAGATAGGCCTCGATCACGTCGGGGTTGTTTCTCACCTCGTCAGGCGTGCCGTCGGCGAGCTTCTTGCCGTAATCGAGCACGACGACACGATCGGAGATGTCCATGACCACGCCCATGTCGTGCTCGATCAGCGCGACGGTGGTGCCGAACTCCTGATTCACGTCCAGAACGAAGCGGCACATGTCCTCCTTCTCCTCGAGGTTCATGCCGGCCATCGGCTCGTCGAGCAGCAGACAGATCGGGCTCGGCGGCAAGCGCTCTTGCCAGCTCCACACGCTTTTGCAGACCGTAAGGCAGCTGGCCGACCGGCGTATGGCGCACATGCCGGATCTCGAGAAAATCGATGATCTTCTCGACCTCGGCGCGGTGTTCGCAGTTCCTCGCGCTTGGCCCGGCCCCAATAGATCATCTGCTCCAAAAAACTTGCGCGCATCTTCAGGATGCGCCCGGTCATGATGTTGTCCAGCGTGGTCATGCCCTTGAAGAGCGCGATGTTCTGGAAGGTGCGGGCAATGCCGGTGGCCGCCGCCTCGTGGGGGCGCATCTGGCTGCGGGTGATCCCCTTCCAGGTCACCTGGCCCTCCTGGGGATGATAGAAGCCATTGATCACATTGAGCATCGAGGACTTGCCGGCCCCGTTCGGTCCGATGATCGCCCGGATCTCGCCTTTACGGATATCGAAGCTGACATCGGTAAGGGCGGTGACGCCGCCGAAGCGCAGGGTCACATGGTCAATCGCCAGCAGGACCGCCGCCTTCGAGGCGGTCCGTCCGGCTTCATCGGGCATGTTGAGGGCTGTCGCCATGGATTTCGCTATGCCGCCGCTGTCGACAAGGCAGTCTTCGCGGCTCTCGATGTCGCGGATGGCCATGTCGGCCCTGATCTGGCCGGTGCGCCCGTCCTCGAAGGTCACTTCGGTCTCCATGATCACGCGATCCTGGCCGCTGTAGAGGGCGTCGATCAGCGGCGCGTAACGCTCGTCGATGACGGTGCGGCGCACCTTTCGCGTGCGGGTCAGCTCGCCTTCGTCCGCATCGAGTTCCTTGTAGAGCAGGAGAAAACGCCGGATCGCTGGGCCTCGGGCAAGGAGGCGTTGACCTTCTCGACCTCGTCCTGGATCAGAGCATAGACCTCAGGGAGCGCGGCGAGATTGGTATAGGTGGTAAAGGCGAGCCCCTGGCCCTCCGCCCATTTCGACACCATCGAATAACGGATGCAGAGAATGGTGGTCACGTAGCGCTTGATCGTTGCCGAGCACCACGCACTCGCCGATATAGGGCGAAAATTTCAGCTTGTTCTCGATGAACTGCGGCGAGAAGCGGACGCCGGTCGACGTGGTGGCGAGGTCCTTGACCCGGTCGATTACGGTAAGGCGGCCCTTGTCGTCGAGAAAACCGGCATCGCCGGTCATCATCCAGCCGTCTTCGGTCAGCGTCTCCTTCGAGGCCTCCGGCTGTTTGTAATAGCCTTTGAACATGCCGGGGTGACGGGTGACGATCTCGCCGACGCCGTTCTCGTCCGGGCGCTCGATGCGGATCTCGGTATTGTCGAAAGCAGGGCCGGAGCTGTCGAAATCGAGACCGTCTTCGGCGCGCTGCAGCGTGTAGGCGCCGCAAAGCTCGGTCTGGCCGTAGAGCTGGCGAAGCGGCACGCCCATGGCGAGGAAGAACTTGAAGGTGTCAGGGCCGAGCGCCGCCCCACCGGTGGCGGCAGCCCTGACGTTGGAAAAGCCCAGGCGATCGCGCAAGCGTGTCGTAGAGAGAACATGTCGGCGAGCGCGGGAGCGCGTGCCCTGCTCCAGCGCTTCGGTGCCGAGCTTCACGCATTTTTTGAAGATCGACTGGCTGAGCCTGTTGGCATCCAGCATGCGCGCATGGACATCGGCCGAGATCTGCTCCCAGACGCGCGGCGCCAGCAGCACATGGGTCGGGCCGATCTCGCGCAGATCATGCATCGCCGTTGCCTGGTCTTCCGGATAGTTCACCCGGATGCGGCAAAGCAGCGGCATGGTCACGGCGTAGACCTGCTCCATGATCCAGGCCATGGGCAGCATCGAGATGTATTCGTCCGTCGGCTCGCGTGGATCGGCCCTGAGATAGGCGGCGATATGCTCCATGAAGCGGGCGGTGCTGCAGCATCGCAAGCTTGGGATTTGACGTGGTGCCCGACGTGGTGCAGAGAATGGCGACATCCTCGCCCTTGCCTTCGCCGACGGCGGCCTCGAACAAGTGTGTGTCGATCTTTCGACCCCGCTCGATGAGCTGGGTGCGGCTCAGGAGGCGCGGATCGTCATATTTCCGCATGCCGCGCTCGTCGTTATAGACGATCCACTGGAGCGCCGGCAGTTCATCGGCGATCTCCAGGAGCTTGTCGGCCTGCTCCTCGTCCTCGGCGAACACCAGCTTGACCTCGCCGTAATCCAGCAGATAGCTGACCTCCTTGCCGAGACTGTCTTCATAAATGCCGAGGGACATGGCGCCGGCACTGTGGGCCGCCCATTCCGCCCAGACCCAATGGGGCCGGTTATGGCCGATGATCCCGATGACATCATTGCGCTCGACGCCGACCGCGATCAGCCCGAGAGTAAGGTCGCGCACCCGATCGAGGACATCGGCCCAGCTGTAGGTGCGCCAAATGCCGTAATCCTTCTCGCGCATGGCGACATCATCCGGCCAGTGCTCGGCATTGTGCTTCAGGAGCTTGGGCAGCGTATCGAGAAGGGAGAGATCGGGGAGCTGCATGGCAACTCAGATCGGCAGCGATGGGGTGGTGACGTCTCTTGAGTGTCCCGCTTTGTTGCCGACGGCGTATGACCGATGTCCAATCATGGCCTGATCGATGATCGACTGCCCTGTCATTTGTCCCCCTTTGCATGGCCATCCCCTGGAACGGCCGATTGTAAAGATCATTGTGGACAAGTTTTGCTTACATCCCCGAGAAGTTTTATCATTGTCAACAGGTCGGCAAATAAGCAAGTCCATTTGTACGAGGCGCGCTTGGCGATCTTCTCAGAGGGAGGCGACAAGATCTGCCAACGCCTTGAAGCGACCACTTCGATCAGGACTCTTTGCGCAAGTGATGCATGATCAACAGCCAGGAGCGCATCGGGTTCAATCATGCAAAGGCATCGTTGCGCCGGGCACGTGCCGCCTTCGAGATATGTCAGTTTTGAGAACAAGAATTCTTCTGCAACGTCGTCCAATGAAACCCTGCAGTTCGGCGTGTCAATCAAGAAGTGAAATCTCCGCTTGATGATGCTCACAATAGGTTATTGATTATTTTTAATTTAATTTTAAGAGTATTAGAAAAATGATTATTGAGGCAAGAATATGATAGCTAAATCTATCGATTGTCAAAAGTCGTTGCAAATTCTTCTCTGCAGTACGGCGATCCTGACGCTCACTGCTTGTGGCGGCGGCGGTGGGGGCGACAATAGTAGTTCCGGCGGGGCTGGCGCGAATTTCAGAACTGAGGATTTCAACAATTCTTCCGGGCTCGATCAGATCAACGCTGCCGAAGGGTTCGCGCAGATCACCGGCGCCCAGGGTGGCGCCGGCGTGACGATTGCAATTCTCGATGATGGCATCGACGAGGATCACCCGGACCTCGCGCCCAATCTTATAGATAGCCTGTTCTTTCAAGGCGGGGCCGACAGGGACAGCACCCATGGAACCGCGGTGGCGGGGATCGCTGCCGGCGCCGGTGACAATGGTGGTATTCAAGGTGTCGCTTCCAGTTCCGGCATCCTAGCCTTTCAGGTTGCCACCCAGGATCCTGATGATTCGACACAAGTCGTCATCAGCGATGCGATCCTCGCCACAGCGGTGCGAGAAGCATCCAGTCGCGATGCCGATATCATCAATATGAGCCTCGGAGTGCCTTTCACTGGCCCTATTCAAACGAGTGATGGCGATATCGGTTTTCTCAGTTCTCCCAGTGCCGGCCAACTCGAAATCGCCGATGCGATTGTAACGGCGACAGAGAACGGCAGCCTTGTCGTGATTTCGGCAGGTAATGATCGTGACAATCTGCCCGCCTTGGAGCAGGCTGCTGGCCTGCCTCCAGGCAGCTTCGTCGACATCGGGCCCAATCGCCCCGCCTTCTTGGGAGCTTCCTCGCCTGCCAGTGCCAATGGCGTGATCGTCGCTGTTGCTGTCGATGGCAACAACAATCTCGCCTCGTTCAGCAACAGTTGCCTTGGCGTTGCCAGTCGTTGCCTGGCAGCGCCCGGTGTCAATTTCCAGGGCGCTCTGCCTGGAGGTGGTATCGGGAATGTCGGTAGTGGTACGTCCTATTCGGCGCCCTTGATCAGCGGGGCAGCCGCCGTGGTGCAGGCAGCGTTTCCCGGGACGTCGCCACAGGCGGCCGGTAATCGGTTGCTGAACACGGCAACCGATCTCGGTGCTGCCGGTACAGACGATGTGTTCGGGCGTGGTTTGCTTAATCTCGAAAATGCACTTTCGCCGCAGGGGCAGCTGGCGGTGGCAACGTCGACCTCCGTCGACGGTCCGAAACTCCCACTCAGCAACAGCAAGCTGTCGCTCGGCAGTGCGTTGTCTCTTGATGGGGCTGGTGCCGATCTTCTGGGCAAAGTGGTGACGCTGGATGACGACAACTTCCCGTTCGGCGTCGATCTCGGCCGCTCGGCTGCGGTCCAGTCCAGGACCACGGGACTGGACGCCTTCATCGGCAGCCCGGATCGAAAGACCGCCGCCATCGCGACCGACGCCGGCGCACTCACCTTGTCCTTGGCCGAGGATCGGGAGCTTGACGATCCGTATCGCGCCGAATTTGCCGCGAGTGAGATCACGCTCAAGGCGGCGGCGGCGCTTCCTCGGATGCAGATGCAATCCGAGCTTGCCGACGGTGTCGATCTGTTCTTCGGGTTCAACGGCTCGAGCAACACGGAGGCCGGGCTGGTGCAGTCGTTGCCGGAAGCCGGTGAATTCTTCCAGCCCGCGGCTTTCTTGGCGCCGTTTGATCAGCTTTCCGGCGAACAGACCGGCGGTGGCAGCAGGTTTGATCTCGGCGAGAACACCGAACTTACGGTTTCCGCTTTTGCCTCAACCGATAATGATGCAGCCCGGCAGACGCTGATGCAGAAGATTGAGCTTGCCCACAAGACAGTGGGCGATATCGAACTTCGGCTCGGCTATGGCTTCATGCAGGAGGATGGCGGTTTTCTTGGCAGCGAGGCAAGCGGCGCCTTCGGCGCGGACACGGGTGGCAATTCCCAATATGTCGATATCTCGGTACTTGCGCCGTTGAGCGAACATATCGGTCTGTTCGGCGCCTACAGCCAGGGCAGCACGGATGCCTCCGGCGGCGGCAACAGCTTGCTTTCCAATTACTCGTCGATCAGCTCGGAAGCTTTTGGCGCTGGCTTGGTGATGACAGATGTTGCTCAGAAGGGCGACGGGTTCAGTGTCATGGTGGGACAGCCGCTTCGGGTGACCGAGGGCTCGGCCGAGGTGACGGTACCGGTCGGCCGTACCGAAGACGGCGCCATACTGCAAGAAGAAGCAACGCTCGATTTATCGCCTGAAGGTCGTGAAACCGCGATTGAAGCAGTCTATAAATTCACCCTTGACGACGATAACCAATCCTTGTCTGCCGGTAGCTTTGTGCGCCTCAACCCTAATCACGATCCCGACGCTGATCCTGATGTGGGATTTGGTGTCAGCTATAAGCTTACATTTTGATCCGAACCTCCGGCATGCCATCGTCGTATACCGGGGATGACCTTTCTTTTTCCGTTCAGCCGTTATCGATTGGATGTCAGTTCATGATAAGTCACGACCTCAACGATCAGCATCTTTCGTCGATCGGCCGCCTCTTGGTGAGCGCGGCTGGTCTTTTACTGTTGCTGGGATGTAGCGACATCGCCAATGGTCCCGATCAGTCAGCAACCACTTCATCGGAGGGATCTGCCGTGACCGATTTAACGAAGCTGGATCGAAGTGAGCTGTTGGACAAGGTTCTCAAGAACGCCGTCCAGGTCAGTGATAGTCTTTATATGGTTCCCAAGGGCATCGATGATGATGGCTGTGAGATGTTCGGACCTTATTCCACCACCGGTCCGACCGCCACTGCAATCCATTATCGCCAGGCGGATGGCGGTTTTGATATCGCGAAGGACCCTGCTGTCTGCAAGGTCGATATGGTGGCACTGGGTTCAGATCCGGAAGGCTGCGAGATGTATCGAGCGAAGCCCGTCAATAACGAACTCGCAGCCACGGACGTCACTTATTATCGGGATGCAGAGGGCAACTATGTGGCCCACAAGACAAAGCCCAGCTGTGATTGACTTCTGCGAGCTTCCAAGTCCTTGCGGGCAGTAACCTGGACATATCGAGGTCATCTCTTCTTTTGAATTCTTGGCGCGATCAATGCCTCATGGATTTTCATCAATTAATACGATAAATAAATTATTTGATTTTCAACTTTAAGGGGAATTATTCTCCTGCGTCGATCGTTGAGATTTACGCGGGTGAGTGATGACCAGGATCATGGATCGTAGCAGGGTCGGCAGGCTATCTAGTGCCGTCGATCTCGGTATGAGACGAACCCTTACCGTTGTTGCCGCATTGGTGCTGGCCTCCTGCTCTGGCGGTGGTGGTGGCGACGGTGGCAATGGGTTGGCCGATAATCCATCGACCACGTTCTTTGAGCAGGCGATCGAACCTTCAGCACCGTTTGGCGCGAGCGATTGGTCAGCAAGCCAGGAATATCTGAACAGCACCGGCTTGGCCCAGCTAAAGGCGGCGGAGGGCTATGCCCGACGCGGCGGTGGGCTGCCGGGGGGGCAGGGTGTGCGCATTGCGATCATCGACAGTGGCATCGATCTCACCCATCCGGACCTTGGTAATCTTTCGGCGATAAGCTGGTCTGCTGGAGAAGAGGCCCTTGTTGGCAAGTCGCACGGCACCTTTGTTGCCGGTATCGCCGGGGCGAGCCGTACCCAGACCGGCAATTCCAACGATATGCACGGCCTTGCCTATCGAGCGACATTAGTGAATTTCCAAGCTGCCCGACCGTCGGTCACCACCTCCATCGGCAGTATTTCTTTCGCTTCCGCCGACCTCGTGGCAGCTCTCAACATGGCCTCCGGCCTTTCAGGCGGTTCGGCTGCTGTAGAGAGCGATATTCTCAATCTCAGCCTTGGGGCCTTCAGCAGCAGTGACACTGCGTTTGGCAGCCTTCGAACCGCAATGCGCGCTGCAGCCGCCCAGGACAAGATCATGGTCTTGGCCGCCGGCAACGAAGGTCTGGATGCCGATCCGACCAAAAAACTCCAACCGATCTATCCTGCAGCCTATGCCGATGATACCGGGATTGCCGGTCTTGCCATCGTTGTGGGCAATCTGACCGCCGGTAACCAGGCGGCAGCCAGCAGCAATCTTTGCGGCGATACCAGGGATTATTGTCTATTCGCGCCCGGCACCAACATTCGCTCGACGCTCGACGGCGGCGGCTATGGTATCGGCAGCGGCACGTCATTTGCCGCCCCTTACGTCTCCGGTGCCGCGGCTTTGGTCAAAGCGGCCTTTCCCGGCGTCTCGAGCGAGGATGTCGTCGATCGACTTCTTCTGACGGCTGAGGATCTCGGAGATCCGGGCGTCGACAGTACCTTCGGTCATGGCCTTCTCGATGTCGAAGCCGCCATGGCGCCGGTAGGGCCAGTGGGGCTCACGATTGGCCCAAGCGTTGTCGGCCCAATGATCACCACCGCGCAATCAACCCTCTTTCTAGGATCTGCCTGGTCAATCGGCGATGACGGCAGGACGCTGCTTGAAAACGCCAAAGGCTTCGACCAAATGGGCTTTCCCTTTCCAGTCGATCTAGGGAAGAGGGTGGTATCGGCCAGGCGGAATTCGAGCCTT
Organism: uncultured Alphaproteobacteria bacterium; assembly: GCA_963787265.1. GTDB lineage: Bacteria > Pseudomonadota > Alphaproteobacteria > Geminicoccales > Geminicoccaceae > JANQPX01. The sequence continues at coordinate 22,503 of CAWBCX010000021.1, read as the reverse complement.
CGGTCTTTCCTTGCCACCGAGCGTGCCTCATCGGCCAGGATTTCGTCGAGCCAGGCCAGCCTTTCGGTGTCATTGGCTGAACAGATCAATGCCGGGCCATGGTTTGATGATGACTTTTCGACCTTTTCAGAGAGGGAGAGGCAACAACGGCCATCGCCGCAGCTCGCCTTCAGCGCTGAGCCCGGCAGCAACGTCACCCTGTTTGCCGCGCTCAATGGATCAAGCGCTACAGGGCTTGGAGTGAAGCGCGCTTTGGCAGATCGGCATTGGGCGCTGTTTCAATCCGATATGTTTTTGGCCCCGTTCGACCATCTTGCAGGTGCGGTATCGGGGGGTGGCCTGGTCTTGTCGCCATATGAACACCTGAAGCTCGCGATCTCGGCTTTTACCAATAGGGCAGATCATCAGCTGACCGAGACAGCGATACAAAAGATCGAAGTCACCAAGACCTTCGCCGACAGCATTGACGTGCGGCTGGCTTTGGGGGGACTTCAAGAGGAAGGTGGCTTCTTCGGCACCAATTCTTCCGGCGTCTTCGGCGAGGGGCTGAACAGCCGTGCCCAATTCGCCGATCTTTCGATCATCGCTGCGCTCAGCGAGCGGATCGATTGGTTCGGCTCTTACAGCCGCGGGCGCTCGCTGATCGACAGCAAAGGCAGCAGCTTTCTGAACGATTGGTCATCGGCCCATGCCGAAGCCTTCGCAATCGGCCTTTCGATACGAGATATGTCCCTTGAAGGCGACAGCCTAAACCTGATGATTGGCCAGCCCTTCCGCGGTGACCATGCCAAGACCACCTTAACCGTTCCCGTTGGCCGAACCCCAGGAGGCACGGTCGTGACCGAACAGCAACGGATCGACCTGGAGCCGTCAGCAAGGGAAATCACCTCCGAAGTCTCCTACCGATGGTCGTTCGGACCGGCCGGCAGGCAAGACATCAAAGCAGGCGGATTCGCGCGTTTCAACCCGAACCACGATGCCAATAAGTCGCCGGAATATGGTATTGGCGTTCATTATCGTTGGCAGTTCTGATACATCGAGCCAAACAAGTGGTTCAGCTATGTTTGGAAAACTTGATATGTCGGTGCCCTGAGAGAGACCATTGACCTCTGGAGCCAGCGATCAGATCCTTTCGAGACGGGCTCTCAGCAGGATTGAATGAAAACCGTCCCCGCCACGCAGCTTGTCCAGAACCAATGATTTTCTTCGCATGCTCAGGAAACCGCATCAGCGATCATTCGACTGATGCGTCCACATCATGGCGGGCCTATTGTTTGGTGGTTGCAACTTCGTTTATTATGTAGGATGCATGAAAGATAAGAAATAAATACCGCCGGGGCGATTGTGGCAATTCTGAGCAGTTTAAATTGGCTCGAATGCAATGAAGGAAATGTTGCGATTGCAAGATGCCTTCAAATAAAGAATTGGCTTGGCCGTTCTCGTTGGCAGTTTTCGCGATGCATGTCTTGTATTTTGATGTCTTTCTTCATCCCGGTCATTCTTTGCAATAAGATTGTTGCCGAAGATCTGCCGATTTTTTTTGATGTAGGCAATTCCGAGCGCGCCCTTCTTGTCGGCAATGAAGATGAGGGTGATCTGCAGGATGGTGGTTTGGCATTGAGAGCTGCCGAGCTCAGCCGGTCAGGCACAGCCCTTGCAATCGAAGGGCGGCAAAAGCGCGACTTTGCGGCCATCATGAATGCAGTCCGCACGCTGCAAAAGGCGCTCTCTTTATTGCACGTGCCTGATCATCGATATCAGATCGCAGCGATACAGGGAAATCTCGGTAACGCGCTCGTTCTTCTGGGACATCTTCAGAATGACGAGACCATCCTGGCGGAAGCCGTAACGATTTTGCGAAGCACGCTCGCTTCGATGGAAAGGCAGCAGAACATGGAGCTCGTTGCCATATCGCAAAAGAATCTGACCTTTGCATTGATGCCATCGGCCGCGTCGTCGAAGAATGAGGTGCATGGCAATGAAGCGATCGATCATTTCAACCGAGAGTCGACCACGCTCGAAGAAACCGAGGAAAGCGAGCCAGCAGGCTCGATGCGTTATCACAGCGAGCGATCCGTGTCCGATGAGCCACCTCCATCGTCCGAAAGTGATCAAATTGAAATCGGATCGGACGGCACTGAAGATGGAGATCCCAGCCCGCCAGACGCCAGCGCTGAACTCGGAGATGAAACGGTCAATTCGGCCTTTGAAGTTTCTCTTTATGGCTCCGTCGAAATTTCGGCCGTAACCGGACGAAACGATATTCTGAAAGACGGCGGAGACGGCTACGGCTACGAGTTCATTTTCGATCCGGAGGTGAATATCGTCGCTAGTTACTTGACCGATTTGGGTTTGGATTATGGTGCCTCGGTTTCCTTCGATGTCGATCAGATAAGCGGTTCGACCTCGGTGCTGTATTTCTCAGGAGGTTTCGGAGATCTTCGCTTTGGTCGAGATAGCGGGGCCGAAGACGACATCTATATCGGGGGGGGCGACTTTCAGGCGGGATCCGGAGGAATTGACGGTAACGCAGCCAATTTGATCGATGTTGGCTTAACCGGCAGCGATGACGCCACCAAAGTCAGCTATTACACGCCGAGAAAACGCGGTTTTCAGGTGGGCATGAGCTTCACGCCTGATACGGCGGACGAGGCGATCGACAGCGATGATCTTGATGACGATGGCGCAGATGATGGCCGGTTCGAAAATCATCTTGGCCTGGGTGTCAATTGGGTTGCAGAAGTTTTAGGCGCCGACATGATTGCATCGGTTGTCGGCAGCTTCGGCGATGCTGTAGCCGGCGATGACCTCTCATCATACAGCATTGGCAGCGGCCTCACGCTTGGGCGTCTGCAGTTGGGTGCGGGCTATACGGCTGAAACCAGTTTCAATGATCGCGATCTCTTGAATTTCGGGATCACCTATGGTTTTGATCCATGGTTCGAAGGGTTGGGAGAGAGCTATCTTGGAGCGGGGATCGCCTTTCAGTTTCCGGAAAATGCGACCAGCAGCACGGTGTTTGCCCTTTCGGGCGATGTAGAAGTGCCAGCCGGCGTAAGGCTGCTTGGCGACATTGCCTACAATCGTCAGGACAGGCGATCTTTGAGTGGTGACGTGTCGAGTTTCTCCGGCGTTCTGGCGGTTGCCTTGGATTATTGATCGTCCATCCGGAAAGGTTCTTCCTGGCGGATGGCGATATCGCGGATAATCTTGACGGCGACCCGCACGGGCGGCGTCTTCGCTCACGCCACCCTCGCGATCCAGACCATGGACGAGGCGTGCGCCGGAAGAGCAAACTCATGATCTCTGACCATGATCCATGGCGCTGGCGAGACGTTCACGTCAGCCAGGACAAGCGGCGGGGCGATGGGCGGCCTTGTGTCCAGCTATCGACTGGAAATCCGAGCCCATGACCGGGAGCCAAACATGCCTATCGACGTGAAACGGGCGTATCAGGCACCATCCTCGAACGACGGTTATCGGGTTCTGGTGGACCGGGTCTGGCCTCGTGGCATCACCAAGGATGTCCTCCAGTTGGACGCCTGGCTGAAGGACGTGGCGCCGAGCACCAAGCTTCGCAAGTGGTTCGGCCATGTCCCCGAGAAATGGGACCGGTTCAAGCAACGTTATTTTCAAGAGCTGGAGCAGGAGCCCGAGGGGTTGGCAACGCTGCTCGAACAAGCGAGAGACGGCCATGTCACCTTGGTCTTCGGCGCCAAGGACGAGGAGCACAACAATGCCGTCGCTCTCAAGGAATTTCTGGAACAACAACATTAGGTAATGTCGATAGTTCATTTGAACGATCGCCATCCGCAACAGGGTCTCGACACACCCGAATCGCAGCTCCCTCCCAGCTGGAGAGGCCGGCGTGGCCTCGAACGATCTAACACCCGGCTCTCGTGGCGGCGCGGGCCGAGGACGGCGACAATCGGCAACGAAAACCGCGACTTGGTTTTTTGGATAATCAATACTTTTGGTATAATTTCTTATTTGATAAATCTCCTTTTAGTTGTTAATGCTGAGCCGAGCAGTTGAGCGCTCCGGGGGCCGAAGGCCTTGGGCTGGTCTCTTCAACCTTATGCGCCAAAAGCAGCTCCCATCGCCGCTGAACAAGGCATGCCGACCATAGAAGCATCGGACGAGCTCCAAGGCTGATCCCGCTTGTCGATCGGCTAGTTCTCTATCGTCGGCCGCTCATTTTCCTGGTCACTTGAGGGTTTGAAACAATGCGTATCATGATTGTCCTCGGCACGCGGCCAGAAGCGATCAAGCTTGCGCCGATCGTCAAGGCACTCGAGGCCAGGCCTGAGGTTCAGCTGACCTTGTGCACCACCGGGCAACATCGCGACATGCTCCGGCAGGTGCTGACCCTCTTCAAGATCGAACCGACCCTTGATCTTGCGGTGATGACGCCGGGGCAGAGTTTGGCGGCGGTGACAACGCGCATTCTCGATCGGCTTTCCGACATTCTCGAGCGCGAGACCTTCGATTACATCCTGGTACAGGGCGATACCGCAACGGCTTTCGCTGCAAGCCTTGCTGCTTACTATCGGAAGATTCCCATCGCCCATGTCGAGGCCGGCCTTCGGAGCGGGGATCTCTATGCGCCTTGGCCGGAAGAGGGTTATCGCCGGATGATCAGCATGATCGGCGCTCTGCATTTTGCCCCGACCGAGCAGTCGAGGGACAATCTTCTGGCTGAAGGCTTTGACCCATCGACCATCATCGTCACCGGCAATACGGTGATCGACGCGCTTCTGCATAGTCGACACCATCTGAGCACCGACCCCGAGCTAGCTGCAGCCTTTGCCAAGAAATTCGACTTTCTGGAACCATCGCGGCGCCTGATCCTGGTGACGGGGCATCGCCGAGAGAATTTCGATGGCGGTATCGAGCGCATGTGCCGGGCACTGCTTACCATCGCCGCGCGCGGCGATGTGCAGATCGTCTATCCCATCCATCCTAATCCCAAGGTGCAGGGGCCGGTCAGCGAGCACCTGTCCGACCATCCCCATATCGCCCTGCTCAAGCCGCTCGACTACTTGGCCTTTGTTTATCTGATGACCAAGGCCGAGATCATCCTCACCGATTCAGGCGGCATTCAGGAAGAAGCCCCGGCGCTTGGCAAACCCGTCCTGGTGACCAGGGACACCACCGAGCGACCGGAAGGGGTCGCCGCCGGCACGGCGCTGCTCGTGGGCACGGACGAAACGAGAATCGTCGCGGCGATGAGCAAGCTCCTGGACGATCCAAGCGCCTATCAGGCCATGAGCCAGGCGCATAATCCCTATGGCGACGGCAAGGCCAGCCAGCGGATCGTGGCAGCGATCATGGCGCGACTTGGCCATGAGCAAGCGGCGGCATGATTCGTAAAGGCGGGTGAAAAGAAGATGGCTCAAGGGCCGCTCGGCGCTAAACGGCATGAAATCGAGCATCCGAGATTTCAGAACTTTGCCCGATGTTATTGAGGTTTCCTCATGTACTGGCCAGCGGCGTCTTTTCACGCTGCAGCGCGCGTCTCGCGGCGTTTTTTTCTGCGTGCGTCCAGGAGTTCGTCGCCTGCCTTGGTGCCGTCGTGCCAAGTACCAAAGAACTTGTCGAGAGGGACGCTGCCGTCGCCGTAATTCACCTCGAAGAATTTGTGGTGCAGGTAATGGGTAAAAGCGTGCGTCTCCATCGCCTTGTCATCGCTTTTGAGGATCTTGTCGAAGCCGATATGGCCGGGGATCGCGCCCATGCCGGCGACGTTCAGCTGATAGATCGCGATCAAGGGATGAGATGGCAGGAGGAGATGGAGAAGCGAACCCGAAAAGTAGAGCGCGTGCTCGACCGGATGCATCGAGAGCGATGACCAGGGGCTCGGATTGACCGATCGATGGTGAATGCTGTGGATGTGTTTGTAGAGCGCGGGAATGTGGATCAGGCGGTGGATGCAGTAGAAATGGAACTCGTGCCAGACCGGCACCAGCAGCCAGAGGACCGCGAACCAAATAGGGTTTTGACCCAGCACCGACCGCGGTCCAAAGCCATTCGCATACGTCCAGAGGATCAAGACTTCATAGGCGGTCCATATCGGCACACCGGTGCCGAAGGTGCGGATGATCCCGTCGATCGCCCGTGATTGAAAGAAGAAGGCGTTCGATCGCTGGTCGCCCGGAAACTTGTGATTGTACTTGAACTGCGTGCCTTGCTTGCGCTGCACGTAGAGCCTGAGCTCGATCCCGCCATAGAGGATCAGAATCGCTGCTGCGTTGCGCAGCAGGATGAGTAGCACCCAGCCGGGCGAGATCGTCTTGAGCGTCTCGATGCCGGGCGTGAGAAAGAACCAATAGACGGTTGCCAGGATCATCCAGCTCACGTTCCAGGGCAGGAAATACCCCTTGAACCAGCCGACCATCTCCGCCGTCTTCCAAGGGAGCCGGTAGAACGGCGCGATCAGGCTGGGGCCATTGGGCGCCCAGTCGCCGCGCTTGTTCCGACTTCCGAACTGCAGATCATCCATGACGTTTCCTCGCCAGCACCTCGAACCCGCGCGCTGTTCCGGCGCGCGCACGGCTATGTCTCGTTAAATAATGGACCGAGAATCGGCAACAGGCCACAATCTTTGTCGTGCATTCTTGATGACGTGACGACGAGATCACTCAGTGATCGGCCGGAGGCCGTGTTTCGCCAACCGTCATGATGCAGGACCTCGGTCCGTTGCAGATATCGACTGCTCATCCGCCGTTGAAAAAGGCCAGGTGCTGAACGATGCAGGGACCATCGTCGAAGGCAGTGCGAGTGATCACGAGGTTGTGGAATTCCCGAATTGGCGAGCATATAAGACAGGATGACACGTGTCGATTCCGCCCGCACCGCCAGACGAATGATGGGAGCGGGATCGGATCGGGAGGCTGAAATGATAGGGATACGCGATGCAGTCGCTGTCGTGACGGGTGCTGGGCAGGGCAACGGGCGTGCGATTGCGCTCGGACTTGCCGACGCCGGAGCAAAGGTTGCGCTCTGCGACGTCAATCTCGAAACCGCGTCGCAGACCGCGGATCTGATCCGCGCGAAGGGCGACGAGGCCGTCGCGGCGCAATCTGACGTTGCGGACCTTGCCGCATGCAGGGCGCTGGCAGATCAAGTCGAGCGTGCGCTCGGCGCCGCCAAGATCCTGATCAACAACGCAGGCATCATTCGCCGGCACCAGTTCGGTGACGAGGCCTTCGAAAGCGACTGGGATGCCGTCTTCCAGGTCAATGTCCAAGGGACGCGCAACATGATCCTGGCCTTTGCGTCCCAGCTCGAAATGACCGGCGGCAGGATCGTCAACATGGCCTCGATCATGGCGCTGACGGCAGGTCCGGGCATCGCCGCCTATGTCGCGAGCAAGGGCGCGGTGGCGCAGATGACCAAGGCGTTCGCGCACGAATTCGCAACCCGCGGCGTGCGCGTCAACGCTTTAGCGCCCGGCGTCATCGAAACGCCGATGACACGGGATACGCGTGCGAACGAGGCGGCGCTCTCCCGCTTCCTTTCGCACACGCCGCTCGGGCGGGTCGGACAGCCCGAGGAACTCGTCGGTCCGACCCTGTTCTTGAGCTCCGACCTTTCGAGCTACGTCACCGGCGCCATTCTGCCGGTCGACGGCGGCTACCTGGCCGCGTGATTTTCTCGTTGTGCCCGAAGGGATCATGACATGATGAATCACCGCTGCGACGTTCTTGTCGTCGGCGCCGGTGCGGGCGGGCTTGCAACCGCTGTCTCGGCCGCGCACCGTCGATTGAATGTGCTTGTGGTGGAAAAAGAACCCGTCTTCGGCGGGACCACGGCCCGATCCGGCGGTTGGATGTGGATCCCTTGCAATGCGCCGGCCAAACGTGCCGGTGTCGAAGACAGCCGGGAAAAAGCGCGGCTCTACCTCGAGCACGAAACCGGCGAGCATTTCGACCCCGCGCGCATCGATGCCTTCCTCGAAGCCGGTCCGAAGGCGGTCGAGTTTTTCGAGGAGAAGACCTCGCTCCAGTTCGATCTCGGCCCGACCTTTGCCGACTACCATCCGGATGCGCCCGGCGGCATGCCCGGCGGCCGCTCGATTGTCGCCCGGCCGTTCGACGGCCGCGAACTCAAGGATGAGATCAAGAGGCTCCGCCCGCCACTCGCGGAGATCACGTTTCTCGGCATGATGATCGGATCGGGCAAAGAGCTTTTGCACTTCTTCCGGATGACCAAGTCCCCGGTGTCGGCCCTCTATGTCGGCGTCCTGCTGCTGAAGTATCTTCGCGACCTGGTCTTTCACGGCCGACCGATGCGGCTCATGAACGGCAATGCGCTGGTCGGCCGCCTCGTCAAGTCATGCTTCGACATGAACGTGCCGATCTGGACCCGTGCTGGTGTCAAAAAGCTGCTGCGCGACGGTGCGGGGCGCGTCAACGGCGCCATCATCGACACCAGCAAAGGGCCGATCAACGTGACCGCAGAGAAGGGCGTGGTGCTGGCAGCCGGCGGCTTTCCCCAGGATGCCGTCCGGCGAAAGGTCCTCTTCCCCCATGCGCCCTCTGGGCACGAGCATGTCTCGCCGGCACCACCGGGCAATACCGGCGACGGGCTGCGCTTAGGAGCGGCCGCCGGTGCCTCGATCAAGGACGACCTCCCGAACAGTGCTGCATGGGTCCCCGTCTCCCGTCCTTTGAGATCCGATGGAACGCTCGGCGTGTTCCCCCACTTCGTCGACCGCTCCAAGCCCGGCGTCATCGCCGTCACCCGCTCGGGCCGACGCTTCGTCAACGAAGCGGATTCCTATCACGACTTCTGTCAGGCGATGATCAAAGCCTGCAACGCGGATGGCGGCGAGATCTGCGCCTTTTTCATCGCCGACCACAAGACCCTGCGCAAATACGGCCTCGGTTACGTCAAGCCGGCGCCCGTGCCGTTCCGGCGACACATCCGCTCCGGCTATCTGTTCGAGGGCAAGTCGTTGCAGGATCTCGCGGCAGAGATCGGCGCGGAACCGGATCAGCTGGAAGCCACGGTCGCAGAGTTCAATGAACACGCACGCGCTGGCGACGATCCCGAGTTTCACAAAGGGTCGACGGCGTATAACCGATCCTTGGGCGATCCGGAGCACCAACCCAACCCATGCGTTGCGCCGGTCGAGCAGGGGCCGTTTTACGCGGTGAAGCTTGTCGTCGGCGACCTCGGCACCTTCGCTGGACTTCGCTGCGACGAGCATGCACGGGTGCTGGATGACGGCGGACGGCCGATCACCGGTCTCTACGCCGCGGGCAACGACGCAGCCAGCATCATGGGCGGCAACTATCCAGGCGGCGGGATCACTCTTGGTCCTGCGATCACCTTCGGCTATATCGCAGCACGCCATATGGCCGGCGCCAACGATTGAGCCTCACGCGGCCGACGCGGCCGCGAACGCAGGCCGAGTGTCTTCTATGGTGACGGCTGGTCAGCTCGTGACTCTCGGCCTCGAAGCTGTTGCGCTCTAAAAAGTTCCTTCGACTTCGGACCGAATGGACATCGATGTTCATCGGTGACCATGCCGTCGAGCTCGGCAGTCTTTGCCATCGAATGCTCACCGTTCTTGATCGCCGACTTCATGCCGCGAGAGCCTGGTTTCATCCGAGGGTCGCTTCGCCGAACTACTTGCCGTCAATCTCCGGCGTGGCCTCGGGCCCGCCGTTCAGATCCGCGACCAGCGCTTCCATTTCGCCGATCTCGAGACGCTGCGCCTCGATGATCTCATCGGCGAGCTTTCTGACCCGCGGATCGCTGATGTCGGCGCGCTCGCTGGTCAGGATGGCGATGGAATGGTGCGGGATCATCGCCTTCATCCAGGCGACATCCTGCACGGTCGTCTGGCTGCGCACCAGCCATAGCGAAACGCCGAACAGCAAGACGGAGCCGCCGATGATCGCCATGTTCGCTGCTCGGTTGGTATACATGCGGAGCATGTAGAGCAGCATGATGACGGCCATGACAGCGCCCATGTAGAGCACCATATAGGCGCGCGTTTCGCTCCAGTAAACGTGATCGAACGTCCAGCTGTTGAGGTAGGTCATGACAAACATCGCCATGATCGAGGTGGCGATCATCGCAAGAAAAATGCCGTAGTTGTTCTTCATCGTCCGAGGCTCCGCCCTTAACGCTGTCATTGGAACACACTCGTTGAAACGCGCATGACACCGAATCGGTTCCCGTTATGCCTGGAGAGGACCATGACACCGATCGTCCCACACGGTGGGCAAACGACTGCATGAACAGAAGCGTGATCGCCGATGGCTCCAGCGGGCGAAAAGCCGTTCCAAGAAAGAGGCATTTCCAGAGAGATCCGGCAGCGGACTGCATAGGCTCTTGCAGGAGATGCAGTAGCGGCACGAGCCGTGACACATGGAAACCCGAGGCGCAGAAAGCCATCTGCAACCCCGATTTCAGTAAACAGCTCCAAGTGTGATCCACCATGTGGCCTTCCGCCAACTGGAAGATCAAGACACCGGCCGCTACAAAGCTTCGCGCCGGGATCGCCTCGTGATGGAGATCATCGACCGGGATCGATCGACCGTCGAGCTCAGACCGGATCGGTCTCGACGAAGCTCATGAAGACCCGATCCTCGGCCCTGCCGAATGCGATGACGTCGTAGCGTTCCGGCGTCGGACTCGGCATGCCGGGCGATCCCGCGGGCATGCCGGGGACCGCGAGGCCTTGGATCTCGGGGCGCTCGGCCAGGAGCTTCATGATCGCTGCAGCGGGTGTGTGGCCTTCGATGGTGTAGCCCTCGATCATGCCGGTATGGCAGGCGAGCAGATGATTGGGCACACCGGCCATCTGCTTGATGGCATCGAGGTTGCCAACGTCTTCGGCGTCGACCTCGAATCCATTGGCCGTCAGATGCTCGACCCACATCTTGCAGCAGCCGCAGGTCGGTGTCTTGTAGACCTGGATCCGGGGCTTGGCAGCGGCCAGAAGTTGCCATGGCAACCCTATGGTCAGCGCAGCACTGGCACCTGCCGCCATCAGTCGGCGGCGCGTTGGTGTAGCGATCATCCCGTCATCTCCTTGATTCTGTTGGTCATGCGGCGTACTGCTTCGATCAGATTGTCGTCTCGATCCAGGCTGCGACCGATCGTGTCCTCTCTTAGGCAACATCGACCACCCCCATCATGCCGCTTCCCTGGTGCTCGAGCACATGGCAGTGGAACATCCATTTGCCGGGATTGTCGGCGACGAAGGCGATCTCGATGGTCTCGTCCACACCGAGCAGGACAGTATCGCGAAACGGCCGATGAGGCTCGTCCTGGCCGTTGCGGCTGATGACCCGGAACGTGTGGCCATGGAGATGGATCGGGTGCTCGAACGCAGTGCGGTTCACCATCTCGATGATGTGGCTGGTCCCGGTCGCGGCGTTGAGAAGCGGCGGTTCCCGATAGACGTCATCGGGAACGCTGCCGTTGATCGCCCAGAGGCGTCCCTGCCCGGCAAGCTCGCGCATGCCCGTCATCCGGCCGCCCATCATGGCGCCGGTCATGCCGCCCATGGCGCCGCCTTCGAACACGAGGCGATGGCGTTCGGCCGAGTCCAGATCGGGTTCCGCGATCGGATTGGGTGACAGAGGGCTGGGCGCCATCGCGCTTCGGCCGGTCGAGCGGCGCTTCGTCGGCATAGGCGAAGCGGATCAGCTCGTAGGCGTAATTCTCGTCCGTAATGGCCATCGACCACGAGGCTGTCGCTGCCGGGCTCGCCGGTCATGTCGATGATCAGATCGGCACGCATGCCGGCGCCGAGCGTCAAGGGTGTGTCGTCGAGACGGTGTGGCTCGATGGGCTGGCCGTCGAAGGCGATCACCCAGGGGTTCAGGTCGCGAAATTCGCAGACCGAAGGTTCGTGCATTGGCGGCGTTGATCAGCCGAAGTCGGATCCGCTCGCCGGCTTCTGACTTCTCGCGTTCCAGGATCTCGCCATTGATGGTGGCGCTGTTGCCGATCCGGCCGTTGTGGCTGGCATCGTGCATGTTGCCGAAGGGTGCAATCGCCGGCGTCCTGGTCAAGGCGCCAGTCATCCAGAACCCAGAGTAGCTCGCGGTCGACCTCGGGTGGATCGACTTCCTCGACGATCAGCGCACCGTAAAGGCCACGGCCGACCTGCTCGCTGCTGTTGATGTGCGGGATGATACCAGAAGGTCCCGGCATCGGGCAGGTCGAACGCATAGGTGAAGGTCTGACCGGGTTCGATCGGCGGCTGGCTGAGATAGGGCACGCCGTCCATGCCGACCGGCACGCGCAGGCCGTGCCAGTGCACGGTGGTCGGCTCGGCGAGGTCGTTGGCGACCTTAATCTTAAGGCGTTCACCCTGGACCGCGCGGATCACCGGGCCGGGAACCCGACCGTTGAACGCCCAGACCGGCGTTTCTGGATAGCCATCGCCCACCAGCGAGACGCGAGCGGGGCCGGCCGTCAAGTCGACAACGGAGGCGGCCCTTGCCGATCGAATGCCGAGGGATGATCCGGCAATCAGTGCCGAGGCGGCGGCGCCAGCCTGCAGAAACCGCCGGCGGGACGGGCCTACGCGAAGACGTTCTCACGATGTCATGGGCCTCCTTGGTCATCTTTGATCATCCGGAACTACCGTCATCAAGTAACTGGCAATCGCTTCCAGATCGTCAAGCGAAAGATGACTGGTGCCGTCTTCGATCACCTCGGCCATGGCGCCGCCCATGACGTCGCCGTCGGGCTTCATGCCGGTCTCCAGGGCAAAGGTGATATCTTCCTTTTGCCACGCACCAATCCCGTCACGCTCATGGTAGTGGATCGCCGGCACGGACTTGCCTTCGGGGCCTCTTTCTGCCCCCTGCAGATGAAGTCCGGTCTTGGTAGCCCCAAGAAAATTGCGCGGTGTATGGCAAGCGGCACAATGGCCCAAGCCCTGCACGAGATACTCGCCACGGGCAGCAACGTCCGTTGCTTCGGGTAAAGTTCGATAGGGTCCTTCGTCGAAATACAGCCATTTCCAACCGATCATGCCGTAGCGCACCAAGCCCACTGGCACGAGAGCGAGCGGGAACGCCAGCTCGTGTGCCGGCGGCTCGGAGGCCGCCGGAGGGACGGTATCGAGGTAGGCCCTGAGCGCACGGATGTCGTCGTCGGCCACCAGCGTGTAGGACGTGTAGGGAAAGGCCGGAAAATAGTGGCTGCCTTCCGGGCTCTTGCCTTCACGCATGGCGCGGATCAGATCCTCGTCCGACCAGCCGCCGATGCCGGTCGCCGGATCGGGCGTGATGTTCGAGCTGTAGAAGGTGCCGAATGGTGTCTTGAACGGACGCCCGCCTGCCAGCATCTCGCCGCCTTTGGCGGTGTGGCAGGCGGCGCAGCCGGCGGCGCGGAAAATGTAGGCGCCCTTGTCCGCAGGACTGCCTTCGACGCTTCCGGCAATGCCCGGAAAGACAGGTCCCGTGCTGTCCGTCGTGTTCGAGCGCTGATCGAGGGTCCAGAGTGCAGCGATACCAAGAACGACAAGCAGCCCAAGACCACCGATCCAAGACCGCCGCTTCGGACGTCCGTCCGTGATCAAGCGTGTGCTGGATGTACGTAAATTCATGGCGCTTCCCAGGTACTGGCAATCAAAACCCGAAGCCAGCTGAATACATCACTGCTGCATCGCCCGAGGAAGCTGCCGGGTAGAAAAGCAATAGGCGTGGGACGGCAGTCTCTCTTCAGCATCGGCAACGTCCTCGATCGAGACGGCAGCGGGATCAGCTCTGCTTGTCGTCCTTGGGCTTGCGGAATTTCTCGTGGCAGGTGCCGCAGGTCTTGCTCACCTTCGCGAACTGAATTTTCGCTTCCCGCTCATCGGCACCGTTGCTGGCGATCTCGACCAGCCTGCCTCCCTCAACGGCCAAAAGCCTCGACGTTTCGATATAGCCATCCCAGTCCTGCCAGATGATCGGCAGCGCTTCGCTCGGATGGTCGTTGCTGCCTTCGGGCGTGAGTTCAGGAATCTTGTTGGCATGGTCGGCGAGATAGCCGGCCTTCTCGGCAATGACTGCCGGCTCGTAAGCCGCCTGTCCCTTGAACATGGCCCCCATAGTCTTCATGGCATCGCCCATGCCCTTCATCAGCTCCATCCGCTCCTTCATCACGCCCATGGCGCCGCTGTGAGCGGACACCAGGGAGGCGGTGCCGCCGATCACGAGGGTCAAGGCAAGACCTGCCGCGAAGGCTGTTGGGAAGACTGTCTTCATGATTTTCTCCATCTGTTTACGGTTGCAGGTTGCGTTGTGCCTGGATCTCGCGGGGTTCGCGTGGACCAGGTCGACTTGATGAAGGCGAGAACGGCCCAGATCTCTTCATCGGAAAGGGTTTCGCCGAAACCCGGCATGGCACTCTTGAACGGCGCCGGCACGACGGCAGCACCTCCCAGCTTGGTGTAGTCGAACAGCTGCTGATCCGGGTGATGCCAGGTGTGACCGTTCTCATCGTGAGGCGGGGCGGGCATGGTGCCGTCGGGCAGACGGCTTTTCCAGTTTGGCTGGCCTTCGAGCGCCGCCCCGTGGCACTCCGCGCAGTTCGCCTGATAGACCGCCTGGCCAATGGCGACTTGTTCTCCATCACCCGGATCGGCTTTAGACTGATCGCCGAGCGCTTGGTGCAGGACAGGCCATGCCAAAGCAGCAAGAACGCCGAGACCGGCCACGATCATCCTCAAAACCAGAACCGGATGCCGGCGACGCCTGCCAAGCTGTCGATGTTCTCGCCCTCATCCTCGAGCTCGTCGGCAGTCGTCGCCGAAGGCCCGCTCCCAGTTGACGCCGACATAGGGCGCGATCTCCTTGATGATCTCGTAGCGCAGGCGGAGGCCGAGCTCGAGATCGTCGAAGGTGAAGCCGAGACCGCTGCCGCCGACTTCCTCGAAGCCGAGATTGGTTTCGAGCGACGGCTGAAGCACGAGCTTCTGCGTGATCAGGATCTCGTACTCGGCCTCGAAGCGAGCGCTGACATCGGCATCTTCGCTGATGAACAGCGCGGTATCGACTTCGTAGGAATAGGGCGCCAGGCCCTGCAGGCCGATCACGCCAAAGGCCTCGCCCTCCGGCTCGAAGTCATAGCGTGCGCCGGCGACCACATCGAAGAAGTCGGAGATCTGACGGCTGTAGAGCGCCTGAGTCTCGGCCTCCTCCAGATCCTCGTCGAACACCAGTTCGCCTTCGGTCTTAAGACGAAGCTTGTTGATGTCGCCGCCGATCCAGGCCTGGGCGTCCCAGTTGAAGCTCTCCTCGTCATCATCGGTGTAGCGATATTCCGCCTCCTCGACCTGAACCTGGCTGAAAATCGAGGGAGCATCGGCGGCTGCCGCGGGCAGGGCGATGATGGCCGGAGCACAGACCCAGACCAACGCCGCCGCCCAAAGGCAACAGGGTCTTCCGAACACTGATCCACGCCATCGGCTATTCCACCAGCCTGCTGAGCTCGGTGCCTTTCGGCGCCACGACGAAGCGCGTCATCATGCCGGCAGCCATGTGGTAGAGGAGATGGCAGTGGAACGGCCACTCGCCGACCTCGTCCGCGGTCAGGCACAGCGGTCACCGTCTTGCCCGGCGGCACGATGATCACGTGCTTTTTCGGCCGGCGTTCGGTCTCGCCGTTTTCCAGCTCCATGAACATGCCGTGCAGGTGCATGGGATGCGCCATCATGGTGTCGTTGACGAAGCGAAGCCGCACGCGTTCGCCCTCCGTCACGCGGATGAACTTCTTCGTTGCCGAACTTCCGGCCGTTCAGCGTCCAGATGTAGCGCTCCATGATGCCGCTGAGCGTCGACCTCGATCTCCTGCGTCGGCTCGCGCTGATCGCCGCTTGGCTTCAAGGCTTTCAGATCGGCATAGGTCAGCCGCTTGGCGCCGGGCGGCGTGCCCGCCTGGTCCCAGCCAACGGGATGCGGATTGACTTCGGCGGCCTCGCCGTTCGCCGCCTCATGGTTCATCGAACCGGCATCCATGCCGCCGTGGCCCATGGCGCTGTGATCCATGCCGGCCATGCCGCTATGGTCCATGCTGCCGTGATCCATGCCCTGACCGCCGGCCATCATGGTCGCCGTGATCCATCCCGCATATGGCTCGCCGGCATGTCGGACATGGCGAGGGTGGCGCGCGGGCGCTGCGGCGGGATCGGTGCCTTCCATGCCTTCGCTTGGGCGCGAGGGTCGCTCGGGCGTAGCCGGAGCGGTCGAGCGGCTCGGCCATCAGCGTGTAGGCCTTGGACCTCGGTCGGCCGCACGATGACGTCGTACGTCTCGCCGACGCCGAAGCGGAACTCGTCGACCTTGGTCGGCACGACATATTGGCCATCGGCAGCGACCACGGTCATCGGCAGGCCTGGGATCGCGACATCGAAGAAGCTCATCGCCGAGGCGTTGATGATCCGGAGACGAACCCGCTCGCCCGGCGCGAACAGACCGGTCCAGTTGTCGGACGGGCCTTTGCCGTTGACCAGAAAATCGTAGCCGGTGACGTCGGCGAGATCGGTCGGGTCCATGCGCATCTCCGCCCAATCCAGTCGATCATTGACCGTCGCAGCCAAAGCCCTTGCGGCCGACATCGCGGAAGAAATCCATGAGCGTGCGCCGTCCCCGGTTGTAGTATTCCGGGCTGGCTTTCAGGTTCCGCAGGATGCTCAGCGGCTCCTCGCTGGTGTGATCGGACAGCACCACCACATAGTCCCGATCGGCGCGCACCGGTTCGCGATCTTTGGGATCGATGATGATCGCGCCATACATGCCGGCCTGCTCCTGCATGGCCGAATGGCTGTGATACCAGTAGGTGCCGGCCTGCCGCAGCTGGAAGCGATAGGTGTAGGTCTCGCCGGGGCTGATCGGCTCGTAGCCGTTGAAGCCCGGTGCGCCGTCCATGACGCCGGCAATCAAAAGCCCGTGCCAATGGATGGATGTGGGCTCGCTCAGGCGATTGGTCACCCGAACCACCACCTCCTCGCCTTCCCGCCAGCGCAGGGTCGGTGCCGGGCACCGACCCGCCGATCGCGAGTGCTAAGCTGTCCTTGCCTTCGACGGTGATCCGCTGCGTTTCGACCGCCAGATCGAGATCCTGATCGACATTGGCGAAGAGCATGCCGGCCGGGATAGACGCTGACCACCCCTGCGGCACCGGCGGCCGCCGCCAGTTTCATGGCGCCGCGGCGCGTTAGCGCGCCGATCGGCATAACCTCCTTTTTCATGCTGCGCATCGTTCAGCCCTCGATCTTGAGATGGCCCATCATGCCGCTGTCGTAGCGGCCGGGCAGGTTGCAGGCGAACTCCAGCTCGGTGTCCTGGGTGAAGGTCCAGGTCAGCTCCTTGGTCTCGCCGGGATCGACCAGCACACGGTTGGGATGGCCCTCGAGCGACGCCATCATCTCGTCCATGTCCATGCCGTTCATGGCGCTGTGATCCATTTCGGCCATGTCGTGCATCATGCCGGTGTCGGTGATCATGCCGTGCTCCATCATCATTTCCATCTCGGGCTGCATCTCGGCATGCATGGCGGCCGTGCCGATATTGAACTCGTGCAGCAGGCCGCCTTCGTTCCTGACGACGAAGCGCACCGTGGCGCCGGCCGGCACCGTGATGTTTTCCGGCTCGAAATAATTGTCGCCCATAACCATCTCGATGGTCTCGGTGGCCGCGGCCGGATCGCCTGGCTCGCCGATTTCAGGGTGGGCCATTTGATGGCTGCCTTCATGATTGCCGGCGGCCATGGCTGCGGAAGCAGCGATCATGATCGGGAGGATCGCACCAAGGCCGAAGAGCTTGGTCGTCAGTGTCATCAGAGGTGCTCCTTGCACGCAATTTTCTCGAGCGCACGTCGCCTGTGCACTCACAGGTGTGACCAGCGATGGCCAGGACCTGATGAACGGGTCAGGTCTCGATCTGAAACGCTTGGGCGGTTGCTGATCGCCGTTGATCGAACGAGTGATGAATGAGATCGTCAGGAGGGACGCCGTCCCATGCCGGTCGGCTTGACCGATGCATTTCATACGGCCGGCTTGTCATACGATTGGCTTGCCAACCCAGCAGCGCGCGCTTGAGACTGCCGATCGGCAGATTTTGCTGCTCGTCAGCCTTTGATGGCGCAGGACGACTTTAGGCGCGAGGAGGGGGTGATGACGGGGGAAAAGCCAGCGAACTGTAATCGGTGAGGTCGAACGCTATGACGTCCGAGAAAGCTTCAATGCAAAAGGTGTTATCGACAGTGGCCGTTGAAGCCGGACAGCAGGTCGCATGCGCCCAACAATTGCTGTTGTGGTCGGCATGACCGCCGCCTTGTCCTTCCTCGTGTTCACCCGCCTGTGACGCTTGATGGTCAAGATGGGTTATCCCGGCCATGTCTTCGGTGTCATGGGCGTGCAACGTCAGCCCCTGGTATCCAACCAAGGCCAACCACGCCAATATCACCAAGCCTAGGACATGCATGAACGCCAAACTCGCAGGTAAATATCTACAAATCGTGAATCTGCTGATTCCACCGACGAAGTCAAGCATGAAGATGTTAAATCTGTGTTAGAGGGATCAACATCATGTGAGCTATCCGGTTGTTCTGTAGTATTTATTGGGCAAGCAAAGAAGGAAGGGTGATTGATATGCCCGTCAAGAAAACCTCTCCTACAATAAGCGCCCACAGGTTGACGGGTGCATCGGGCGATCAGCGTTTGGGCACCAGTCGAAAACCGTCGCGGCGCAGCCTTCTCGACGGACAATTCCCGGTCGACATCGTCGCTGGCCATCGGCATCGAAGCTCGCCGCTTCACCCCGCTTAGTTCACCCGCCGGGGCGAGGCATCCCTGCCAGAGAGGTCATCGATGATCGGGCAGTCCGGACGATCGTCGCCGTGGCACTTTTCGATGAGATCCTCCAGTGTCGCCTGCATCCCCTGGAGATCGGCGATCTTGCGTTCGATGTCGCCGATCCGTCGAATAGCCAGGGCCTTGACGTCGGCGCTGGCCCGGCTGCGATCGCGATAGAGGTCGAGCAGCTCGCGGCATTCCTCGACCGTGAAGCCGAGCGATCGCGCCCGCTGCACGAATTTCAGATGGTTCAAGTCCTGTTCGTCATAGTCGCGGTAGCCGTTCTCCTTGCGCCCGCTGGCCTCGACCAAGCCGATATCCTCATAATAGCGGATTGTCTTGGCCGGAAGGCCGCTTCTGCTCGCCACTTCACCGATGTTCATCTCTCTCACTCCGCAGCTGATTGTCCACGGTCAGAGCACCGTCACCTCTCAATTGTTCATGATCATAAACCTTCCAGTGAATGGAAGGTCAAGCGATTTAACCGTTTGCATCAGCCCATTGATCGTTTTAGTGCTTTCGATCTTGACTTCGATCAACCCATCGCGGTCGCAAAGGTTTTAAGATCGTTGCAGCATTCAAAGATATCCCAACATCGAAGGAGGCCTGGAAGGGCAACGCCTTCGATGCGCGCTGGCTTTCCTGCTGGCTTTCCCGAAGGCGTTGCAACGAGATTGGAGGACACCATGATGAGACGCCTGTCGATCTGGATGGTGAGCGCACTGTCGCCTTCGGCTTGCCCTCCCTCGCCTGGGCTCAGCGCGATGCCGAATTCTACGGGCCGCATATGATGTGGGGCGGCTGGTATGGCATGTTCATGGGACCGTTGATGATGATCATCTTCGTTGCGGTGGTTGTCATTCTTGTCGTGCTGGCGGTGCGCTGGCTTGGTGGTAGCAGTCATGGTCCTGGCACCCACGCACAGGCGTCACCGGGGAAGTCTCCGCTCGACATTCTCAAGGAGCGGTATGCCCGCGGCGAGATCGACAAAGACGAATTTGAGGAGCGGCGGCGCGTGCTCGGCGACTAGCGAGCTCAGGCCCTCTATAACCTCCATGCGCTGTCCGGTCACAGCAGCTGCCACCAGACACCTCTGTCGCGGAGCGGCCAAGTCCTTGCCTGTAATCGGTCAGCTCACCGGCCGAAGCGCTGCTTTCCGACCCTCATGGCTGTTGATCGGTTCTGGCCTGGGTTTGAGCGACTACAGCGGCATCAGAATGCTGATCGCGACGCAAGTGGCGAGCCAGGCAATCAGGTTCATCGGCACGCCGATCTTCAGGAAATCGCTGAAACGATAGTTGCCCGCGCCATAGACCAAGGTGTTGGTCTGATAGCCTATCGGTGTCGCGAAACTTGCGGAGGCCGCGAACATCACGGCCACCACGAGAGGCCGGGGATCGACGCCGGCCTGTTCGGCAAGGCCGATCGCGAGCGGCGTCATCAGCGCGGCGACGGCGTTGTTGGTGACGATCTCGGTCAGGATTGCACAGAGAAGATACAGCCCGAAAAGGAGGGCCAAAGGCGACGCGCTTTCCAGCCACGGCGCGAGCAAGCCGACGATCAGCTCGACGGTACCGGTGTTTTCGAGACCTTCGCCGATGACCAGCATGCCGAAGATGAGGCCGAGGAGGCTGCCGTCGATCGAGCTCAGCGCCTCGTTCAGATCGATGCAGCCTGTCGCCAGGATGACGGTGCAGCCGATCAGCGCCAGGCCGCCGATCGGCATGATGTCCAGGGCGGCCAGGACCACAACGGCGATCAGCGTTGCGATCGCGATCGGCGCCTTGCGTCGACGGAACGGTCGCGCCCGGGCGTTGCCGATGTCGAGAAACCCGCCCTCGCCGACCATGCGGTTGATGCTTTCCTGGGAACCTGCCATCAGCAGCACGTCGGCAGCACGGAGCTGGACCGAGGCAAGATCCGGGCCGGGCAAGTGACGATAACGGTGGACAGCGAGCGGCACCACGCCGAAACGGCCCGGCAGGTCGACATCGCCGAGCGCCCGATGGACGCCGCGCTGGCTTGGCGCGATGACGGCCTCGAAGACGTCGGCAGCGATGTTCTTGACGCGGCGACGGCGGTCGGCGCCGACGCGAATTTCCGACGCAAGATGGAGACTCATGACCTCGGCCGCCGGCGCCAGCAGCACCAGCCGATCGCCGGCAGTGACCAGCTGCTCCTCGATGTTCTCGCGGGTTACTGCCCGTCGCTGATAGAGAGCCAGGAGCTCGATCTTCGGCCGGGCAAACAGCGCAACCCGCCCATAGGGCTTGCCGATCAACGGGGAGTTCGAGGTATCGCCACTTCGGTAAGGAAGGGCTTGACGTCGCGCGACGTTTCAATGGCGGTGATGGGAACGCGGTCGGGCAGCAGGAACTTGCCGAAGATAAGCATGCCCAGACCGCCGCAAAGCGCCGTCACCAAGCCGATCGGCGTGATCTCGAAGATCGAGAAGGGCGCCAGGCCCGACTGCTGGGCGATCCCGGCTACGACCAGGTTGGTGGAGGTGCCGATCAAGGTGCAGGTGCCGCCGAGAATCGCGGCGTAGGAGAGCGGGATCAGAAGCCGGGAAGGCGCCCAGCCGACGGCGCCGGCGAGATGGATCATGACGGGGATCAGCACCAGTGTCACCGGGGTGTTGTTCATGAACGCCGAGGCCAGCATGGCGCCGGCGAGCATGACGACGACGGCGATCAGCGGCTGCTGTGGGGCGCGGGCCGTTATCCAGTCGCCGACGGCTTCGAGAGCGCCGGTGCGGACCAAGGCGCCTGAGAGAATGAACATGGCGGCGATCGTTGCCAGCGCGCCATTGCCAAACACGCCCATGACCTCGTCGGTCCTGACGAAACCGAGCACCATGAACACCGCGGCGCCACAGGCGGCGACCACCGCGGGCGGCTGGCGTTCGGCAACGAACCCGCCGAACATCAGAACGAGAATCAGGAGCGCTATCGAGGCCTGGTGCTGTTCAACGAAAGGAGCAAACATCGGTGTCCAACTTCCCTTACCGTTGCAGAGGATGCCTTATTGCAATTTTCGCCTTGCGAGCGCTCGTCTATGGATGGCCAACGCTTTGCTAAGCATTAATATTGCCCTTGAGACATTGTCCAAGATCGGAAACCAGATTTCGGGCGCATTTATATGACCCGTCGTTGCCGCGGGCGCCCATGATGCGAACGGGATGCCACGCCACGATCGGCATTTGGCCTTCGCGCCTGCCAACCCTCTTTGGCGGTGCAGGCGGTCACCAGGACCGGGCGAGAATCAATGGATCTGTGAAGTGGTCGTCCCTCAATCAACACCGATGTGCCGCCTGAAATGTCGAGAGCATGGCATGCCATGCCGACTGAAGCTGTCGTCAATCGGCTCGCTGTCGATGTCGCCGACCTTGAGCCTGGTCACTTCACGAGCACGCATGCCGGTGCCATAGGCGATGCTGAAAAGCGCCTTGGCCTTGAGTATCCCGGCACTCGCCATATCGGGCGAGCGCCCAGGAAAGGTGGCAAATCTCTAGGCGGAAGTTCCCACTGCATTTTTGCTTAGCCAGTTGATTTCACGGCACAATTTGCGATTTTGACTGCAGTATGCAGCCATGTAAATGGTGATATTTATTCTTTTGTTAATGGCGTTTTCTTGTATGATCAGCCCATCTACATCGAGGCCGTTCCGAACCGTAGCTCGCCGCC
>CAWBCX010000020.1:0-69627 GCA_963787265.1 uncultured Alphaproteobacteria bacterium | reverse complement strand
CGCGACAGAGATCGGCAGCTTGTGGTTTTTTGGATCTGCTGGATCGGCAGCCGTTTGATGGTCGCTGGCTGATTTGACTAGCGGATTGGCGTCTTCTCTCGCGATCGCAACGATCCAGAGAGGAGATGCCGATGACCCCGCTTCGTTGTCAGATGATCGAAGACCTCACCGTGCGCGGCCTGGCTGAGAACACCCACAGAGCTTATCTGCACGCCGTCAGCCAGCTCGCCCAATACTACAACCGACGGCCGGATCAGCTGTCGACACGGGAGGTGCAGCGCTTTTTGGTGCATCTTCATGAACAGCGCGGCCTGGCGTGGAGCAGCTGTAACCTCTATGCCCAAGCCCTGCGCTTCTTCTACCGGATCACGCTTGGTCGCGCTGCGGTCGATTTCTACATTCCCTGCGCCAAGCAAGAGCAGCGACTGCCGGAGATCCTGAGCCGAAAGTAGGTCCGGCGCGTCTTTGAGGCAGCCACCAACCGACGTAATCGGGCCCTGCTGATCACCACCTATGGCGCGGGCTTGCGGGTGAGCGAGGTCGTCCGCCTCAGGATCAACGATATCGACAGTGAGCGCATGACGCTGCGGATCGATCAGGGCAAAGGCAGAAAAGATCGTTACGGGCTGCTGTCCGATCGGCTGCTCCAGGAATTGCGTGGCTATTGGCTACGCTACCGGCCGGCGGATTGGCTGTTTCCCGGCCAAAGTGGAGAGCGTCCGATCACGCGCCACCGGGCCTATGACATCTACCAAGAGGCCAAGGCCGAAGCCGGGATCAACAAGGCCGGCGGCATCCATAGCCTGCGCCATGCATTTGCCATCCATATGCTTGAGGCCGGCACCGATCTGCACACCCTTCAGCGTCTGCTCGGTCGACCGCAGCCTGCGCACCACGATGCGCTATTTGCATGTCAGCGGGCGCCGCTTGATGAGCGTTACCTCACCGCTCGAGCTCATCGACCAGCTCGACGACTAGACAGTGTGCGCCGCGCTCGGCGCGACGGTTTGAGATCGGCGATATCTTCCGGCGCTACGGCCCGGTCTATCGGGCGACAACACGCCTGCATTCCCGACAACGCCAGGCGATGCGGGCGATCGAACGATGCCGAACCCCGGCCATGGGCGGCCACCTTCAGGCGTGCGATCACTGCGACGCCATGGTGGCGCGGTTCCATTCCTGCCGGGACCGGCATTGTCCGAAGTGCCAGACACTGGCCAAGGAGCGCTGGGTGGAGGCGCGTCGCAGCGAGCTTTTGACGACGCCCGACTACCATCTGGTCTTCACGCTGCCGCATGTCCTGAACCCGTTGATCCAGGGCAATCCGCGCTGCCTGTACAATCTCTTGTTCAAGGCCGCGTCAGAGACGCTGCTCACCTTCGGTCGTGATCCGAAATGGGTTGGCGGCGAGATCGGCGTCACCCTCGTGCTGCATACGTGGGGTCAGAATCTCGGCGATCATGTTCACGTTCACGGGCTGGTCACGGGCGGCGGCCTGGCGCCGGACGGCCAGCACTGGCTCAAGGCCAGGCACCGACGGTTCCTGTTCCCGGTGGCCGCCCTGTCCGAGGTCTTCAAGGCCAAATATCTCGACCTGTTGATCAAGGCCCGAAGGTCGGGTGCCCTCCGCTATGGCGGCTCAACCGAAGGGCTTGCCGATGATCCCGCCTTCGCCTTCATCGCCGAGCTCAGAAGCACCTATTGGACGGTCTATGCCAAGGCGCCTTTTGCCGGGCCAGAAAAACTGATCGACTATCTCGGTCGCTATACCCACCGGGCGGCCATCTCGAATGAGCGCGTTGTCGGCCTCGGCAACGATCAGGTGCACTTCCGTTGGCGGGACTACAGCGACAGCGCGCGCATGAAGACGATGGCGCTGGCCGCCGATGAGTTCATTCGGCGCTTCCTCCTCCACATTCTGCCTTCGGGATTCGTGCGTATTCGCCATTACGGCTTGTTCGCCAACCGTTATCGCAAAACCAAGCTCGCGGCGTATCGGGCAGCACTCGATCAACCAGAACCGGAGCTACGACCGTAAGCGCTTTCCTCATGCCCTATGCGGCTTGGCTTGACGCGACCTCGAAGTTCCATGGCATGAGTTCATCGATGCGGCTTTTGGGGTGGCCGTCGAGCAGCGCTTGGAGCGTGTTGGTCAGGTAGCTGACCGGATCGACGTCGGCCATCTTGCAGTTGGCGATGAGGCTGGCGAGTAGTGCCCAGTTTTCAGCGCCGACCTCATGGCCCGCAAAGAGTGCGTTCTTCCGGGTCAGGGCAATCTTTCTGATCTGGTTTTCGACCGGGTTGGTGTCCAGTTCCAGGCGGCCGTCTTCCAGGAACCGCGTCAGGCCGGACCAGTGCGCCAGGGTGTATCGGATATCTTCGGCCAGCTTGGAGGACTTCGGGATGCGCGACAGCTGGGCTTCAAACCAGGGGCGGAAGGCCTCGATGATCGGTGCGGAGAGTTCGCGCCTCGCGGCGAGCCGCGCAGCCGGCGCGGCCCCGCGAACCGTCTTCTCGATAGCATAGAGCTCAGTGATCTGGCGCAAGGCTTTCTCGGCGATCGGTGAGCCGTCCTTTTCCCAGCGTTTCACGAACCGCCGCCGCGCGTGCGTCCAGCAATGGACGAGCGTCCACGGCCCCTCGGGTCGATCGACCTTGGTGAGCTTGTCATAAGCGTCATAGCCGTCGCATTGGACGAAGCGTCCGCGATAGCCCTCGAGGAAGCGACGCGCATGCATGGCACCTCGACCGGGGGCATAGTGGAACATCACGATCGGTGGATCGGCGCCGCCGTGTCCCCGATCATCCGACACGATGGCCCAGAAGTAGCCGGTCTTGGTTTTCCGTCGTCCGGGATCGAGCACCGGCGCCCGCGTTTCGTCCATGAAGACCCGGTCCGCACTTTTTAGTCTTTCCCGCAGATGATCGACGACAGGACGCAAATGGAAGCAGGCGCGCCCAACCCAGTTGCCGAGCGTCGCCCGGTCCAACCTGATCCCCTGACGGGCGTAAATCTCGGCTTGACGGTAAAACGGGATGTGGTTGCCGAACTTGGCCACCATGACCTGCGCGATCAGCGCTTCGGTAGGCAGCCCGCCGGGTACGACATGTTCAGGGGCATGGGCCTGGACCACGGCGCCCGAGCAGCGCCGGCAAGCGTATTTCGGACGGCGTGTGACGAGCACACGGAACTGGGCTGGCACGACATCGAGTCGTTCGGAGACATCCTCACCGATTTTGGCCATCTCGCCACAACCGCAGGGGCAGAGCGTGGTTTCGGGTTCGATAACTCGCTCGATCCGCGGCAGATGTTTCGGAAGGTGACCGCGGTTGCGGTTGGCCTTGCCGCCCTTGCCGGTTCCCTTTCCCTTGAGCGCATCCCGCGCCTTTTCCTGGGCGGCCTCCAGCACGCCTTGCGCAACCTCGATGTCTTCGAGCGGCAGATTGAACTGCTCTGGATCGAGCTTCTCGGACTTCGGCCCAAACTTCTCCCGGCGCAGTTCGCTGACAATACTTTCCAGCCGCCTTTGCGCCTCGACCGCATCCGCCAAGGCTGCCTCGGTTTTAGCAAGGCGGGCCTTCAGGCGAGCGTTTTCTTCGGCCAGAGCACTGTCGATCATGATCAGGATCATGCACAGGGGCGGCACCACCGCCATCCACAATCCGGCCGCCGAGTCACTCTGACGCAGCTAACCCGCCCGCGCCGGCCGCTGTGCAGCTTCGGGACGAACAAGACGCCAGTCGAGACCTTCGAACAACGCCGAGAACTGCGCAGGAGACATCTTCATCACACCGCCCCGCACCGCAGGCCAGACGAACTTCGCACCCTCAAGGCGCTTGTGAACCAAAACGATGCCGGTTTGATCCCAGACCAACACCTTGATCCGGTCGCTGCGCTTGGCGCGGAACACGAAAGCTGCGCCACTGAACGGATCGAGGCCCATCGTCTCCTGCACGACAAGCGCCAAACCGTCGATGCCCTTCCTGAAGTCCGTCGGGCGCGTGGCGACATAGATGCGCAATCCACCGGCCGGAGAGATCATGGCGATGCCGCTCGGATCGCGCGGATCGTTCTCGTCAATTGCGCGTCGTCGATGTCAGCTGACACCCGCAAGGTCACGCCATCGACCACCAGCTCGATCTTGCACGACTTCGTCTTGGCGCTACGCTTCTTCGGGCGATGTGAAGGACAAGCCACCTCCGGCTCGACGACGAGCGCCGCGAACATCGGCTCCTTTGCCGTCTCGGCAGACAAAGCCAACACACCGGCCTTCAACTTCTTCCGCCAATCGTAGACCTGCCAGCGCGTTACCTCGTGCCGACGCGCAACATCGGCGACACGCACGCCAGGCATCAAGCTTTCCGCAGCAATCCGCGCCCGCTCACTCTCGCTCCAAGATCGCCGACCAGTGCGACCCTCGAGGATCTCAATCTTGCCAGCAAAGCCATCTCTTGAGCCGTCTAAAGAGACGTCCATTTAGCCGTCCAATCCTGTCTCATATCGACAGGACGTCTCGCACAAACAGCATCAGAGCGGCAGGAGGGGAGCGGCAAAGCGCTTACCTACGACCCAAACCGAGCGCAGAAGAGCTGATGAAACAGATCATCGGCCGGGACATCCTTGCCTGCCCTCAGTGCAACAAGGGCAGGCTTCAGCTGGTCATGACCCTCAAACCATCCAGCCAGCCTTGGCCCACCATGATCAGGCCACGCGTCACCGTGAATCACCGCAGGGCTGATGACATCGCCGCAACGAGGCGACAACAATGCCGCTCGGTTTCGAACAGCAAAATCAGGTGGAATCTGTCGCAACCGATGGGTCGGCGATCCCGAAACGTCGCTCTCAACACACGAAGCTCGCCAGAAATCCTATCGATCCGGCAACAGACAGCCCTCTGATCTCGCCGGCCGTGCTTGGATGAGCCATTCAATCCCCATGGGTGTCGTCGGAGAAAGCGACTTCGTCCAATGAATCTAATGCGCTGAAAGAAGAGCATTATTCATTGTGGACGCCTGCTGCTGGGCCTGGAACAACCTCCTCAACATAGAAGAACAGCTCAACAGCGTCACCACAAGGACTGGGCAAAAACAGTCAATGCCCAAGCGGCTTGATATCAATCAACGAAATCTGCCAATTCCGGCCATTCGGTTTCTCGATGCTGCGACAAGACCTTCACCAAAGCGACAATCGCTCACGCGCTGAGCGAGCCCGCATTGGTGAAGGCGTTGTCGGCAACGGCTGATGGCAAATATGGTGTTCCGCAGCCGGCTCAGCTTCCAGCGTTACGGCTAAGATCGCGTCCGCGCAGGCGGACTGGCTTGCCCTCGTAGTCATAAACGTAGTTGGCGCTCTCGAAGAAGCTGAATGGTACCTCGACACCAATAGCTCGAGCGCGACGGAAGTTTATTGCAATGTCAGGCGGTGAGACGATTCCAACTTTAAGATCGCCCGCTTTGGCTTTGCCCATGATCACGTCATAGCCATACACCGCAGCGAGATAGCCGTTGCTCTCAAAGCTGATGCCGATTGACATCACAGCGCTCTTGTCGCCCGCCCGGACTACCTCTGGCACGGCGCTCAGCACCGGCGCTGGACCGGCATGGCGGTTAATTGTCTCGATCTCGCGAAAGATGCTAGTCGACCCGGTGATCCAGAACATGGAATGGTCGAGCGAGGGGTCCGTCTTGCGCATCTCGACGAGTGCATTGTCGATCAAGCCACCGAGTTCTTCCCCAGTCTTGGTAGGATCCTGAACAGCTAGATAGACAGCATTGATGCCCATCGCCTCGACCGCTTCCTGCATCGGTTTTGCCTGAGTGCGAACCGCGCTGATATTATAGCGGGCGACGAGAATACCCAGATTCTTTAGTCCAGGCATGAAGTCCATGAGATAAGCGAGTTGCACCTCAGTCGGCATGTTTAGTGAGGTAAAGGCAAAATTGGTGCCAGAACCGCTTTCGTAATCCTCGATATGACCAAGGGCGACAGGATCCTTGGAACAGACCGTGACTACTGGCGTGTCGCCATTCCGGTAATATTGGTGCAGCCAAGCAGTTGATTGCGAGCCCATGGAGAAGATCAAATCGAAATGTTGCTCTTCCACCAAATCAAGAACCGCAGCTCCGTGGCCGTCATTGTTCTCGAAATTGATGACCTGGAACTCGATCGGCATGTTCTTGCTAGCGAAGACGTCCAGGATTTTGCTCATGGCGATGTCGTACGCAGAGGAGCGCTTCGGATAGAGTACGAGAATCCGCTTGGCCTTGTCCTTGCTGGATACGGTGCTCTTGATCAAAACTCGATTGGAATCTGCGTTGACCTCTGAGAAGGTCCAAGCGCCGGTGATGTGTTCACTATGCCGGAACCAGCTGGAAAAAGCCGGCACAGCCTCACCTTGACTTGGCCAGATCACGGTAATGGCGGCGGCAATGAGCAGGCCGCTAGCCAATCGGCCGAAGGTCTTACAAGATCGCTTGGTCATTCCGTTCATTTACACCATCTCCTTCCAAGATAGTTGACAAAAAAAATTGTGGCTGGCGTCACTCGCCTACCGCACAAAGTCTGGGTGTTTGGTTGGGTTCTCGCGGCGCAACCTCATTGTTGTTTCGATGCCGAGCCGAGGCCCTGTCGGCCCAGGCGACCTCTCCACCAGCTTGGTTCAGGTGCGCTTTAAGCTCGTGCATCAGCTCCTCGGCACCGCTGCGCTCGGTGCCGAGGCTAGAATCCAAAGTTAGTAGCGCTAGCCAGCCCCGCATCTGGTCGAGCCAGTCCTCGACGCGCGGCATGATCACAACACGGTTGCTTGGCCGGCGGTTAAGCCAGGTTGAGAGGTCAACGCTGCTAGCCTCGACATGGGCCGAACAGACGATCAGGAGCAGCGGCCGATCCGAGTCTATCACTGCGCCCACGTCATTGAGAAAGTGTTTGAAGCGGAGTGCGCGGCGCCGATTAGCAATGAGGCTCGAGACGTCTGCAGCCATGGCCGCTCGTTCGCCGGCATGGTCAGCAAGCTTACTCGCATCAACGTTCCTGCCATGCGCTAGCAGATGATGGAGCAGAATGCTTTGGGCTGGATCGGCAAGCGCCTTGGCCCTGGATCGACCCATTGCCAGGACGAGGACTTGATGCTGCCTATCAAGCTGCAGGCCGACCACGTCTTTGATCTCGTCGACGTCAGTGTCGGTAGCCCGCCGCCGTGATCTTTCATTGGGTTTCCAGTTACGGTCAAGGCAGAAGTAGGCTAAACCGAAGAGGCCGATAGCAAAGCCCGACCAAACCAACACCATAGCATCCTCGCCGATCAGGATGAACATCTGACCGACCAGCAATGGCCCCGCGACATGGCCAATGCGCTCTAGGAAGCGATAGGTGGCTGTGAGCGCGCTGACGCCGATCTGCTCGTTGACCGGAAGGTTGGCGACATGGCTCACTATCGGTGCGTTGATCAGGCCGTGAGCGAGGCCGAGCACGACGATTCCGACCAATATGAACGCGACCTCGAGCGCAGTGCCGTAGGCGATGTTATCGAACCAGCCGAGACCCATCCGACCGATCAGCCAGAGCCCTGCGCCACTCAGCAAGGCGCCGAGTACCAGCACTCGCCGGGAGTCGCCGGTGCGGTCAACCCAGCGGGAGACTATCTCATTCGCCAGCACCACGCCTGCGGCGTAGAGCATCAAGAGCTGGCCGATATCCTCTTGACGGTAGCCTTCGCGGGCCATGAGGAGCGGGATCGCGAACACGACGATGCCGGTCAGGGTGGCTTTTGCCGGAATTCCGATCAGAGCGATTGCTTGCAACAGTTGCGGATTCCGGACGGCGACCAGAGCATGGTGTCCAAGGGCCCTCGCGCCGGCGCTGAAACCCTCCGGCTGAGCAGGCGACGCCTTGGCGATCGTTGGAACCACCAATGCTGCGTAAGCCATGGTGAGCGTGGTCGCGATAGCACCAACCGCGAACACGCCGGCGGGGCCGATATAGCCGACAAGGAGGGAGCCAATCGCCATGCCGGAAATCATGCCGCCCTGGAACCCGTAGACGATGATCGCTGCGCCTTGAGTCTTTCGCTCAGGCGCTGCAACGCTAAGAATGAATGATTGGACGCCAATGAACAGCATCGCCTGGCCGATGCCAGCGGCTGCGCGCGCCATAATTAGGAGACCAATACTGCTTCCCGTCAACAGCATTAGGAAAGAGCCCGCAGATAAGAACAGGCCAAAGATCATCAAAGGCTTCGGGCTGAACCGCTGGGCCAGGTGACCTGCCGGTATCAAGGTCAAGGCAAAGCCCAGATAGTAGATGGTAAAGACTGTCGAGGTCAGGCTCGACGAGAGGCCCGATGCATCAACGGCGCTCGCTATGTAACTCGCGAGAAATGCGTAAGACAAATGCTCCACGCACATGGTGACGTAAAACACAGGCTTGACCAGCTTAAGGCATTGCTCATCGTCCTCGACAAGCGGCCCAGACGCTCTTCTGACATCTGGGCCATCTCGTTGGTTGATGGATCCTGCGAGCTGCAAGAAGAGACTTGCGAGAAAGGCCGAAGCGATAAACAGTGCAGCGAAGTTTTTGACGCTACGTAGGGTTTGTCGGTAGACGATCTCCTGCGGTAAGGTGACCGCGATATGCACTTTTTGGTCACTGCCAGTCGGACTGATGTCAACCAGATATTCATAGACGCCGCTGGTGTTCTCCCACCTTTGACCAACCATAAAGGAATCGGTGTGGATCAGGATGGTGTCGTCGACCACCATGGCTGCGGCAGCGATATCCGGATTGAGCCGCCGGTACTCCGAGAAGGCCCGGTCCAGGCCTGGAATCTGGGCAATGTCGAGGTTAAAACCTACGACCTCGGTCATCCGTTGTCCGAGCGAGTAGGCAAGCGCCTTGGTTTTGATTTGGGTGCCGTGGGCGTAGAGCGACACCAGGTTACCGATCACCAAGCCTGCAACCACGAGGAACAGGCCAGCGTAGACCATCTGTAGAAACGGCCACCGCTGACGTGAAAGCCAACCACTGGCACTTCCAACGAAAAGACTAAAGGCAATCGACAAGCCGATCCCAATGGGAATCAAGGGAACAAATCGCTCCTCTACCTGTCTTGAGATCAAGGCATGCGGCATGGAGATCACCATGCTGCCAACGGTCTCACGATTGTTTTCTAGGGGCAGGATCACCTGAAGAAAGGTGTTGTCGTGCCGGACGTTCGGCCCACCCTCGACCGTCGCGCTATCGTGGGAGCGGCTATTGGGCAAGAGGCCGATATCGGCGTTGCCGCTCACGAACATCAGCTCGTTGTTGCGGTCGAACACGGCGATTGTGGCAATCGTCTTGTCCGAGCTCAGTAGCCGTTCTGCACGCGGTCGGAATCCGACATATTGGCCCAGCGGCAGGTCGCGTTTCAAAAAGCCTTCGACCGCATTGACCAAGACTTTGGCCTGGGCCGCGAGCTTGCCAACATAGAACTGCTCGTAGCTGCGGTTCGCCTCTCCGAAGCCGACATAGACCAAGAGCAGAAAAGAGATGCTCGCAACGAGCGTCATCGTGACGGTGTCGATCAAACGTCGACGGATGTTACTGACCTCAGCCATGGCTAGTCGTTAGCATCCCGAGCACACGCCAAGACTAGGTCAAAAGGTCGGCGAGATGGCTTACGGCAGCGCGACGTTCGCTGAACAACACATCGATCCGATCGGCAATCAAGGAGAGGATCAGATCGTCATAGGTCATTCCCTCATCCTCAAGCCCGGCGCAAACAATGCTTGTCCGGTTGCCAACCGGGGCGGCAAGGTCAGGCTTGGGGTTGGCCTCAAGCACATAGAGGTCACCTCGGTCATCGGCACGAACGTCGAGCCGAATGAGCGTCTCAATTTCGAACTCCCTGTAAATCTGGGATCCAACGTCCAAAAGCTTGTCGTGAAGTTCGGTTTCAACAGCCCGATCCACGGGCCGGACACGATCCATGGTAATGGGGCGATGGTCCATCGAGGTAAAAACCCGCTCGTCCGGATCCAGTACACGCTCAACCGCAGCGAAGGTGAAGGGCTGATCCAGCCTTGTCAGTTCACCCTGCTTGGCAATCACCGCGCCACAGACGGCGACGCAGAATTCGCGCCCCGGCAAATAGCTCTCGATCAACACCGAGTTTTCGGTGGCCGCATAGACCTCGTTAGCGGCAGCGGCGAGACCCTTGGCATCGTCGACCGCGACGACATGGCGTGAAGCGCGTCCGGAAACCGGCTTTACGATGAAGGGCCCGTAATACGCACCGAAAGCGTTCTTGAAGCGCAAATCGCAGCCGGGGATCAGGGGGCCTCGGCTCGGCTGCCACACCATAAATGGCGCGGTTGGGATTCCAGCAAGCATGAGGTCCCGCTTCATCACGTTCTTGTTATCCATCGTAGCGGCGCTCAACGGATTATGGCCGACATAGGGGATGCCGAACATTTCCAACATCGCCGGTGCATGGCCGACTGAGCCAAGCCCCTGGACACCGCCGGTATTGAGCCAGGCGAAGTGGATCTCCTGCCGGCGGAGCTGATCACCTAGCTTCATGTCATCGGGCATGGTGACGACATAGCGGAAACCGATCCGCCGGAGAGCCGCAGCGATGTCTTCCGCGACACCTTCATAGCTCTTCCAGTTGCGCGGGTTGAAGGTCGGGTTGATCACAGCACCTGGTGTATCTTTGTTGCCGCCAAAAATAACGGCGACGCGTAGGGTCTCAGCAAGTTGCTTCAACTGCTTCTGTAATTCGGCCGCACGGGTTTGCCTCCGAACGGCATGTTCGCCTTCGGGGGCAGCCGCGACAGGCATTCCACCTTGATGCGCTTGTGCCAATTCCATAAGTCAATCACCTACGCCATGAACTCGGAGCGGCGACATCAGCTCCACTAATTTGCGCTGCACGAAGACCCGCAGCTCGTATCTCGCCTGAGCTGTGGATCTCGGCACACCAACAATTCGATCAGCATTAGTAGCAGTGAGGGAGTTAAGATTACGCTAAAATTTGGATAACATAGATTAACTAAAACTTTACATTCCAGACGATTGATTTGAATGGCGTTGGAGGTAAGAAACTAGCAAAAAAATAGATGAGCAGCCTGCAATCTAACTCAATATTAAACCTTTGCCTCGAATATTCCGAGGCGATTGATGGACATGTTCTGGCGTTGACATCGACCCCGACCGTGAAGTGCGCCGCTTTAACATCCAAGTCGTCAATGCATCAAAGCTTGTGAGATCGCATATGGACGTTACCGTGCCGAACCGAGAAATCTTTATCAAGCCTGAGCCGGTGGCGTCGCTCGTGACTGACGAAACGGTCCAGCGCGGTCGTCTTCTGGACACCCATGATCGAATCCTTCGATTGATCGCTCGCGACGCCAATCTCGGTAGCTGCTTGGATGTGATTGCCGAAGCAGCGAAAGAAATCCATGGCGGTGCCGATTGCTTGATCGTCGCCCTCGAACCCGACAGCGGCTGCATTGTGAGCGCCGCCGCGACTTGGATGCCTCTCGATGCGGTGTTGGCGGAGCTGACTGTGGAAGGCAGTGCTGGCGAAGCAGCTCCGATTGACGAGGTGCTCCAGGCAATGGGTCTGATGGTGCACATGCAGCACCGGATTGACAATCACCTTGGTCAGCCCCTCGGCAGTCTGATGATCCTGGGAGACTCTTCGTCAAAATGCTCCCCCGTTGATCCGGAGGCGCTCGAAAGTCTCAAGCTTTTGACCAGCTATGCGATCAACTCCTCCAGGCGAACCAAGGCTCTACTTTCTGCTGACGAGCGTTTCGCTGCGCTCGCCAAAAACATTCCTGGCGTAGTCTATCAGCGGGTCGTACGGCCAAACGGCGACATTCGCTACACTTACATCAGCGATGCAGCGAAGGATCTCTTCGGTGTTGAGCCCAAAGAGATCCTCTCCAATCCTCAGGCCCTGTTCGACTGTCACGGGCCCGACTACTATGCGACCTTTCACGATCGTCTACTCACAGCGTCGCGCACCATGCATCTCTGGGACGTCGAGGCGACGATCATCACCCGCGACGGAACTCGGAAATTCACCCACGCGATCGCTCGACCGCACAAAGAAGCCGATGGCTCGGTGGTCTGGAACGGCGTCATCCTTGACCAGACGCGGATCAAGGAAGCCGAACTTGAAGCGGCGGCGGCTAGCACCCGAACCAGGGATGCGATCATCGAGAGTATTCCCCAGGCTTTCGCTCTCTATGATCCGGACGACTGTCTCGTCACCTGGAACAGCCGCTTTCTCGAGCTTTACCCCGAGCTTGTGAAGGTCATCGCCCCGGGCACCACCTATGAAACGCTGCTCCGCATGGAGATCAAGGTCGGGATCGATCCCCTCCTGGACGAATTGAGCCTTAAGAAGCATGTCGCCCAGCGCTTGGAGCAGCATCGGCTTGCCAGCCACATGCTTGAGCGTCGGCTGCCCAATGGCAGATGGATTCTCATCAACGAGCATCGCACCAGCGATGGCGGCGTCGTCGTGTTGCACACCGACATCACCGAGCTGAAAGATCGAGAAGCGGCGCTTGCACGGAGTAATCAGGAGCTGGAAGCGTTCGCCTCGATCGCGTCCCACGATCTACAGGAGCCGCTACGCAAAGTTGAGGCTTTCGGTGATCGATTGAAGCGAAAGTACGAGTCAGAGCTCGGTGATGACGGCAAGATATATATTGACCGCATGCAGAGTTCTGCCATCCGCATGCGGGCACTCATCAACGATCTCCTCAACTATTCCAGGGTTACCACCAAAGCGAAGCCCTTCGAGCCGGTCGATCTTAACGAGGTTCTTCATGACGTCGTCTCGGATCTTGAGGTGCGGATCGAGGACGTGAAGGGGGAGGTCGTGTTCAAGCAGTTACCGGTAATCGATGCCGACCGCACGCAATTGCGCCAGCTCTTCCAAAATCTCATTGCCAATGCGCTGAAGTTTCACCGCCCAGACGAGCGACCGCATGTCCTCATTCGAGCCGAGACCGTCGAACTTGGCAAGAGTATCAACCAGCGTCGCTGCCGAATTGAGGTCGCCGATAACGGCATTGGCTTTGAGATGAAATATGCGGATCGAATCTTCGGCATTTTCCAAGACTTCATGGCCGCGCCGAATTCGACGGAACCGGCATCGGGCTGGCAACTTGCCGCAAGATCGTCGAGCGTCATCATGGCGAGATCGGTGTCGAAAGCGTTTGCGGCGAGGGTACATCATTCACAATCGAATTGCCGTTGCGGCAGCCTAGAACCAAGACGCAAGGAGAGGAGCGATGATGGAGCAGCCGATCTCAATTCTCGTCGCCGACGATGATCCCGATGACCGGATGATGATCCAAGAGGCCTTCACCGAGAACCGCATCGCCAATCAAATAGTCTTTGTTGAGGATGGCGAGCAGCTAATGGCCTATCTTCGTCGAGAGGAGTTGTTCGCAAAATATAAGGGCGAGCCCTATCCCGGCATTATCCTACTCGACCTCAACATGCCAAAGAAAGACGGTAGAGAAGCACTCCGAGAGTTGAAGGCGGACCCGGAACTCTGCAGAATCCCGATTGTCGTCCTCACGACGTCGCAGGCGGAGGAGGATATCGTCCGCACCTACGGACTTGGTGTCAGCTCCTTCATTACCAAACCGGTAAGCTTCGAGGGGCTGGTCGATGCGGTCCGCGTGATCTGCCAGTACTGGATCCAGATCGTTGCACTACCGCCGGAATGCTCGGCGCGGCGTGCGTGATCGAACCCCGATGAAACTCCGCGTTCTTCTGGTTGAGGATGATGAGGAGGACTACGCGCTCATCCGGGAGTTGGTTGCCGAAATTCGGGAGATCGAGGTCGAGCTGATCCGTGAGTCAAGCTACGAAGCAGCGCTGAAGACGCTACTCGATGCCGATATCGAGACCTGCCTTGTCGACTTCCACATAGGCGGCGCCTCCGGCGTCGATTTCGTGCGCAAGCTCAAAGCGATCGGTTGCGATATACCGATGATCATCCTTACCGGTGCAGACAGTTTTGGGATCGACCGTCAAGCTCTGGCGGCGGGTGCGGCAAGCTTCCTCGACAAGTCCGGACTGGATGCTGAGCGGCTTGGACGCGTGCTGCGTTATGCCACCCGCCGGCCGCGGTGTCTCGGCTCCGGGATCTTGCACTTGCCGCAGATGGACGCTCAGCCGGCATCTTCTGCCGGCGGTCAGACGTCCCCGATGCGCGTGCTGCTGATCGAAGACAATGAAGATGACTACTTCCTGACCAAAGAGCTGCTCACGGACATTTTCGGCCGGCACTTGGCTCTGGAGTGGATCTCCGCCTGGCAGCCGGCTCTCGACCGGGTGCTG
The DNA here is from genome assembly GCA_963787265.1 of uncultured Alphaproteobacteria bacterium. Classification (GTDB taxonomy): domain Bacteria; phylum Pseudomonadota; class Alphaproteobacteria; order Geminicoccales; family Geminicoccaceae; genus JANQPX01. Next base: position 55,277 of record CAWBCX010000020.1, on the reverse strand, counting down.
GAAGGTCGCCATGACGTGGTTATCGTCGACTATAGACTAGGCGCGCGCAACGGGTTGGAGCTGGTCCGGGAAGCCGTTCATCTCGGCTGCCACATGCCGTTCATCGTGCTCACCGGCGAGGGCAATCGTGAGATCGACCTTGAGGCGATGCATGCAGGAGCCACTGATTATCTGGTCAAAGGCGAGATTACGGCGCCCTTGCTCGATCGATCGATCCGCTATGCCATCGAGCGCCGGAAATCGGAGTGGCACCTTGCTCAGCTTGCGCAGATTGACCAGCTCACCGGACTTGCCAACCGCTACCGATTTCGCGATTTTCTGGACCGCAGCATCGCCCAGGCCAAACGGCAGCTGAGCACAGTCGGTCTCATGCTGATTGATCTGAACCGCTTCAAGGCGGTCAACGACACCTATGGTCATGCCGCGGGTGACCTGCTGCTCAAGGAGATCGCCGGACGATTGCAGCGGTGCGTCCGTCCTTCCGATCTGGTGGCACGGTTGGGCGGCGACGAGTTCACCATCATCATGACTGATGTCGAGAACACGGCAATGCTCGACGCGACAGCCGAACGCCTGCTGGCAGAGGTCCGCCAACCGGTCAGTATCGGCAGCTGTGAAGTCGATGTCGGCGCCAGCATTGGCATCGCCTACCACCCAAACGATGCGGACTGTGCGGATTCGATCATCGTCTGCGCCGACACAGCAATGTATGTCGGCAAGGGACAGCAGGGCGCCAGCGTCCATTTCTACACGCCGGAGATGCATCAGCGTGCCGCTCACCGGCTTGAACTCGAGCGAAATCTTCGCCGGGCAATCCTACAGCAGCAGTTCGAACTCTTCTTCCAGCCCCAGGTCGACGTCCGTTCCGGCCGTCTTCTGGGCTTCGAGGCCTTGCTCCGCTGGCATCACCCAGAGCTTGGGCTTGTGGCGCCAGGCGAGTTCATCGAGCTCGCCGAGGAAAGCAGTCTGATCCTGCCCATCGGCGAGTGGGCATTGGAGGCAACCTGCGCGCAGCTTGCCGCTTGGCGCAATGCCCGACTGCCCGAGGTCCATGTGGCTGTTAACTTTTCCGCCCGCCAGTTCCAGGACGATGGTCTATTGGATCTAGTCAGCACGACGCTTGCGCGCCACAACTTGCCACCACACCTGCTCGAAATCGAGATCACCGAGAGCGATATCCTGCAAAATCCGGACGAAGCTAACCGGCTCTTGACGTCCTTTTCCGACCTAGGCATCCGGGTTGCCCTCGACGATTTCGGCACTGGCTATTCGTCGCTCAATCATCTTCGCGCCTTTCCTGGCGCAATCATCAAGATCGACCGCTCCTTCATACGCGACATCGAGACCGCTTGTAGCAACCGCGCGATCGTGCAGTCGCTCATTGCCATGGCCCATGACCTGGATCTGGAGGTCGTTGCCGAAGGAGTTGAAAATAATGCACAGCTTCACTATCTCCGCACCCGAGATTGCGACATAGTCCAAGGCTATCTGATCTCCAAGCCGATGCCGGCGAAGGCCATCGGGTGGGAGCTCTTCGAAAAAAACCTCCTGCCGAAGGTTTTCGCTCCGGCTGAGGAGATCGCATGACCGTCCGTTCGATAAATTGCTGAACTACCCTTCGAGCGGCCCGATCCTTGGACTTTTTGTCCCTTTGTTGATCGGCGCGCCGGCAGCATGCTGATGGGCGCGGATGATGGTGCTGTCGATCATCAGCCATTCCGGATCGGCGTCCTGGCCGAATTCTGCGAACAAGCGGTCGATCAGGCCGCGCTCCAACCACCGGTAATAGCGCCGCTTGACGGTCTGGAGGGCACCGAGGCCCGGTGGCAGGTCCCGCCATCTCGCGCCAGAACGTGCCATCCAGAGCGAGGCGTTGATGAAGCGCCGATTGTCCGTCCTTGCCCGCCCTGCCGCCGGTGATCAAGGGTAAAGGCCCATCCACTGATCGTCGCGCAGCACGTCCGGCTTGGCCTGCGCGTGTTTCAAACTCAACGCTCGTAATGAACGATCGAGGCGACTTCCCGATCCTCGAGGTTTGAACCTCAATCAGGAAGTTGTTTGGATCAACGATAGAACGAGCCATCTTCGCCAGCGCATGATCGAAGCTATGACAGAGCGCAAGCTGTCTGCCGGCACGCAAAAAGCCCATAGCCGCAGTTGCTAGTGTCCTGATCGAGAGATTTGTTAGATCACCCTCAAAAAAGCAGTTGAACTTTTGCCACATCGGCCAGGGTGTTGATTTTGTGAGGGATGAAAGAAGAAAAAGGAGTCTCGGTTGGTCACCCTTTGGGTGAGCAACCGTTGGTAGACCGATTATCGGAGGAGGAGCCTGTCGCGGTCGAGACTTTTGGCGGACGGGTTCATGTTGAGTGGGATAGGCAGGCCCCGGTGACACTGCTGGGTCAGCTGCCGTTTTTCGTCGAATATTTGCAGGTTTCGGGTTTGTTTGATCCGTTTGTGGCGGACTGTCCTCTGGTCTAGCGGAGCCCAAACGCGCCTAGCAAACGCGACATTCTGGGAACGGTATTGTTGTCGATTCTGGCTGGTCATCGTCGCTACGCGCCTGTCGGCAGCTTGCGTTCGGACGGGATTAATCCCGATCTCTTGGGGATGAGGCGGGTGATGAGCGAGGATTCCATTCGTCGGGCGTTTTCGAAGATGGATGAAAGCGCCGGTGTTGCCTGGCTTCAGCAGCATCTGGATTATTGTGTAGCACCCTTGTTGGGTGAGCGCTGGATCTTGGACATCGACAGCACGGTGAAGCCGCTTTATGGCCATCAGGAGGGGGCCGGTGGTCGGCTACAATCCGAAGAAACCCGGCCGCCCTTCTCATGTTGATCACAGCTGCCTGATCGGCGAGCTTCGCCTGGTTTGTGGTCGCTGTTGGACCGTCTTGGCCGGGACCGTTGGCCCCGCCTCCTTCGTGGTGATAGCAGTTTTGGCACGGAGGCTGTGATGTCCCGTTGTGAAAAGGAAGGTCTGCCTTATCTGTTCAAACTTCGGCAGACGAAGAATGTCCGACGTTTCAATCCGGCGGTGATGGTCAGCTGGCTCTGTCCTGGATCGAAATCGTGGATGACCGGGCTCTTTACGAGTATGCGGTGCTGGTGACCTCGCTCGACGAGGAAATTCTGAGCCTAGCGCAGCTCTACCGAGATCGGGCAGATTGTGAAAACGTCTTCGATGAACTGAAGAACCAGTGGGGCTGGGGCGGGTTCACGACCCGTGATCTGAAACGCTGCCACTTGATGGCCCGCTATATCGCCCTGGTCTACAATTGGTGGTCGCTCTTCGTCCGTTTGATCGACCCCGATCATCATCGAGAAGCCATCACCACCCGGCCGTTATTGCTGCAAGCCGTGGCCAAGCAAACTTCCCATGGCCGGCAAAAACGGATCACCATCAGCTCGATGCACGCCAAGGCAGGCGCGGCTTGTCGAGCCCTGCGTTCCGTCACCGCCTTCTTCAAAACACTCATGACCGGTGCGGAGCAGTTGCCGCCGGTTGAGCGATGGTATCGCATCTTGAGCCGGGCCATGGTCAAATACCTCAAAGGCCAAAAGCTCAAACCGCCAAATCGGCTCCCCGCCATGGCGTAAGGCCAAGCCCAAAAGTTGAACCCAAGGCATCAGACCTGCAACAGGCTCGGTCAACGGCAGGATTTGGGATCATGCGTCCGGGATTTTGGAGGCACGATCGATGGGCAAGCCAGCTGTTAGGATTAAATTGACGGATGACCAACGGGCTGAGTTGGAGCGCTTGGTGCGTCGTCGTCAGACGGCGCAAGGCTTGGCACGGCGTGCAGAGATCGTGCTTTTGGCTGCCGCCGGTTTTCAGACCAAGGAGATCGTCGCTCGGCTTGGCAAAGACGCCAACAAGGTGGGCAAGTGGCGTCGCCGCTTTGCGGCGCACGGTCTTGACGGGCTTTATGACGAGCCGCGTCCTGGCACGCCGCGTAAGATCGGCGATGATGAGATTGCCGAGACGATCAGAAAGACCCTTGAAGAGACGCCGGTCGATGCGACCCATTGGTCACTACGCAGCATGGCCAAAGCCACGGGCTATGCGCCCTCGACCATCCATCGGATCTGGCAGGCTTTCGGCTTGCAGCCGCATCGCAGTGAGACGTTCAAGCTCTCCACCGATCCCTTTTTCGTGGAGAAGGTGCGGGACATCGTCGGGCTCTATCTCGACCCGCCGGAGCGCGCCTTGGTGTTGTGCGTTGATGAAAGGAGCCAAATCCAAGCGCTTGATCGAACCCAGCCGCTCTTGCCAATAAGGCCAGGTCAGGCAGAGCGTCGTACCCACGATTACAAAAGGCACGGTACGACCTCGCTGTTCGCAGCCCTCGATATCGCCACCGGCAAGGTGATCGGACGATGCTTCAAGCAGCATCGAGCCAAGGAGTTCCTAAAGTTCCTGCGTGAGATCGACGCCAACGTTCCAGAGAATCTCGATGTTCATATCGTCATGGACAACTACGCTACACATACTCAGCAGTCGGTAATATAGGCGACACTTGGTGCCATGAAGAACGATCTGACGAGGTTCGGCAGTTTCTTGATAGCAGCGAGTTGCGCGTCAACTTTTTCCTGTAACTTTTCTCCCTTACGCAGCGGCGTTCTGGCCACTCCAGTGCGTTTCATGTGGCTCCAAACGAGTTCGTCGGGGTTCAGGTCCGGTGCGTATCCCGGAAGAAAATGCAGCGTCAGCCTTCCCTTGGTCGACACTATGTAATCCTTCACGCACTTGGCTTTGTGAGCCGGGAGGCCATCGACCACCAAGTGCACGGGCTTCCTGCGATACCGCATCATCTGGCGCAGTAGCGTGACGAATAAGTCGGCATTGAGGCCACCTTCATACGTGCAAGACCAGAAGGCGCCGCGGGCGTTCACGGCTGAGGCCGCGCTGATCGATTGCCGCTGGCCGGGGCGTTCAACGACCGGCGTTTGCCCTTTCACGCCCCAGGTCTTGCCGTGAACCGTATCGGCGCGAAATCCAGACTCATCCCAGAAGAAAACCTCGCCGCCTGCGGCTTTCGCCTGGCGGGCAATGGCAGGAAACGTCCCCCGTCGCCATCTTTCGATAGCCTCTGGATTTCGTTGATAGGCGCGTTGCAGCGGCTTTTGCGGCGTTAGCCCTAACCTGGCAAGCAAGGCCCCGACTGCACTCAAACCGAGCCTGATATTGAATTTGCGCTCGATCAGGCTGGCAACAATCGACCGGGTCCACAAACCGAAGTCCAGGCCATATTGGCGTGGGTCCTTGCCGTTAATCCAGCGAAAGACCTGCTGCTCCTGACGAGGCGTCAAACGACGAGGCCGTCCCGTCGCCGGCCGAGAACGCAGAGCCTTCAACCCCATGCCCGGTTTCGATGCCGCGGCAAGCCATTTGTAAATCGTCGTGCGGCAGAGACCGTAAGAGGCGATGACAGCGGAAGGCGTCTCCCCATCCCGCACGCGTTCAACGGCCATCAACCGTATGGCTTCCAGCGTTCCATGATCAAACTTGCGACCGTCTCGTTTCATAGGAAATCATATCAAATTCCATCGCCAAAATCGATAGAAAATGTAGCCTTATTTATCGACTCCTGAGTAAGCAAGCTCGAAGATCGCCTCGACTTCGACCGCGGCACCAAAAGGAAGGCTGGCGACGCCGACGGCGAAACGGGCGTGCTGGCCGGCCTCGCCCATGACGTCTGCGATCAGGTTGGAAGCGCCGTTCACCACCTTGGGATGATCCGTGAAGTCGGGCGTGCAGGCGACGAAGCCGCCGAGCTTGAGGCAGCGGCCAAGTTTCGACAGGTCACCGCTGCAGGCGTTTCTGCCTTGGGCGAGGAGATTGAGGGCGCAAAGGGCGGCCGCCGCCTGGCCGTCTTCGAGGCTTACCCCGTCGCCAAGTCTGCCGGTATGGGCGACCTTGCCACCCTGCATGGGCAATTGGCCGGAGATGAAGACCTGCTTGCCAGCGATGGTGAACGGCACATAATTGGCAGCCGGTGCCGCGGCCTCGGGTAGCTTCAGCCCCATGGCGGTCAGACGTTCCTCGATCGCACTGGCCAAAACCGGCCTCCTTCTTTGGCTGGATGATGAAAGGACGATAGCCCGAGATGAGATCGATCGCTAGTATGCATGCCCGGGATTTGAGGGCAGCCGTGAGGTGAGCCTGCCCTGGTCGATCTTGCCAGGAGGAGCCGTTGACGACACCGCGTGACCGCCATTTTTCGATGCCGCCGGAATGGGCAACCCATGATCGATGCTGGATGGCGTGGCCCTGCCGAGCCCCCCTTTGGGGCAGGCATCTGGGCGCAGCGCGCGCGGCCTATGCAGCCGTCGCCAAGGCGATCGCCGAGTTCGAGCCCGTGACCATGGTCGCAAGACCCGATCTTTCGGCCGAAGCCTCGCTCCATTGCGGCGCCGGCGTCTCCGTCCTCGCACTGGATCAGGACGATAGCAGGATGCGCGATGTCGGCCCGACGTTGCTCATGGATCCCCAGGGCCATCTTGGCGGCATCGACTGGCGCTACGATGGCTATGGCGGGCGCCTGGCTGATATCGAGCGCGATGCGCGCATGGCAGAGGCGATCTGCGACCATCTGGAAATCCCCCGGTTTGAAGCGCCGATCGTGATGGAAGGCGGCAGTTTCCATGTCGACGGCGAAGGCACCTGCCTTGCCTGTGCTTCCTCCATCCTGGACCCAAGGCGCAATCCGGGCATGAACAGAGAAGCGGCCGAGCAATGCCTTCGCAACTATCTCGGGATCGAGAAGATCATCTGGCTGGAGCACGGCCTGATCGACGACGATACCGGCGGTCATGTCGACAATGTCGCCTGCTTTGTCGAGCCAGGCGTTGTTCTGGCACTCTTGGCCAGCGATCCCAACGATGCCAACGCCCCCGGTCTCGAGGCGAATATCGAGCGCTTGCACCGGGCGGAGGATGCCCGCGGGCGGGTGCTCGAGGTGATCGGGGTCAAGGCACCTGCAGCGCGCCATCTTGACGATGGCAGGCGGCAGTCGCTTTCTTATCTGAACTTTTATCTCGCCAACGACGCCATCATCATGCCTTGTTTCAACGACCCGAAGGACGATGCCGCGTTGCGCACGATCGCGATAGCCTTTCCGTCACGCAGCATCGTCGATATCGACTGCTCGGCGCTGGTTCGCGGTGGCGGCGGTATTCACTGCATCACCCAGCAACAGCCGGGCGTGACGTTGTAGGAAACAGGATCGACCACGGCGGACGGTCGGGCAATAAGGAGCAAAAAATGGAGGCACTGGTGCTGGAGCGGAAAGACGAGCTTTCCCTTCGCGACTACCCGATCGAGGTGTCGGAAAATCTCGGGCCGAGGGACGTGCGCATCGCGATGAAAACGGTCGGGGTTTGCGGCAGCGATCTCCACTACTACACCCATGGCGCGATCGGCCCCTTCGTGGTGAAGGAACCGATGATCCTGGGGCATGAGGCGGCGGGCGAGGTGATCGAGGTCGGATCGGACGTCAGCCATCTGAAGACAGGCGATCGCGTCTGCATGGAACCGGGTATTCCCGATCCCAACAGCCGGGCGGCGCGCCTTGGCCAGTATAATCTTGATCCTGCGGTCAAATTCTGGGCGACACCGCCGGTGCACGGCATTCTTCGGCCGACCTGCGTGCACCCGGCCGACTACACCTTCAAGCTGCCGGACAATGTGAGCTATGCAGCAGGCGCCATGGTCGAGCCCCTGGCGGTCGGCGTGCATGCCGCGACCAAGGCGGGCGTGCAGCCGGGCGATCTCGCGGTGGTGATCGGGGCAGGCCCGATCGGCATGGTGACCGTGCTCGCCGCCTTTGCCGCGGGCTGTGCCCGAGTGATCGTCTCGGACGTCCAGGAACCCAAGCTGGCGCTCGCCGAGACGCTCGGCGCGGTTATTCCGGTGAATGTCAGAGAACAAAAGCTCGAAGACGTGGTCGCAAGAGAGAGCGATGACTGGGGGGCGGATGTCATCTTCGAGGCGTCGGGCAATGAGCGTGCTGCCTCCGAAGTCTTTTCGCTGGTGCGCCCGGGCGGACGGGTGGTCTTCATCGGCATGCCGATGGCGCCGATTGCCTATGACGTGGTCGCTGCAGCCGTGAAAGAGGCGAGGGTCGAGCATGTCTTTCGCTACGCCCACGTCTACCCGCGCACCGTCGCCATGCTGGCAAGCGGGGCGATCGACGTCACGCCGCTGATCACCGACACCTTCGCTTTCGCCGACAGCATCGAAGCCTTCGACTACGCCAAGGACATGCCGCCGACCTCGGTCAAGGTGCAGATCGGGATGTCATGACGGGTCGGGGCGCCGAATAGCCGGGAGCGGCATGGCGTTGCTAAAGCTTCGAGTGCAGAAAATCCCGTAGCTGCCGGGGATCGACCTCGGCCCCGTGAAACGCCTGGCCGATACCGTTCACCAGAACGAAACGGGGAATGCCGGCTTCGACTTTCTTGTCGAGGGACATGGCGCTGATCATGGCGTCGGCCTTGACGTCCGTCTGCAGCGTCGCGGCACTGGTGCGAAGGTCGACGGCCTCGAGATGATGCTTCAGTCGCTCGACATCTTGCTGCGGACAATGACCGCGTTCATGGGACAGCTCGAAAGCGAGCGTCATGCCGATGGCGACCGCCTCGCCGTGGAGCAATTCACCGCCGTAGCCGGTGATCGCTTCCAGCGCGTGGCCGAAGGTGTGACCCAGATTCAAGAGCGCACGCTTGCCGCTTTCGCGCTCATCCGCGGCAACCACTTCCGCTTTGGCTTCGCAACTGACGAGCACGGCATGACGCCTTGCCTCGACATCGCCCTTGATGAGGTCGCCTCCATGTCGCTCGAGCCAGTCAAAGAAAGCGGGCCGATCGATCAGGCCGTATTTGACGATCTCCGCATAGCCGGCGCGAAGTTCGCGCACGGGCAGGCTCTCCAGCGTGTCGATGTCCGCCAGCACCAGACGCGGCTGGTGAAAGCTGCCGATCAGGTTCTTGCCGTGGCGGCTGTTGATGCCGGTCTTGCCACCGACCGAGCTGTCGACCTGGGCAAGCAACGTGGTCGGGATCTGGACGTAGTCGAGACCGCGCAGCAGGGTCGCGGCGGCAAAGCCTGCGAGATCGCCGATGACGCCGCCACCCAAGGCGATTATCGCCGTGCCGCGCTCGATACCGAGACCAACACATCGATCCAGGAGATCGCCGAACTGCTCGATGCTCTTGGTCTGCTCGCCCGGCGGCAGCACGAAAACATGATACGCGATGCCGGCGTCATCGAGGCTGGCTTTCAGCGTGTCGAGATGACCGCTTTGCTCGATATGCCGATCGGTCACCACGATCGCTTTCGGCTGCCGAATAACGCCAGTCATCAGCCCGCCTGCGCGCGCCAAAAGCCCCCCGCCGATGATAATATCATAACCACGATCGCGAAGGTCGACATGCAGGCATTCATGAGCCTCGGCGTTGACCGAAGTGTTCATCTTGCTGCCTCCTTGTCGATGATCACCTGGAGCGCCTCCAAGGTCCGGGCCACGACGTCGCCAAGCGATCCCGCACCGCTGTCGACGACGATATCGGCCTCCTGATAGCTCGGCCGACGTTCTTCCAGCAGCCTCTCGAGGATCGTGCGCGCGTCGCCATGTCGAAGGAGAGGACGATCATCCCTGCGGCCGGTGCGTTTCACCAGGGTCTCGATATCCGCATCCAGCCAGATGGAAAGGGCCTTTTCCCGGATCAGAGAGCGGCTCTCATCGGCAACGAATGAACCACCCCCGAGGGCCAGGACCTGACGATCCTGCTCGGTCAGCAGCCGCTGGATGACCTGGCGCTCGCTCTGACGAAAGGCAGCTTCGCCGATCTCGGCAAAAATGTTCGCAATGGTGGTCCCGGCCGCATTCTCAATCGCCCAGTCCGCATCTTGAAACGGCCAATTCAAGGCACGCGCCAGGCGCCGGCCGACGGAGGTCTTGCCGGATCCCATCATGCCGACCAGCACGATCGGCCGGTCGAGCTTGGCGCCGACGTCAGCACCAGCCTTGTTGAGCCTTTCGAGGAAACTACCTTGCAAGTTGAAAAAGCCTGCCTTATTGGGACCGGGCGTTGAAACTACCTTTCGCTCCCGATATAAGACTGCGAAGCCTCGTTGAGGCAAGCCTTGCTCATGCTCGATCTCCATGCGCAGGCTCAATTAGACTGTCATTCAACATTTTTTTCGGATTTTCCAGGCAGCACCATGGTAAAAATCGGCGGTTTTATCTCCTTGTTGTTGATTGCGGCGCTGATGGGCGGAGTCCTTTATCTGGCCTTTTGGGATATCCCGCCGCCGAGTGCCACAGTGGAGCGAACATTACCGGATAGTCAGTTCCCCCGCTGATCCGCCCATCAAGTCCAAACGCTCCATGGCAGATAAAATCTGATCGACCGACCAAAAAGATGACATTGCCTTAACGTCTCATTCATCGAAACCGTCTAATGAGGCCTCCATGGTGCTGCGTTTGCGGGTGCAGGAGACCCTGATCATGCTCTTTTTTGGTGGGAAAAGCGCATGGCGAACCAAGGGGAGAGCTTATCCGATCATGAATCGACCCCGAACATCGGCGCACTAAGCTTTTGGTTCGCATCAACTTTTGCATGCCTATCTGATCGGTATGTCAGGGTCGATGCACTAGCGAGAAGGGGGAAAGAGCCTTATGGTCCGGCCATGGTTGATACGACGGGCGAGAACTTTTTGGAGATGATGGTGGTCGAACGAGGTGCCAGCCAGCACACCGTCGATGCTTATCGCCGCGATCTCGACGACTATCAGACCTATCTGGAGCGACGAAAGCTAAGATCCCTCGATGCCGGCAACGATGCTGTCCGTGCCTATTTATCGTCCTTATCGGCCGCTGGTTTTGCGGCCTCGACCCAGGCTCGAAAGCTCTCGGCCCTTCGTCAGTATCATCGCTTTCTCTTTGCAGAAGGCCATCGACCGGATGATCCGACGCTCACCATCGACAGCCCCCGCCAGCAGCGGCCTTTGCCGAAACTCCTGGAAGCACATGAGATCATCGCCCTGATCGACGCCGCACGCGCGCGTCCGGAAGCCGAGGGGATCAGGCTGACCGTTTGTCTCGAGCTCCTTTACGCCACCGGCATGCGGGTTTCGGAACTCCTGGCGCTTCCCCTTTCAGCGCTGGCACCCGATCGACAATCGCTGATCGTGTTCGGCAAGGGAGCGAAGGAACGGATGGTGCCGATCGGCCGCGCCGCCCGGGCGGCGCTCGATGTCTATCTCGCGGTGCGCGAGCGGTTCCTGCAACGCCGCAGCAAAGGGGCGAAATTCCTCTTTCCGTCACGGTCCAAGGAAGGCCATCTCACCCGGCAAAGGCTGACCCAGCTCTTGAAGGAACTGGCACCCGAAGCCGGCATCGACCCCGCTCGGCTTTCGCCTCATGTGCTGCGCCACGCTTTTGCCAGTCATCTGCTTGCGGGCGGGGCTGATCTTCGTGCGGTGCAGATGATGCTGGGCCATGCAGATATTGCGACCACTGAAATCTACACCCATGTGCAAGGCGAACGCCTGGGAGAAACCGTGCGAAACCACCATCCCCTTGGCAGGAAGAACGTTGAAGAACGGCAAAAGAAACCGACATGATGCAAGACACGGCAAGGATGGTCTTGGTATGAAAAGCGACCGTTGGTCACATGGTAAACGCGCTCATCAACATGGCATCTGAGCTAGAGACCAACGCTGATCCATGATGATCACTCAAGCCGTCGAGCAACGTGCTATCGACTTGGGAAAGCAGCCGCTATCGACATGACCGCCCACCCGACCAGCATCGTGATCGTCTTGTTGATGGGTAAGGAGAAGACCTTTTGAGTTTCCACGTTGTCGAACAATGTACCTCGCGCCTGCAGCGTTCCGAGCTTGCCGTACCCGGCAGCTCGCCCAAACTTTTTCCAAAGGCGGCCGCGTCGGATGCAGACGTCGTCTTTCTCGACCTTGAAGATGCCGTTGCTCCGGATCAAAAGGAGCAGGCGCGGAAAAACGTCATCGAGGCGATCGGTGATATCGACTGGGGCAACAAGACGCTGACGGTTCGGATCAACGGCCTCGACACCCATTACATGTACCGGGACGTGATCGACATCATCGAGAAGGGCTCGGACCGGCTCGACATGATCATGATCCCGAAGGTCGGCACGGCAGCCGACGTCTATGCGGTCGACATGCTGGTGACCCAATGCGAGGACGCCGTGGGCCGGACCAAGCGCCTCGGCTTTTCCCACATCATCGAAACGGCGCTTGGCATGGCCAATATCGATGCCATCTCGGCGGCAAGCAAACGCAACGAGGCGCTGCATTTCGGCGTTGCCGACTATGCCGCTTCGACCAAGGCGCGCACCACCAATATCGGCGGCGCCAACCCGGACTACGCCGTGCTCACCGATCCCGATGTCAACGGAGGCGGCCGTGCCACCCATTGGGGTGATATGTGGCATTATGCAATCGCGCGCATGGTCGTTTCGGCGCGTGCCCACGGCCTTCGGCCGATCGACGGGCCGTTCGGCGACTTCAGCGACGCTGAGGGCTACAAGGCGGCGGCGAGACGCGCAGCGATCCTCGGTTGCGAAGGCAAATGGGCCATTCATCCGAGCCAGATCGCGCTCGCCAACGAGGTGATGAGCCCGCCGGAGGAAGAGGTGAAGAAAGCCAGGCGCGTGCTCGAGGCGATGGAGCAGGCAAGAAAAGAGGGCAAAGGTGCCGTCAGCCTCGATGGCAGGCTGATCGATATCGCCTCCATCCGCCAAGCCGAAGCCCTGGTCGCCAAAGCCGATCAGATTGCGGCCCGTGCCTGACCGAACACGCGCCTGTGCCAGCTCTCTCAACTGACCGGGTATTCGAATGACGCCGGCTGTTGAGCGGCGGGAGCAGACAACATGAGGTATCAAACAAATGTGGGAGGCGTGACCCCTGCTTGAGTTCGAAAAACCGATCAGCGAGCTTGAGGGCAAGGTCAAGGAACTTCAGCACCTTGCCACGGGAAGCGATCTCGACCTCGCCGATGAGATTACGAGGCTCGAAGAGCGCGCCGACAAGCTGCTGCGCCAGACCTATACCAAGCTGACACCGTGGCAGAAAACCCAGGTCGCAAGGCATCCCGAACGGCCGCATTTCGGCGCCTATGTCGAGGCCTTGTTCGAGAATTACGCCCCGCTTGCCGGCGACCGCACCTTCGGCGACGACCAGGCGATCCAGGGCGGTCTCGCGCGTTTTCGCGGCCGCTCGGTGGTGGTGCTCGGCCATGAAAAAGGCACCGATACGGAAGGCCGGGTCCGGCATAATTTCGGTATGGCCAACCCTGAAGGCTATCGAAAAGCCGTCCGGCTGATGCAGCTTGCCGAGCGTTTCAAGCTGCCGGTGATCACGCTGATCGACACGCCTGGCGCCTATCCGGGCGTGGGCGCCGAGGAGCGCGGTCAGGCGGAAGCAATTGCCCGCGCGATCGAGACATGTTTGCAGCTCACCGTGCCGCTGATCGGTGTGGTGATCGGTGAAGGGGGTTCCGGCGGCGCCATCGCCCTTGCGACCGCCGATCATGTCATGATGCTGGAACATGCCGTGTATTCGGTGATTTCGCCCGAAGGCTGCGCTGCGATTTTGTGGCGAAACGGCGAAGAAGCGCCGGCAGCGGCCGAGGCGATGAGGTTGACGTCGAAGGATCTCAAGGAATTCGGCGTGGTTGATGAGATCATCGAGGAACCTGTGGGCGGTGCCCACCGCTCGCCCAAGCAGGCCATCAGCGCCGTCGGTGACGCCATTGAGCGGGCGATGGCGCCATTCTTGACGAAAAGCGGCACCGAAATCCGCCATCAGCGCCGCCAGAAATTCTTGGAAATGGGTAGAAGCGAAGCGATGTAGGGAACATCTTGGAGATCGACGACTGGTGCCAAATTTTACGCTGTCCGGAGCTCGAAGGGTGCCCGCTTGATGCCAAAATCGAACTTTCGACGCCTGCGACATTGCTTTCTTGGGCCACCTCGCCCAAATTGGTATCAGAATGTCTGACGCAAGGAGAATTCTTGTTTCAGCCAACGAGGTTATGTCGCCTAATAAACGCTTGGGTTGGCGAATAAAATCAACATGTTGGATCGCTGATCTCTGCGTCTGTCCTCAACCTGTTGACCTCTGGATATAAACACTTGATGACTGAGTGTCTTCCGAACGCCGCTGACGCGGCGCCTGATGCCCGTGCGTGGATCAGGCTTCTCGCCCCTTACCGCGAACCGAGCGGTAAACGGAGCACCCTTGAGCTTGTGATCACCCTTATTCCGTTCATCATGCTGTGGATTCTCGCCTGGGCGACGCTTGGCATCAGCTACTGGCTCAGCCTCGGCTTTGTTGTGCTCGCAGGCGGCTTTCTCGTCAGGCTCTTTGTCATACAGCATGATTGCGGCCACGGGACGCTTTTCCGCAGACGCCAGCTGAACGACTGGATCGGGCGGGCACTCGGCGTGCTGACCCTGACGCCTTATGATGCCTGGCGCCGCGACCACGCCATTCACCATGCAAGTGCCGGCAATCTGGAAAAACGCGGGGTCGGCGACATCAGCACCCTCACCGTGCGCGAATATCAAAGCATGCCCTTGTGGCGACGGCTTGGCTATCGAGCCTATCGCCATCCCGTCGTCTTGTTTCTCGTTGGTCCCGCCTATCAGTTCTTCGTGCGACATCGCTTGCCGCTGGGACATATCTTCAACAGCAGCGCTCCTTGGACCAGCACCATGCTGACCAATTTGGCGATTGCGGTTCTGTTTGGCGGTGGCATCTGGTTTTTCGGTCTCGTGCCTTTTCTCATCGTGCATCTGCCGATCACGCTGATCGCCTCCTGCATCGGCGTTTGGCTGTTCTATGTGCAGCATCAATTCGAGGAGACCTCATGGGACGGCGCTTCCGACTGGAACCTGCATGAGTCAGCGCTTTATGGCAGTTCCCACTATGATTTGCCGGCTGCCCTGCGCTGGCTTACCGCCAATATCGGTGTGCATCACGTCCACCACCTCTGCAGCCGAATTCCCTATTATCGGCTGCCCCAGGTGCTGCGCGATTATCCCGTGCTCGCGTCTCAGGGAAGGCTGACCCTTCTGGAAAGCCTCCGCTGCGTCAAGCTTGCGCTCTGGGACGAGAACAAGGGTCGCCTGGTGTCATTCCGGGAGGCATCGGCAGCAGCGGCATGATGATCGGCATCAGGCCACCTTCCGACAGGATAGCTTCGAGAAATACGCTCCAGCTGCATGGCATGTTAGCCGATTCCATTTAACCGAATGTCAACGCGATCCTGTCGAGGTTCGTTTCCTGGTCCATGAGAGCTTGGGAATCCGCCCGCCCGCAGGGAAGAAAAGGCGGGCCACGGCCCCCCAGCATCGCACGGACCAGATCACCAACGCGACGATATGGGATCGAGATAACGTCGACCAAGTCCTGGCAGGAACCCGGCTAATGCTTGACCTTCAGGGCGGCGATCGTCTCCGGGACCAGGAGATCGCCGGCGCGGCAGACGTTCCAAAAGGCGTAATCCACGTGGTGGATGATGGTGTTTTCCAGCGATCGCACCACAAGCTCGCCCTCGCCGCTGTGAGCGGCAGCGCAATGGGCGACCTCTTCCGGCAGGCCCACGGTCAGGCAGATGTGGACACCGAAAGCGGGGTGGCGGATCGCCGGAAGACCTGACGCGTAGGGACTGGCTTCCCACCGTTTGCGGTTTTCCGGATCGAACTCGAACGGCTTGCCGACATCGTGGCAAAGGGCACCGGCGATCAGGATGTCGCGATTGATCTTGAGGTCGGGCATGAGCGCGCTGAAATTGTCCGCCATGGTCATCGCCATTTGCGTGACGCCACGGATGTGATCGCTTTGCTTGCCTTTTTTCAGGCGGTTGACACCCGGGTTGGCGGCGGGCTCGATCTCGTCGATCGCGTTGAAGCTGCTATGAGCAAGGCAAAGCGCCCAGGCTTCCACGACCTTTTGCCCAAGGTCGGCATCCTGGATTTTTTCAACCTCGGGCAGCTCTTTGCGCACGGTGGCTCTTAGGTCTTCGGTGATCTCGCGTTTTTGCCGCATTGTTCGTCTCCCTGTCGTTAGTCTTCGTTGATCCGTTCCATCAGCTCGATCCGATTGCCGAAGGGATCATGGGTGTGACAGCGATGATAGCCCTCCAGCGCCTGGGCGCCGACCGTTGCATGGCCGGCGGTTTCCAGGTGGGTGCGGAAGTCGTCGAGATCATCCACCAGAAATGCCGGGTGCGCCTTCTTTGCCGGCCTGAAGTCGAGGTCAATGCCGAGATGCAGTTGCACGCCTGGACCTTCGAACCAGACGCCGCCATGCGGTGCCAGGATCGCCGGCTTTGCGACCTCGCATAGGCCGAGCAGGTCGCCATAGAAGGCCCGCGCCTTCGCTTCCTCGCCTGCAGGCATCGCGAGCTGGATGTGATCGATGCCCGAGATGGCCTTGGACTTTTTCATCAACCCTATCGTTACCCGAACGCGATCAGCACCTGATCGGCGGCGACCGTGGCACCGGGCTCGACCCTGATGGCCTCAACCACGCCGTCCTGTTCGGCGCGCAGCACATTTTCCATTTTCATGGCTTCGAGCACGGCAAGCTCCTGGCCGGCCTTCACCTCCTCGCCGGGTGCGACCGCGATGCTGACGATCAGTCCCGGCATGGGCGACATCAGCCATTTTGACAGATCGGGTTTTTCTTTTTTGGGCATGCGGGCGGCGAAATCGGCGGCCTGTCTGGTGCGCACCCGTGTTTCGACTTCGACGCCGCCATGGGTAAGCCTGTAGCCTTCGATGATCGGATCGACCTGAACCACCACATCGCGTTCGTTGATCCGCGCGATCGCCAGCGGCCGGCCCGGCTGCCAGTCGAGGGAAAGATCGACCCTCGAGCCGTCGATCCGGACATGAAAGCCATGCTCGTCGCTCACCACCTGAACGGCGACATCCTCGTCGCCGAGGCTGACGACCCAGTCGACGGGCACGTTGGGCGTCCAGCCTGGAAGTTGGCCTGAAATCCTGGCGGCGCGCTCCGCTTCGCTCAAGCTGAGGGTGGCGGCAAGGGCAGCAAGGCCGGATTTGATGCCTGGGGAGAGAGGCACGCCTTCGAAACGATCACCGAACTCGGCCGCGATGAAGTCGGTGGAGAGGTGCCCATCGCGAAAACGCTTGTGGTGCAGCAATGCCGAGAGAAACGCCATGTTGTGATTCGGCCCGCGCACATAATAGCCGTCGAGCGCGGTCGACAGCTTGTCGATAGCCTCGGCGCGATCGTTGCCATAGGCGCAGAGCTTGGCCAGCATCGGGTCGTAGTACATCGTGACCTCGCTGCCCTCGACCACGCCGGAATCGATCCTGACACCTTCGCCCAGCGGCTCGATATAGCGCTGCAGGCGGCCGATCGAGGGCAGAAAGCCGCGGCTCGGATCTTCGGCATAGATGCGCGCTTCCATGGCCCAGCCCTCGAGCATCACATCATCCTGCTTGATGGCAAGCGGCTCGCCGGCGGCAATGCCGATCATCTGTTCCACCAGATCGAGACCGGTCACGAGTTCGGTCACGGGGTGCTCGACCTGAAGGCGGGTGTTCATTTCCAGGAAATAAAAATTCCTGTCGCGGTCGACGATGAACTCGACCGTGCCGGCGGAATGGTAGTCGACCGCTTTGGCCAGGGCCACGGATTGTTCACCCATGGCGCGGCGGGTCGCCTCGTCGAGAAACGGGCTCGGCGCTTCCTCGATAACCTTCTGGTGGCGGCGCTGGATCGAGCATTCGCGCTCACCGAGATAAACGACGTTGCCATGCTGGTCGCCCAGAACCTGGATTTCGATATGGCGCGGTTCCTGGATGTATTTTTCGATGAACACGCGATCGTCGCCGAAGCTTGATCGCGCCTCGCTTTGGGAGCGCTCCAGGCCTTCCTTGATATCGCTCCGATCGAAGGCAATGCGCATGCCCTTGCCGCCGCCCCCGGCCGCGGCCTTGATCATAATGGGATAACCGATCTCGGCGGCGATGCGGGTCGCGTCGGCGACGTCGTTGACCGGGTCGGGGTGGCCCGGCACCGTGCTCACACCAGCTTCGAGGGCCAGCCGCTTGCTTTCGATCTTGTCACCCATGGCAGCGATGGCGCCGACCGGAGGCCCGATGAACGTGATGCCGGCTGTCCTCAGCGCCTCGGCAAAGGCGGCGTTTTCCGAGAGAAAGCCGTAGCCTGGATGGACCGCCTCGGCCCCCGTCGCCTTCGCCGCCTCGACGATTTTCTCGATCTGCAAATAGCTCTCGGCGGCAGGCGGCGGTCCGACAAAAACCGCCTCGTCGGCCATCTGCACATGCAGCGCATCGGCATCCGCTTCGGAATAGACGGCGATCGAGGCGATGCCGAGCTTTTCGCAGCTCCGGATCACCCGGCAGGCGATCTCGCCGCGATTGGCTATCAGGATTTTTTTGAACATTGTTCGCCTTGCCATCTCCGTTCTTGAACCATGCCAGCCAACATACTGAAACGGATTAAGAAACGCTACGCACGGTTTATGCAAGCACCAAGTGGTCGCGCCTGGCGTGGGGTCAGACTCAGATCTCGGTTGGTCCTGCGGAACGACGGAGCGCCTGTCATTGAAGCCGTTCGGGCCAAATCATGCCCCCGCGCCACGGACCTGGTCTCCCTGTGACCGCCATCACAGATCCGATCCTGTGCTTCCCGGACAATAAGCTACGAACTTGATTTGGCATTCACGGCTGATGTTTGCTCGTTGATCAGCTTTGATAAAGAGAGACGTGAGGTCGAGATGCATAGCCTATGCTTATGGATTCAGGACGGAAATTTCTTCTCCGGCAAGGACGGCGACGCCCATGCCATGGCCCGTAAAAAAGACGGTTCCCCAAAAAATCAGCGTTGCGGCAACAGCGACGCGTTCGTCTGCGGCATTCTGCTTCTCATCATGGCTGTCGTCCTTCTGGACCTGGTTACCGACTATTCGGAGCGGCAAACCGAGGCTTTTCGGCCATCATCAGCTATGCAAGATGCGGGCTCTCAAGATTCCATACCGTGGCGGCCCCATCCAAAGCGCTGACGGGCTGACGTTTCGTTGGCGCGATCTCTCATAACCGGCCTGGGGGGTGATTGGCAGGCTGGTGACGCGCGCTAGGCGGGCTATGGCCGCCCTTTTCATCAACATCAGCGAACCAGTGGCCTACCGTTCCGCTGCCTCCTTCGCCCTAAAGCGGAATATTGCCGTGCTTCTTCCACGGGTTTTCCAGCTTTTTGTTCCTTAGCCGGCGCAGCGCCATGCAGATGCGTGGCCTTGTTTCCTCGGGCATGATGACGTCGTCGACAAAACCGCGGCCGGCGGCGACGAAGGGGTTGGCGAAGCGTTTTTGGTATTCGCCGGTGCGCGCCTGGATCTTTTCAGGATCGCCGATGTCGGCGCGAAAAATGATCTCGACGGCACCCTTGGAGCCCATGACCGCGATCTCGGCGGTCGGCCAGGCATAGTTGACGTCGCCGCGCAGATGTTTGGAGCTCATGACGTCATAGGCGCCGCCGTAGGCTTTCCTGGTGATCAGGGTGACCTTGGGCACGGTCGCTTCGGCAAAGGCGTAGAGCAGCTTGGCGCCGTGCTTGATGATGCCGCCATATTCCTGGGCGGTGCCTGGGAGGAAGCCTGGGACGTCGACCAGGGTCAGGATCGGGATGTTGAAGCAATCGCAAAAGCGGACGAAACGGGCGGCTTTTCTCGCGCTGTCGATATCGAGGCAGCCGGCCAGCACCATCGGCTGGTTGGCGACGATCCCGACGGTGGTGCCCTCCATGCGGGCAAAGCCGATCACGATATTCTTGGCAAATTCCGGCGCCAGCTCGAAAAAATCGCCCTCATCCACGATCTTCCGGATGAGCTCCTTCATGTCATAGGGCTTGTTCGGGTTGGGCGGCACCAGGTTGTTCAGCGATTTTTCCTTGCGCCCGGCCGTGTCGGCCGTGGGGCGGGTAGGCGGCTGTTCGCGGTTGCTGGCGGGAAGGAAATCGATGAAACGACGGAGCTGATGCATCGCCTGGATGTCGTTGTCAAAGGCAAGATCAGCGACGCCCGATTTCTGCGTGTGGGTGGAGGCGCCGCCCAGTTCCTCCTGGGTCACCGTCTCTTGCGTGACGGTCTTCACCACATCGGGGCCGGTGACGAACATGTAGGAGCTGTCTCGGACCATGAAGATGTAGTCGGTCATCGCGGGCGAGTAGACGGCACCTCCGGCGCATGGCCCCGTGATCACGCTGATCTGGGGGACGACGCCGGAGGCCATGACGTTCCGCTGAAAGACATCCGCATAGCCTGCCAGGCTGGCGACACCCTCCTGAATGCGGGCTCCGCCTGAATCGTTCAGGCCGATGACCGGCGCCCCCACCTGGATGGCCTGGTCCATGATCTTGCAGATCTTTTCCGCGTGCGCCTCGGAGAGCGAGCCGCCGAACACGGTGAAATCCTGGCTGAACACATAAACGAGCCGTCCGTTGACGGTGCCGGCACCGGTGACCACGCCGTCGCCCGGAATGCGCTGGTCGGCCATGCCGAAATCGCTGCAGCGGTGCTCGACGAACATGTCGATCTCTTCGAAGGAACCGGTATCGACCAAAAGGTTGATCCGCTCCCGCGCGGAGAGCTTGCCGCGGGCATGCTGGGCGGCGATCCGGCGCTCGCCGCCGCCCATCCGGGCCGCTTGGCGCCTCGCGTCCAATTCGTCGAGAATGTCCTGCATCACCCACTCCAAAAGGTCGGCCTCGGCCTGGCCGGTGCTTTCGATGCCGCCGCGAAACCGACGACAAAACTGCATAGCACCAGCGCCCGGCAACAGCAAACCAACTGTGCGCGGCCTCAGCGACGGCGCGGTCATACCAGCTGTTTGCATGACGAGCCAGCTGTTTGCATGACGAGCCAGCTGTTTGCATGACGAGCCAGCTGTTTGCATGACGAGCACCTAACGAGACTGGACGCTCAAATCTCCAACACCGTCAATCAATATATGATGCGGTCATACCACCACCGCTAGTTGGCTTCCCCTTCGTCGGAGGCTGTGGAGATCGCGGGGGCGACGCCACCCTCGACGCCGAGAACGTAGTAGTCCATGGACAACAGGTCGGCATCCGTGAGGAGGGTATCGGGGGGCACCTGGATGTCGCCGTCAACATTGCGAATAGGCCCCTCGAAGATGCGCAGCTGACCCAGGGCGATCTCCTTACGGCGTTCCTCGACCAGAGCCTGAACATCGGCAGGCACCTTATCCGAGATCGGCGCCAGACCGACCACGCCTTTGTCCAGCCCCCACCAGAGCTGTCCCGGGTCCCAAACACCTTCGCGCATCTCGAAGGCGATTTGCTTGTAAATGACGCCCCAGTCCCACACGGCGGAAGTCAGTGTCGCTTCCGGGCCGAACGCGCTCATGTCGCTATGAAAGCCAATGGCGTACTTGCCGCGCTGGGCTGCCGCTTGAATGGCGGCGGGCGAATCCTGATGGATGGTGATCACATCCGCTTCCTGATCCATCAGTCGCTCGGCTTGGGCACGCTCGATGCCGGGGCCATACCAGGTCCTGGTCCATTCGACCTTGACCCGGACATCGGGGTTGACGCTTTGCGCGCCGAGCGTGAAGGCATTGATGCCGCGAATGACCTCGGGAATGGGAAAGGCAGCGACATAGCCCAGGACATTGGATTTGGTCATGGCGCCGGCGATGATGCCGGAAAGATAGCGTGCCTCGTAGATCCGGCCGAAATAGGTGCCGGCATTCGGTTGGGTCTTGAAGCCGGAACTGTGCATGAAAACCACATCGGGATGGCGTTTGGCGACCTCCATCATCGGGTCCATATAGCCGTAGCTGGCACCGAAGATCAGATTGTTGCCATCGGCGATCAGCTTCTCGAGGGCAGCGGTGATCGCTGCGGGTTCCTCCGGCACCGATTCGATGAAGCTGGTCTCCTTGACGAAGGAGAGCTGTTCCATCTCCCGCCTGCCGATATCGTGGGAAAAGGCCCAGCCGGCATCGCCAACCGGGCCCGGGTAGACGAAGCCGACGCGCAGGTCATTGACCGCCTCGAAGACTTCCGGCGCGGTCGCCGCCGGATCGAGGGAACCGAGGAACGCCGCCGCCGCCTCCACGGTTGCCACCGCGTTCGCGACCGGTATGAGATAACGCGATGACACCCACCCCTCGCGCCCGTCTTCGCGGATGACCCTCACCCATTCGATACCTTCGTTCTGGTTGAAGGTTCTGCCGGTTTCGAGAACGTAATCACCTTCGAGGACAACGGAGACCGGCGGTCGGTCCAGACTTGGCTCGGCACGAAAATTGAGGGACCGGACCTCGACCTTGTAGACCTCGTTCAGCCTTGCCCGCTCAACATCCTTGAGGTCGATCGACGTCCTGCTCTGGCCGAAAGCGCTCGGGGCGGCCACCGCAAGAAATCCCGTCACCAAGGCGGCCATCATGGAAAGCCATCCGCCACGTACCAACGTCATACCGTCGATCCTCCATGCGTTCTTTCTGGCTGACTGCCATGCATCGGCGGTTTCTGCAACCTCGACGAACAGCCAAAATTACGCGCCTTCAGAACAGCTAAAGCTCGTGTTTCCACAGTCCATCGATACCAAGACGCCGCTCAAATCGCGAAGATGTGAGAGCATGAACCGACCCAAAGCGCCTTAAGATATTGATTTGGGGAGGTAGTAGCGGGTTTCGCTGTTGACTTCCAGCTGTTTGCATCAATAAATTCAACTAATCATCAATTTACGCGAGAAATGAGTGTTCTTTTGATGACATTGAAACTGGCTAGTTTGATTAAATTAAACAATGGCTCCAGTGTAGAAACCATCAACCACTAAGCGTCAAGCGCATCAAACGCTTGGATGATGGTAGGATAGTAGGTAAAAGGGTGATGTCCGAATGACCCGAGGATGCATGATGGATGACTTGATCGGCCGATGCTCTGCAGATCGTCGGCTCAACGGTCCATGGTTTGAGGCGGAGGGAATCCGGCGGCTTGGGGCGCTGTTGCTCCTCCATTCTGTCATCTGGACCTTATATTTCCTCGTGCCCAGCCCCGCCTCGGCAGCCGCGTTGCCCGCCAGTGAATTCGTGGTTCCCGGCGGTCCCGTCATCACGCTCCAGGACGGCCAGCGCATCGAAGGCCATATCATCAGGTTCGATCAGACCAATGCCGTCATTCGCACCAAGGATGGAACCGAGCGGACGCTGCCGCGGGCGGCGATCGATATGGTGCGGTTCGAAACGGTGACGGGCATGGAGATTTCCGGCGCGCTGATCGGCTGGAAGCCTGGCGTTTATGAACTCACCACCGAGGAGACCGTGGTCACCGTCTACAGCACGATGCCGGCACCGCCAACGGTCAGCGACAACACCGAGGCGGTCGCTGAAGCAACCGTCGATGACCCTCCGCCGACCGAGGCGGCTGATTCCATCGAACTCGGGATCAGTGATGCCGCCGCCGCAACCGATGACAGCGCCCCGGTCAACGGCAAAGGCGACAGCACGGATACCGACAGCGAAGAGCAGGTGGCCGCGGTAGCACCTGCTGCCGATCTGGAAATCAACGTCTCCGCAGACAACGGACGCGAGAACGGCGCGCCTGTTGCGTTCGATGTCGAGCTGTCCAGGCCGTCGGACAAATCCGTCGTGCTGATTTATGCGACGATCGACGACACGGCGATCGATGGCGAGGACTATGAGGCCGCGCGCGGTGTTCTGGTGATCAAGGCGGGCGAAACCAGCGCTCGAATCGAGGCGCTGGTCATCAATGATGATCTCAGTGAAGACGACGAACAGCTTCGGCTCTTCTTGACGGTTGATCCGACCGTAGCCGTGGTCAAGAGCCGGGAGATTTTCGCAACGATCGAGGATGACGACCAAGGCTGAGACCGACCGGAAGAAAGCCCTGATCGGTTCCGGGTCGATCCGACGAGCCAGGCCGTTCGCTTCCGATCGTCGATCGCTGGATCAACAAGATCCGGCATCATCGTTCCGTTTTTATCCCCACATGTTGTTGGCCCGGGTCGCCAAACGGTTGCAGCGGGCGTCATCCGTACTATAACGGATTTCTAGTGGTGCGATCACAAGGGAAGGCTTCCCTCGAGGCCAACATAACCACTTGAATTCCAACGATCACTTTTCTTCCGCTGGGGAAGCGAATGTTGTGGTCATACATCGAGTTGCTGGAGAGCCAGAACCCATGACCAAGACAGCCCTCGTCATTGCCTCCGACCATGCCGGCTTTGATCTCAAGGCCAGTCTCAAGCTCGCCTTGGAGGAGACGGACCGCGAGGTTGTGGATCTCGGTCCGGCGGAAGCCCGATCGGTGGACTACCCCGATATGGCGGACAAACTCGTCGAGGCGATGAACCGCGGTGTTGCTGCTCAGGGCATCCTGATCTGCGGCACAGGGATCGGGGTCGGGATTGCCGCCAATCGTCATCGCACCATCAGGGCCGCTACCTGCCATGACGTGACCACGGCGCGTTTGGCGCGCGCGCATAATGATGCGAATGTTCTCTGTCTGGGCGCCCGTGTCATCGGCGGGCAGACGGCCCTGGATTGTGTCGAGGCCTTCTTGACCACGTCCTTCGAGGGTGGCCGTCACGCCCGCCGGGTCGACAAGCTCGGGCATCGCTGAACGATCATGACAAGAATAAGCGGAGACCGATCCGCGCTTGCAGGAGGTTGTGGCCACACCTCCTTTTTTGAGCGGGTTCGGGACTGAAGCAGGGAGCTTTGAATGCATTGCCCATTTTGTGGTTCCGACGACAATCAGGTGAAGGACTCGCGCCCGGTCGAAGACGGCGGTGCCGTCAGGCGCAGGCGGCAATGCAATGCTTGCGGTGCCAGGTTCACCACCTTCGAGCGCATTCAGTTGCGCGAGTTGGTGGTGGTCAAGCGCGATGGCGAGAAGGTGCATTTCGATCGGGACAAGCTGAAACGCTCGATCATGATCGCGATCAGGAAACGCGGTATCGACGAGGACCGGATCGAGCGCATCGTCAACGGCATCGTGCGCGAGCTCGAAATTTCCGGCGAGACCGAAATCGAAACCAGGCGCCTCGGCCGTCTGGCCATGGAACGTCTGGCCGAGCTGGACGAGGTCGCTTACGTGCGTTTCGCCTCGGTTTACGAAGATTTTGCCGATGCCCGCGACTTCGAGCAGTTCATCGCAAGGCTCGCCGATCAGCGGGAAAAGGATGCCGCTGCCGAGTGACATGGATGGGCAAAACACGGATTGGCAAGACAGGGATCGGCGCTACATGGCCTTGGCGCTTCGCCTCGCGGAACGCGGTCTTGGCCGAACCTGGCCCAACCCGCCGGTCGGCTGCGTGGTCGTCAAGGATGAGAGGGTCGCCGGCCGGGGCTGGACCCAGCCGCCCCCCGGCAACCATGCCGAAGTCGAAGCTCTGCGGCGCGCAGGTCGGCGAGCTATCGGTGCCACCGCTTACGTGACGTTGGAGCCCTGTTGCCATTACGGGAGGACGCCCCCTTGCACCATGGCGCTGATCCACGCCGGCATCCGGCGCGTGGTGGTGGCAGCCACCGACCCTTTCCCCAGGGTCGACGGCCGCGGCATCGATCAGCTGCGTCAGGCCGGCATTCAGGTCGATACCGGCTTGATGCAGGCCGAGGCGGAAACCCTCAATGCGGGGTTCGTTCTTCAAGTGACGCGGAAAAGGCCCCTGGTGACCCTGAAGCTGGCGTCGTCGCTGGACGGCAGGATCGCGACCAGGCATGGCGAGAGCAAGTGGATCACCGGTGAACGGGCAAGGTTGGCGGGCCACCGCCTTCGAGCGGTCCATGATGCGATCATGGTGGGCAGCGGCACGGCCTTTGCCGACGACCCCACCCTCACCTGCCGCCTGCCCGGCTTGACGGACCGGTCACCGGTCCGCGTGGTGTTGGACAGGCTTGGCCGCTTGCCGCTGGCGAGCCGCCTTGCCCGAACGGCCGGTGAGACGCCGGTCTGGCTGATCACATCAAGCGACGCACCAAAAAGGGCCGTGGCCGAGCGCCGCGAGGCCGGCATCGTGATCGTCCCGGTCGACCTTGGCGCGGACAACCGGCTTGACCTTGCCAAGGTCATGACCGCGCTCGCCGAACGCGGTGTGACCAGGCTCTTGGTTGAGGGCGGGGCAGCGCTTGCCGCATCCCTGCTGCGGGCGGGACTGGTGGATCGCCTCCACTGGTTCCAGGCACCGCTGATCATCGGCGGCGACGGGCGGCCCGCCATCGACGATCTTTCGATCGATCGCCTGGCGGAAGCCCCGGCATTTGAGCGAATTGCGAGCGAAGTGCTGGCGTCCGACGTCGGCGCGACGTATACCACCAGGAAACCTTAGGATAGGACCATGTTCACCGGCATCATCACCGACGTCGGCCGTATCAGAGCCATCGAGGATCGGAACGGTCGAGAGATGATCATCGAAACGGCACTGCCGCTTGAGGAGATTCCGATCGGCGGCTCGATCGCGACGTCCGGCATCTGCTTTACCGCCGTCGAGAAAGGTGATGACTGGTTTTCGGTCACCGCTTCCGGCGCAACTTTGGAGGTCACCACGGCAGGACGCTGGCAGGTGGGCGATCGGGTCAATCTGGAGCGTTCGCTTCGGATGGGCGACGAGCTTGGCGGCCATATCGTCTTCGGCCATGTGGACGCGGTCGGCAGGATCACGGCGCTCGATGCCGTGGCCGAATCCCGCCGTCTCGAAGTCGAGATCCCGGCCCAGCTTGCTCCACTGGTCGCGGTCAAGGGCTCGGTCACCGTCGATGGCATCTCGCTTACGGTCAACGAGACCGAGGGCAACCGCTTTGCCGTCAACATCATCCCCCACAGCTGGGCCAAGACCAACCTTTCCGCTCGAAAAACCGGCGATCAGATCAATATTGAAATCGATATGCTGGCCCGCTACGTCGCCCGTCAGCTGGCCTTCAGGACGGAGCGCTAAGCCATGACCGAGACTATTCCGTCCGATCATCCCGTCAGCGGGAGACCATCGGGCGATCAACCACATCTTCTCATCGTCGAGGCGCGCTACTACGAAGACATCGGCGCGATGCTGCTGAAGGGAGCCGAGCACGCCCTCGAACGAGGGCGGCGCGACCTTCGATCGGATCAATGTTCCGGGTGCTCTCGAAATCCCGGCGGTGATCCGCATGGCGATCGAAGCTGGCGAACTATGACGCTTATGTGGCCCTTGGCTGTGTCATCGAGGGCGAAACCTGGCACGATCGCATCGTCGGCGGCGAAAGTGCGCGCGCCCTGATGGATCTTGCCCTGTATGACGGTGCCCTGATCGGCAATGGCATTCTCACGGTGCACAGCAAGGAACAGGCGAAGAAACGCGACCGATCCCGATGGCAAATGCAAAGGCGGCGATGCGGCAAGGGCAGCCCTTGCCCTCTTGAGCGTGAAATCATGTCTCCGGCGATGAACAAGAGGCGCGCTGCCCGCTTCGGCGCCATTCAGGCGCTCTATCAGGCCGAGATGTCGGGTCAGGACATCGAGCTGGTGATCAACGAATTCCAGGCCTATCGTCTGGCGGATGTGCTGGAACCCCTGGAGCTGGACGATCCGGCACCCAAGGTCGATCGGGACTGGTTCGTCAAGGTTTCCCAAGGGACGTACGACGCCATCGGCGACCTTGATCCAGAGATCGAAAAGAAACTCTCGAGCGGCTGGACCCTCAAGCGCCTGGGCTATTTGCTCCGGGCCTTTCTGCGCGCCGGCGCCTTCGAGCTGATGAAAGCCGAAGATGTGCCGAAAAGGGTGGTGATCAACGAATATCTCGAGCTGGCCCACGCCTTCTTGAGCAAGGAGGATGCGGGTTTTCTCAATGCCGTGCTCGATCGCTTGGCCGCGCCCTCGAAGGCCGCGGCGCCAGCGTCCCCTGAAGACGCCAAGGCTTGAGCAGGTTTCTCGATGAAAGGTCAGTGTTTCCATGGGTGACGGCGAATTCGCGTTTATCGCCCGGCACCTCAAACCGTTGGCGATCGGGTTTGCGGGTGCCCTTCATCTTGCGGACGATGCCGCCTTGCTGGAGCCGACCGAAGGCATGCAGCTTGTGCTGGCCAAGGACGCGCTGGTCGAAGGCGTGCATTTTTTCGCCCATGATCCGGCGGAACAGATCGCGCAGAAACTGCTGCGCGTGAACCTTTCCGACATGGCTGCCATGGGCGCAACGCCGAAAGGCTATCTCCTGGCGCTGATGAGATCCCAGAACCTGCCGGAGGAGTGGCTGGCCCGCTTTACCCACGGCATCGCCGAAGACCAGGCAACCTTTGGCCTGGTCCTGATGGGGGGCGACACGGTGGTCACGCCTGGCCCGCTCAGCTTTTCGGTCACCATGTTGGGCGAGGTGCCGAGGGGCCAGGCTCTTCGTCGGGACGGGGCAAGGCCGGGCGATGACATCTATGTCTCCGGCATGCTCGGTGACGCAGCACTCGGGCTCGCCGTGCTGCAAGGCCGCCTCTCCCCGCCGATGACCGCCTCCAATTTCCTGATCGAGCGCTACAGGTTGCCGAGACCAAGGGTCGGCCTCGGCGAGGCGCTGCGTGGCGTCGCCCATGCCGCGATCGATATTTCCGATGGCCTGGTGGCCGATCTTGGCCATGTCCTGACAGCCTCGAACCTTGGCGCCGAGATCGGCACGCACCTGATCCCGCTCTCGAGAGCGGCCGCCAATCAGCGCGGCGCCCTCGAGGCTGCCTTGACCGGCGGTGATGATTACGAGCTCTTGTTCACCGCCCACCCGGAACAACGTCCAGCCATTCAGGCGATCGGCGAGCAGCAAAACCTGCCGCTCACGCCGATCGGCAGCGTCAACGAGACCGGTTTTCTGAAAATCTTCGACCAGGACGGCCATCCCGTCACCATCGAAGGCGGCGGCTGGCAGCATTTCTAGCATCCATTCCGGCCCGCTCTCTCCCCGATAAAGCCTACTGAGCGATGGTGAGATCCTCGATAAGTTCGGGCGCTTCACCGCTGATATCAGCGGTGAAGGTGCCCTGCCGGCGTGGGTTCTTGGTGAGCGCATCAGCCAGGATCTGATCGCGTTGGTAAACGTCGTTTCTAAAATGGATGGTGTTGTCGTTGTCGACCCATGAGGTCAGATAGGTCAGCTGAACCGGCAGCGGCTTTTTCAGACGGACCACGCTGCGCTCACCGCTTTCGATCGTCGCTGCAATCTTGTCGGCCGACCATTCCGATTGGGACTGAAGAATGGCGCTTGCCAGGCGCTCGGGCTCGGCGACACGCACGCAGCCATGGCTGAAACTCCGCTCGTTGACGTCGAAGTGAGCGCGAACCGGCGTGTCGTGGAGATAGATGTTATACTCGTTCGGCATCATGAACTTCAGCCGCCCAAGCGAATTGGTCGGGCCCGGCTGCTGCCGCAGCTTGTACGGAAACGTCTTTTCCGTGAACCCTGACCAATTCACTGTTTTCGGATCGATCAGGGACGCATTCTGGCTCCAGTCGCTGAACATGTCGAAGCCGTTGCGTCTGAGATAGTCGGGATCGAGCGCCGCCTTGGGCAAGATCTCGTCCAAGGCGATGCTCGGCGGCACGTTCCAAAAAGGGTTGATCACCAGATAGGTCATTTCCGATGAAAAGACCGGCGTTTTGTTGTAGAGGCTGCCGATGACCACCGGTGTTTCGAAGGTCACCTCGCCACGGTCGATCAACTGAAGATGAAAATCGGCGAGGTTGACGACAATGTAACGCGACCCGTTGCGGTCCGGCATCCAGCGCCTGCGTTCGAGATTGAGCACGATCTGCTCGATGCGATCTTCGATCGGCGTGTTCATGGCGCTTAGCGTATTGGGCCCGACCTTGCCGTCCCGATCGAGGCCGTGGCGACGCTGGAAGCGCTCGACCGCGGCCATCAGCTCATCATCAAAGACATTCGGATCCCCGCCTTTGGCGGCAAGATCGTCGGCAGGCTTCAGATCATTCAGCCGCAGGAGCAGTTTTCTGAGCTGACCGACCCTTGGCGACCGTTCGCCGCCTTCCAGAAGCGGGCCGTCGTCAATCCTCGGCCAGCCGCCAAAGCGCGCCATGGCCCGATAGTTCGCGAGGACCCCCTTCAGGCGCCAATAGTCGACTTGCCTCGGCCGGTATCCGCCAACAAAAATGCCAATATTGTCGGCTGCCGCCGCCTCTTCGATCGCCTTGGCTTTGTCGATATCGCGCGGATAGACGAAGAGTTCCGGATCGAGGGTGCTCGGTTCGGTTCGTCCCGAGCCGAGATCGGAGAGGAACTGCATCAGGCCAAGGCTGAGGCGAAGGTCCATTTCGGCCAGGGATTTCGGATCATTCATCCCCATCAACGCTCGAATTGTGCCGGTGTCGTAGTCCTCCGGATTGAGGCCGTCATAGCTCGAGCCTTCGAGCACGCTGATAAGCTCGATGGCACGCTCGGTCGGCGCATCATCGTTCACCCAGATCGGCGCCATGTCGCGGTCGACATAGAATTGGGTCAGCAGCGCCAGATCTTCGGCGTTCTCTTCGGTGAGGGTCGACAGGATGTTCCGGCTGAACTGATCGACCCGCTGTTCTTCGGTCACGCCGGCCTGAAGTGCCGTTCCGAAAGATAACAGGAGGGCGATGGCCAGTGCCGACAGGTCGGCAAGCCTCGTCCGAAACCGATCTCCTGTTAACCTCTTGAGCATACTCCTCCTTTGGCAGCGATGCTTGCTGAATCCAAGCCGCCATTTTTTTTCGATGATCGGACGTTCGAAGTAAAGGCCTAGCTTATAGGTTATGTTGATACCAGTGGTAGTCTGGAGCGGAAATCACACCATGATAGCGATCACATTCGGTAGCGCGAGAAATTCGATGCAAACGACAGAGCTTCATACCCCCATAGGCTGACGACGGTCGCCGGCGCGGTGGGCTGATCGCCCGGTCCCCGCCGAGCGGGAGGTTGGGCGGGGACAGGCCGTCATGACGGCCTGTCCCCGGTCGAGTGCCTTGAGACCAAGAACCTGAACCCCGCGCCCGCCACCTTCATCGACTGCCGCGAGCGCCGCCTCGATGACGGTCTCGCCAAACGATTTGCCTGACCTCGCGTCACGAACCTCTCGGCCTGGAGGTTGGAGGCATTGCCGCTCTCAAAGCACCGATCGCTTCGATGACCTATGGTCAGCCCCCAACCTGTCGATCGGTCAGGCTGGGGGTCGACACATCCGGCCTCAAAGCGATTCGTCAACCCATTCGAAAAGCTTGCTTTTTTGCATCGCACCCACCTTGGTTGCCGCAAGCTCGCCCCCCTTGAACAGCATCAGGGTCGGAATGCCGCGTACACCATACTTGGTCGGTGTCAGCGGGTTGTCGTCGATATTGACCTTGGCGACACGAACGAGCTCGCCTTTCTCATTGGCAAGTTCTTCGAGATGCGGAGCAATGCTCTTGCAGGGTCCGCACCACTCCGCCCAGAAGTCCACGACCACCGGTGTGTCGGACTTCAAGACATCGGCCTCGAAGGATGAATCGGTGGTTTCGATAATCGCCATGCTTGCATCCCCATCCGGGTTACATCTACGTCAGCGCTGCCTCCGCAGGCCGTTCTTGCCTTGAGACTAAGGGGTGCCATGTGACAGCGTCAAGAACAGGTGGGCGCAGAACGTGTATTGTCAAGCTGAGCTGCGGCCCCCCGGTGCGAACGGTGCAAGCTGCCGATCCGTCAACATCATCAAGGCCGGTCCCTCGGTCCAGAGCAAGGTGCATTGCACCTGACGGCCAGGATACATCTCCTGGAGAAGGGCGCGATAGATCGCCATTTGCCGGCAATAGGCAGGCGGCACCTCGTCCGGATGGCGCGGCGGCGGGCGGTTGGTCTTGTAGTCCAGAATGACGATTCGGTCCGGAAGAACGGCGAGACGATCCACCTGGCCGTTGACCAGTTGGCCTTCGATCTCGCCGACGAGCGGCACTTCGGCACGGGAGCTGGGACCGAACAGATCGGCCCATTCGGGATTGTCGAGGATTGCCAGAATCTGCCCTGAAATCTCCGCCTGGGCAGCCTGGTCGAGCCTGAACCCGGGCTTTTCGAGATAACGCGCCATCATGGCCTCGGGCACAGCGACGTCGGGGAGGATCTGCAGCAGGCGGTGAATGAGCAGCCCGCGGCCGAAACGACGCTGGTCCTCATCGGACAGCGGCGAGGCCGCAGGCGGGTCGTCATCGGTCGACTCGGACGACGGGCGAAGCGGCTCCGCACGGGTCTCGCCCCGGACATGGTCGGCGAGCCAGTCCGGCATGGGCGGCCCGCTTCGTCCCCCCGCCGAGAACGGCAAGGTCGTCTGCCCGGTGGCAGCAGCACTCTTCGGGCCGTCGCCGAAGCACCAGCCCTCGCCCGCGCCCACGCTTTTCAAGGTCATCGAGATGCGCGCCGCACCCGGAAGGCGGCCGATGCCGGCGACAACCATGTCATACCAGTTGCTCAAGCCCTCCTTCTTATCGCTCTTACCACCTTTGCCGCGCTGACATCCGGCGACGATCAGCCGCTCCTCGGCGCGGGTCATGGCGACATAGAGCAGACGTCGGTGTTCCGCCTGCTGGCGGTTTTCCTGCAGCGCGTAGATTTCGCTGCTGTGGCGATCCTGCTGCTCCCTTGCAACTTTCCAGAGCGGCAGACCGTCATCCTGCCACAGCAGCCGGTCCTTCTGCAGGGTCTTTTGATAGGTGGCATCGGCCAGAAAGACGATCGGCGCCTCCAGCCCCTTGGAGCCATGCACGGTGAGGACGCGCACCTCGTTGCGCGCCCCTTCAGCATCGCGCTTGATCGCATCGCTGTCGGCACGCAGCCAGTGGAGAAAGCCCTGCATCGAGGGCGGATGGCTGCGCTCATAGGCGATCGCCTGGGCAAGAAATGCCTCGATCGGCAAGGCAGCCGCCGGTCCGAGGCGGCGCAGCAGCAACTGGCGGCCATTCGGCGCCCCTTCGCAAAGGAAACGCGCGAAAAACTCGTAAGGCGGCGTGTAGTCGACCTTGGCAAGAAGGGCGCTCAGCCGATCGGCAGCATCGGCGAAGGCTTGCTTCTCGTCGCGCAGATCTTGGAGGCGGCGGTAAAGCGGCCGGTCGCCGCGGTCATGGGCAAGCACGAACAAGTCATCGTCGCCGAGACCGAAAAGGGGGCTGCGCAGCACGGTCGCCACCGTCAGGTCATCTTCCGGCAAAAGCAGAGCATCGCCGAGCGCCATCAGGTCCATCACCGCAAGCTCGTCGGTCAACGCCATGCGATCGGCGCCGGCAACCGGCACGTTGTTGCGCTTCAGCTCCCGGACCAGGCGGTCCTGCAGAACGCCGCGCCTTGGCAGCAGGATCATGATGTCCTTGGGCTCGATCGGCTGGTCCTTGTTGGCAAGAGGAACGTTGTCCAGAAGCCAGCCCTGGATCTCGAGCGCGATCGCTCTTGCCAGGCGAAGCTCGGCCGGATCGCTCAGAACCGCCTGATCGGGCATGGCCCAGCCCTGTTGGCGGTCCTCGTCCTTCGCGCCCGGTTCGACCAGCGGCCAGACCTCCACCAGGCCCAGCGCCTCCTCCTTGAACGCCTGATGCTGCATGACGCACGCGCCGCTATGAACACCGCCCCCCACCGCCGGATCGGCAAACACCGCATCCACCACCTCGAGGATCGCCGGCGCGGAACGAAAGGAGCGCTCCAGCGGTGCATCCCAAAAGGTGAGACCGGCGCTCGCAGCGCGTTGCCTGAAAGTCTGCCGAAGCCGTTGAAAAGTTTCGACATCGGCGCCTTGAAAGCCGAAGATCGACTGCTTTTCGTCCCCCACGACGAAGAGGGTTGGGGGCTTCTCCCGACCGCTGTCGCCGCTGAAAAAGTCGTCGATCATGGCTTCGACGATCGCCCACTGGTCCGGGCTGGTGTCCTGGCTTTCGTCGATCAGGACGTGGTCGATCCGCTGATCCAGCTTGTAGCGCACCCAGTCGCCGGCTTCGGGTTGCTGCAGGAGGTCGCGGCTCTTGTCGATCAGATCGGTGTAGTCGAGCTTGCCTGACGCCTGCTTGCGCCGCTCATAGGTCTGAATGATCGCCGCCCCGACCCGGAGCAGCGCTACCGTCTTCTCGGCGACCGCAACAGCTTTTTCCCGATCGGCTGCTGCCAGCAGACGGGTTTGTTCGGCTTCGAGGGCCTGCCAGGCACCGGGAAATTTTGCTGTGACCGGCTTGGTCACGACATTGCTCGCTGCTTTCGGCCGACGATCAGCCCTCAAAAAGACAGCTTCATAGTCCGAAAAACGCTGCAAACGACCGGTGAGATCCGACTGCAGCCAGGCGGTGACGCTGTCGCCGCGCTGCCGATCCTTGTCGCCGCCCGTCGCCAAGGCACTGGCCGCCGCCATCAGCGCAGGCTCGTCGCGCTCCGGGTCTTCACAAACCGCCCTGCGCAGATCATCCACCGTCATCTCGGGTTCGGCACCGAGGGTCGAAAACACCCGAACGACCAGCGCTTCGACATCACCGTCGTACCGCGCCAGCAGCCGCGTCAGCTCGGCGCGCTTGGCGTTGAGCGCTGCCAGCCCCTCAGCCAGAGAAAACTCGCCCAGCGCCACCGCGAGCTTGTCGACCGCGAAACGAAGCCGAGGTTCCCGGCTGATCAGCACCTCATCCCGCGCCTGCTGAAACAAGCCAGCCGCGGCCCGCGGCTCCAAGAGCTCGAAATGGGGGCTGACGCCCGCCTCCAGCGGGAAGCGGCGAAGAAGCGACTGGCAAAAGCTGTGGATCGTCATGATCCGAAGCCCCGCCGGCAGGTCGAGCACACGCAACAGCCCGTCCCGCGCGCGCCCGATCTCCAGGGCATCGGGGACCCGGTCGAGCAGATTGGCCAATTCCTCCGCCAGAACCTCGTCCGGCAGCACGGCAAAGCGCGCAAGATCGTCCTGCACCCGCCTCGCCATCTCGGCCGCTCCCGCCTTGGTATAGGTGAGGCAGAGAATGTTCGCGGGATCGGTGCCGTACAGCAGCAGACGAAGCATCCGGTTGGACAGGACCCTGGTCTTGCCGGTGCCGGCCGAGGCACTCACCCAGACCGAACTCTCAGGATCGGCGGCAAGATGCTGCTCCGGCGTTGGCCGAGGTCGCGGTGCCACGGGCACATCCAGCGCCGCGGGCACATCGATCGCTCCGGTCTTTCTTCGCGCGCCGGCCGCGCCGGCGGTCAGTTTGGCCATTCGCCCAGCCTTGCCAGGTGATCGTAATCGTCCCGTCTTGCGGTCGGCGGCCGGTAGCTTGCGGGATAGCCGGTGGTCGCCCGATCATAATGGCCGATCAGGGCCGAGAGGCTTTCGAGCACCCCGTCGGCAAGCTCGGCCGAGCGCGGCGCGATCTTGCCGCCTTCTTCATCGCCCGAGAGCTGCCAGAACAGGAGATTTGCCAGCGGCAACCTGCCGAGATCGGCGAAACCGCCCTCCTTCAGCATCATCCCTTCGAGCGGCAGCTGCGGCGCAAGGCCTTGTCTCATCTCCGTCTTGCCCGGCGGCGTGCCGGTCTTGTAGTCGACGACATTGATGCCGCCGTCGATCCGCCGTTCCAGACGGTCGGCGCGCGCGGTCAGGCGAAACGGGCCTGCTGGCGCTTCGATCACGAGCTCGCCCTTGACCTCGGCCAGGATCTCGCTGAGACCGCCCCGAAGCTCCGCTTCCTTTGCCACCACCCATTCGGCGACCGAGAGGAAACGCGGCCACCAGATCGCCCGGACCTGGGGTCGCTGATTGTAGCGGGCGAAGGCCTGCACGCCGAAATCCCGGAGCCGCTCCAGAGCATCTGCCGGCAGCGCCTCCGGATAGGCCTTGACGAAGCGCTCCAGCACCTTGTGAATGATCATGCCCCGATCGGCGGCGCCGGGATCGGCCTCCAGCGGATCGAGCGGCTTCAAGTTCAAAATGCGCTTGGCGTAGAGGCCGTAAGGGTTCTTCATCCAGCGCTCGATATCGCTCACCGGCAGGGCTCGCGGCCGGTTGGCCACCGGGGGCTTTGGTTTGGGCTGGGGCTCGGGACGCGCCGCGCCGCCCGGCTGATCCAGGTTCATCGCCCAGTCCTGCCATGCCGCGGCCTCGGTGAAATCTTCCTCGGCAATGCCGCCGGCCGCCAGGAGCGCCTTCAACCGGATCAGCCAGCGGGACGGCACCGTCGGGTTGCCATCCATGTCCTTTTCGGCACGTGAAAGAACCACCTCGCCGCCGGCGGCGGCCTGCACGAAATCATGCGCCGCCTGCCCCACCCTCCGTTCCAGCGGCGGCAGCCCCAGGCTGTCCCGCATGGAAGGATTGAGCCACGGACCGGGCTCCTCGGTGCGCGGCCACACCCCCTCGTTCAGCCCGGCAAGGATGGTGAGATCCGTCTGCTGCAGCCTCGCCTCCAGCTGCCCCCAGATGAACAGCCGGGGATGCCCCGGCCGCCGCGGGCGGACCGGTCTGGCGGCCATCAATTGGGCGATCAGGCCGGGATAGGCGCTTGGCGTGATCCTGTCGGTGGGACCAACCGCCTCCAGCAATTCCCGGAACAAGCCGGAAGCCGCCTCGCCCGCTTCTCTTGCCCAGAGCGCCTCGGCACTGCCATCGACTGCGGCCAGCGTCTCGACGAAGCGAAGATGGGCTTCGATCAGTTCGCCAAGCGGCACCTCGTCCTGACCGGCTAATGCCGAGAACGGCTGCGCCGCGCGGGCCAGGCTGTCGAGCCAGTCTCTGAGTTCCAAAAACGGGTCCTGCTCCTCCGCTCGATCGTCGGCTTCGGCCTGACGAAGGCTGTTCAGCTCACCGATGATCCGGCTGAGCCCGCCCATGATCGCCGGGCCGCGCAGGCATAAGCGATCCAGCGCGCGCGCACGCCTGCGCACCACGTCCGCATCGATGCCGGCACGCATCAACGGATGCTTCAGCACCGAAAGCAGCGCCACCGGCCTGACCTCGTCGACAATCAGGCGGGCTGCCAGCAGCAGGAAACTGCCGGGCGTGGTCTGGTCCAGCGGCACGCCGGCTGAATCGTCGATCCGTATGCCGAACCGCCCGAGTTCGACCACCACGCGGCGGGCAAGCGTCCGATCCGGCGTGATCAACGCAGCACTGCGCCCTTCCTCCAGCAGGGCGGCCCGCAGCCTAAGCGTGATCGCCAAGGCTTCGACCGCAGGGTCCGGATGCTCCGCAAGGCTCAGCCCTTCGATCGCAGCGGGATCGATCGGCTCTCCAGCCAGCCAGCTCCCGGCCAGTCCGCTTGGCCGCATCGCACCCCTCAGCAATTTTTGTCGAGCGTCGACTGCGTTGCGTTGAGGGTCGTTGGTTTGGCGCCGGAGGCTCACATCCCGCCGGTGCATGCCGAACGAGGTAAGGAGCTGACAGAGGGCGTATTGGGGGTGTTGGGGATCCAGGGCCTGCCAGGTTTCATCGTCGAGCTCGATCTCCAGGCCGGGCAGCACCACCTCGCCTCTTGGTAGCGACGCGATGACGCGCAGAAGCTCGCGGGTGGCAGGGATGCTGCCGGTGGAGCCGGCGGCGATGATCCGTTGCGCCGGTGGCGCCGCCGACCAGCGCTCGGCGATGGCGCCAAGAATGCGATGGCGACGCTCGGCCGGATCGATCGCTTCTTCGTCTGCCAGCACCGCCGGCCAGTGCCGGCCTAGCACCTGGAGCACCTGGAGGCTCTGCTGCCAATGGGCCGCCAGATGATCCGGCACCAGATTGTCCAGCGCCTGGTAGGCGACGCGTTCGGTCTGCAACTCGTCGAGAAGGGCGGCCAGATCATCGGCGAGGCGGCCCGCCTGATCGGCCGACCAGCCGAGCGGGGTCAGCAGGCGCGTGAGCAGGAGACGGCG
The DNA here is from genome assembly GCA_963787265.1 of uncultured Alphaproteobacteria bacterium. Lineage (GTDB taxonomy): Bacteria > Pseudomonadota > Alphaproteobacteria > Geminicoccales > Geminicoccaceae > JANQPX01. The sequence goes on along the minus strand of CAWBCX010000020.1, from coordinate 17,368 downwards.
GCGAAGCGTGCCGATGGCAGGAGGCAGATCCAGTTCGCTTGCCGCATCGAGGAGAAGATCGTCGGGATCAAGATCGCCGATCGGCTGAATGGTTGGCAAGGCCAAAGCCCGACCTTGGCGCCCCCGCCAGAAAGCCTCCCTGAGGCTGCGGCAAGCTCTTCGGTTCGGCAGGAGCACCAGCATGTCGGCAAGCGCCAGCGGATCGCCGCCAGCCTCGGCGAAAAGACCCTTGGCCAGCGCATCGACAAACGGCACGCCGGCGGGAATGGTCGACACCCGCAACATGTGCGCGTTTGTACACTGTTAAATCTCAGCTGGCGATATTCAACTCGATATGCCTGTCGAACCAGTTGGCAAGTGAGGCCAATTTGGGATGGGCGAGGTCGCGCTGCAGATGCCCGCGCACTCTGTCCTGAAGGGCAAGGTAGGAGGTCTTGCCATCGCGGGCGGCGAGGCGCGAAAAAAGTCCCAAAATCTTGCAATTGCGCTGGGCGCCAAGCACCGCATAGGCGGTGCGAAACGCCTTGGCATCGAGATCGGGCCGGCCGGACAGATAGCGCTGGATCATGATCTTGGCGAGGCCGGGCGAGACATCGCGCCGGGCGTCCTCCAGCAAGGACACCAGGTCATAGGCTGGCGGGCCGACCCGCCCGTCCTGGAAATCCAGCAGCCCGACCCGGTCGATGCCGTCACGCTCCGGAAACCAAAGGAGATTATCAGCGTGATAATCGACATGAACGACCACGTCCCCGCCGACCCGGCAACGCGGCAACAGGTCCCGCCAGAGATCGACATAATCGCGCTTCGCCCCTTTGCTCAGATGCTGCGCGTACCATTCGGTCAACAGCCCCGCCTCGGTGAGCATTTTTTCGTCATCATAAGGCGGCAGGCCGTCAAGCGGCCTTTCATCCTGAAGGGCCAGAAGAACGTCAATCGCCGTGCCATAAAGCACCGTCTCGTCGACCAGAAGAGCGCTCTCGGCACGCCCGGTATCGGGTCTCAGCACGCTGCTGAACAAATTATCGCCGAGATCCTCCATCAGCACCAGCCCCGCCTCGGCGTCGCTCGCAATGATCAAGGGTGCGGAAAAACCTCGCTGACGCAGCCAGATAGCAATCTGCACGAACGGCCGAATATCCAGCTGATCGCGCGGCGCATCCATGAGGATGGCCGGCAGAACCCCGCCCCGCAGCCGCTCATAGCGCCGAACCGACGCATCCCCCGCCAACGGCCCCCTCAAGGCGCGGCCTTGACCGTTGACGTCGAGGAAGTGCTGGATCCGAGCGTTGCGATCAGTCATGAGGTGAGGGTGCCCAGGCGTGACGTCCAGGAGCGGTCGCCGGTGAGGTGGGCAACCCTTGCCTCGGGCGACGCCCCGTCCTCGAGCACGATGTCCAACCTCGAGCCGGCAAGCCGCCCCGCGGCTCGATCCGGCCATTCGACCAGCCAGGCTTCGCCAGCGCCGGGTCCGTCGTCGAGGCCAAGCTCGAACAGCTCGTCCGGGTCGTTGATGCGGTAAAGGTCGATATGACGGATGGTAAGGTCCTCCAGCTCATAGTCCTGAACGATCGTGAACGTCGGGCTCGGCACCTCGAGGACCAAGCCGGCCCTGGCTTGGATAAGAGCGCGGACGAGTTCGCTTTTGCCGATCCCGAGATCGCCATGAAGGGCGATCAGATCGCCGCCTTTCAGCGTTGCGGCAAGCCTCGCCGCAAGCAGATGCGTTGCGGCGAGGTCCGAAAGTTCGAGCGTCAACACCTCACGCACGACCAGGCTCGGTGCCAAGTCCATGAGGTCATCACATGACCTAGTAGCGGTAGGCTTCTGGCTTGAAGGGACCTTGGGGGGTGACGCCGATATAGGACGCCTGCTTTTCGCTGAGCTTGGTGAGCTTGGCGCCGACCTTCTCCAGATGCAGGGCGGCGACCTTCTCGTCCAGGGCCTTGGGCAGGACGTAGACCTCGTTCTTGTACTTTTCCGCGTTTTGCCAAAGCTCGATCTGCGCCAGCACCTGGTTGGTGAAGGAAGCGCTCATGACGAAGCTTGGATGGCCTGTGGCGCAGCCGAGGTTCACCAGACGGCCCTTGGCGAGCACGATGATGGTCTTGCCGTCCGGGAATTCGACCAAATCGACCTGCGGCTTGACTTCGGTCCATTTCATGTTGGAAAGCGCTTCGATCTGAATCTCATTGTCGAAATGACCGATATTGCAGACGATCGCGCTGTCCTTCATCTCGCGCATATGGTCGAGCGTGATGATGTCGGTGTTGCCGGTGGCGGTGACGAAAATATCGGCGCGCGGTGCCGCCTCCTCCATGGTCACGACCTCGTAGCCTTCCATCGCCGCCTGCAGCGCGCAGATCGGGTCGGCCTCGGTGACCAGCACGCGGGCAGCCGGCATTGCGCAGGCTCTCCGACGACCCCTTGCCGACATCGCCGTAACCCGCCACCACCGCGACCTTGCCCGCCATCATCACGTCGGTCGCGCGGCGGACCGCATCCACCAGGCTCTCGCGGCAGCCATATTTGTTGTCGAACTTCGACTTGGTGACGCTGTCATTGACGTTGAAGGCCGGGCATTTCAGCGTGTCGTCCCTGGCCATCTCGTAGAGCCGATGCACGCCGGTGGTGGTCTCTTCGGAGATGCCGCGCACCGCGCTTCATCAGCTCCGGATAGTCGTCATGCATGATCTGGGTGAGATCGCCGCCGTCATCCAGGATCATGTTGGGGCGCCAGTCTCGTGACCGTCGATCGTTTTCCTGACGCACCAGTCATATTCCTCCTCGGTCTCGCCCTTCCAGGCAAAGACCGAAACCCCCTGATCGGCAATCGCTGCCGCGGCATGATCTTGCGTTGAAAAGATATTGCAGGAGCTCCAGCGAACCGTGGCGCCGAGATGCACCAGCGTCCTGATCAGAACAGCCGTCTGGATGGTCATGTGCAGGCACCCGGCGATGCGGGCACCGTCCAGCGGCCGGCTGTCGCCATATTCCTCGCGAAGGGCCATCAACCCCGGCATTTCCTTCTCGGCGATGGCGATTTCCTTATGGCCCCAATCAGCGAGGCTGATGTCGGCGACCTTGTAGTCGTTGAAGTCGGTCATGTCTGCTCTTTGCTCGATCTGGAAAGGTGGAAACGATGGCGTTGCCGGCGTGCGGTCCGCAACAGCGAGCACGAATTCATGCGAAACTCATATGGATGGGGGAGGTTTAAACCATAACGTCTATCTCGGGGCAAGATGTCTGTGATTCAAGAGGCAGCGGGGCGCTGCTGCCTTTCGGAAGCGGAGCAGCGGGCCGGTGCAGGCATAGCTCGAAAAGGCGAGGTCCAAGTCAAGCCTGGCCCTGCCGGGGCCTAGGGTTCTTCGAAACCTTCGGCGACGAGCTGTTCCAATTCGTCGAGGGCTGCTTCGGCATCATCGCCGCTGGCGCCGATTTCGAGGACCGTGCCCGTGGAGGCGGCGAGCATCATCAGCCCCATGATCGAGGTGCCCGGCACCACCAGCCCGCCGTGACCGACCTGGATATCGGCCTTGAACAGGGCGGCCGTCTTCACGAATTTGGCCGCAGCGCGTGCATGCAGCCCTCGCTGATTGACCACCTTGACCCATCGATGCAACGTCCCGGGAACGGTCGCCTTGGGCGGTGTCATCGGCGCTATTTGGGCTGACTGACGTTCAAGAGCGTGCTCGCGACATTGATATATTTCCGGCCTGCTTCCTGAGCACTGACCACCGCTTGGGCCAGGCTCTCGGTGTTGCGCACACTGGCGAGCTTGATCAGCATCGGCAGGTTGACGCCGGCGATCACCTCGATATTGGCCTTGTCCATGATGGAGATGGCGAGATTGGAGGGCGTGCCGCCGAAAAGATCGGTCAACACCACGACCCCGTCGCCAGTATCGACTTCGGCCACTGCATCCATGATGTCCTGGCGCCGCTGCTCGCTGTCATCGTCGGGACCCATGGAAATCCCTTTGATGTTCTCCTGTTGCCCGACCACATGGTGCGTGGCGGCAATGAACTCTTCGGCCAGCCGGCCATGGGTGACGAGAACCATCCCGATCATCTTATCTCTCGCTCAACTCGATGCCCCGCGGTCACCGGCGAGGCGGGGTTCAGATAGGCCTGGCATGCCAGGCGTGGCGGCGTTGGTCCGAGCGATGGGGGTATCGCGATGGTGAACCTGAACCGACCAGCCTGCAGCGAGAACCCGTTTTGCAAAAAGTTCCGCTGTCGCGATCGAACGATGTCGCCCGCCTGTGCATCCGAATGCGATGGTCAAATAGCTTTTTCCTTCGGAACGATAAGCCGAGAGCAGCGGTAGCAGGAAGTTCTCGAGATCATCCAACAACTTCCTGAACTTTTTATCAGCGTCGATGAAGTTCTGAACCGGCAGATCGATCCCGGTCATGGGCCTTAACCGCTCATCGTAGTGTGGATTGGCAAGGAACCGCACGTCGAATACCAGATCTGCCTCTCTTGGCAAACCTTTCCGATAACTGAACGAGATGACGGACACCACGAGATCATCATCGCCGTCGGCGCCGAAATGCCCCTCGGTCAGGCGGCAGAGATCACTGGGCGAGAGGTGGCTGGTATCGATGATCACGTCGGCGCCGTCCCGAAGCGGCGCAATCAGCGCGCGCTCAACGTCAATGCCGTCGGCAAGGGAACGATCATGGGCCATGGGATGGCGCCTGCGCGTCTCGGTGAAGCGGCGGGCGAGAACCTCGTCGTCGCAGTCGAGAAAAAGCATGCGCACATCGGCATCGGGAACGCCCAAGCCGTCCTCCAGCCGTTCCAGCAAGGTCGCCGGGTCGAACGCGCGGCTCCTCGAATCGAAACCGATCGCAAGATTTCGGCTAAGATGATCGCCCGGCCGCAATAGGTTGCCCAGGAGCGAGGCGGGCAAGTTGTCGACCGCTTCGAAACCCAGATCTTCGAGCGCTTTCAATGCAGTCGTGCGGCCGGCACCTGCCATGCCCGTGACCAGAACGATGCGATTGGCCTTCATGTCAGGCGACCCGCTCGACATGAAGCGCGATCTTGATCTTGGCCACGGCGGCCGGCGCCTTGGCATTGATGCGGATCTTGGGGAGGTCGAGACCATGCCAGCGGGCGGTCATCGGGTCGGGCAAGCGCGTCTCCTCTTCATCCAGGTCAAGATCGACCACCAGATCCAGCCGGCTCCGTCCATGGGGCAGGCGCATGATCCCGAGGCCGCGGACTTCGATCAGACCGGCAAGTGCCGAGGGAGCCTCGGCAACCAGACGATCGTCTTCGCGCAAGAGCCGGACCTGATCGTCCGCAATCAGCAGGGCGCCGCGATCGATCATCTGCAGCGCCAGATCCGACTTGCCGCGGCCGGAGCTGCCCAGAAGCAGGACGCCCTTGTCCTCCAGCCTTACGGCCGAGCCATGAAGGAGGAGCGAGGAGGTGTCGTCGTACCTATCGAGGCCAGCCATCGACTGGAGACGTCCTTCACACTAAAGCGACCACCGCTCTTCACCGGAGAACGACCGCTTGATGCACCAAAGCCCTTCAACCCTATGCCGCATGCGATTCCGGCTTCTCGGTCAACATGCGGTAGACAGCGTCGGCATCCTTGGTCTGACGCAGGCGTTGCTGCAAGCCGGTATCACGCAAGACGCGTGAGACGCGCGCCAGCGCCTTCAGGCTCTCGGCATCGGCGGAATTGGGGGCAAGCAGCATGAAGATCAAATCGGAAGGCTGATCATCCAGCGCCTCGAAATCGATCGGTTCATCGAGCCGCGCGAACAAACCCACGACCTTATCCAACTTGTCGAGGCGCGCATGGGGAATGGCGATACCATGGCCTACGCCGGTCGTGCCGAGACGTTCGCGCTCCATCAAGGCTTCGAGGAGCTGCTGCGCGTCAATACCGACCAGACCGGCAGCATGGTCGGCAAGCACCTTCAACACCTGGCGCTTGCTGCTGCATGACTGCAGATCGACGAACACCCCTTGGGGTGAGAGGATATCGGCAATATCGATCATGTCAGGACCGTCCCGCGTCTCCGTTTCGGCCGTTCACGTCCCGGCTGCTCGTTGTCGTCATGATCTCCTGCCCTATCTACACAGAACAACGGGTCAATAAAACAACAGATTGCACCTTACAGCCAAGTTTCGACATGCTGTCCAAACGTCTCTTCATAAGATGGGATCGATATGGCGGTTCGAACAGAGACTGCGTGATTTGTTGTTGCATCACTTTTGTCGGCGCCCTCATTGATATGTTCTTTTGAACAAGCGAGAAAATGAAACGATTGAACCAATTAAGCAAGCTTTAATGCTTTTGCACGTTTACGTTGAACAGAGGAAGGGATCGATAACGATTCGCGGTATTTTGCCACGGTTCGACGTGCAATCGATACGCCTTTTGCGCGCAACACCTCGACGATCTGATCATCGGACAGTGTTTTGCGCGGATTCTCGTCATCGATCAGGAGCTTGATCTGCTGGCGAATGGCCTCCGCGGCATGCCCTCCTTCACCGTCAGCACCGGACAAGGCATTGGAGAAAAAGTATTTAAAGGGATAGTTGCCACGCGGGGTCGCAACGAACTTGTCGGCTGTCGCCCGGGACACCGTGCTTTCGTGCATCTCGATCACGGCGGCGATATCGCGCAGCACCAAGGGCTTCAAATGTGTCACACCAAAAGTGAGAAAATCGCCTTGACGCTCAACCACGGCTTCAGCAACCCTGAGGACAGTCCGTGCCCGCTGATCCAAGGCCTTGATCAGCCAATTGGCGGCCTGATAACGCTCGTTGACATACTCCTTTGCCGCTTTGTCGGCAGCGCCTTTGCGTACCTCAGTATGGTATTCGTTGTTGACGATCAGCTTCGGTAACGTTGCCGTGTTCAGCTCGACCCGCCAGCCATTGGCCAGCGGCAGGATGAAGATATCGGGCACCATGGTGTCGATCGGCGCTTCGACGAAACCCTGGCCAGGCTTCGGGTTCAGCGCCTTGATTTCACCGATCATGTCCGGGATATCGTCGGGAAGCACCCCGCAGATCTCATGAAGCCCGGCCACCTCGCCCCTTGCCAGGAGATCGAGGTGATCGAGCAGGATGGCCATGGCCGGATCCAGCCGGTCCAGGTCCATCAGCTGGATTGCCAGGCATTCCTTGACGGACCGTGCAAACACGCCGGGCGGATCGAACCGCTGCAGACGGACCAGGACCTCCTCGACCGCTTCCACCGCACAGCCGAGGCGCACCGCGATCTCCTCGATCTCCCCTCGGAGATAGCCGGCCTCGTCGACCAGATCGATCAGATGATGAGCAATCAGCCGGCCCGGCCCTGCGGCAGGCAGATCCACCAGCATCTGCTCGGTCAGATGCTCCTGCAGGGTCTTCGGCTTCGAGCTCCGGCTCTCGATCCCCTCGCCATCATCGGAAAAATCCAGCGTGCCGCCGCGCCCGGTATAGCCGATGCTGTCGACCTCCACGCCGTTCGGCGATGCATTCTTCTCCGGCACATGCCAGCCGTCTTCGTTCGAGCCCGACCAGCCATCACCCGTGCTGTCCTGATCCGTCACGAAATCCGGGGTGCCGGAGAGCTGGCCCTGGCCGTCATCGCCAGGTCGATCCGACGGCGCCTCCTGGGCCGTCACCCCTTGATCAGACGTTTCCGCCGTCTCCAGAAACGGGTTCTGCTCCAGCTCTTGCTGAACGAAGGCGGAAAGCTCGAGATTGCCGAGCTGCAGCAGCTTGATCGCCTGCTGCAGCTGCGGCGTCATCACCAGGCTCTGGCTTTGACGTAAATCGAGACGAAGCGAAACGGACATGGGCCTTGGCGCCTAGCCTGTCCGGACCGACCGACGACCGTCACCCGTCAGCATGTCGAGGTTCATGCCACCTGGAGAGCAGGCCATCGGCCCGCAGACGGCAGCCAGGAAAGCACCGTCAGGCCTAATCAGGTTCATCGCAGCCATAAGACAACCCTTGGTTTAATGACCATCGCCGACGCTCCATCGATCAACCCTCATTTCCGCTGTAAAATCCAGCTCCGTGACGTGCATTTCTGCCATTATCGAAGAATCGAATTCGCGTTTCGTTGCAGTGTTAAAGGCTGAACCGCTCGCCCAGATAGACGCGGCGGACCCCCTCGTCGGCGACAATCTTGTCAGGCGCCCCCTCCATCAAGACATGCCCTTCATGGAGTATGTAGGCTCGATCAATAATATCCAGGGTGTCGCGGACATTATGGTCGGTGATCAGCACACCGAGGCCACGGTTTTTCAAATGACCCACGAGATCACGGATTTCAGCGACATTGATCGGATCGATGCCAGCAAGCGGCTCGTCCAGGAGAATGAAGCTCGGATCGGAGGCAAGGGCTCGCGCGATCTCGACCCGCCGGCGTTCGCCGCCGGAAAGCGCCAGCGCCGGCGCCCTGCGCAGATGGGTCAGCGAGAACTCGGCCAGGAGCTCATCCAGCTTCGCCTCGCGCTTGCCGCGAATGGGTTCGGCGACTTCGAGCACGGAGCGGATGTTGGCTTCGACGCTGAGCCCTCTGAAAATCGAGGCTTCCTGGGGCAGATAGCCAATCCCGAGACGCGCCCTTCGGTACATGGGCAGCGTGGTGATATCGCCGCCATCGAGGCTGATGCTGCCGTAATCCGGCTGGAGCAGACCGGTGATGATGTAAAAACAGGTTGTCTTGCCGGCGCCGTTCGGGCCCAGGAGTCCCACGGCCTCACCGCGGCGGACATTCAGGCTGACGTCGCGCAGAACCGGGCGCTGCTTGAACTGCTTGCCGAGATTGTCGGCCGCGAGCCCGCGCGCCTCGGCCACCAGTCGCGGCCCGCCGTCGGCACGGGACGCCTCCTCGTCATGGCTCGGGGCCGCCTTGCTCGAAGCGGGCGTCTTATTCATTCCGATTGGCCCGGCTTGGCCCTGGGCAAAGGTGGTGATGACGCATCGGCGCCGGTCTCCTTCGTCTCGGCTTTCTGTTTCGGCGTGAACAGGGCCTTCACCCGAGCACCTGTGCTGGCAGACCCGTCGGCAGCGACGGATGCCGTCGTTCCTACCATGCGAGATTTACCTGTGGCCAGATCGAGTTCCAGATGCTCGCCACGCAGGACATTTTCGCCTCTTGTCAACACCACGTCCCCTTTAAGGGTAATCAGCTGGGCCGGAACGTCATAAACGCCGACATCACCCTCGGCAGTCTCCTCGGGCGACGATAGAATCACCTTGCCGCTCGCCTCGATCTGATTGATCGTCCCGCCGGTACCCGCAGCCAGCCCGACCGTGCTGCTCTTGCCCTCGTAACGCACCTTCAACGTCTCGGCACTCAGCACCAGATCGCCTTGAACGGCATCGACATTGCCGGCAAAGGTCGCCACTTGATCCTCTTGCGCGACTTCGAGGCTGTCGGCTGAAATCTCGATCGGCAGCCTGCTGTCATGCTTCAACGTCTGGGCAACGCCCGGCCTTTCCGCCACCGTCGATAGCAGCAAAAGACTAAGAGCGAGTAAAGAAAATGGTCTCATCGAACTGCCGGACACCTTCATTGCGACGGCGCGGCGGGTTGATAGACCACCTGGACGCGCCCATTGAACCGAAGAAAATCTCCACCCTCGCGCACATCGAAGCGATCGGCAGCCAGCGTGCCGATAGGTCCTTTGCCGGTGACCGGCGTGGCACCAACCACCTCGCCCTTGCCGAAATTGACGCTCGCTTCCGATGTGTTGAAGGTGTAGCGCTCGCCGAACCGAAGTTCCAGATCACCCTTGAGATCCAGGGTGCCGAGATCCCGGTGAAAGAGACCCTCGTCGGCCCGGAGATGCACCGTCTCGGTATCGGCCCGCTCGACGATCGCGGTCAGCTGATCAAGACGGATCCGCTCCGGATTCTCCGGATCGAGAAAGGCTGAGGCCGCCGTCACCTCGTACGGTTCCTGGTTCTTGGTGCGACCGACATAGCGGGGCTTGTGCATGCGCATCGGATCGACGTCATGGCCGACGGCCTGGTTCAGAACCGGCACGATGAACCCGTGGTAACCGCCATTCAGCCACGGCCAGGCCATGACCGTGATCAGCATCATGAAGGCGGTGATCGGCAGGATAAAACGCAGGCGATCGACCCGGCGGCTATGCCGCCCGCCAAGCCCGAAGGCCGCCGACGCCTTGGCCCGATAGATCATGCCACACCAGCACGAAGACAGTCATGCATGTGCAAGATCCCCACAGGCCGCCCCGCCTCGACCACGAAAATCACCGTGATCGGCCGCTCCGGCTGGTTCATGATTCCCAGAGCTTCGGCGGCAAGCGCTTTCGGGCGGATCGTTCGCGGTTCCGCCGTCATGATCTCCATCGCCGGACGCGCCAGCAGATTATCGGCACGCATATGCCGGCGAAGATCGCCATCGGTGACGATCCCGATCAGCCCGCCATGTTCGTTCACCAGCCCGACGCAGCCGAAACGCTTGGTCGTCATCTCCAGGATGGCGTCCGCGATGGTCGCCGCCTTCTTGATCAACGGCAGCGCCTCGCCCCGATGCATCAGCTGCTCGACCTGGATCAGCTTTTTGCCAAGCTTGCCGCCGGGATGAAAAATACCGAAACCGTCGGCATCGAACCCCTTTCGCTCCAACAGTGCAATCGCCAGCGCGTCGGCCAGCGCAAGCGTGGTCGTGGTCGAGGTGGTCGGGGCCAGCCCCATCGGACAGGCCTCGGGGCGCTTGGGCAAGGGAAGGACCAGATCGGCCGCCGCACCAAGACTGCTGTCCGGCCGGCCGACGATCGCCACCAGCGGGATGGCAAAGCGCTTGGCATAGGCGACGAGATCGGCAAGCTCGGGTGTCTCGCCCGAATTGGACAGCGCCAAGACCAGATCGGCCGAGGTGATCATGCCAAGATCGCCATGGCTGGCTTCGGCCGGATGAACGAACAAGGCAGGCGTGCCGGTCGAGGCAAAGGTCGCCGCAATCTTCCGGCCGATATGACCGCTCTTGCCCATGCCGGTCACGATCACCCGGCCGTCGATCCCGGCAATCAGGTCGACAGCGGCAGCAAAGCGCTCATCCAGATCGGCGGCCATGGCCTGAAGTGCATCGGCTTCGATCCCGAGGACACGCCTGCCGGTCAGAACAGCGGCTGAGATCGGCGCCGGTGCCGACATGTCGTTCTTCGCCTGGCTCGTCAATGCCTTGTCCTCGCCCTTTGCGGCCACGACGTTCAATCGGCTACGCCTGCTTGTCGGTCAGCGGCGATATCCCGGTCATCATCGACCTCATCGATGCAGGGTTCGCCATCATGGCGATCAATGCAGGGCCAAAGCCGTCAAGATGATCACGAATGCGCAAAAATGTCGGTTTCTGCCCACCCCGCAAGATCGAGCTCGATCCGGTGGGGAAGGAAGTCAAAGCATGGGCCCGCGAGATGATCCCGGCCTTCCCGGCGCAGCATGGCGTCCAACCGCGCGCGCAGTGCATGCAGATGGAGAACGTCATGGGACGCGTAGGAAAGCTGGGCTTCGCTCAGTTCAGGCGCGCCCCAGTCCGAGCTCTGCATCTGCTTGGAAAGATCGATCCCCAGCAGTTCCTGACAAAGATCCTTGAGCCCGTGCCGATCGGTATAGGTGCGCGCGATCCTGGAGGCGATCTTGGTGCAGTAGACCGGCTTCGTGACCACGCCAAGATAGCGCTTGAGGATGGCGAGGTCGAACCGGGCGAAATGAAACAGCTTCAGGACGTCCGGGTTCGAAAGGATACGCTCGAGGTTGGGCGCCTCATAGCTTCTCTTCGGAAAATGCACGATATGGCAATCGCCGTCGCCTGCGGACATCTGCACGACGCAAAGCCGATCACGGTCGGTATTGAGGCCCATCGCCTCGGTGTCGACCGCGACGACGTCGCCGAGGTCGATATCGTCCGGAAGATCGTCTTGATAGTAGGATATCGACATGATGACCCCGTCTCACCGCTTCAGCCGGCCTTGCCGGTTCACCGTCTTCCAATGAAGAGCCGATCTCTTCGCCCTGGCCTCAAGCAAACAGATTAAGCCTGTCTTCATTATTTTACGGTAGAAAATGGTGCCCAGGAGAGGACTCGAACCTCCACGGCCATACGACCGCTAGCACCTGAAGCTAGTGCGTCTACCAATTCCGCCACCTGGGCTTGGCTAAGCGCTCGATTTAAGCGTTCTGGGAGACGCCGTCAACCAGCCACCTCGCCGGATTGTCGGCGCGAGCGCGATAACGGCGGCAAAACGGCGACAAAGAAGCGCCTTCATCCGGTTTTCGTTGACGTCACGCGTTTGTTGGTTCAGGTCGTTCGCGGATAGGAGGCCTTGGCTATGAACAACCGTCTGATAACCATTTTTGGTGGCGCCGGCTTCATCGGGCGTCATCTGGTTCGATCGCTGGCCGCCGAGGGATGGCGGATCAGGGTGATCAGCCGCAACCCCGCCCTTTGCGGGCATCTTCAGCCTTTGGGCGAGGTCGGCCAGATCGTGGTGCAATCGGCGAACCTTGCCGATGAGCAGGCCTTGACCAGCTTGCTCGAAGGATCGAATGCGGTGGTCAATCTCGTCGGCATTCTCTACGAGACGTCGAGACAGACGTTCGATGCCGTGCACGGCAAGCTGCCGGGGCGAATTGCCCGCGCGGCAGCGGCGGCCGGTGTCGGGCAGATGGTGCATCTTTCGGCGATCGGTGCTGATGCGCAATCGTTGAGCGCCTATGCGAAAAGCAAGGCGCTGGGCGAGAAAGCCGTGAAGGAGGCCTTCGAACAGGCGGTGATCCTTCGTCCCAGCATCGTGATCGGGCCGGAGGACGATTTTTTCAATCGGTTCGCGGCGATGGCCAGGATTTCGCCGGCGCTGCCGCTGATCGGCGGTGGTGAAACGCGGTTTCAGCCGGTTTACGTGGCCGATGTCGCAGCAGCGATCTCGGCAAGCCTCAAGCTCAACGAGGCCAAAGGGAAAACCTTCGAGCTCGGCGGCCCCAAGATCTACAGCTTTGCCGAGTTGATGCGCTACATGCTGAAGGTCATCGGGCGCAAGCGGCTGCTGGTGACCCTGCCTTTCGGCCTCGCCTCGTTTCAGGCCCGCCTCCTGGAGTTCCTGCCGAAGCCGTTGTTGACGCGCGATCAGGTGGAACTCCTGAAGCATGACAATGTTGTCGGCGATCAGGCCAAGACCCTGGCCGATCTGGCCGTTTCGCCAACGCCGATCGAGATGATCGTGCCGGACTACCTGGCGCGTTATCGCTTGAGGCCTACCCGGGTAGCGCGTTCCTGATTTTTTCACCCTGGTCACGGCCGGGCAGGTTGCCTCCGGGCCGGTGACGGGCTTTGCTCCTCGTCTCTGCGAACCGTCGGCCGGAGGCGGACAAGACCTGCCCGGGTTCAGTTTTTCTGCAAAGCGGCTTCGTCGGGCGTCAACGCTTTGATTGAAAGCGCATGGATGTCCGTGCTCATAAGATCGCCCAGTGCGTTATAAACCATACGCTGCCGTTCTACCCTGCTGCGACCGTTGAACAGGTCCGCCACGATCATCAAGCGAAAGTGACTTTCCCCGCCCGGCCTGGCACCCGCATGTCCCGCATGAAGAGCCGATTCATCGACGAGTTCGACATGGGCCGGGGAGAACGCTTCCGTCAACTTAGTCTTGATACGATGTTCTACACTCATGGACGTTCACTTTCAGATTGATGATCGATCCGGTAGGTCAAAAGAGCCTGAGCAAGTTCTACTCCAGCATGAAGAAACCAGGAATATCAGTGTGATTTTACTCATTTTCTTCGATGCGCGTCAAAGTAGGTTTCGATTACGGTGCACTTTCCTCTTGCGATTAAATGAAATTTAGCTAAAATTCTATCTATAGCCTTGATAAGCGAAGGTGGAGTTAGGGTAAATCGCTTTACGATTTAGAAAGTTTTAGCCTGTAACTTCGAGTAGAGGCATGAGAGCAGATCCTACCGAGATGATGTCCTGGATGGGCAGAACATTTTTGCAGGCCTGCGTCACGCCAGAAGCCTATGTGAGAGGGATGGAGAGTAGAAATGGCGACTGTCATGGTCAAGCCGACCCCGAGTCCGGGACCGGGAAGATCTCGTGCTCAAGATATCGACCGTCATGTTGGTGCCCGCATGCGCGAGCGCCGGATCATGCTCGGACTGACGCAGCAGCAGATGGCCGAGCTCATCGGCGTCACCTATCAGCAAGCCCACAAGTATGAGAAAGGCATCAACCGCGTCGCGGCCGGCCGTCTCTATCATATTGCGCAAGCTTTGGGTGTCGATGTCGGTTACTTTTTCGATGGTTTGAATAGTAACGACGCTTTCAAGGCCACCCCGCAGCAACGCATGCTGCTCGAACTCGCCCGGAACTTCATCGGCATTCCGACGCGCAAGCACCAAGAAGCCATCTGTTCCCTGGCCCGGGCCCTTTCGGATCCAGAGAACCGTTGATCGACGTCCGCCAGTGGTGATGTTGATTTTCGTGTCATTGCTGGCGGAAGGTTGACCAAGGCTGGCGGGTGCTTCGATCAAGGCGAGATCGGCCGGCCCCTTATCCCGTCCGATGGGCCGGGGCCGGCTTTGTCGAGATCGCCGGGACCGGGTCTGAGGCGTTCCATGTCACTCGTTTGACATAGGGTGAGATTGGGCGTGCTTGGTCGAGAGGTGCTCTCGCGGCCAAGCGATTCCGAGACGCCGCCTCTCGAAATCATGCTTTTTTATTCCATGTGATGGAAACCCGTCATCGCTCGATCCGAGCGCGGCGGCCTAGATCGCCTGGCCAACGCGCTGCTTTCGCCATCAACGCCCGGCATGAGCGCGCCGGCGAGGTGATCGAGACTGCCGACAGGATCGCCGAAGCACGGCGGATCGCTTCTTTTTGTCTCTTTCTCCTCCGTTCCCGGGCTCGACCCTTGCTCGGAAAAAGCCACCTCGCCATAGTGCCAACATGAGTCAGCGACGACGACGCATCGACGAACTGCCTGGAGCTGCCGGGTGCCGAAAAGCAAGCCACCAAGCTTGCGAATGGCCCGGCTGCAAGCGCGTTGGCGACTATCGTGCGCCCAAGTCGCGGGACAATCTGCGCACGTTCTTCTTCTTCTGCATCGAGCATGTTCGCGACTACAACCGGGCATGGGACTTTTTTTCCGGCATGAATCAAGGCGAAATCGAGGCCTATCTGCGCGAAGACGTCACCTGGCACGGCCGACCTGGAAAATTGGCGGTCGCCGGTGAGCAGCATGGTGATGGCTGGCGCTGGCAGGATCCGTTCGAAGTCCTGATGAACGGACCCGGCACCGATGGCGCCGAAGCCAAATCGGAATGGGACCGCCCGACCAGCCGGCTCGGCAAGAAGGAACGCATGCTCAAAGTGATGGACCTGGAGCATGATGCCACACCCGAAGAACTGAAAGCGCGCTACAAGGAACTGGCAAAACGCCATCATCCCGACGTCAATGGTGGCGACAAGGATGCTGAGGAACGCTTGAAGTTGATCAACGAGGCCTATAACTACTTACGTGACAGCGACCGGCTCGTCTAAGGCTCGATCCGGCAAGATGGGGAGCGACTAACGGTGCAGAACGACTCTGCAGCGACCGAGACAAATCGGTCTATTGGTCTGGATGCCCTGCCGACTTTACCCGATATTCAGGTCTCGGTCCGTCAGACCTTTGGCATCGATGCCGACCTGCAAATCCCGGCTTTTTCCCAAGCAACGGAATATGTGCCCGACATCGACGAGGCGTATCGCTTCGATCGTGAGACCACGCTGGCGATCCTGGCGGGCTTTGCCTACAATCGCCGGGTGATGATCCAGGGCTATCACGGCACGGGCAAATCGACCCATATCGAGCAGGTGGCAGCGCATCTGAACTGGCCGTGTGTCCGCGTCAACCTGGACAGCCATATCTCCCGGATCGACTTGGTCGGCAAGGACGCGATCGTGCTGCGCGAAGGCAAGCAAGTCACCGAGTATCGGGAAGGCATGCTGCCCTGGGCGCTGCAGAACCCGGTAGCCTTGGTGTTCGACGAGTATGACGCCGGCCGGCCCGATGTCATGTTCGTGATCCAGCGCATTCTGGAGGTCGAGGGACGATTGACCTTGCTCGACCAGAACAAGGTGATTCGCCCGCATCCGTCGTTCCGCCTGTTCTCGACCGCCAACACGGTCGGTCTCGGCGACACCAGCGGCCTCTATCACGGCACGCAGCAGATCAACCAGGGCCAGCTTGACCGCTGGAACATCGTCGCCCAGCTCAACTATCTGGAGCACGACGCCGAGGTCGAGATCGTGCAGGCGCGCTGCCCCGCCTATCAGTCGGAAGACAAGCGCCAGACCATCGCCCAGATGGTCAGCCTGGCCGATCTCTCCCGTTCGGGCTTCGTTGCCGGCGATATCTCGACGGTCATGTCGCCGCGCACCGTGATGACCTGGGCTCAGAATGCGGAGATCTTCAACGACGTCGCCTTCGCCTTTCGCCTGACCTTCCTCAACAAATGCGATGAAGCGGAACGGCCGATCCTTGCGGAGTACTACCAGCGCTGCTTCGGAGTGGAACTCCCCGAAAGCACCGCGCACGTCACCCTCTCCTGACCGCAGGATCGGGCGATGAGCGGCGCCGAAAAAGAACGCCTGGAGCTCTTTCAGCGAGTGATCGCGGCCACGTGCCGTGCTGTTGCCGACCGCTCGGATCTGGCCGTCACCTTCAGGTCGGGCGATGCCAAGGGAAGCGGGGCCAGAGCGAGTGAGACGGCACCGAGTGTGCGTTTGCCCTTGCCGAGGCGCTCTCTTGGCGACCACGATCTGGCCCGCGTTCGCGGTATCGGCGACGGTTTAGCCCTTCGCCTTCGCCATCATGACGCCGCGACCCACCAGCGCCTTTCGCCCAAGGGCGATTTGGCGGCCGAGGTTTTCGAGGCATTGGAGCAGGTTCGGGTCGAAGCGCTTGGCGCCAGCCGCATGACCGGGATCGCCGCCAATCTCGCGAGCGCCCATGCCGAGCGCGCGCAGCGCAACTTGCCGACGTCATCCCCGGGCACCGAGGAATTGGGTTTGCCCGAAGCGCTCGACCTTTTCGCGCGGGAAGCCCTGCTCGGCTTCAAGCTGGCCAAGGCCGATCGCCTGTTCCTCGACAATTGGCGCAGTTGGCTGGAAAGCCGGATCGGCAGGGATTGGTCGCCAGAGCATAAAACAAGTTAGCTGAAATTTAAACAATATTGTAAATAAAAATTACCTAGAATCCAGTTGGAACAACACCAGGGAAGTCATCTTGGGTTCATTCAATATAGTTGGGTCTAGGAAAAGCAAACAGGGCAACCTGGGGACCCCAATAAGCATGTCAAGCGCACAAACCGGACGTGTAAAACAGAGG
>CAWBCX010000019.1:0-16042 GCA_963787265.1 uncultured Alphaproteobacteria bacterium | reverse complement strand
ACTAACTAAAAGTTCAAATAAAAGAAAATCGCATCTTTTCGAAGTTATACTGTCGCAGATCAGCGACATGAGGCGGTCCTCGGGTAACCGTCCCGCATATTGCGCATGGTCACGGCGAACGACGTAGCACCAGGCGGGCACGCGACCCTGCTCGGTCAAAATCGGCAGGCGCTTTCGCTGATAGACATCGGTCACCAGCTCACGTTCGTCGAGATAGGCAACGATCGCCGCCTCGTTCTCCGGAGCAATGCGAAAGGCGTAGCCTTTGCAGGCGCCGCCCCGATCCAGGCCGAAGACCAGCCCTGGCTTTTCCTGCGTGCCGCGATGAACCCAGGAATAGATGCACAGGCTGCGGTGATAACCCTGAAGTCTTGCGATGCTCGAGGTCTGAAAATCGAAGCCCGGGCGCCACATCAACGATCCGTAAGCAAAAATCCAGGTGCCGGTGCCGGCGGCACCGGCCGACTTGGGCGTTGTGCTCGTCGATCGGGCTGCGCTTTCTCGGCGATCGATGTCTCGATGCGATCCACCGCGTTCTAGGTCCTGTTTTTCTTGACCTGGTCGTCGCCCGCAGCCTTTGACGACAAGGCCTCACGGGCAAAGGCCTGGCCCTCGGCAATGACGCCACGGCGAACCTCGCGTGTGCGGGTGAACAGGGCTTCCAACGTGTCGCCGTCGCCCCAACGGATGGCGCGCTGCAGCGCGCTCAGATCCTCGGTAAAGCGCCCCAGCATTTCAAGCACGGCGTCCTTGTTGTACAAGAAAATGTCGCGCCACATCACCGGGTCCGAACCGGCGATCCGGGTGAAGTCGGTGAAGCCGCCGGCCGAAAAGCGCAGCACCTCGGTTTGCTGATGCTCCTCAAGATCAGCGACCGTGCCGACGATGGTATAGGCGATAAGATGCGGCAGATGGGAGGTGATCGCCAGGATCCGGTCATGATGATCAGGCGTCATGACCGACACCCTTGATCCCGCAGCCTGCCAGAGAGCCCGGACCTTCTCGACCGCTTCAGGATCGGTCTCGGCGGTCGGCGTCAAGATGCAATGGCGACCCTCGAACAGCGTATCGAAGCTGGCCTCAGGTCCCGATTGTTCCGAGCCCGCCACCGGATGGCCCGGCACGAAGCGGCCGGGAAAGGGCAAATGAGGGATGATATCCTCGATGACCTTCCGCTTGATCGACCCGACATCGGTGATGATCGCCTGGCGATCCAGCGTCGAAGTGATCGCGCCGGCGATCTGGCCGGCAGAGCCCGGTGGCACTCCGATGACCACCAGATCCGCACCGATCACCGCTTCGGCAGGATCCGTGGTGGTCCGATCGGCAAGGCCGAGCGCTTTCGCTTGCTGGATGGTCTCTTCCCGCCTTGCACAGCCGACGATCTCATCGGCCAGGCCATCCCGCTTGATGACCCGCGCAAGTGAGCCGTTGATCAGGCCGATGCCGATCATCGCTACGCGTTTGAAATGCAGTCTCGAGGTCGAATTCAGCGCCTCGGTCATGACGTCATGAACCTTTCCAGGCTTTGCAGCACGGCCTTGTTCTCCTCCTCCCGCCCGATGGAAAGACGGAGACAGTCGGGCAGGCCGTAGGCGGCCATCGGCCTCACGACAATCCCGTCCTTTTCCAGCCGTGCGCTGGCGGCGGCCGCGGTCTTCGGCCCCTCCTTTTCGAATTCGATCAGGAGAAAATTGGCGATGCTCGGATGCACGGTCAGCCCGAGCCCCGCGATCGACTGGGTCATTCTCGGCAGCCAGTGATCATTGTGGGTGACCGAGCGTTCCTGATGATCCAGATCGCCAAGGGCGGCGATACCAGCCATTTGCGCCGGCGTGCTGACGTTAAACGGGCCGCGCACGCGATGGAGGATGTCGACGATCGTCGGCGAGGTGTAAGCCCAGCCCAGGCGGAGAGCAGCCAGCCCGAAAAGTTTGGAAAACGTCCGGGTCATCACCACGTTCTCGGCCCGGCCGACCAAGTCCTGCCCGTCGGCATAATCGTTGCGCCGGACGTAGTCGGCATAGGCCGCATCGATCACCAGGACGACATCGTCGGGAAGACCGGCATGCAGTCGCGCAAGTTCGTCCGATGTGATGTAGCTGCCGGTCGGATTGTTGGGATTAGCGATATAGACGAGCTTTGTCCGTGTGGTCACCCGCGCCAACAGCGCCTCCACATCGGTGCGAAGATGGGTTTCCGGTGCTGCGACCGGCGTGGCGCCCGCCGCCAACGCGCTCAATTTATACATGAGGAAGCCGTGGGCACTGTAAAGCACCTCATCGCCCGGACCTGCGAAGGCAACGCTCAGATAGTGGATAAGCTCATCAGAGCCCGAACCGCAGACCACCTTGCCAGGATCGAGCCCGAAGTGTTCGCCGATCGCTTGGCGAAGCGCATCGGCACCGCCGTCGGGGTAGCGGTGGCACTCGCCGATCGCGGCCTGAATCGCGGCAATCGCCTTGGGGCTCGGCCCGATCGCCAATTCGTTGGCGGAGAGTTTAATGGTCCGTTGCTCGCTGTCCGCAGATGCTTTGCCGCCGACATAAGCCTGGACCTCCATGATGCCGGTGCGCGGCCTCGGGCTGGCCATCGTTTCAGTCTCGCTTGGTTGTTGACCTGGGTTGGTGCTTTCGAAGATCGTGGTCTCTCGGCGGCCATGGCCACTGCCAAAATCGGCGCCATGGCCAGCGCTCGCGCGAAGATTACGCGCCGCGCCGCTATTGACGCAAGATCTGAGCCTCGATTTTCCGACAGGGGGCGTAAACCGGCGTTGGGCAAGAGCCCGGAGCGGCGACGCGACAATAAGCAATTGACGCCGGCCCTCTTCAAGCGCTAACGTCCGATGTCGTGGTGATTTGGGCCGGCTGGCTTGCAGACCACGTTAAAGAAACTGCTAAAAAGTCGGGTCGCTTCGAGAAAGCCCTGGCTGACAGCCGGGGTTTTTTGTTCGTGAGGCGTGGGATGAGCGACCGAGGGCATCAGCAAGGCCCATCAGAATCAGAGCAGGACGATGGCGCAACCGCCACGCCTTCGGCAAAGACGAGCGCCGCTGTCGATATCGACGGCCGGAACCTGCCGGGGCACCAGGTCCAGTTGACGGCGACACCCATCCAACTTGATTGTGGTGCCAGGCTCGAGCGGATCAATGTTGCCTATCAGACCTATGGGACGCTCAACGCCGAGCGCAGCAACGGGGTGCTGATCTGCCACGCGCTGACCGGTGATCAGTTCGCCGCGGAAACGCACCCGATCACCGGCAAGGCCGGTTGGTGGGACCTCATGATCGGTCCGGGCAAACCGATCGATACCAATCGTTACTTCGTTGTTTGCGCCAATATTCTCGGTGGCTGCATGGGCACTACCGGACCGATGGAGAACGCAGCGGCGACCGGAGCGCCTTATGGCTTGAATTTTCCGGTCATCACCGTCGGCGACATGGTCCGGGTCCAGGCCTGCCTCTTGGACCAGCTCGGAATCGAGCGCCTCTTTGCGGTGGTCGGCGGCTCGCTCGGCGGCATGCAGGTGCTGGAATGGGCGGCACGCTATCCCGAACGTGTTTTCAGTGCCGTTCCCATTGCCACCGCGGCCCGTCATTCCGCACAGAACATCGCGTTTCACGAGGTTGGGCGCCAGGCCATCATGGCCGACCCCGACTGGCAAAGCGGCAGCTATTACGGTTCGGGCAAACGCCCGGTGCGCGGTCTGTCGGTGGCGCGCATGGCCGCACACATCACCTATCTCTCGGAACCGGCGCTGCATCGCAAATTCGGCCGCTCCCTGCAGGACCGCAGCGAGCTGACCTATGGCTTCGATGCCGATTTCCAGGTGGAAAGCTATCTTCGCCATCAAGGCATTACCTTCGTCGACCGGTTCGATGCCAATTCCTATCTCTACGTCACGCGCGCCATGGACTATTTCGATCTGGCCTCGTCTTTTGGCGGCGTGCTGGCGAATGCGTTTCGCGGCTCGGCCACCCGGTTCTGCGTCCTGTCGTTCAGCTCGGACTGGCTTTTCCCCACAAGCGAAAGCCGGGAACTCGTTCAGGCACTGACCGCGGTTGCCGCCAATGTCTCGTCCTGCGAGTTTCAAACCGACCGCGGCCATGACAGCTTTCTTCTGGATGAGCCGGAGTTTCATCGCGTGCTCTCCGGCTTCCTGGACGGCGCCGCCTCAGCAGCGGGGCTGCCATAACATGGCAAGTGTCCCGCTTGAACGCGAACAGGTCATGACGAGCCATGTCGGCGTGGAAAAAAAACCGCTGCGCCGGGATCTTCGGTTGATTGCCGATCTGGTCAGCACCGGAGCACGGGTGCTGGATGTGGGTTGCGATGATGGTGCTTTGCTTGCCCATCTTGCCAAGACCAGAGAGGCTGATGCGCGCGGCATCGAACTCTCCCAGGCCGGCGTGCAGGATTGCGTGAGCCGTGGGCTTGCCGTGGTTCAGGGCGATGCCGAGAAGGATCTCCATCTCTACCCCGACGGTTCCTTCGACTACATCATCCTCAGCCAGACCATTCAGGCGATGCATCAGCCACATGATGTCCTGAACGAGATGTTGCGCATCGGTCGCTTCGGCATCGTCTCGTTCACCAACTATGCTCACTGGCGCGCACGCTGGCACCTTTTGCGCGGTCGCATGCCGAGAGCAAGCGGCTCGGCCGAGCCATGGTACACCACACCCAATATCCGCCCCTGCACGCTTGAAGACTTCGAACATCTCTGCGCGAGTTTGGGGGTGGTGATCGAGCGCCGGATCTGCCTCGCACGCCATGGCCAGGTGAGCCGGCTTGCCAGTCGGAAGTGGTTCGATAATCTCCTGAGCGAACAGGTGCTGTTCGTACTCAGTCGTCCCTAGGCTTTGGATCGACGTTGCTAAACTGACCTGATCGGTCGGTTCCGGTTGATGCGGGAGATTTTGAAACGGTATCCGCGTCATTGACGCGTTCGGCCGCAATCGCCGGATGCACCGGCAAATGCGCATAGGCGGGCATTTTTCTTCCGACCCGGACGGGATTGCCGGGTGCGACATAGATCTGCTTTTCCGCCAGCATGACGACGGCGCCGGCAAATCGCTGGGCGACGCGTAGACCGATCCTTTCCCAGGCAACCGCCGTCTTCAACAGCAGGTTTGACCGGAAGGGGGGTACGAAGAGCGCAAAGCCGGTTTTCTGCGGCGCAAACAGATGGCTGCGCAGAAGCTGTTTCAGCTGGGTCGAGCTGTAAGGGCGCCCATGTCCGAAGGGGGTCTGTTCGCTCAAGCACCAAAGGCCGCGACGATTGGGCACGATCACGATCATCTCGCCGCCATCGACGAGAACACGCCAAACCTCACGCAGAAGCTTGCCCACCTGTTCCGTCGATTCCAGGGCATGAACGATCAGCACCTTGTCGATGCTCTGATCGGCAATGGGCAGATCGTTCTCCGCCCCAAGGGCCACCAGATTGGGCTCGTCTCTTGGCCAGCGCACCACACCTTGCGATCTGGGCATGATGATCGCCGTGCGCTCAGCTGAAAGCGAAAGCGGTCTCATGAAGGGGGCGGCATACCCTAGGCCCAACACATGCTCGCCCCGAAGATTTGACCAATGCGCACGAATTTCACGATTGAGCAGCCTACGGACCAGCTGACCTTGGCGTGAGCCATAAAATTCATGGAGATCGAAGACATCAGGGCGCATGCTACGAGAGACTAAGCCCGGCATCGCGCCGGATCAAGGCAGCATTGATGAATAAGCAAGTCCCTTCGCCCAACGGATGCCGTCCGGCTCATCACCGATATTCAGCTTCGCCGCTCAATGCTCTATGGTCGTCCTTCCCGAAGCGCCAACATGTCGAACGAGGGCCTGATGACCAAGCTTACCGTCGAGATCATTCCCGTTCTTAGCGACAATTATGTCTACCTTCTGCATGAGCCAGAGACCGGTGTCACCGGCGTTGTCGACCCTGCCGTTGCCGAACCCGTCATGGAACGGCTTGCGGCCAAGGGCTGGTCTTTGGATTGGATCCTTTCAACCCACCATCATGCCGATCACACCGCCGGCAATCTCGACCTGAAACAGGCAACGGGCTGCAAGATAGCAGGACCCGGCAAGGATGCCGCACGCATTCCCGGTATCGATGTCAAGCTGGTCGAAGGCGATCATTTCAAGCTCGGTCATGCCGACGCCGTGGTGTTCGAAACGCCGGGACACACATCGGGGCATATTTCATTCTGGTTCGCGCAATCGAATGCCCTTTTTTCGGCGGACACGCTCTTTTCACTCGGCTGCGGCCGCCTCTTCGAAGGCTCACCCGCACAAATGTGGAGCTCCCTCGAGAAATACGCCTCGCTTCCGGATGAAGCGCTGGTCTATTGCGGCCATGAATACACCGAGGCCAACGCGCGCTTCGCCCTCTCGGTCGATCCGGACAACGCGGCTTTGCAGGCACGTGTCAAGGAAGTGGAGCGGCAGCGGGCAGGCGGTCAGCCGACCATCCCCACGACGCTTGGCCTGGAACGCCGAACCAACCCCTTTCTTCGCCCCGCTGATCCGGCAATCCGAAAGCAGCTTGGCATGGAAGCGGCCTCCGATGTCGAGGTGTTCGCCGAGATCAGGCGGCGCAAGGATTCTTTTTAGAGCGGTGTGACCACAGCATTCGCTTCTCCAGCGGAAAAAAGCGATGGAAAAAGTACCGGCGGTTCATTCGATCTGAACTACATGAATGCCGAAGTTCTTGCAGCCGCACCAACCTGATCTTGTGCACCCCTAACGTTTCAGCTCGACGGCATAGGCCTCGACCGGCGGTGGCGATTTGATCAGCCCCTGCTGCTCCAGAAACCTGGCGAAGCGCTGATAACGGGCCGTGTCCAGGGCGGCGGGACTTGAGGTGAAGCGCCGTAGCGTGTCCTCCCAGGCGCGCGCATTAAGTTCGTTGTCGAGCTCGTCACCGTTCCTCAGGAACAGCTGATAGCTCTCATCCGGGTGGTTCAGGAGGTATTGCGTGCCAGCCTCGATCGCGTCCAAAAAGCGGGGCAGGCGCGGATCATCCAGGGCCTCGTTGTTGGCAATGAAGATCAGCTCGTCATAGGTTGGCACACCCTCCTCTTCGATATAGAACGCCCGACCAGGCCGGCCTTCAAGCTCGAGCTGATTGAGCTCGAAATTGCGAAACGCTCCGATCACGCCGTCGACCTGTCCTGTCAGCAAGGCTGGCGACAACGCGAAATTGACGTTGATCAATTCCACCTGGTCGAGGGTGATGCCGTGGCGACCCAGCATCGCCGTCAGCAACGCCTCCTCGACACCGCCTACCGAAAAGCCGATCTTCTTGCCGGCGAAATCGGCAAGGGATTTGATCGGGCTGTCGTCCAGCACCACCAAGGCGTTCAGCGGGGTCGCGATAAGCGTGCCGATACGTGTGAGCGGCAGTCCCTCATTCACCTGGATGTGCAATTGCGGCTGATAGCTGATCGCAATGTCGCCCCGGCCTGCGGCGACAAGCTTGGGCGGATCATTGGGATCGGCCGGAGCGATGATCTCGACGTCCAGACCAGCCGCCTTGAAATAGCCCATCTCCTTGGCCACGAAAATCGGGCCATGGTCGGGGTTGACGAACCAGTCCAACATCAGCGTGAGCTTGTCGGCGGCAAACACGGGGCTGGCAAGCGCTGTAAGGCTTGCGACGAGCAAGGCGAAGATGAAGCGCATCAAGGATCTCCGATGGGTCACGTTCTTGTTGTTGACGTCAGGGTGTGCGGTGCCCAGGGCGTGAGCCTCGCCAACAGGCGATCGACGGTGAAATAAAGCACGAGGGCGATCACCATGAGAACGATCATGGCGGCGAACATCAAGTCGGTTTGCATGCGGCCATTGGCATGAAGCATCAGATAGCCGAGGCCCGCGCCTGAGCCGACCCATTCGCCGACAACGGCGGCAATCGGCGCAAACGCGGTGGCGATCCGAAGACCGGAACCGAACGCGGGAAGGGCCGCCGGCAAGCGCAGATGCCAAAGCGTGCGAAAGCGGCTGGCACCCATCGTCCGGGCAAGGTCGAGCCAACCCCGCTCCGTTCGGCGAAGACCATCGAAAAGGGCCGCGGTCACCGGAAAGTAAATGATGATCATCGCCATCGCGATCTTGCTGCTCATGCCATAGCCGAACCAGAGAACCAAAAGCGGCGCCAGCGCAAAGACAGGGATGGCTTGCCCCAGCACCAGCGGCGGCAGCATCCAAGGCTGCAGAGCAGGGATGAGAGCCATGGCAAGCGCACTCATCCCGCCGATCAGGACGCCGCCGGCAAGTCCGACGGTGATTTCGCTCAGCGTCACCAGGGCGTGCTGAAGCAAGAGGGCGGGATGAGCCCAAAGGCTTTCGATGACGGCAAGGGGCGGCGGCAGCATGAAACGCGGAACGCCGGTGGTCCAGACCACCAGCTGCCATATCGCCAGGAAAGCCGCGAGCACCAGCCATGGTCGATAGCCGCTCAAGCCGGGAGATCTTGAGCGGTGGCGAGCCGGGTCAGGAGCTCCGCCTGAAGCGCGAGAAGACGTTGGTCGTCGAGCGCCCGCAAGGGCTCGTGATCCGGCACCAGGGCGGGTTCGATGGTCGCGGGCCGTCCTGCCATGACATGGATCCGATGGCTTAGCCTGAGCGCTTCCAGGGGATCATGGGTGACCAGGAGAACGGTCTTGCCGTGAAGCAATCTAGCGGCCAATGCCTGGAGCCTGGTGCGGGTGATGGCGTCCAGCGATGAAAAAGGCTCATCCATCAACACGACCGGCCGGTCTTCCATGAGCGTTCGCGCCAGCGCCACCCGTTGGCGCTGACCGCCGGACAAGGTCGCCGGCAATTGTTCTGCCTGGGCCTCGATTCCTACTTCCGCAAGTAGACCGGCCGCCCGCTTCCGATCCGGCGCTTGCCCTCTCAATCTCGAGCCCAACAGCACATTCTCTGCTGCCGTCAGCCAGGGGAGAAGGCCGTCCTGCTGTCCCATCCAGGCAAGCCGGCCCACCAGCTGACCACCATCGCTGCAGCGTATGCTGCCGCGCTCGAGAGGCTGGAGCCCGGCGATCACGCGAAGCAGGCTGCTCTTGCCAACACCGCTCGGCCCGAGAAGGCAGGTCCATCGGGCAGGTTCCAGGTAGAAGTCGAGGCTGGAAAACAGGGGCAGCCCTGCATAGCTGAGGGCGGCGCCGTCAACATCGATCCGAAAGGCACTTGAGTGATCTGAAACGGGTAAATTGGTATCGGCCAAGCCGCACGTTCCCTTCGCCCTTCTTTTGAAAAGCGGTTGCGCAGGTTCAAAGGGTCGCCCCGCCCATCGGGACCTCTCAGCCTCTTCATGGCTCCCCTCGTGCAAGTCACAGCATAGAATTCGGACTTGGCTTAGGCAAGCTGCAACCGCTTGCCCGGGCGTTGAACCCTACCAGCGCGCTCAGGCTCTTTCGGTGTCAGACAGCGGGTACCGGGTGGTAGCGGCCGTCCAATCCCAGGAACATGTCCCCCTCGACATCATAAAAGGTTTCGTAGCCGCTCCGGCGCAGGACCTCCAGCATGCCTGGAAGGCGAGCGCCGGTGCTCTCAAGTCTGGTAATCATTCGCTCCGGGCCCATGTCGTCCAAAAGCTCGAACGGGCCCTTGGCCCAATTGAAGCCCCAGCGCATGGCGCGATCGATATTGACGATATCATCGGCAATATCGGGCACGAGGTCCGCTGCATAGAGCAAGGTCCCGCCCATGAGATCGGCGGCAAAGCGCCCTTTGGCATCATCGGCAAAGAGCAGTGTCGGGGCCTGATCGTGGGGCGCACTGAGCGTCACCCTTGCCGCCGGTCGCCAGGACGCCTGGGCGAGATCGAAAACTTCCTTGGTCCGACTGCCGTCTCCGGCTTTCAGCATGCGATAAAAGCCGCCGCCGGTTTTCCTGCCGAGCTGGCCCCGTGCCAGCATCGCTGTCTCCGCTGGCGGTAAGGCGGTGAACGCATGGCCGGCATCCCCATCGGCAAGGTTGATCGCCAGATTCTTGCCTACCAGGTCCATGATATCGAGCCCGATCAGATCGATCAGTCCGTAAAGGCCTGTTCTCGGAATGCCGACTGGTTCGCCCATCAACGCGTCGATCTCCTCCATCGAAAGACCGTCCGCCAGTGCCGTTTTTGCCTTGTGCAGGCCTGCGAGCATCCAAAAGCAGCCGATGCGGTTAGCCGATGAAATTCACCGTGTCCTTGGCATGGACAACGCCTTTGCCAAGCCGATCCCGGCCGAAATCCGCGAGACGCGCGACGACCGCGTCCGATGTCGTGTCGCCCGGGACAATCTCCAGAAGTTTCATCACCTTCACGGGATTGAAAAAATGGGTCACGACGATGCGTTCATTGAAGCTCGCCGGCATATCTTTGGTGATGGCGCGAAGGGGAATGCCCGATGTGTTGGTGCTGATCACGGCATCACGGCGCCGAAGCGGCTCGATCTTGGCAAACAGATCGCGCTTGGTGGCGAGGTCTTCGACAATAGCCTCGCAAATCCAGTCATAATCACTGATTTCGGCAAGGTCGCTTTCGAGATCGCCAGGCTTGATGCGCGCCGCGATCAAGGCATCGTCGAGGGCAGGGGCGCGTCCCTCGGTCATGGCGGCAATCGACTTTTCGGCCCGATCCTTGGTCACATCCAGCAGCAGAATCCGGCATCCCGCCTCGGCACAGGCGGCTGCGATGCCGCTTCCCATGGTCCCGGCACCCAAAACAGCCACGCTTTCGATGCGCTCGCCCATCCTGCCCTGTCCCTTCAACCAGCAAACACTTTCGTCCCCATGACGCCAGCCGGACGATAGCCTCGACCCATCCCCGAAGCAATGGTCGAGAGGGTCGGTCGGCGATACGCGCGCTGCGCCTCGCGAACGGGCTGGAAGCGGGCGTTTGGAAAGTCGCTTGGGCTTGCTCGACGCTGGATTTCACGGCAGGTTCTGCACCAGCTTTGGCGAGATGAGACTGCACCCGGCGCCGTGACGTCGGCATCGGTACCGATAGGGCTGAACGGGACCGGCGCTTGGTCGAGAGGCTTCGATCAGCGGTTCCAGAAATCGACATCGATCAAAAGAAAGGAAGGACAGATGGCCTATTGGCTGATGAAGGCGGAACCTAACGATTATACCTATGAGGATCTGGTTCGGGACGGCGTTGCGCCATGGGACGGTATCCACAGTCATCAGGCCGCAAACAATATGCGCGCTATGAAGAAAGGGGACCAGGTTTTCTTCTATCGATCGCTGAAAGATCCGGCGGTGGTCGGTATCATGGCGGTCGCGCGGGAAGCGTATGACGATCCGGACGATCCCAAGGAGAGCTTCGTTCTGGTTGACGTCGAGCCGGTGAAGCCCGTTAGTCGGGAAGTCTCGCTGAAAGAAATCAAAGCCGAGCCCAAGCTGGCCCATTTGGCCTTGGTCCGACAATCCCGGCTGTCGATCAGCCCCGTGGATGAGAACGCCTGGCATCTCATCTGCAAAATGGCAAACACCAAGGTTTAAGGCGAAAACCAAGCCATGATCGCGACAAGCCGTTATCAGGCATCGGCTAAAAAAGGGCGGAATTCGTCGAGCACAGCCTGATAAACCTGCCGCTTGAAGGAAACCACGACGTCGACAACTTCGTCAGCCGTGGCCCAGCGCCAAAGGCTGAACTCGGGCTCGTGCAATTCCAAATTGACGTCCTCATCCTGGCCCACGAAACGGAAGGCAAACCAGCGTTGACACTGACCGATATAACGATCTCGCCAGTAGGCCGGCCTTCGTTTTTCCGGGATTTGGTAGCAATGCCAGGCCG
This sequence comes from uncultured Alphaproteobacteria bacterium, assembly GCA_963787265.1. GTDB lineage: Bacteria > Pseudomonadota > Alphaproteobacteria > Geminicoccales > Geminicoccaceae > JANQPX01. Next base: position 4,243 of record CAWBCX010000019.1, on the reverse strand, counting down.
AGCTTTCAGCAAGGAATTCAACCTCGCGCACACCTGTCTCTTCAAGCAATTCTCTCTTTGCAGCGTCGAGAGGCTGCTCGCCATCATCGATCCCGCCCTGGGGCATTTGCCAGTTGTTGCCAGCCATGCCCCGTCGTTCTCCGATGAAAACCAAACCCGCCCGGTTGATCAGAACAATACCTGCGCAGGGACGGAAATTTTTTGGAGGATGATCAGTTCTGGCTCTGTGCAATATTCGATCCAGAAGCCTGATCATTGTCACTGGCGCCGAGCAAACCATTGCGTTCAATCAGCACAGCACTGACCGGCACCAAAGCGATTCCGCGGGTCTCAAGCTCATTGATCCATTTGACGAGGCGTTGCAGCGTGATCGGATAAGCTTCGGAAACGCCGATCGCCGTGCCGTCTGCCTTGGCCTTGGCTTCCAAATCAGCCAGTGCCTTGTCGATCGCGTCGATAGAAGGTGTCTCATCGATCCAATGCAGGGTCGAGGTATAGGCAAGACCGGCTTTTTCGGCCTGATCGACCAGTCCATCGCCATCGATTTCCACCATCCCGACACCCTTGGTCGCGACGGCCTTGACGACCGGCTCCGCCTCCGGGCTGGCACCAAAGGCACCTGTTGGACCGGTGACCGCAAAATAGCCAGGGGCTCTGGAGAGAACCCATGCCAGACGCTCCAAGTTGGCATCGACCGTGCCACTGGCCCGAAGCGTGTGAGGGCCAGGGTCATTGGCCGGATAATCAACCGGTTCCATCGGCAGTTCGATCAGAACCTCGTGCCCGGCGAGACGTGCTCTTTCGAACAGGGAGGGCAGGTCTTCGGTATATGGCGAGAACGACAGGCTGATCGCTGCCGGTAGATGAAAGGTCGCATTGGTCGCATCGGATTGAGGACCAAGGCCTGTCACCATAATGGCAATCTTCGGTCTCTTTTCCGAACGATCAAACGGGCGTCCATAGGCCAGCAAAGGCAGCCGGCCGTCGTTGCTGATACGTGGCAGAGGGCCGGAAGGGCTGGCATCGACAAGGTCGAGATCAGGTGCCGCCGGTTTGATCTGGACAGTTTCCGGCCGGGTGAATCCAGGATTGACCGGTTGATCAACCGTTGAGGGCGTTGCAGCAATAGCTGTCTCAACGGGCGGAGCAGGGCTCTTTGCCGCGACCGAGGGACGATCTGGCATGGATTGTTCAAATGATGCGTCGCTAACCTGCCTCAACTCACCTGGGCCTGAATACCACCTAGCGGTGAGAGCCAACATGGCAAGCAAGCCAACAATCAAGTAAAGTCCAAGCAGATTGCGCATCGGCAGGAGACGGCCGATCATCGACATCAGTTGGCTTTCTTAGCTCGGTCCATCTTCCGTCTTATCCAATCCTCGCCAGCGTCTGGCTGGCTATTGCGGCTTACTGGACGGTTTGCGCCCCAAACATGGCTATACCGCGAAGCAAATCAAGGGCGCGGGCGAGCTGATAGTCTTCACCGCTTCCTTCAACATCGCTCACGTCGCCATTCGCCTGACCGCTTGCGCCGCCTTCGCCGTCACTCGACTGGTCGTTCTCAAGCCTGCCGCGAAGATCAGCTTCACGCCTTCCAGCGGCATCTTCGATAACTTCGATCTTCGACTGTCTTACCTCGATATCTGGCGAAATACCCTTCGCCTGAATGGAGGTTCCGGCAGGTGTGTAATAGCGCGCAGTGGTCAAGCGGATGGCGCCGTGGCCCGGCAGAGGCATGATCGTCTGCACCGATCCCTTGCCAAAGGACTGCGTCCCCATCACGATCGCCCGGTGGTGATCCTGCAGGGCGCCAGCAACGATCTCCGACGCCGACGCCGACCCGCCGTTGATCAGCACGACCAAGGGGAGTCCGTCTGCCAAATCGCCGCGGCGGGCGTTGAAACGCTGGATGCTGTCGGTACGTCGTCCCCTGGTCGAGACGATCTCGCCACGATCGAGAAACGTATCGGAGACCGACACCGCCTGCTCAAGCAAGCCGCCGGGATTGTTACGAAGATCGATGACAAACCCTTTGAGGCTCGAGCCGAGTTCGGCCTTCAAGTCTTCGATACCTTCGCGGAGCTTTGTCTCGGTTTGTTCATTGAAGGCGGTTACCCGCAAGTAACCGATATCCGCCTCGGCGCGATAGCGAACCGGGGAAATGGTGATCACCGCCCTGGCCATGCTGACATCAAGAGGCTCATCATCGCCGTTTCGCCTGAGCGTAAGCGCGATCAGCGTATCGACGGGCCCGCGCATCTTCTCGACCGCTTCGGAAAGGCTGAGCCCCAGAACGGGTTCGCTGTCGATATGCGTGATTACGTCACCAGCTTGGATTCCCGCCCGATGGGCAGGTGTGTCGTCGATGGGCGAAACAACCTTGACCAGGCCGTTTTCCATCGTGACCTCGATACCGAGGCCGCCGAATTCGCCCTTCGTCTGAACCTGCATGTCCCGGTAGCGCTTGGCGTCGAGATAGCCCGAATGGGGATCAAGCGATGTCAGCATACCGTTGATGGCCAACTCGATCAGCGTCTCATCCGTGACGTCTTCGACATATTCGCTGCGGACCCGTTCGAACACATCGCCGAACAGCTTCAGCTGGCGGAACGTATCCGACGAGCCTGCTTGCGGCCCTTTCGCCGGGGCCAAGTAAATCGCCAGGACAATCAGGCCCGTAACGACGGCGCTTACAGCACTTTTGCGCATTAACCTTTGACCCCACTGTTGCTCGCGGCCAACCACACTTCGGGGCTAACCGGTTCGCCATTCCGCCTTAACTCGACATGCAATTTAGGCGATTGACCTGTGCCGGCGACCCCAACAATCTGACCAGCCTCGACGCGATCACCCAACTCTATATCGAGCGATGAAAAGCCCCATAATAACGTATGGTATTCGCTGTCATGTTCAATGATCAAGAGCAATCCATAACTTCTAAAATCACCTGCAAAAACGACAAGGCCACCGTCTGGAGCGGCGACACGCTGTCGTGGTGTCGCCGGAATCTCGATAGCCGATTGGTTCGCCTGCCGTATGACATCTGCTAATGTATAGCCGATTGTTTCTCCCGTTGGAACCAGGGGACGGCTTTCTTCGATCTGGCCGCGGCCGACCCGTGAGGAGAGACTATCGAACGGGGCGGCATGCAGAGAAGCAACCTCTTGATTTTTGTCAAAAACCTGACGATCGTCAGGTTGTCTGTCCGAGCCTTGATTGGTCCAGCCGGCGACAAGGGCCGATGCCTTTCCGGTCGCCGCACGTCCCGGCATGACAGGAACCATCGGTTTGGCCGATGGTCTTGCACGATCCCTCGAATCATCAAGGGAGGTTGTTGTCGATCGAGACTGGGTTTGCCCTGTCGCCGCACTCTTGATCTCGGCATTGCCGACGTCGGCAATGCCGATATTGCGCCGATCAATTCGTGTCTTGGCCCAATCAGGGCGCTGGCTCGACGCTCTGGAGGTTGCCGTCAATGTTCGTGCCAGCATATTCCGAGCCAAACGATGCTCTTCGGCTGTCAGTCTTTCAATATCGACACTGAGATCCGCGACATTTCTGAAGGCGCTGTCACGCCGACGCTGAAGTTTGTCCTGCCGGCTGGACACCCGGTCCAGCGCCTTTGCCAGCAACGGTATCTGGAAATCGAGATCGCGGTGTTTGCTGACCAAGTCATTAGGCACACGGCGAAGCAAGCGGACGCTTGTTGATGCGCGACGCATCTGGTTGATCGATATCGTCTTTGTTGCGAGAAATCTCGCTTTTGTCTCGGCTCGAACATTGCTGTCGCGGCCAATTTTGGCCAGATCGGCAATCGCCCGGGCGCCTTGTTTCCGCAGTGCCTCCAAACGATTGACGCGTGGTAGAATTCGAGGCACCAGGCGATCAAGCTCGAGTTCGTAGCTTCTTGTTTGATCGATCCGCTCTGATAGTATGGCCAAAGCGTCCCTTCGATCCAACTGAAGCTGGTCCAACTCCAAGGATAGCGCTTCGATGTGCACGTTCAACATATCGCGATGGGCCTGGCGTCTTTCTAAAAGCTCACGAACTTCGGTCAATCGTCCTCGCAAGAGCGCTTCGTGATTGACCGCCGCCAGAGTCGGCAAGGACCAAAGCGACGCCATCAAGGCGGTCAGACAAGCCGCTACTGAGATCGTTATCCACTTAATTTGCAGCATGGCGTTCCGTCATTATAACCTTTAGCTTGTCATCCAGGTCGTCTGCCGCTCATCACCATCCCCTT